>CAJTUT010000007.1:0-7253 GCA_910579455.1 uncultured Bacilli bacterium
TCGGGGCGATTATTAATACTATACTCAACTTTAGAAGCTGGTAAATCGGATTTGCCTTTATATTCATATTCGGGCTTATATTTCATTCTTCTAGTATCTTCTAGTTTTACGTTAATAATATGGTATCTAATCGCATTATAAATTGTTGGAGTAGTAATAGGAGCAAATTCAGAATAGCTAAACATATGATGAGCTTTCATATAACCAACAATAACATCAGGAGACCATTGATCTATTTTGATTTTATCTTCAATAAATTTAGCCATTTTTTTATATTTTCTGAGTTTATATTCGCCTTTAGATAAACCTCTTTTAAAATTGGCATCATTTTGAGCATATTCAGCAGTATAAGGCATGGTTTTAGTTTTACCAGTTCGAATATACATTTTCTCTTTTCTCCTTTGTTTAAGTTCTCTAGAAATAGTAGATTTGTGAACTCCAAGATAGTTAGCAATATCAGTATTATTAAATAGTCTTTTTCCATTTATATCTTTTTGATTAATAAGAGATTCAATAACTATTCTATCGTCTTTTTTGAGATGACGATATTGATTTTCCTTCTTTTTTAGTGTATTATTTGCTTTAGACATATGAATTTTCCTTTCTTTTTGTAGCGAAAAGATATTATAGATTATTCATATGTCTTTTTCAATTATGAAATGTTGCACTTCAAACTTAAATTAACAGATAAAAGAATAATTGACAATTTAAAAATGTAAATTTATAATAATAGTTGAATCCTATTAGAATATAGGAATAAAAAAGAAAGGAAGTATAAGAATGGAATTAAAAGGAAGTCAAACAGAAGCTAATTTGATGGCAGCTTTTGCGGGAGAAAGTCAGGCAAGGAATAAGTATACTTACTATGCTGGAAAGGCCAAAAAGGATGGATATGAACAATTGTCTGAGATTTTTTTAGAAACAGCAGATAACGAAAAGGAACATGCTAAACTTTGGTTTAAAGAGTTACATGGAGGTGAAATCCCAGATACTATTATCAACTTAGAGGATGCAGCAGCAGGTGAAAATTACGAATGGACAGAAATGTATAAGGAGTTTGCAGAAACAGCTAGGAAAGAAGGGTTTGATCGAATTGCAAATCTTTTTGAAAAAGTTGGAGAGATTGAAAAGGAACATGAGAAAAGATATCTTACCTTACTTCAAAATATTAAGGACGATAGGATCTTCCATAAAGATGGTGATAAAATTTGGGTATGTCGCAATTGTGGTTATGTATATGAAGGTCGTGATGCTTTGAAAGTATGTCCAGTATGTAATCATCCACAAAGTTTCATGGAAGTAAAAGCAGATAATTACGAATAATTATAAGGTAACTTTAACATAAGTAGATTTATTGAAAATGAAATCTACTTTTTTTATAAAAATATTGAAATTGTAATACAAATAGTAAACTTTTATGGTATAATCTATTTATAATAAGGAGTTTTTAGAATGGATATTTCACTCTATGATAAGAATCATATAGGTGATAAACGTAAAATCTATGCGGGTCATGTTTTTGTTTAAGTTCATTTATTTTTATGATGAAGGGATGGATAAGACATTTTATAACTTATGATTTATATCTTTCTTTATAGGAAAGGTTAAAAAGGTTAACTTCTCAGGAATTTGTCAGAATTATGATAAGTTTAATGTAAAAAGTGGAGTTGGGATTGAGATATATAGTAGTTTTAGACATTTACTTTATTGATTAAAAAGCTTTTTTAACATATTAAAAGAGAATAGTCTTTTATATGTGATACAAGCTACAAAACGTCGTGAGTATATGTTAGTGGAAAATGTATTTATTGTGGAATAGCTTATAATTAAAAGGAAAAGGATTGGATTTAAATCCAAATGGTTGTTAGAAAATGAAGCAAAAAAGGAAAAGATTAATATACGTTGTTATTGTATTAGTTAGTATTGGAATTTTTTTATTGTACCCATGTTCTGTAGATGCAGATTTAAGTTGGGATAATAATTATAATTTTTTCTTGTTTTCTTTTGGTGATTCTATTTTTGGAAATAGTAGTTCTAGTTGGGACTATGGTTTAAATTCTTCCGGTAAAGATGTATTTTTTGGAACAATTATTTTATTTATTATTGTTATGATCCTATCCATTTATTTTATTAGAAAAAATTATAGGAAGAATCAGGAAATAAAATCTTTAGAACATGTTAATTTGAATCAAGAGTATGTAAAAATGGAAGAAAGAGTAAAGAAAGTAATTCCTAATTTTAATTTAGAAGAGTTTAAAAATATCGTATTTAAAAAATATAAAGAGATTCAGATTGCTCGCATGGACTTTGATTATGATACTTTACGAAAAAATTGTACAGATAGTTTGTATCATATGTATCGATCACAATTAGAAATACTCAAACTAAAAAAGCAGAAGAATATTATGAATCATTTTAGGCAGATTACATTTCGAGTAGTGGATATAGAACAGAACCATCAAGAGGTATCTATAAAAATCAGCTCTACTATATGGTGCTACGATTATATAATAAATGAAGAAGGAAATATTGTGAAGGGAAATAAAGATAAAAAAAGTGTTTATAATTATGAAATGACCTTTATTAGAAGAATCCAAGGGAATCATGATAATAAATGTCCTAGTTGTGGTTTTGCTTTGGAAAATCAAAACTCTGTAGTTTGTTCATGTTGCGATGGTGAGATTATAAATGATACAAATTACGATTGGGTTCTTTCAAAACAGGAAAAGATTTCCCAAAAATAGTTAGTTAAAAGCAATTTCCACATCTAGATCAGTATCCACAATTGCTATATATAGAAAGATAACTCCGCTTAATAAAATTAGGGTAGATCCTAGAAGACTCAATTTACTTAAGTCCTTTTTCTTTCTAGAGTCAGTTGCTTTTAAATGACTTACATCTTTATAGTTATCACAAAAAAAATACAGATATACGGTTATTGCTACAATAAAAATAAAGATTGTAATTTGACGATATTTTTTTTTACTGTAGGGATCCTGATATAAAACATAATGTTTTTCTATTTTGTTTCCATATAGACATAGTCCGATTAAAGCAAAATAAATAATCCAAACTATATTTTCAGCTTTTATTTTATTTAATAATTCTTTTTTTTCTTCTGTACTCATATTAAAATATATTCTAAAGATTTGAATAATATAATTTGATAGGTGATACTATGAATCTAATTCCTGATATTCCAGCAAAGGCTTTTTCCTTTAGTGCTGTAGTTGTTGGCTATTTATTAATTGATGATTTAACCGCAAATGAACAAAATGCATTAGGAAATTGGTTGATGCTAACTGCTCAGGTTTTATGTACAAATGCCTTTTATAAACAGGTACAAGCGGAAAGAAGAGATCAAAAAGGTACTTTTTATCATATGACAAATGAACAAAATATTGAAATGCTTAAGAAAATGGTTCATGCTCTAAATCAAGAAATTGAAAACTTAAAGACTAAACATTAGAGGACGAATCAACAGGAGTGGTATTATTTTTTTGAAAATAGATGAGACATAGTGTTCCCGCTAGAATTAGGATGCTGCCAAGGAGTCTTATTTGGTAGTTTTTATTTTGATATTTTTTATAGTCGCTATAGTTTCTAATTAGAAAGTAGAAGTATACTAAAATTGAGAAGTAGGCAAGTTTTAGGAATAATTTGTTTGCTTTGTGTAGTGTTTCTTTATCATTATATATCAACCCCTTTTTGATTAGTTCATCTCCATAAATATCTAAGGCAGATACTATAATGAATCCAATCCAAATGAAATTTTCAAAACTCAGTCTTTTTACCATTTCTTCTACGTCTTTATTCATAATTAAATATATGCATAAGGTATTAGTATAAGTTCAGGTAATATATAAAATACAGATTGTTTTTTAATTTATGTAGACTTTTGTTTGGTAGTAATGGAAAATTGACTTATGCTCTTTTATATTCCATACTCTTATTGAGGTTCATTCTAAGTATAGAATGATTGGAAATGGATTAGAGGATTTTGATTTAAGTTTTTTTGTAATTAGCAGGATACTAGGGGAGGGATCTACGAGAGATTTTATAAAAAATTACAAAAGGATTTATTGGGAAATTGGACCTTCCTTGTTTATTATTATTCTGAATTTAATAGAGATTTTTTTGGAAAAATTTGGGATATTTTTCTCTCAAAAGGGTTGTTTTATGTTATAATGGTACTAAAGAAAGTGATGTATATGCGAGATTATGATTTTCATGAATTGTTATCTGATAGTGAATTTGAGAGTTTTGCTGCTAGTGTATTACAAATTCGGGATAGACAACAAGTTAAAATGAATCAGCGGATTAAAGATGGTGGGATTGATCTTTATTATTTAGAAGAAAATGTAATTGGTCAGGTAAAAAGATATAAAAATAAGAATAGTAATATTGTTTTCTCTCTTAAGAAGGAAATAGAACGGGTAAAAAGAGAAAATCCAGATCGATATGTTATTGTAACCTCTACAGTGATCAGTAAGGAAAAAAGGGAAATATTGCTTTCCTTGTTTGAGGGATATTTACATAAAGAGGATATTATTGATAAAAATGATTTAAATCAATTATTAGTAGATCCAGAATATCATAAATTAGAAATTGAGTATTTAAAACTTTTAGTCCCTAATTCCTTCGTTCTATCCCATTATTTAGATAAAATAAGAAATAATGCCATATATACAAAAACGAGTCTTGAATTAGATAAAATCAAGGAAGAACAAAAGATATTTTCTGTAAATGAGGTGTTTGTTGAGGCTCTTGATAGACTTTTAAAAGAAAAAACTATTATTATTACTGGAGAACCAGGAATTGGAAAGTCTATATTAGGAAGGATGCTGTCTTCTTACCTGATTACTTCTAATCCTGATTGCGAATTTATTAGTGTGGAAAGTTTGGATGAGTTATATCAGATTTTTAAAGAGGAAAAGAAACAAATTTATTTTTTTGATGATTTCTGGGGAGATACAGAATATAACTTTCGTATGACAGAGAACGAAAAAGAGAAAATTATAAATTTCTCAAAATATATCCAAAAGTTTGAGGATAAGTGGTTTATTATAACTACTAGAGAATATATTCTAAAGGATGGTGTTCAGTTAAATGCTAGACTAAGGGATAAATATCAATTATATCAGTATTCTATTAATTTAGAGGAAATATCCAAAACTTCTAAGTTTAATATATTATTTAATCATATTAATCACGCAAAGCTATCATGGAATCACTCTAATATTTTACTTCATCATTGGAAAACGATAGTTGATAATAATAATTATAATCCAAGGTATGTCCAAACTTTCTTGAATAGTTATGATTCATATAAGCATTTAAATAATTATGACTTTGTTTATCAAATGATTGATTATTTAAATCATCCGTTTGAATTTTGGGAAGATACTTTAAATAAACAACCCCTAGAGATTATTTTATTATTGATGATTATTGCATTGAATGATAATGGGCTAGATACAAGGATTTTACATAAAAAATATAATGATATTGTGAACATTAAGAAAATAGAAAAAAACGACTTGAATGATTTTAAGTCCCTATTAAAAAGGATGGATAATGAATTTACTATCACCAAAGAAGGGGAAGAGTCCTCTTTAGATGTGGTAATAAAATTTAGAAATCCTTCTTATAAGGACTTCATTTATGAGTACTTAAAAAATAATATGGCATTTTATATTCCATATATTTATAATGAAAATTTAAGTATGAATGAATGTGTTCATTTGTGGGGAATTATCAATAAAGACTTTGTTTTATTTAAGGATTTATATGAAGTAGAGAAGTTAGAACTTAGGATTACAAATCAAATGATAGATCAGGTAGTTAATACGGACTATTCTTGTTTTGTTGAATTAGCTGCGGTAACAGAATTTGGTTTTTCTTCAAAAATACAAAACTATTTAATTCAATTCATGGAGGAGAGTTTCAACGATATAGAAAATATTTATTACTTTGATTCTAAACGTTTTCAACTAGTTTTTGAGCTACTTCATCAGCTTGTAAATAAATATGATTTTAGTGAATATATTGCTTCTTTATTAGAATTTATTATTTTTGAAGATCAACAGTTATTTTATATAGAAAAAATATTAGAAATTAAGAATCTATATCCTGATGTTTTTGAGTCGTTTTATAAAGAGTATAAGAATGAATTAAGAAAATTTCTACTATATGGTATAAAAAGTGAAGTATATGATTATGAATATGATAATGATTTACCAGGTCTAAAAATGCTAAGATATGATGATATTCCTATTTTATATGATTCTTTTCATTTTAAAGTTCCCAAAAAATTAATAGAAGAAGTAGATAAGGTTATAGACAAATTACAAAATGGAGATATTTATCCACAGGAAAATGGGATTCCTAAATTGAATCATAAAAGAAAGAAAGATAAGGAAGAAGATTTATCTTTAGTAGATGATAAAATAAAGGAGTTTATTGGAGATAATGAGTATATTGAAAGTACCAATAAATTACTAAAAGAATGGGAAGTTGCTTCAGATGTTAAGAAAAAAATTTCTAGATTAGAAAAAAATGAGTTAGTTGGAAGTTTGGTCCATTATAAGAAACCCCTTTATTTATTATGTCAATATTTTTCTGAACATTGTTATTTAGAAGATGAAATGAAATTTTTAATTAATTTTGTGGACTATTTGATTATGGAAAATGATTTTACGTGGGAGGAAACTGAAGAATTATATGAGTTGGCTCAGTTACTAATTATAAAAAAAAGATTGGTTTTTAGAAAAGAGGAATTACTGTCTTTAAATACTTTATATCCGAAATGTATTGATAGGGTAATTAATAGTTCGTTTTTTTTAAAAAGAGGAGAATGGTATCACTTTATTCATCCCATTATTCAAATTTATCTTGTTTTAATATTAATAAAGTATTCCAGTACAGATGAGAAAAATGCAGAGTCAGAAAAAAATATTGATTTAGAAGTGATAATTTACCACTTCGATGAGTGTAATTCTGGTTGGAGAGATCTAAATTTTGATGATTATGAAGAAATTACTTCTTATCGTTTAGTAGAAAAAGCATTTGTTAATAGATGGCAGCAAGAAATAAGAATTCCCATGTATAAGCAGTATCTAAAAAAGATTAATACTAAAAACAATCAAGAAATAGCAAAATCCATGTTAAGACCTTTTGATCTTAGTTATGAGTATGAATATATTTATGGTTATCAGCCACGAACAGGATATCAATATCGGGAGGCCTTATTA
>CAJTUT010000007.1:7263-48168 GCA_910579455.1 uncultured Bacilli bacterium
CCTTATTATATCGTCTATTAAAAATGGACTTTGGTGTTGATATTATAAAACTTTTTATACTAAATATGACGCCAAGTGATAAAATGAATCAATTTTTATATGAATTGGCTGAAAAAGAAGAAATATTAAATATGAATCAGTTTCTAAGAAGAAAAGTGTTTATAGAATTATTAAAAGAAGGTGGCATATTTGATATATTAAGTAACTTGTATCAAAATATTTTATTAGAAGTAACAAAAAAATAAGTATATGGCTAAAATATTTTTATATTTAATACTATTTAAAATAAGCTAAGGAGGAAATTGCCTATTACTAAATTAAGGCAATGGATAGGATAATATGATTTTGTTTGAAACCCGTTATACCGAAATATTTAATCATACAATACAGTATTTAATTAAGGAAAATAAAGATCAGGAAATAGAGGATATTATTGATGAAGTTGCACCGAGGTATTTAAGAAGAGAACAATTTAGAAGGTGTGTGATTACTTTTTCTAATTTAATAGAGTATACAAAGGACAAGTATTATCATCGTTTGGATAGCCTATCTAAGATATTACTTTATAGATTTTTGAGTGATGATACGATTCCTTTTCGGTTAAGAGAATTACGAAAAAATAAAAAGTATCAATATAAACTTAAAGATATAACTCATAAATATATTTTAAAAGAAGAAGAGATTAACCAGAATTTATATAATATTGATTGGTATAAGGATCGTCTATTTATAGATGATATTGTTTTTCTTTTTATTTCTGATGATTCAAAAAAGTTAAAGGAGTATCTAAATGAGCATCCATCTATGCTTCTTCCTTATCTAGATATTTTGCCGTTGGAAATACAAAACTCATTGAAAAAAGATATGAGCTTGTATCAATCAATTCAAGAGCTGTTAGATTTTATCCAAGAGAATATAGACCATGGTAATTTAAGTGAGATATTTTGGCATGATGAAATTCCTATGTCTGAGATTGGGATTCAGGAGGTCTTAATATGCCTATTAGACGCTTATTTTCATAAAATTGATGTCGATATTAATCGTGAAACCGTGGTTGGAAATGGAAAAATAGACTTTAAGTTTTATCGTCATCAAGATGAAGTAATTCTTTTTGAAATTAAAAAAGCAAGTAATAGGAACTTAAGATTTGGGTATGATCACCAATTAATTGATTATATGAGGGCATGTAGATGTCAGTATTCTTATTATATTGTTTTGTGTTTCAATCAGAAAGATATTGCCATAGCTAAGAAGTTTATAGAGGATGTGAGGGAAAATAATTATTTTTATAATGTTGATATTGTTATCTTGGATTTATGCAAAAGGGACCGAATATTTTCAAATCATAATGAGTCTATCTTTTATAAACAAATATCTCCCACTGTGAATGGGTATTTTAATGACATACCTAACATTTTAACTTTAAGCAAGAGTTTTGAATTCATTGAATATTTGAAGATGTTACTTGACCATTTTAAAAATATAACAATAGAGGAGTTGAAACAAGATTATTTATTGAAAGTACATGAAGTTAGTACCTTTTATAAATCATCTGATTTTAACTCTGTAGATTGGTTTGGTGAGGACGGGTTTTATATTATACATGAAGAACAACCACTAAGGAGATTTATTTTAAACTTATTGAGAGATATAAAGACAGAAAGTACTTTTTTAGAAACTATACCAGAGATATTAAATTTATTAAAAACATTTCGTAATAGGAAGAATCATGATCATATATCTAAGTCAGAGATTCTCGAAATCTTTCAGTATTTAAAAAGGGAACAACCGTTATTTTATCAAATAATAAAGTCTAAAAAATTGGTAATTTATTTATTAGATGAAACAAGTTGTGAGTTTAACTCCTCTATTATTCCGATCGTTGATATTGGCGGATATTTACTATTGTGTAGTAATATGATGGAGAAAAAAGAGGAGGGTTATCCTGTTTATGTTTTCTTTTTCCTCTTAGGACAAATTTTTCATTTGTTTTTATCAAAGGGAAAGAAAGAGGTCCCAGAAAGTTTTATAAATGCTATGAGGCCATATACTTCAGGATTAAGAAAGGATCATTCTGATGCTTCTATATTATTTGCTGATAGTGTTGCTATGTATTTGATGCATAATAGTAAGTATAACCAATATAATCCGTTTTCTATGGTAGATGATGATGTTTATCAAAAATTAGATTCTTATTTTGACCAAATATTAGAAAAGGTGGGTGTATCAAATGATTGTATGTGTTAGTCATAGTGAATTTTATAATCATGTGATTCATTTTTTCATGGAAGTAGAGGGATTCCCTAAAGATGAAAAAATAAAGACTTTTTTAATGAAATACGCTAATAAAATGTTAGTGAAAGAACAATTTGATAAATGTTTTCAAACCATGAGAGAATTATTTTATTGGACTAGGGATTCTTCTTATCATTACATGAGGGGATTTCATGAAGTTATGTTATATGACTTTTTAATATATATAGCCAGTTTACAGGAAAAAATTTTAGATTTCGAGGATCGATATTTTGATCCAGTTGGTTTAGAGATGATTACCTCTTTGGTAAAGACAGATAAAGAGGATATGCCAGAGGAATCTTTAGATTTACTCCAAGAGTACTATTTTGATGTGGGAGGTTACGAGGATGGTATTTTCCAAGATACAGATTTTTTAGATATAGTAACATTGTGTAATGATCATACATTTAAAGATGATAATTTGATTAAGAGATTAGGCATTAATATGGATTATTATTTTGATATATTACCCAGGGATATTAGAAATCGTTATAAAACAGGTCATTGTACTTTAAGTGGAGAAATTTCTGCTCTTGTAGGATTTATAAAAGAAGAAATTGAACATCGGGATTTATATAAATTATTTTGGCATCACAAAACATCCGTTGGTATGAGTAAGATGAAGTTTATTTTAGATCATATCATTTTATTTTATTTCCAAAAATTAGAAATTGATATTTGTTGGGATATACTAGAAACGGATAATTCTTTAACATTTATATTTTATAAGAAAAGAGATCAGGATATTAAGGTTATGATGAAATTAATAGGGATTCAAAACAGGATTTTAAAAGAAGAAATGGTTAATAATATGTTTAGTGAATCTGGGCAATTTAATAATTCCTTTTTTGTATTTTTGGCCTCCAATAAAGAGGAAAAAAAGTGTATTATAGATTTCATATCTAATTATATTTACAAAGATCATATTAGATTGTATTTAAATGTTACTATTTTTGATTATCATAAAAGAAGCGTCCCTAGTAAAAATAAGGAATGAATTTTAGTTTGTTAAGGAGGTGATATTATGAAACATGAACTTTTGGCACCAGCAGGGGATATGGAAAGTCTTTATCAAGCCATTCATAATGGAGCGGATGCTATTTATGTTGGGCTAAAACAATT
The DNA here is from genome assembly GCA_910579455.1 of uncultured Bacilli bacterium. Taxonomy (GTDB): domain Bacteria; phylum Bacillota_I; class Bacilli_A; order RF39; family UBA660; genus UMGS995. The sequence continues at coordinate 10,681 of CAJTUT010000007.1, forward strand.
TGGGGCAAGACATTATGCAAAAAACTTTTCAAATGAAGAGATGAAACATGCAATTTATCTATGTCATTTATATGGAGTAAGATTATATGCTACTATGAATACATTAATTAAAGATGGGGAAGTATCTTCTTTTTTAAAGACTATTGAATTTTTGCACAAAGAGGGAATTGATGCCGTAATCATGCAGGATTTTGGGATGATTTGTTTAGTACGGGAAATGTTTCCTAATTTAGAGATTCATGCTTCTACTCAAGCGAATAATAGTAGTATAGAAACGATTCAATTACTTTCTGATTTGGGGGTAAAAAGGGTAGTTCTTTCCAGGGAGATGAGCTTGGACGAGATTAATCAAATTTCCGTGAACATAGAAAAGGAAATTTTTATTCATGGAGCTTTATGTATTAGTTATTCTGGAAATTGTTATATGAGTTCCGTTTTAGGGGGACGTAGTGGAAATAGAGGAGAGTGTGTTGGAAATTGTAGATTGAAATATGACTTAGAGCAAAATGGTAAAATTATTCTAAAGGATCAGTATTTACTTAGTACTAAGGAGTTGAATACTTCTTCTAAATTTCAGGACTTATTAAACAGTGATATTCAAAGTTTTAAAATAGAAGGAAGGATGAAGAGTCCAGAGTATGTAGGATTTATTACCAGATTTTATCGTAGGTTAATTGATGGAGAAAATTTTTCTATTGCAGAAGAGATGGAAAAGTTGAGAGTATTATTTAATAGAGATTTTACAACAGGAAATTTATTTTGTGATAAAAGGATGATGAATCCTACCTTCTCAAATCATATAGGATTACCGATTGGAAAAGTAGTCCGTGTTACGAAAAAGTACATTATGATTCGATTAAACAAGGAAATAAATCAAGAAGATGGAATTCGTTTTTTAGAAAGTGGAAAGGGATTTATTGTTAATTACTTATATGATGAATCTAAGAATTTAATTTCTTCTTCTTCTGGCACTGTAATAGTGGATAATAAGGTTGGCCTGACTACGTTAGATCATGTGTATAAAACAATAGATAAAAAACTAATCAAATCTTTAAAGAATTTTTCTCCTAGAAAGATTGCCGTTCAGTTTTTTATAACAGCTAAAAAAAATCAAAAATTAAGGATTGCTGTATACGATGGAGTACATAAAGTAGAAGAGGAAAAAGGAATTGTAGAGATAGCTGTTACTAGTAGTATTTCAAAAGATAGAATAAAAAAGCAAGTAGAAAAGTTAGGGAATACTCCCTTTTTCTCTACAAATGTGGAAATCGATATGGATCGAGATGTCTTTGTATCTATTAAAGAGTTAAATGAGTTAAGAAGAACGGTTATAGAGAAATTAACCCAAATACGTGGTGATGAGAGGAAATTATTTTTAAAAAGGAAGGTTTCTTTCCCTAAAATTAATACAAATACACATAATGATTTGACAGCTAGTGTTACTAACTGTAGTCAATTAAAAACTTGCCTACAGTTAGGGTTTCAAAGAATTTATGTTAATGACTTAGCACTATATCATCAATATAAAGATAGAAAAGAAGTATATTACCAGTTAGATCGGAATCTATTTCAAATAGATGAGGCATTACAAGAGAAAAATATTGTAGGGGAAAATATTTTGTTTTCAAACTATTCAAATACTTATGGAAGTTATTTTTTGAATATAACTAATAGTTATTCTGCATATTATTTATTAAAGAATGGATTACCAGTAATACCAGTATCTATAGAATTAAATGAATATGAGATACAAAGAATGGTTCAGAATTTTCAAAAAAAGTTTTCCTGTTCGCTTCCGTTGGAGATTATGGTATATGGCAGGGTTTGTAATATGGTCATAAAAAATAATCCTCTTTCGCTCAATTCTCAGTTCAGGTATCGATTAATTGATTATAAAAAGAGATGTTTTCCAATCCTTTATAAAAATGGGAAAACGTATATCTTAAATCATATTACTAGTTGTACTTCTTATTCTTTTCCGTTTCCTTATACAAAACAATTTAATTTTTATGATGAGACCAGCGAGGAGATTATCTGTATTGTCAAGAAGCTAAAATAATGTATTTTATTATTACTAATTATTATGATTTGTGATAGAATATAAATAGATAGGAGAGTGGTATTGTGACTAAGACGAAAAAAGAGGATTTAAGAAAAGTTCCAACAAGGAATTATATGATTTTAGTTACTATATTTTTAATTACCTTTTTGTTCGTATACTATCTATATCGTTTCTATGTTGTTTATTCTAATTATCAGAAAGAAACTCCTATATTAAGAGATATATTACCTGAAATAACAGATCAAGAGTTAGAGCATTATGTACAAGAGGCTCCGACTACTGTAATCTATTTATGTACAGCTAGTAATGATATCTGTAGAAAATTTGAAAAGAGTTTCAAAAAGTTAATCGAAAAGAAAAATCTTAAGACTTATATTACCTATGTAAATTTAAGTAATACAGACTTTGATACGTTTACCAAAAAATTTAATGATCAATATCAGGATAAACAAAAGTTAAATAATTATTATCCAGCGTTAGTTGTATTTGAGGATAATAAAATTAGGGATATTATTCAAAATAGCAAAAAGTATCAATTAACTATTACAGATACAGAACAATTTTTAAAGAGAAATAGAATAGGAGATTAATCTCTCCTTTTTAGGAGGAAGTAAATGAATCATATTGTATTATATCAACCTGAAATACCACAAAATACAGGGAATATTATGAGAACTTGTGTAGCGACTAATACAAAACTACATTTAATTAAACCACTAGGATTTTCCCTAGATGAGAAGTATTTAAAAAGGTGTAGTGCTAATTATATGGAACACTTAAATTACGAGGTATATGAAGATTTTAATGAGTTTAAAACCAAGAATAGAGGAACTTATTATTATTTTACAAGGTATGGAAAAAAGCCTCATACTAGTTTTGATTATAAAAATGAAGATAATAGGGAGCTATACTTTATTTTTGGAAAAGAATCTAGTGGGATTCCTAAAGAGATTTTACAGGATGATTTGGATCATTGTATGAGAATTCCTATGACCTCTGATGTAAGGGCTCTTAACCTATCTAATTGTTGTGCAATTGTAATTTATGAGGTATTGAGACAACAAAATTATAATGATTTATTAAGATATGAACCTCATAAGGGGAAAGATTTTTTGTTAAAATAAATTTAATAAATCTTACTAAATAGATTGACCTGACTTTATCTATGAACTATAATTTATATAGAGGATGAGGAAGGTTTTTTTATGTTAAAACAAAAAAAGATAAAAACAGTAGTAGTGTGTATTATTGTTGCATTAGCAATATGGTTTGTGATAGTAAGTCCTTATATAAAGTTTAAAAAGAATGAAAAAATAGTAATGGAAGCAGGAAAAAGATATTATGAAATAAATACAGGACAATTACCAACAGGAGAGAAAATAAAAACAGTAGGATTACAAAAACTATATGAAAAGGATTTTATAAGTGATGATTTAAGAAGTGCTTATATGAAACAAGCTTGTGATAGTAAAACATCATGGGTAAAGGTGAGAAAAGAAAAGGGAGAGTATCAATACTATGTATACTTAAAATGTGGAATCTTCTCGTCAAGAGTGGACCATAAAGGACCAGAGATTAGGTTAAAAGGAGAAGAAGAAATAACGATAAATAAAGGAGAAAAGTATCAAGACCCAGGAGTTGAGAGTGTAGTAGATAATCAGGATGGAAAGATGGATATCAAAGATGTAGATATCAATAAGAGTGGACTAGATACGAATAAGGTCGGAGTGTATGAGATTCACTATAAAATAAAAGATAGCTTTAATAATGAAACAGAAAAAGTAAGAGTAGTAAAGGTAGTAGAGACATTAAATCATATTATAGAAAAAGATACAAAGAAAAGAAAAATATATCAAGGAAGTCAAACTGATAATTATGTAAAGATAGATGGAATTGTGTTTCAGATTGTAGGAGAGAATGAAGACGGGAGTGTTAAGTTAGTAACCCATGAAAATATTTCAGCAGTAGATTATAAGGGAGTAGAAAACTATTTAAATGAATATTTTTATGAAAAGTTAAGTGAGAGTGCAAAAAAGCTAATAGTAAAAAGTAAGTATTGTGATGAAGATATAAAAAATCCAGAAGAGTATAGTAAGTGTGGACATTATAGTAATAAGAAGAATGTAGGGTTGTTATCAGTATTAGATATTAATAATTCTAAGGGAGAAGATGGAAGTTATAATATTAATAGTGTTCATTCTACAATGTTAGAAAATAAGCAGTCATCAAAGGTGATAGCATTAAACGCATCAAAATATATAATGTATAGTAAAAGTGAGAATATAGGTATTAGGCCAACAATAAACATAAAAAAAGAGAGTGATGTTGTTGGGGGAGATGGAACAATAGGAGATCCCTATATCATAAAGGAAAATAAGAAGAAATTAAAAGTAGGAGAAAAGGTATCAGAGGCAAGGGTAGGAGAATATATTAATTATTCAGGATATACATTTAGAGTTATAGGAAAAGAGAAGGATGGTACTACTAAGGTCATTATGGATGGTGTTGTAAATCTAGAGGGAGATAAGTACCATGTTAGATTCAGTGATACTTCAGCAGTCACCTATAATCCAAATAAAAAGGGTAATATAGGTTATCATATGATTAATGATATTTCAAATTATTTATCTACTAAATATTTTAGTAAGAAAACTATTACTATTCATAATTATATTAATAAAATTGGATATCAACAAAAGAGTAATCAGGAAGAATATTCTGTTAGATTTTTGATACCAAGTCTGTATGATTTGTTTAGTGTTACACTTGATGAATATTATTGGTATAGGGATTATAGTAGTAATGCTAAAGAGTATTGTTATATGGATTGGGGTAGAGGAGTTCGATGCAAAAAGTATAACTATAACGATTTAAATGGTATCCGATTGGTCTCCTATTTGGATAGTAACGTAAAAATAAAAAGTGGTTCTGGGAATTATGATAGTCCATATGAGCTGGCTAAGTAAATTTAAATGTTAGATAAACAATACTGGTTTAGGAGGTGCAAAATGAGAAAGAAGGTAATCATATTATTGGTAATCCTGATATTACCAATAACTGTTTTAGCTAAATCTACAAAGAGTTCTGGTTCTGGGAGTAGTTGTGCAGATGCATCTAATAAATGTAGAAATCAAGTAGGAATTGAAATTAGTGCAAGTCAATATAATCGTACATCTGGTGTTAGTCTTAATGAGATCGGTGATAGAACGATTACTATTACTCCAAAAGATTCTAGTTTGGAATATGTGGCTTATTTGATTACAGTTGATGAAGGTACTATGGATGAAATGAGTTTTGATGAAAAAATCACAAAGAAGAATTTAACAACAGTAGATGATGAATTAGATGATGTTGATGTGAAAAGGAAAAAATTTACAGGGACTCATTCATGGAAATTAGGACCAGGCAAGGAGGCAATTGTTATTGTTATCTTAAAAAGCAATTCTGAAAGAAGTGAATGTTGTAGTTATGATAGCAGCAATCCTCCGAAGTGTATAGAAAAATTAACTTGTACTGCGGGAAACTTTAAGATAGAGCATGATGATAGTTTTAAAGAACTATCTCTTAGTGGGAATGCAGCCTTCTTATATGTGCAAAATCCACAGTCTACCAATCTTGTTACTAACGTTCGTTATGGAACAGAGGTATGTACTCTTTCTAGAGCGGGAAAACACTTTAAGGACTCCAAATTAAATCTTGAGGCTTGGGGTGGGGATTTAGGAACCTGGCAATCTTCTAATTATTATGGCAAATTTTTAAGTGATTGTGATTCTTCACAGGTTGCATTTAATTTAACAGAAAAACAAATAGAGAAAATTACAAATTCTCTATTACAAATCTATTACTATCAACATAAATTAAAGGAAGCTGCTCCACGATCAATTGATCAAATAAATCAACAGGCTAATTCGATTAAAACTAGTATTGTAAATAAGTACTGTAATGCCGTAGAATCGGGATGTAATCACATCATTTCCAATGATTTAAATAAGCTTAAAAATATTACTACTACTTGTAATGAAAAAGATATTAATGATTTACAAGAAGACTATTTATATATTTCAAAGGTAGATACTATTTCTGCAAAGCTTACTGATGGAACCACGCCTTGGGTATGCAAGACTAGATGTTATGAACATTTAGTTGTTAATTATAGCCCTCCCCAAGTAGTAAAGGCAGGTTTATGTTTTCAGTACAAGGTAACGGTACAAAGTAAGACAGAATGTGGAGTTAATATTAATGATAACATTTTGGACCAAGTAAAAGTAAAAAATAAATGTGCCCCTGTTCCTATTTGTGAGAATGATGAAAATAAAACTCAGGCTGGCCCTAATGATGAGTTTGATTCTTGCATTAATCAATGTGATGAGGGAAAGTATTCACAGCAATGTATTAATAGTTGTTATAAAAAGGTATATTCAAATAAAAAAAGTAATACTAAGAAAACCTCTACTAGAGGTCAGATTGATAATAATATACAAAGACAGGTTTACCAGAACAATAATCCTTTGGTTATTTCACTATCTTCTAAATCATCGAAAGATTGTGATGGAGATGGTTCAGAGAGTGATGATGTTTGTTTTAAAGAATATTATATAGAAAACAAAACAGCGAATGATTGTAAAACAAATGATATTATATCTTATGTTCATGGAGGAAACGACTCGAAGCTAAGAAATTGTGCCGAATTTTATATGAAGGCAAAATTAATAAGACCTAGGGGACATTATTATTTTAGAGGAAGTGGAGACGATAGAGATTGGGGACCTATTAATTGGTACATTGAGGATCAACCTGGACCGAAGGTTACTGAGGCTGGGGCAACTACAGAAAGCACAACGAATATTCCTATGCAAATTGGACGTGCTTCTCCCTTTTATTTTAGAAATATAACAGAAGTTGAAAATTTGCTAAGATCTTTAGTGGTCCCTAATAATCCTACCGGATATTGGAAAAAATATAATATTAATAAAAGAGGTATTAAAAGACAGTACAGTAGTAGATTCAAATGTTCAGAAACTTGTTATTATACAGGATGCAGTTCTACTGATGCGATGACAAGTAAGCAGTATGCAGGTGAATTGTCTGAAGATTTATCAAATATTTCAGCAGCATTGTCTAAGTGCTCTACAACCTCTTCTTGTGATACTACAGAAAAAACTGCCAATTTTTATATCAAAGTAAAGACCGAAACTGAAGGTGGAAATGATGAGGCGGCCTCTCCGTCTAAAACTGGGTCTAATACATCTGCTATTGTACCAGATAGTAGTAATACGATTGGTAGTGGGGATGCAGATATGTTTGTTCCAGCTAATACAGATAGTAACACAACTACTGGTATTTTAGGTCTTTGTTATGATCCAAATAATAAGGATCCTCATTATAAGACAACGATTACTTTTCCTGGATCTTGGATTGAATTAAAAACGGGAGAAGTTCGATATACCGATCCGAAGGATACCGAGGAACATCGAAGCAAAAAGATGTATTATTGTCTTCCTTATAATGCGAAAACAGTTAATGAGAGATGGTGGGATTGGGCTGTGAATCATAATTATGAATCTTCTTCAAGACCACAAAACTTTTCCCCTACATATAATATAGAAGCAAAACTCGGTAATTCTGGTTCTGGTTTTGGTAAGTATAACTGGAATGTTAGTTTTCAATGTTTTTATGCTTCTCTTGATACAACGGAACCAACTCCACCGCCTTCCTCACCGCCATCTCCTCCAGATTGTTACCGTGGTAACGATGGAATAAAGGAAACATGCTGTGTTGGGGAAAATTGTATTGAGTCCACTAAATTAGATTATGACCTTAGAATTGTAGATTTGACGAACTTATTTCCAAGGAAGAGATTGCGTGGTTTTAATTGGGGGAGCTCTGCTACCTTAAAATCTAATGATGTAAACATCCAAAATAATTTAACAACTAAAGGATATAGTATTGATCCCGTTGTGTATTCTCAAGAACTAATGAAAAAAGGCGAAAAAATATATGATGAAAAACCAGATTTTTCATTCACCTTAAATAGTGATAATGTCTCAGCATTAAAGAAAGAAGAGTTAGATTTTGATTGGGGTAAATACTCTTCTGATGAGGTGATACCAGGATTAAGATATTATCGTATTCAGGATGCAAAGATTACAGGTCTTGTAAGTAGTTTTTCAAGAAACTGGGAACCAGGGTTTAATAATAAATAAAAATAAGAGGGAAAATCCTTTTATTTTTTTATGAAATACTATATAATTAAAAATAGATAATAGGAGGGGTAGAATGATTTTTAGAAAGCCATATGCATTTTTAATAAAGAATTTTAGAAAAATTCATGTTGCTTTATTAATCTTATGTAGTTTTATTCTTTATAAAACAATGCAGCTAAGTGGATTTATAAAAGACTTCATTACTTATGTTAGTTATGACCCCTTTTTAGAACCAATTACCAATTATACCAGCGTATTATTCTATCTTTTTGCAGTGCTGGTAGTGGTTGTATCAACTATTTTATTATTGCTCTTGAAAAGAAAAAGGAAACCTTGGTTTTTATATTTAGTACCTGCTATTACTTATATCTTTTTGATTTTGATTTTTATGATAGTACAAAACTATTTTGCAACTTATGAGGGTGGTTCTGCTACGGCAACAGCAAGAGCATTCCGAGATTTTTTAAATATTGGTATGATTCCGCAATATGCTACGATTTTAATTTTTATGATTAGAATTATTGGATTAGATTTGAAAAGATTTAGTTTTGGTAATGATGAAGAGTTTGCTGAGTTAAATCAGGATGATCGTGAAGAGGTAGAATTAAGCTTTGAGTTTGATAAAAATATCTTTAAAAGACAGTTTAAGAGGTTAATTAGAGTACTGGGATATTTTTATGAGGAACACAAGTTTTTTATGAATGTTGTTTTTTGTATTGTTACAATATTCGTGATTGGTTATGGTACATATTACTATATGTCTCATAAGGCGGTAAAGGAAGCCCAAGTATTAAATGCAAATGGCTATTCTATCGTTATAAATGAAAGCTACTATACTTCTAGAGATAAAGTTGGAAATATATTAGAAGAGAACAGCAGTTTTGTAGTTTTAAACTTGACTGTTAAAAATAATGGAAGTCAAAGAAAAATGAATATGAGTAATTTTCATTTGGTAAATGGAAATACGGATATTACCTATTCTGGAAGTACTTATAGCAAATACTTTAATGATATAGGAAAGGAGTATGATATTAGAGAGTTTTCAACAGGGGAAGAGAGAACCTTTGCTTTGATATTTAAAGTTGATCAAAAGCTAAAAAAGAATAACTTTGTGCTTTATTACCAACAATATAAGTCTTATAAAAATATATATTTAAGAAAGATGAAATTAAATTTAAAAGATGTTTCATTAATAACAAAAAATCCATCTAAGAATATAGGGGAGGAATTAATTGTTACTTATCCTAATGGACATAAGAAAAATATGACTTTTGAAAGTGCTGTCATTACAGATAAAATATCGTATAACAGGGAGTCATGTGATGAAGATGATAATTGTATGGTTTCCTCATTTGACTTATCGTTATCTGGAAAATATAAAATATTAGAAATTAGATTTTCTTCTAGTAGTTTTGAGGGTGAAGAATTAATTGACTTTTCAACTAATTATGGTAAAATTAAATATATAGATAATGAGAATATTACAAGAGAATTAAAAATAGAAGACGCCTTAGAAAATACGAGTTATTTAGGAAAATATTTGTATATTAAAATACCTATTGAATTAGAAAAGGTAACGAATATAGAACTTTTATATACATTAAGAAATCAGCAGTATAGTTATAAAATAAGATAGGAGAATGATTGTGAAATTGGATGAGAAACAAATGAAAAAGATAAAAACAGTAGTAGTGTGTATTATTGTTGCATTAGCAATATGGTTTGTGATAGTAAGTCCTTATATAAAGTTTAAAAAGAATGAAAAAATAGTAATGGAAGCAGGAAAAAGATATTATGAAATAAATACAGGACAATTACCAACAGGAGAGAAAATAAAAACAGTAGGATTACAAAAACTATATGAAAAGGATTTTATAAGTGATGATTTAAGAAGTGCTTATATGAAACAAGCTTGTGATAGTAAAACATCATGGGTAAAGGTGAGAAAAGAAAAGGGAGAGTATCAATACTATGTATACTTAAAATGTGGAATCTTCTCGTCAAGAGTGGACCATAAAGGACCAGAGATTAAGTTAAAAGGAGAAGAAGAAATAACGATAAATAAAGGAGAAAAGTATCAAGACCCAGGAGTTGAGAGTGTAGTAGATAATCAGGATGGAAAGATGGATATCAAAGATGTAGAGATCAATAAGAGTGGACTAGATACGAATAAGGTCGGAGTGTATGAGATTCACTATAAAATAAAAGATAGCTTTAATAATGAAACAGAAAAAGTAAGAGTAGTAAAGGTAGTAGAGACATTAAATCATATTATAGAAAAAGATACAAAGAAAAGAAAAATATATCAAGGAAGTCAAACTGATAATTATGTAAAGATAGATGGAATTGTGTTTCAGATTGTAGGAGAGAATGAAGACGGGAGTGTTAAGTTAGTAACCCATGAAAATATTTCAGCAGTAGATTATAAGGGAGTAGAAAACTATTTAAATGAATATTTTTATGAAAAGTTAAGTGAGAGTGCAAAAAAGCTAATAGTAAAAAGTAAGTATTGTGATGAAGATATAAAAAATCCAGAAGAGTATAGTAAGTGTGGACATTATAGTAATAAGAAGAATGTAGGGTTGTTATCAGTATTAGATATTAATAATTCTAAGGGAGAAGATGGAAGTTATAATATTAATAGTGTTCATTCTACAATGTTAGAAAATAAGCAGTCATCAAAGGTGATAGCATTAAACGCATCAAAATATATAATGTATAGTAAAAGTGAGAATATAGGTATTAGGCCAACAATAAACATAAAAAAAGAGAGTGATGTTGTTGGGGGAGATGGAACAATAGGAGATCCTTATATCATAAAGGAAAATAAGAAGAAATTAAAAGTAGGAGAAAAGGTATCAGAGGCAAGGGTAGGAGAATATATTAATTATTCAGGATATACATTTAGAGTTATAGGAAAAGAGAAGGATGGTACTACTAAGGTCATTATGGATGGTGTTTTACAAAATAGTGTTTTACCATTTGATGAAAATGGAGAAGCTTCTGCTTATAATATTGATAAAAAATCAAATATTGGTTATAAAATTAATAGTGATCTATCTAAATATATTAGCTCAAAATACTTTGTTAAAAAGTCTGTTAACCGAAATATTTATAATGATGGTGTTCAGTATCAAATAAAACCTACAGATGATAAATATCAAACAAAATTAAGTTTACCTAGTATTTATGATCTATTTAGTGCCTCTAATTCAGTGGATTCTTGGTTTATAAATTATTCTAAAAAGGATAAGGAAAACTATCAATATCTACAGGTGTTAGGTGTTGTTCATGAAAATAAGGATACAGTAAGCGAAGCTGGGGTTAGATTAATAGGATATTTAGATAGTGATATGAAGATAAAAAAGGGAAATGGTACCTTAGATAATAGTTATACTATTGTAAAATAATTAGAATGGAGTATCGCATGAAAAAAAAGTGGATTTTTATCTTAGTGGGCGTAATTTTAATTGCTTTTGTTTTAGTAGTAAGAATTTATCGCCCAGTTTATCAGGTGAAAGATAGAACTGAAAAGTTAGAAAAATTTAGAAGTGTGGAAAAACAAAAGGCGATGGCCTGGATTAGAGTTGCTGGAACCAATATTGATTTACCAGTCATGTATTATGATATTGTGGAAGATATTAGTGATCCAACTTATGATATTGCTTGGAGTTATACTAATGATAAAACACTCCCAGATAAAAGTACTGTTTTTTCTCACAATGTATTAAATGTTTCTTCTAACCCGCTAATTGGTGATAAAAACCACAGAAGATTTGAACAATTAATGGCTTATATTTATTATGATTTTGCTAAAGACAATCAATATATACAATATACTATTAATAATAAAAATTACTTATTCAAAATATATGGAGTTTCTTTTGTACAGACGGATGAAATAGAATCCGACAGTAGTAATAGAACAAAAGAGGAATTGAAAAAATATATTCAGGATGTTAAAAAAGATAGTTATTTTCAATATGATACAGATGTGGATTCTCAAGATAAATTATTATCATTAGTTACATGTACTAGATTTTTTGGCTCAGATACCAGTTATTCCTTTGTAGTAGACGCAAGGCTTCTTAGAAAAAATGAAAGGGCAGGAAAATCTAAGGTAGTAGAAAAAGATAATTATAAAAAAATAAGAAAAATAATGGAAGGAGAAAAAGAAGATGCATAAATTGGTAGGAAAAAGGGTTGGCTTTTCATTATTTCTGTTATTGCTTATAGGTATTTGTTTTGTCAGTGTAGATGTTGTAGCAGCAGATAAAGATGGTGGAAAATGTCGTAGTGATATTGTGAACAAAATTAACATTGATTATGATGGTTTTTCTGTAGATACTGGAAAACCTATGAAAATTACAGTCACAGTACCTAATAAGGGATCTTATCAGGTACAATATCATGAAGTGGTATATGGAGAAGATGCGAAAGATATTGATGATAGTGCTGATGTCATAGTAGAAAATGTATCTGGTACTACATGGAGTCATAATTTGGCAGAGGGGAAAGAAATCTTTGTTTTTGTTACTCTAAAGTCAGATCTTAAGGTTGGAGAGGATACTTGTCATTCAGCTGGAACGGTAAAAATAAACAATAAAGGAAATATTACGAATAAAAAAAGTACTTGGAAATCAGAGTCTATTCAAAATCCTCCGACTTCTAATGTAGGAAATCCTATTTATGATACACTTGCTTGTCAGAGGATGCGAGAAGGGAAGTATAAAAACAAGAGTGGAGATCATAAAAACGATGTTGTTTATACTAGTAAAACTGATACCCATGACTACGATATGGGAAAATGGAATGCCTATGCTTCTAAATATTTTCCTTACTGTTATAATCCTAATACTACCATGGGATTTGCTTTAAGCCAAAAAAATATTAATTATGTTAGAAAAGAGTTACTTAAAATTTATATTCAAAAGTCAAACGTTAAAATGGGAGGGATTACTCCAACTGCTGGCTTTGAGACAAAGGTGGATAGTACGGATGTTGGAGATTTAACCTGCATTACGAAACCTCAAAAGGGGAGTGATGGAAAATATTTGGATAATAGCCATAAATATTACTACGAAGAATCTGAAAATATTTCAAATGAGACTACGGGTGAAAATGTTTGTACTGTAACGTGTAGAGAGGAATTAGAGGTTATTTATAGTCCTCCAGTAGCAGTAAAAGCAGGATTGTGTTTTCAATATGAAGTAACAGTAAAAAGCAAGGTTCAATGTAAAACCGAGTTAAATCAGGATGCTGAACCAACTCCTCCTTCCGGCGGCTTGGGAGCACCTGTTGCAATTTGTGCAAGTGGTTCCGATCAGGCAGGACCTAATGATGACTTTGATGATTGTATTAGTGAATGTGATGGAGGAAAGTATAGCCAAAAATGCATTAATCAGTGTTATAAAAAGGTATACAAGAATAAGTCTAAGAGTTCTAAGAAATCAAGTGCAAAGAATATGAACGTGTTTGAAGAAAGTAGTAATGTATTGTTACTAGCTAATAATGATGGCGATGATGAAGATGTTTCATATAATATCCCGGGTTGTAAAACTAATAGCCAAATTTATGGAAACCGTGAGTGTTATAAAAAATTGACAGAAGCAAAACAACAAAATCCACTAGGACATTATGAATCAGGGAACAACCAGTATAATAAGGCAAATCTTCACTGGGATTCGGATGTTAAAGGTTGGAATGGTAATAATCAAAAAAATTATGATTGTAGAACACAGGAGAATGGAAAGGATTGTGCAGCCGAAGACTATCTAGATTCCATCAAAAGAGCTGCACCATATTACTTTAGAGATGTGAATGCAACTGCCGATTTAATCAAGGGATTACATGGATATTATTCTGGAAGATATTATAAGCGTTATATTATTGATAATGATGGTATCAAAAGGCAATATAGTTCTAGGTATCAATGTAGTCAAAAATGTGGATTTAAAGGAAAGGCTGGATCTATCTATAATAACGAAAAGGCAAAAGAGGCTTATCAAGAATCATTAGAAGGCTATTCATCTGCTTTAGAGTTGTGTAATACCGCAGCTAAATGTTCAACTGATGAGGCGACGTTTACCATTGATGTTAATAATGGGTTAGATAAGGATCAAGATGGAGCTTGCGATACCACTAATACTTGTGGAAAAAATAGTGATAAGTGCGATTGGAAGGCAACTAATCATAAAAATGTACAAGCAGGTAGTCCTAATGGAGATATTTTAATCTTTACGCCAGCAAAGGGTGATTCAAGTGATGTTCAAAATGGAATTAATGGTGTTTGTTATGGACATGCTATGCCATGGCAACATTATAAAACCACAATTACATTCCCTGGATCATGGATTAATTTAAAAACAGGGGAAGTTGAGTACGCAGATCCAAAGAAAGAAGATGAGTATAGAACAAAATCTAATTATTTCTGTACACCATATGATTCTTGTGATGTGAATGAAGATTGGTGGAAATGGGATGTTTATGGAAATGCACTAGCTGATAATTATGAGCCAGATGCTTGGAATATAGGTTCTACAGTTAAAACATTTGGTAAATATAATTGGAATTTAAATATTAGCTGTTTTTATGCAGTATATAACGAAACTTGTACAGGTGATGAGTGTCAACAACAGTTGTGTTATCGCGGGGATGAAGGATCAGCAGAGAATTGTGCTGATACACCAGAAGGTAAAAAATCAGAATCAACTAAAATAAATTATGATATTAGGATCGCTTCTTTGGATAGTTTATTCCCAAAAAATCGATTACGCGGATACAATTGGGGAAGTTCTGCTAAATTAAAATCAAATGATCCAGCTGTTCAAAGTAAATTGCAAACAGGCGGTTATGATATAGATCCTGTTGAGTATTCAAAAACAATTATGAAGAATAGTACTACTCCTGGAAAAGGGGAAGAAGGCACGTATACTGAAAGTGAATTAGATTTTAGAATTACATTAAGTGATAAAGACATATCGTTCTTAAAAAAATTAGATTTAGAATTGGGTGGTACTTATAATAAGTCTCAGGAAATCATTCCTGGCTTGTATGCTTACACCATGGATAAAGCAATTACAGACCGTTTTGGTACTGATATTAGAAAATGGCAAATAGGAACAAACAATAGGTAGGTGAGGAAACAATGAATAAGGCAATGTTAACAGTAGGAATTATTTTATTAAGTATTATTGCATTAGGGGTAATTAACGTAATTCAAAATTATACTACTGGACAAGAATTAGATTATTATTTGTTAAAGGAAACCACAGAAGCAGCTATGGAAGATGCAGTAGATTTAAGTTATTATCGTGAACAATCTGTTATTAGGATGGATAAAGAAAAGTTTGCGGAGAGTTTTATTAAGAGATTTGCAAGAAGTGTAGATGATCGTAGAAGCTATGAGATTAGCTTCTACGATGTTAATGAAGTCCCACCTAAAGCTAGTGTAGAAGTAAAGTCGGCTACTAGTAAAACCTTTTATAGTGGAGCTGTTGATATTACTACAAAACTTGATATGATTGTAGAAAGTAATAATAAAAAGGATCCCTTGGCAGCAAAACTGGTGACAAATGTTAAGGCAAATTAATAATAGGAGGGGAAGAATAAAATGGGAAATTTAAATGTTGGTATTAAAAAATTCTTATCAAATAAAAACACAGTTACCATCCTGGGGGTAGTAGCTGCCGTTTTTGTGTTGTATTTTGGATATAACTCAAGAGTAAATAAAGCAATTACGCCAATTAAAGTTCCTTATGCGAAGGAAACTATTTCTCCAGGTTCACAAATTACTGAGGATATGATTGGTGAGAAAAATGTATCGAGTGAAACAGTCAGAGATGGCTTTGCTTATACTAATAAAAGCGAGGTTCTTGATAAGTATGCTAATGCAGATAGTGTAATACCTAGTGGAAGTTTATTTTATAAAAGATCGGTAGTAACAAAGGAACAATTACCAGATAAAATTATATATGACTATCCAAATGGTTATGTATTATATAATTTATCAGTAGATATTAATTCTACATATGGTAACTCAGTATATCCAGGTAATTATATAGATATTTATTTAAAAGCAATGAATGCTATAGAAGAAGGGCAAGGGATTACTACTACTGATAAGATTATGGTTGGAAAGTTAATTGAAAATGTGAAGGTTTTAGCCGTTTTGGATAGTAACGGTAATAATGTCTTTGCAAATTTAGATGAAAAGGGAACTCCTAATATGATTATTTTTGCGGTTCCATCTGAATACTACATTTTATTAAAGAAAGCGGGTTTCTTAAGAGCATATGATTCTACTTTAATTCCAGTTCCAACAGATGAAAGCTTAAAAGATAATCCAGGAGAATTAAAACTTAGCAGTAATGATTTAAAAGATTTTATTAATAGAGTTACTGAGTGGACTGAATAAAAAGAATTAAAAATTTGGGAAGGTAGTGGTTCTAGTGAATGAAAATGTTTTTGATAAGCTTGATTTTGGACCTTTAAAACCACTTTTAGATAATGACGATATTACAGATATTTCCTTTTGTAATGGTGGTCAAATTTGGATTCGTTCCTTGACACAAGGATCTCAAAGAGTGGAGATTGCTGGCTTAACACCAGAATTTATGGAAAAATTAGCTTTTCAGTGTTCTAATGTAATGGGGACGACATTTAATAATGCAAAACCATTTTTGGATGCTGAGTCTACTGAATTACGTTTTAATTTTGTTCATCAGTCCATTGCGACGAATGGAATTGCTTGTGTGATTCGTAAAACTCCAGCAAAGATTCGATTAGAGAAAAATAAACTTTTAAAAGAGGATTATTTTACCGCAGATATTCATGACATTTTAATTAAATGTGTAGAGGGACATTGTAATATTATCGTGGCAGGAGAAACTGGTTCTGGTAAAACTGAGTTTGTAAAGTATCTAGCAAGTCATACAAAACAGAATGAGAAAATTATTACAATTGAAGATACTTTAGAGCTTCATCTAGACCGAATATTTCCAGAACGAGATATTGTTGCTATGAAGACAAATAATGTAGCTAGTTATTCTGATGTTTTAGTTACCTGTATGAGACAGAATCCTAAGTGGATTTTACTTTCTGAGGTGCGTAGTGCAGAGGCTGTTAGTGCGGTTCGTAACTCAATATCATCAGGTCATAATATTTTATCCACTATTCATGCAGATAAAGCAAGTGCAATTCCTTATCGTTTATATAGTTTGATGGAAACAGATTTGGATGTTAGTCAGTTTTTATCTACTATTTATAGGTATATTCAGCTTGGAGTTCATATTAAGGCATATTACAGTAAGGAATATGGAAAATTTCATCGTGAGGTAGACGAAGTTGTTGAGTTCTATGTAGATGATGATAATAATCCTCAGTCTCATACTATTTATAGGAAAGTGTATGGAAGACCGCCAGTACAGAATAAACCTAGTCAGCATTTAATTGATTATTTGGAAAATCAGAATATAGACATTCAAGCAATTTCTAAGAACATGAAAGAGGGAGAACAAGTGGTTCAGGCTAATGTAGGTGTTTCCAACCACCCTAATGTTTCTTCTAATGTGAGTCAGGTATCAAATGTTGGGTTAACTAATGTAGCATCTGTCAAAACGGTATCAACTCCTCCTCAGGTATCACAGTCAAACGTACAATTGCAATCAGTGGAAAGGGCTGTACAACCTGTCATGGGATCTGTTTCTCCAAGTGTAGGAAGCGTTCAAACGGTTGGTCAAATAAGACCACAGGTAACAAATGTACAACCCTCTACATTACAAAGTAGTGTAGAAAATATTAGACCACCTATAGTAAATGAAGTAGGATAAAAAGGGGTGATGAATACATGGAACTAATTTTGTTATTACTTATCGTTGGAGTAGTAATGTTGTATAGAAGTTATGAGGGTGAGAATGTAGGTAAATTTATTACAAGTCATGTTGGTACTGTGTATGAGAAATTTGCCCCGTTTTCATTTAAAGTTGTTAGAGAAAAAACAAAGCAATTAGGAAAAGAGTATACTTTTAGACAGTATGCCATTCAAATTGTTACTTTCTCTACTTTTGCAGGGGTTATTACTTATTTGTACTTCTACAATATTTTGGTTAGTATCATATATATTGTAGCGGTTATTATGGTAATACCATACCTGTCTTATTTGAGATGTAAAAGAGTTTATAGTGAGTTTCTTTTTGAACAGGTTCAAGTTTACACTTCTAATACGATTATGGAATTTGCAACAACCCAATCTTTCGTTAAGTCCATAGAAGGGGTAAGAGATTCTGGAGTTTTGGAAGATCCTGTGAAAACGGATGTAGAGCATATGATAGAATTATCTTACCAAAACGGTACAATAGAAGAGGCATTACTTTATATGAGTAATTTATATCCTTATTATATTGTAAAAAACATGCATCAGTTATTTTTGCAAATTACTAAAGAGGGAGCTAGAAATTCAGCGGACAGTTTAGAAAATATGCAACAAGATATTGATATGTTGGTTGAAAGTGTTTATAGAGATAGACAGGATAGGCAAACATTTCATAAGCAGTTTCTTACCTTTGGAATTATGATTTACTTTATGATGATGTTAACACAGTATCTATTAGGGAGAGAGTCCTACTTGTTATTGTTAGAAAAGCCTATTATTCAAATATTATTACATGCCGCAGTTATTGTGAATAGTTTCTTTCTCCTAAAAGGAGAAAAATATTATAACGAGAATGTGGGGGCTGAATAATGGATATTATTATTGTTTGTGCTATTTTGATTTTTATATTATTTTATAATAAAACGATTGATGGCAAAAAGTTTTTAGTTGATAATGAAAAGTATTTTCAAGTATTAAGGGAGGAAGATTATGATTTCTTATTATATGCAAAATATGGAGATGATGTAGAACCAGATCTGTTATTTAGAAAAAGGGTTACTACTGCATTATTTTTTGGATTTTTCTTTTTAATTTTATTTTTAACTGAATTATCTTTAATTAATTTAGTTTTTGCAGTTGTTATTATGTTTGGGGTATTTAAATTGCCGTATATTCAATTAAAACAGTATTATAAAGCTCATTTGCATGAGATCGACCTTATGCTGCCATACTATTTAAAGAGTTTAGAAATTTTAATTCAGCACTATACGGTTCCTGTTGCCATTGGTAAATCGATTGATGATGCACCTGATATTTTTAAACCAGGTTTAAGACAGATTGTAGAGAGAGTAAACTCGGGTGACTCTAGCATAGACCCTTATATGGAATTTTCTAATACTTATCCAGTAAGAGATTCTATGAGAATGATGAGATTGCTATATCGTCTGGGAATTGGTTCTCAAGAAAATAAACAAGAACGACTTATGATGTTTTCTAGAACGGTATCTAATCTTCAGAACAAGGCACGTGAAATTAAATATAAAGAGCGTTTGGGTCACATGGAAAGTCAAACTATGATTATGCTTGTTGTAGCAGGTATCGCTGTTATGATGATTGTATTAATCTCTATGATGGGAATATTTGGATTAAGTTAAAAATTGTATTGTTAATTTATAAAAAAATTGGTATAATAATTTATATAGTAAGAAAGGATGTGTAAAGTTGTATGAAAGCAGCTTCAGGAGAATTAAATCTAACGGTTATTACTTTAATTGCTATTGCAGCAGTTATTGGCTTTTTTTGGATTATGTGGCCAAGTATTCAAAATTCAATTAATAAGCAATGGGAAGATATTAATGCTAAGCCAGAGACAACATACATTGCTATTAATAAGTAAACAGGTTGCAAATTGGAAATTTGGGAAGTGATTTGGCATGCGTGATGCTTTTGGTGGAATTGTTAATATTTCATTTATTGTAGTGTTTATGGTTATTGTTAATGGCTATTTGGCATTTTCTGCTAGCTATAACAAAGCTTTTCGGTATAAGAATAAAATTATTAATATCATTGAGCAAAATGAAGGTTTTGATGATGTTGCAAGATCAAAGATTCACGAGTATCGTGTCTCTCTTGGATATAGTCTAAATGCTGATATTAATGTTGCTGATTCTATATGTATTCAAGAGGATGGATATTGTTATAGTGTGACTTCTTCAGGTACAACTGGGGAATTACAGAAAGAGTATTATACAGTAACTACCGCAGTTAATATTGATATTCCAATTCTAAACAAATTTATTCCAAATATGCATATATTCCAGGTGAATGGAACAACAAAGACAATTAAAAAGCATTAAAAAGGAGTGGTACTTTGAACGTAATAGTAGCTAACGAGAGGAAGGATTCATTATCAAACCTTGATATAGAAGTAATAAAGAACATAGTTGGTGAGTTTGATTCGGATGAGTTAGTTGCTATGTTCAAAGACTTCTTTTTTGATAGAATGATATTAGATGTTACGGCGATAAAAAATTATCGCGATATTACTAATATCCAAAAATTAGCAGTAGAATTAGGAGAAGATAAATTAATATTAGTCCTTCCAGATGAGGTTTGTTCTTCTTCCAATTATTTATCTAATATTATTTCTATGGGAATCTATAATTTTACCAATAATATTAATGCTATCAAACAATTAATAGAAAGACCTAATACTTATAAAAATGTAGCAAAAATTCAGCAGTTGAATAATATGTCTGTTGAAATTAGTAATAGGGTAAATAAAGGAAATAAAATAATTGGGATTAGAAATCTAACAGATCATGCTGGAGCTACAACCCTTACTTATATATTAAAGAAGGAACTTACTACTATTTATGGTAATGTAGTTTATGCAATAGAAGTGAATAAAAGGGATTTTTTATATTTTAATGATAGGAATATGTTTTCTGTTAGTGAAGCAGATTTAGCAAAGAAATTAGCGGATCTTGATAAGCCGATAGCAGTTATTATTGATTTAAATGATTGTAAAATAGATTCTATGTGTGATGAAATCTTGTATCTATTAGAGCCTAGTTCTATTATGCTTAATAAATTAATAAAGAGAGAAAAGGGAGTTTTTGATCGTTTAAAGGATAAAAAGATTCTTTTAAATAAGAGTTTATTGAGTAATAAAGAGGTAAGTGAATTAGAGTATGAGGCAAATGCAAAAATGTTTTATAATATCCCACCTTTAGATGAAAGAAAGAAAAATTCTGTAATTCAGGAATTACTTTTTAGGCTAGGATTAGTTGACAATACTGCCTCTAGAAAAGAAGAGGGAAATAAGATTTTTGGTTTATTTGGTAGACATTAATGTAAAGTAGATATATAATTGTTGACATTTATGAATAAAATAGTTTACAATTATGTAGTAGAAGGAGAGGTTTTATTATGGAATTATTTCAAATAGGTGCCGGTGTTAAAAAAGATAATTGTCAAGGTTTAAGTTCAATTGTAAGACTAATTAAGAAAGGACTTTTTCCAATCATTCAACTTGGTGTTCCGATTTTATTAATCATTATGGGAACCGTAGATTTAGGAAAGGCAGTTATTTCTAGTGATGAAAAGGAAGTAAAGGGAGCACAATCTAGATTAATTAAGCGTTGTATTTATGCAGTACTAATATTCTTTATGGTTACTTTAGTTTCTATTGTTATGGGTCTTGTTGCAACTTCACAGGATGAAAATGGTTCTAAAAATGCTAATAGTTGGTCAAGATGTTGGAATAGTGTAGAGTAATATGAAATATTAAGAAAAAGAGGATTTAAATTGATCTTTCTTTTTTTTTTTGTTATACTTAAGATGATGTTTTTTACAGTAAGGATGTGTAATATATGGTTACAAGATGCGGTAAAATTTTTCTTGTTACTTTCATTATAATTTGCTCTATTTTTACATATCGTGTACAAGCGTATGAGTTAGATGGTAATTATACTTTTGGTGTAGAAAAAAGATTGATATCATCTGGTGTTGATAGTTGTAGCTCTATCTTGGGGGATGTAAATGATGAGGATTCAGTAGCTTGGTTGGTGCAAAGACTACTGAATTATTTGAAAATATTAGGGCCAACAATTGCAATTGTTTTGGGTAGCATTGACTTTGGAAAGGCGATTATTACTTCTGATGAGGAAAATATGAAGAAAGCCCAAAACAAATTTGTTAAAAGAATTATTGCAGCCATTGCACTATTCTTTGTACCCTTATTAACACAGATATTATTGGGGTTATTTGGAATTACTAGTGATAATTCTAGTTGTGGATTGAAATAAATTTACAAAGAAAAGAGGTGATACGGCCATGTTTGATTTAGAAACAGATACTCAAGTTACTCATTGGTGGATGGATATTATTAGAAGTTTTTTTGCTATTTTTGATCGTGTAGTTTACTGGCTTTTAATGATTATGTATGAGGTGTTTTTTAATATAGCAGATGCTACTATTTTATCATCAGATACTATTAGAAATTTTTATGCTAGAATTCAGTTGATCATAGGCGTATTTATGATATTTAAGGTTTCTGTATCTCTAATGCAGGCTGTTATGGATCCTGATCGGTTAACGAATAAAGATAACGGCATGGGAAAGCTTATTAGCAGAATTATTGTCATGTTAGCTTTATTTACTGCCATTATTCCTCTCAATATCCCTTATGCCGAGGAAGGCAGTTATAATGCTTATTTAAATGAGAGTGGTTTATTATTTGGAACATTATATTCTCTTCAATCCAGGGTTATAGGTCAAAATGTTTTAGGAAAATTAATTATTGGAGATGTTAGTACGAATGGTACTGATGCAAGTTTATCGGAAGGATCTAATGATATTGTAAATGACAAGTCACAAAGCGCCAAAGAGTTGTCTAGCTTTATTTTAAAGACTTTTGTCCGGATCAATTTGAAAAAAGGTGCTACAAAGGAAGGTGCTAAGAATCCATCTAATTATATGTGCAGTACAGGTTGGGGAGATGATTATAGAACTTATGCTTCTAAGAATTCAACCCCTAATGATATTTTAAATAATATCAATGATTGGTGTAGTGGACCCAATGGTAATGATGATAATTATTCCTTTGTATATACCCCTATTATTTCTACTATTTGTGGAGGATTTATTGTAGTCACATTGTTTGGTTTTTGCATTGATATTGCAGTTCGTGCATTAAAAATGGCAGTTTTAAGATTGATTGCTCCTATTCCTATTATTAGTTACATTGATCCAAAGTCATCTAAAGAAGGTGCTTTTGCTTCATGGATTAAGGCACTTACTTCTACTTATCTAGATTTATTTTTAAGACTCATTATTATATTCTTTATATTATTTTGTGTTCAAGGAATTATTGATAATGGTCTTGATATTCCTATCGCAAACGGTACAATAGGTGCTATTTCAACTGTCTTTATTATTGTTGGTATGTTCTATTTTGGTAAAATGGCTCCTAAGTTTATCAAGGATACCTTAGGCTTAAAGGGAAGCTTAAGCAATTTTGGGCTTTCTAGTATGGCAGCAGCGGCAGGAGCAATTCGTGCTGGAGGTAGTTTTAGTGATGCTTTATCAGCTAGTAAGAATGCTGCGGATATGCAAGTTGCTGCTTTTAATCAGGGAAAGCAGGCTCCAGGTTTGGGCCAAAGTTTTACTGGTGGAGAGGACTACATGGCTCAGGAGTTAACAGGTAATGACAAAATGACTTACAAACAAATGAAGCGTGGAGAAAAGTACTTAGATCGTGAAGGCCTTACAGCAGGAAGAGTGGAAACAGCAAAAAATCAAATGTATACTATGCAGGATCAAGCTGCAGAGGCGAAAAACCAATATGATCGATTTGTTCGCGGAGATATGACTCAAGATGAAATGCAAGAACTTGCTATGGATTATGGTCATTATGATCAAGCAACGAACTCTTTTGTTATGAATGATGAGGAAAGAAGAAATGCTATGGAAGGATTGCAGAAGTCTTACCTGAATGCTCAAGCAGATGCAGGAAGACAGGAAGCTCTATACAAGGACATGCAAGCTGAAATGGATAAAAGAGGAGGTTCTCGTAATAGTTATAGAGCTAAACATGGTGATTTAAGAGAAACTCATCCAGGTGAAAGGGATGTTAGACTAAAAGATTTATTTTCATCTGATGGTAGAGAAGCTATGAGAACAGGGGTACTTAAAGAAACTATTCGTAATGTAGCATCGATTCCTAAAAATGAACAACTTGCTAGGTCAGATGCACGAAATGATAGAATAGACCAGGCTATTGATGCAGATAAAGATATTACTGAGAGAACAAACGAGAATATGAGACAATCAAGAGGACCTTAAAAGGAGGGTGCTATAGATGATTTATTTAATTCCAGCAAATACGAAAAGGGGCCAATTAATTCTTGGTTTATTTAGACCATTTGATTTAATTTTATTTGGACTAGGAATTTTATTGACCATTATATTAATGGTAATCTTACCATTAACTTCTACAGTTGTAACAGTAATAGTTATGTTGCCATCACTTATAACTGGATTCTTAGTAGTTCCGGTTCCTCATTATCATAATATATTAAATGTTATTCTAGAACTCATTGAGTTTTTTACAAATCAAAGGGATTATAAATGGAAAGGTTGGTGTATTAGAATTGGCGAAGGAAAAAGAAAGAGGAAGAAACAGATCCACAGAGGATTGGCTACCAGTAAGAGCAATCCAAAATAGTATGATTTATACTTATGGGGGGTATAAAGTAACAGGAGTTAAAATTACTCCTAGAAATATTTTCATTTTAGATGGAAATGCCCAAGAGAATGTACTAATTAGCTTAAAGAATTTTTATAATATGATTGATTTTGAATTCTGGTTGGTAGTTGCTGATAGACCTGTTGATTTATCTGTATATATGTCTCAGTTGCAATTACAATTAAATGATACACAAACTCCAGCAATTAGAAAACTAATTTTACAAGATCTAGATAAGGGACAGTCTTTTATTAACAATAATATTGTAGATACAGAATACTATTTCTTATTTAAGGAGAAAAATGAAGATGTTATTCAAAAAAAGATTAGATTACTAATTAATGGATTAGCCACTTGTGGATTAAATGCTTCTCAAGCTAGTAATGATGATTTAAGGATCATTTTAGATAATTTTTTAAATGGGGGAAATACAACGGAGTTTGGAACGGTGATGCCAGTATGAGTGTAAGTATGAGAGGGCAATTAGCTCCTAAAGGATTAAGTTTTAATGCTAGTGATTTCTTTATTAGTGATAAATATGCAACGATTCTTTCAGTAGTTTCTTATCCTAGGTATATTCAGCCAGGTTATTTATCTACATTAACTAGTATGTCAGGAATTAAGATCGTAGTAAAACATATTCCCGTTGAGTTTTCTATGATATCTAAAATGTTAAATAAACAGGTAGCTGATTTAAAGGAAAGATATAGTAAGGAACGTGATCAGACATCTCGTGAGAGAATGCGTCAGGATTATGAAAGTTTAGAGTATTTCATTTCTATGTTAGCTGGATCTCAAGCACGCATTTTTGATTTTCAAATGCACATTATGATTACAGCGGATACCAAGGAAGATTTGGAAATGAGAAAGGTAAATGTTAAGAACTATTTAGATGCTATGGAATTAAAGGCAATATCTTTACGATTTGAACAGGAAAAGGTATTGAAATCTATTTTGCCTATTTTTCCATCACAGGATATAGAAGAACGAATTGGAACACCTATTCCTTCCGTTACAATAGCAGCTATGTATCCATTTATTTTTGATAGTATTAAAGATCCAGGTCCTTCTACCTTACTTGGAGTTGACTTCTCAGGTGGTGTTATTTTATTTAACCAATTTTTGTATAAGATTAGAAAAGAAAATAACCGAAATAATGCTAATATGATTATTTTAGGTACTTCTGGTTCTGGTAAATCAACAGCTGCTAAACTGATGCTTCGAACTCATATTAGAAATAGATGTCAAATTGTAGCAATTGATCCCGAAAATGAACTTTCCGAAATTACTAGAACATTTGGTGGAGATCAAGTGGATATTGGAAAGGGAGGAGAGTTTGGATTAATTAATCCTTTGGAGGTGGTTATTGATGCCGATGATGAGGAAATTAAACAAGGATTAGGATATACAGTTTTAACTAGAACTTTGCAATTTTTAAAAGCGTTTATGAAATACTATGATCCATCGATTCCAGAGGATGTTTTGACAATGTTTTCAGAGGTTGTTCAAGATACATATAAACGTTTTGGGATTGACTTTGATACTGATTTTTCAGGATTTACTTCTGAGGATTATCCAACGTTTACGGATGTTTATGCAACAATAAAAGGTAGACTTACCTCTATGACAGAGCAAACTCATGAACGAGATATTATGGAGCGTTTGGAATTGAAAGTAAGGCCTATTACTAAGGAATTAAAATTTTATTTTGATGGTCATACTACTATTAATGGCAATAGTGATTTTATGGTTTTTAATATTAAAGAATTAATGAATAGTGATTCTAATGTAAAAAATGCCTTGTTCTTTAATGTGTTGAAGTATGCATGGGGACTTTGTTTAGATACCAGTGTAGACACCGTTTTAATGGTAGATGAGGCGCATGTCTTACTTGGAGAACAAAATACTCTAGGGGCTGATTTTTTGGCACAAGTTCAAAGACGTGCTCGTAAATATAATACAGGGACGATTATTATCACTCAACAACCAAGTGATTTTTCTGCACCATCTGTGATTACACAGGGAAAGGCAATCTTCGATAATGCTTCTTATTACTTAGTCATGGGGCTAAGAAAACAAGCAGTTGAAGATTTAAGTTTATTAATAGATTTAAATGAAAGTGAAAAGGAAAGTATTAAAAGATATTCACAAGGAGAGGCATTATTTGTTTGTGGAAATAGACGAATGAGAATTAATGTTTCTGTTACAAAACAGGAACTAGACTCCTTTGGTAGCGGTGGAGGATTATAAGAATAAGGAATAGAAGTAGGTGATAAATATGCCAGATCATGATAAGGAAAAAGGTAGTAGTAACAAAGAAGGTACTACTACTTCTGCTAATAATAAAGGTAAATCATCTGCTGATAATTCTTACTCTGCATCTAAGGGCGGTCAAAGTCAGAATAATCAAGATTCTAATAAAAAAGCGGCTAAAGTAGCCGCTAAGGGTGCGGCTACCTATGCGGCGGGGCCTGCTGGTGGAGCAGCAGTGGATTTGGCTGCTAAGACTCCAATTGGAGATAAGATTCTAAATAAGGGTGGAGAACTTTTAAGTAAAATTCCTGGAATGTCTAAGGTTACTAAAAAGTTGGATGATTCTGGAGCATTAGATGCTGCTGATAAAGGGATTTCAGCAGCTGCAGGAGGTGCTGGGGGATCCAAAGAGGCTGATTTATCTAAAGAAGGTGTGGAGCCAGGCAATAAGATGGGGGAGTCTCCATCTAGCTTAGGAGGTGCATCGGGACCATTAAATAGTAATAAAGGACCTTTAAATTCTTTATCTCCTGATAATTCCTCTGATGAAGGTAGTGATGCTTTAGGGGAAGATGATAGCGGATCTTTGAAGAGTAGTATTGCAGGAAATATATTCCTGTCTAATAAGAAAAAGTTAATTATAATTGGAGTTTGTTGTATTATTCTTCTTTTCCCTGCACTTGGAATATTTTCGGCTGTTGGTTCTGCTGATGAGGATGATGCAGAAAATGGAATCGGAAATCCAGATCGAGAAGGAGCAAAGGGAAGTAAATATGAATCAGAAATTAGTGGTGGGCCCACTAGTTTAGGCGGGAGTTGTACTTATGATATTAAGGGAGCTACG
This sequence comes from uncultured Bacilli bacterium, assembly GCA_910579455.1. Classification (GTDB taxonomy): domain Bacteria; phylum Bacillota_I; class Bacilli_A; order RF39; family UBA660; genus UMGS995. Next base: position 38,665 of record CAJTUT010000007.1, read on the forward strand.
AATGGACAGTCTGCAGTTAGATTTAATGAGCAAATTTCTAATTTGAAGGTTCGACTAATGCATTCTAGTTTTTGTGATGGGAGTGATAATGTTCCAATTGAAGGGGAAAGCCTTATTGATTTTGAAACCTATATCTTAGGTGTTGTTTATGGAGAAATTTCCGGTGGACAAAATGAGGCTCATGCCAAAACTCAAGCAGTTGCTGCCCGAAGTTTTATTCTGGATCGAGCTATTCGTGGTGTAAATAGGGCAAACGGAGTTATTCTAAAAAACGAAAATGGACAATGGGTTTTGCAAGTAAGGAACTGTGTTGCTGATCAGGTATTTTGTAATCCTGATCAGGGGTGTTCTAAAAAAGGAGCTGCCTCTAATCAGTATCAAGATGTTTTCTCGGGTGTAAACAATAAAGTTACCTATAAAGGTGCTATGCCAAGTAATGCAAAAGCAAGACAATGGGTATCAGAAACAGCTGGCCAGGTTCTTGTTAACAAGGATGGGTATATTGTAGGAACAAATTATGCATCTAGTAAACAAACAGAGTGGAGAAATTTGAGTAATTCTCTTGATTATAAACAAATTTTATTACAATCCTATGGTTCAAATAAAGATATTTATACCGCAAATTGTACAGGTGGTTCTACTTCTACAGGGGATTATACCTCTTGGAAGCAATATGGTGCTTCCTATTCTTCTATTCGTTTAGGAAATAGTTCTGCTACTATACAGTCTGCTGGGTGTTTAGTAACATCTGTTGCGATTTTAATTGCAAGGTCTGGTGTTTCTACTACTGTATCTGGTGATTTTAATCCAGGAACTTTTGTTCAAAAATTAAATTCTAATGGTGGTTTTGATAGAAAAGGTAATTTTAATTGGGGAAAGGTAACCACAGCAGCTCCAAATTTTGTTTATCAAGGAAATCTTAATATTTCTAATCAGTCTAAATCTGCTAAGTTAAGTAGTATCCAATCTTTACTTAATAGTGGCTATTATGTGGTAGCTGAAGTAAAAGGCGGTGGAGGAAACGGTCAACACTGGGTTGCTATTGATTCTGTTAGTTCTAATACTGTTCATATGTTTGATCCTGGTAGTACTGCAACTAATTTATGGCAAGAATACAATTGGAAAAACACCAGTCGATTAGGATATTTTAAAGCAAATTAGGAGGAATTATGAAAAAGTCTACAAGAATCACAGTATTAATTATGGTCGTTATTGTTCTTTTAACAGGTTTATTTTTCCTAACTATTGGTCAACATCTAATTAAAAGAGAAAAAGAAGAGAATATTATTCTTGTTGGTAATGGTGCTATTTTTCATAAAAATGGAACAGAATGGAATCATGTTTCTTTTGAGGATATTAATCTATATAATTGGAAAGAATATTATACCTATATCGACCATTCTTATTATGGAAACTATAACCTTTATTTTAATGAAAAGTGGTATTTATTTAAGGGAAAAAATCAAGCAGTTAATTACGAAGGAGATTTGTTGGCTCTAAGAGGAAATATAAAGTACAAAGTAGTAGATTTTACACTTTATGATATTGAAGATTTTACGGATGCAAAAAGAGTGTTAAAAGAAAATAATTTACCAGTTGATTCAGTGTTAACTAGTAGTTATTATATTAATACGGATATTGATAATGATGGAAATAAGGAGATTATCTATACGATTAGTAATAAGTTTCCTATGGAAGATGTCGGGGATACTTCCTTTAGTTTTATATTTATGGTAAAGGATAATAGGGTTATTTATTTATATAAAAATATAGAACCATTAAATGATGTTTATAGTGGATGTCAGCCTTATATTAATAACTTGATTGATATTAACGAGGATAATCATTATGAGATTATTGTGGGATGTAGCTATTATAGTAATAATGGTGTAAAATATGGGATGTATGAATTCACAGGGGATAAGTTTAAATTACTTGTTTCTAACTAGTTTTACATGGTATAATAGTTTAAGAAGGAAGAAGGTATTATATGAAACTTAAGTTTACCGCAGATTCGGAAGATGTAATAATATTTATAATATTTGCAGTCTTCTTGTTATATGTAATATCAATCGGTGTTGTAAATTTAGCATCTTTAGCAGACAATGGGTATTTATCGGGATTAAATCCTTTTCCTGCTTTTTCTACTGATCATATTACAGCAACTTTAGTATTTTATTTATTAGCACTATTTGGATTAATTATTAGTGTGAGTTCGAGATTTTTTGAAATGGAAAAGGGAATAGGATTTAGTACTGAGAAAAAAAATAAAGGATATAGTCGTTGGGCTAAGGAAAAAGAGATGAAAGAAGAACTTGCTATGGTAACGCCGATACAGAAGAAATCAAAAGTAGCGGGAGTTCCTATTATCTTAAAGGATAATGAGTCTTGGATTGATGATAGTGAATACCATACTTTAGTGATTGGTGCTACGGGTAGTGGTAAGACTCAAACGGTTATTAAACCTACAGTTAAGATTTTAGCTAAAAAGGGAGAGAGTATGATCATCACTGATCCTAAAGGCGAAATTTATGAAAATACTGCTGAAATGCTAAAGGCAAAGGGATATCAAATTTTGCTTCTTAACTTTCGTGATCCTCAAAATGGAAATGCTTGGAATCCTATGTCTTTGCCTTATCAGATTTATAAAAGTGGTAAGCAGGATAAGGCCATTGAGTTACTAGATGATTTAGCACTTAACATTTTATATGATGAATCGAACGCAAACGCAGATCCATTTTGGGAAAAAACATCAGCTGATTATTTCTCTGGGCTTGCTTTAGGATTATTTGAGGATGCTAAAAATGAAGAGATTAATATTAATAGTATTAACTTAATGAGTACTGTTGGGGAAGATAAATTTGGTGGTTCTACTTATATTAAAGAATATTTTGGTATGAAAGATCCAGCTAGTGCAGCGGCTATTAATGCGTTTGGAACTGTAACAGCACCAAGTGAAACTAAGGGATCTATTCTATCCGTATTTAAACAGAAGGTCAAGTTATTTGCTTCTCGTGAAAATTTAAGTGAGATGTTGTCCTATAGTGATATTGACTTGTCTTCTATCGGAAAGCAAAAAACAGCAGTCTTTATTGTTATTCAGGATGAAAAAAAGACTTATCATTCTTTAGTTACGATTCTTTTGAAACAAATCTATGAAACCTTGATTGATGTTGCCCAAAAATGTGATGGTAAACTTCCTATTAGAACGAATTTCCTATTAGACGAGTTTGCTAATATGCCACCTTTAAAAGATGTTACTACTATGATTACGGCGGCACGTTCAAGGCAAATTCGTTTTACCATGATTATTCAAAATTTTGCACAATTAAATAAAGTATATGGCAAAGAGGATGCAGAAACTATCAAGGGTAATTGTGGAAATATTATCTATTTAATTAGTACAGAGCTTGCAGCACTAGAGGAAATTTCAAAAATGTGTGGAGAAGTCAAGAGTAAAAAGGATGATAAGACGGCATCTACTCCATTAGTAACAGTTTCTGATCTACAGCGTATGAAACAATTTGAAACGATAATATTGCGTATGCGAAAGCAACCCTTTAAAACTAAGATGACGCCTGATTTTAAAATAGATTGGGGAGAAAAATATCCACAAGCAAAATATCCCTATCGTAAAAAAATACCCGTTCATGTTTTTGATATTAAGGAGTTTGTTAAAACTGAAAAAAAGAAGAAGTTGTTAGAAATGATGAATTCTTCTGATGACCAAAAAGGATATTCACAGCCGTTCCCAACTCCATTTGGTGGGATTATGGGACCCGATCAAAGAAGAATTGCTAATCCTAGTAATCCTATATTTCCAAATAAAGAATTTAATCCTATTGGAACAAGTCCTAAGCAGGATAAAGATTCGGCAGAGTTAGATAATGGTTTTGATGTAGATGAGTTAGTAAAGAAGATTGATGCTAAAATTGCTGAGTTAGAAAAAGAGGAGCAAAGAAATAAAGAATTAGAAGAGAAGAAAAAGAAAGAATCTAAAGTTGAAGTTATGAGAGATAAGGATTCTAAAGATGCCTCTAAGGATGAAGTAGTTGTACAAAATATTGATTTAGAGGATGAAACAGATGACGATGAAGAATTTTTCGATGATTTTTTTGATAATTAATAGTTAGAAAGAGAGTTTAATATGGATAATAAAATAGGACCTAATAGTAATCGTTTTAAGGAGATTAATGAAGAAATTTCTGAAGATGAAAACAAGGAAGTAGAGTCAGAATATGAAGAGGAAGATTCAGATCCTGATAATCTTGCGGAAGAAATTAAAAAGGAAGAGAGATTAGCAAAAGATCAATTTAGATCAAGACTGGTTAAAATGATGGGAGTGATTATTATAGTTATTGTCATTATTGTTTTAATTGGATTTATTATTTCCTTAACTTCTAAGAAAAATTATACTTATGTAGAGGTAGAGGATATTATGAAAGAAGCTGCACAATCTTATTTTTCTGATCATAAAAAAAAGCTTCCAACTACGATCTCTCAGAGGGTTGAAATTCATGATAAAGTATTAGCAGAAGAAGAGTATATGAAAACATTAGATAAGTATTTGAATACAGAGTTATGTAGTGGAAAGGTGATAGTACAAAAGTCTACTCAAAATTCTTATAGTTATACTTCTTACTTAGATTGCGGAAGTGATTATACTACTACTGAATTATATAAGAAAGTATTAGATAGGAAAAATATTGTCACAGAGGGTTACGGTCTTTATTCCCATAATGGTGGATATGTATATCGAGGCAGTGATGTTAATAATTATGTAAAGTTTGAAGATAAGGATAATGTTTGGAGAATTCTAAAGATAAATTCTAATCATGAAATTACTTTAATTCAAGATGAAAAAAGCATTAATAGTTTTCCATGGGATAATCGTTATAATAATTCCTTGGAGGATAATTCAGGAATTAATACTTATCAAAATAGTTTTATTAGTGTGATTGTTAACCGTCTTTATAATAATAAGATCAATGATGAAAGCGATAGTGATTATTTATATTATAATGAAGAACCCACTATATTTACAAAGGAAATTAGATCAAAGTTATTAAAGTTTCGATCTTGTGTGGGAAAAAGAAGTAGTACTGATACTAGTAAGGATGGGAGTCCAGAATGTTCTGAAATAATAGAAAGTAAAGTGGCATTACTACCTGTTTATGATTTTTTAAATGCGAGTTTAGATCCTAATTGTAAAACTACAATGGCGCCAGATTGTCAAAATTATAATTATTTAACAAATGATGGAAATTATTGGTTGGCAAATGGTACGACAGAAGATAATGCTAGAGTGTATTCTGTTAACTCACAAGGTTATATTGAGGATATTTATGCAAATGGTGAACAGGGAGTGAGATTAGTTATTCGTATTGGTAGTGATATGATGGTTGAAAAGGGTAATGGTACCAAAAAGAGCCCTTATGTAATAAGATAAGGAATCTATCCTTATTAGATTTCTTATCTTATCATATATTACATTGAGGTGTAGTATATGATAAGGGAAATAGATACTTATCAATTGATTAAATTAATAGAAAAAGAACCTATTAATTTGATAGATATTAGAGATAACTATAAATTTTCTGAGGGAAGTATATTCTCCGCTAGGAGTATTCCTTCTAATTTTTTATTGACCAATCCAGATGATTATTTGGAAAGAGAAGAAACTTATTATATTTTTTGTAATTATGGTACTACTAGTAAAAGAGTATGTGAAATTTTAGCAAAACGTGGATATCATGTAGTGAATATAATCGGAGGATATACTAGTTATTTAGAAGATAGTAAATAGTTCATACTATCTTTTTTCAATAAAAAATATAGTAGCCTATTGTTACCTATTTATAAATTCTTAAATGTTGTTATAATCATTATTTATAAGTGTTTATAACATTTTTGTTTTGACTAGATGTTTACATATATCTTTACAATTTATTATATTTTCGTTTTCAAAGTGGTAAATAGGTATTAAATCGTGTATACATGTAAAATAAATATGTTATATTTTGAAAGTGCTTGTCTTGATGTGTTTTACTAAAAAACCAGAAATAGAGTCCATATTAATCTTAAGGTTTTGTAAAAAAACTATAAAAACTTAGAAATTATAACAGAATAAAAAATTAAACTAAATTCTTTTAAAAACAATACATTTATACTATAATAATAATAGGGTGATAGAATGGATGTGCTAGATAATCTTGTAGATTACTTAACTTCATTATTGCAACAGGGAGGCCTGATTTGTGGAATTTTATTAATCTTATTAGAGTCTATTATTCCAGCATTACCATTAGGTGTATTTGTTGCCTTAAATATTAATGCATTTGGACTTATTATTGGTATTGTAATATCATGGTTATCTACCTGTTTGGGATGTTATCTATCTTTTTTGTTATTCTCCTTTATATCTAAAAAGTTTATAAAAGATAAATTTAAAAATTCTAAATTAAAGAAGGTCATAAAAAAAATGAAGACAGTTGATTTTCCTAATTTAGTCGTAATTATCGCATTACCATTTACGCCTGCTTTTTTAGTTAATATCGCAGCAGGAATTGTGAGAATGAGTAAAAGGAAGTTCCTTCTAGCTTTATTGATAGGAAAAGTTTTCATGGTTACCTTTTGGGGATGTGTAGGGAAAAGTTTATTAGAAAGTATTACTGATATTAAGTCAATTATTATTGTTTCTTTATTAATATTAGCTTCTTATTTTATTTCGAAGTGGATTAATAAAAGGATGAGAATAGAGTAGGAGATTTTATATGTATTATATTATTATTGGATTATTAATTGTAAATTTATTTTTAACTATCTTTTCATTATTTAAAAATATTAATGAGTCTAATATTACAGAACGACTTGGGAAATTAGAGGTTAATGTGGTGAAGGAATTAGGAGATTTCAAAAATAGCTTATCTAAAAATATGAATGAAGATTTTACGAGGTTAAATGAGCAAGTTGAAAAAAGGCTTTTGGCTATTAACGAAAGAGTAAGTGAACGATTAGATCAAAATTTTGAGAAGACAAATAAAACTTTCGCCTCTGTCATTGAGCGATTAAGTAAAATTGATGAGGCTCAAAAAAAGATCGAAAATCTATCAACAGATATTGTTTCCTTACAAAGTATTCTAACGGATAAGAAGAGTAGAGGAATTTTTGGAGAGGTTAATTTGAAGCATATCTTATCTAGTGTTTTTGGAGAAAAAAATGATTCTATTTATAGACTTCAATATACATTTAGTAATCACACTATTGCGGACTCTGTTTTATTTGCACCAGAGCCTCTTGGGACGATTGCTATTGACTCTAAATTTCCGCTTGAAAATTATCAGCTAATGGTTGATAAAAATCTTTCCGCAGTAGAGAGGGATAAATATGAGAAGTTATTTAAAATGGATGTAAAAAAACATATTGATGCTATTAGCTCTAAATATATTATTCCATCAGAAACAAGTGATCAGGCGATCATGTTTTTACCAGCTGAAGCGATTTTTGCAGAGATTAATGCTTATCATTCTGATATTATTGAATATGCATATAAAAGACGGGTGTGGATTACATCTCCTACGACTTTGATTTCTACTTTAACTGTTATTCAAATGCTATTAAAAAATATAGAAAGGGATAAATATAGTAGTATTATTCATCAGGAATTAAATAAACTTGGCTTAGAATTTTCAAGATATAAGGAGCGTTGGGATAAATTATCTAGAAGTATTCAGGCGGTTAATAGGGACGCTGAGAGTGTTTCTATTACAACAGAAAAAATTAGTAAAAAATTTGCATCAATTAATCAAGTAGAAGTTAATACTTTAACTACTGAGAATCAAGAGAAGTAAAATATATGGTTGAATAAAAAATTTTAACTGGTGAGGTTAAATTTTTTTTAGTTTGTATAACTTTTTAAATTATTTGTATACTATAATTAGATATTTCATAAATATAAGTAAGGAGATAAGAATGATTACAAGAATTTTTTTCTTTTTAATAGGTTTTATCTTAATGGTAATAGGATTCATGTATATGATGATATATATCAATTTACTTAGTTTTGGATATACTTATTTAGAGTATTTGATATATATTTTTACTCATTATGAATGTGTCATTGCGATACTAGGGTTTATCATAGTATTATTTAGTTTATTTGGAAAGGGGAAAACTCATGTTAAATGTGTACGACATCATTTTAAATTTGTTAGATAGTAATAGAATTTATGAGTCTTTTGAATGGAATCAGAAAGATAATATAGAACATATAAAAAAAATACCTATGGTAAGAGTAACTAGTAATTTTTTAAATGATATTATAACAAATAATATTATAGTAGGGAAAGATTATCTGAAAGAGATTTATAGAAAAACAGAAATTTATCATGATAATGGTGTTGGAGTTATCGATTATGCCTGTTTATTTACAGATAATTTTAAGGTAGTAGCTGTTGAGTTTAATAAAGAAGGAAAGTCTCTATTTAAAAGCTATTTATTAATTGATGAAGAAGAGGAAATATTAGAATTGAGCAATGAAATTCAATTAAGAAATTTAAATTATAAGGTAATTAAGAAAACATCTGAATCTCTTTTTTTAACTAGAGAAGAAGAGTTTAGGAGGAATTACTTGTTAAGGGAAATTAGGTGTGCATATAAAAAGGGATTTTATGAAAAGATTAATTATTTGTATGAGGAGGTATTCCCTGTAGATAATAAGTCAATTGAAGAAAGGTATAAGATATTAATGGAGGATATTAAGACTAATTATTCTAAAGATCATAATAAGATATTTAAAATATTAAAATTAACTCATTCTAAAAAAAAGACTACTTCCAATTAGTAGTCTATTTTCATAGCTTCTTTTATCTTTTTCATATTTTCTTTTGCTTTTTTTCTAGCCAATATTGTTCCTTCCTCTAGTATATTTTTAATTAACTGTGGATTTTCTTCATATTTTTTTCTTCTTTCCTTGATTGGTTTTAAGAACTGACATAAATTATCAGTTAGTTCTTTTTTACATGCTACACAACCACGGCTACCATTTTTGCATTCTTCGCACACCGTCTTTAGCTCATCTTGTGGTGTTGTTAGCTTGTGATAGTAGTAAACCATACAAATTTCAGGATTAGCAGGGTCATCTTTTTTTATTTTAGAAGGGTCTGTTACTGCTTTCATTACTTTATTGGAAATTGTTTCTTTATCATCTATTAAAAAGATTGCATTTCCTAAGCTTTTTCCCATCTTTTCGTTTCCATCTAAGCCTTTTAGTCTAGAAAAATTACTTAATTTTGGTTCTGGTTCTATTAAGGTATCTCCATAAATATGATTAAACTTTCTAACGATTTCACGGCACTGTTCTAATAGCGGTAATTGATCATCTCCAACTGGTACCACTTCTCCAGAAAATGCGGTAATGTCAGCTGCCTGAGAAACCGGATATCCTAAAAATCCATAAGTAATGCTTTCTCCATTGTTACCAAATAGCTCTTTTTTTTGGCTAAC
>CAJTUT010000008.1 GCA_910579455.1 uncultured Bacilli bacterium
CTATTGTCAAAAGTTTTCTCGGCATAAACTACCTTTATAGACTATTCATTTTGTTGCACTTGACTTTTTAATTTATAATGGTAAGCAAACTTAAAAAAATCACTCGCAAACCCTTATAAATAAAGGCAAAAAATAAAATTTCAAAAAATTTGTTTTTTTAGAGCATTTTTAAAATCAAAAATTTTATAGATTCAAGAGTAATAATCTCCAGACTATCTTTCAGATAGAAGTTATTATCATTGGGAGAAGATAGTAAAATTATACAAGATAAATCATTACTAATAATTATCTGATGTGGTTCATTGATTGAAAGGTTAGTTTTATCAAAATGAATATTCTTACCATTTACAAATTCAATATGTAGTTTTGATATTTTAGGTATCTTTAATAGTTTTTCTTTAACACATAAAGGAAATTCTAAAGGTTCTATGGTTATTTTCATTTGCAAATCCTCCTTTCAAACATGAAAAAATCCCATATCAACGAGTGATATAGGATATTTTTGTAATATAAAACTCACACGAGGTGTGAGTAATTCTCTCAATGGAGCGAATCACATACAAGTTACGAACTTTGTTCTCTTTCTGAAAATATTATATATTAATTGTTATTAAAATTCAATTGGAGTATGGAAAAAAATGCCTAAATATAGTATAATGTATTTATCAATTTACAAGGAGGTTTTCATGTGATTAAATTAGAAAAATTTGTAAAAGAGGCAAAAGAGTTTGCCAAAAAAGACATTACAGCAAGTAATCCAGATTTTGTTGCGTGGAATAATTCTTTGATTAGGTTTATGGAAAAGAATTACGGAAATAATTCTACTACAACTAAAAATTTTAAAAATAGATCTTATTCTTTAAGTGTATTTTTTCCAGGTACACCAACTGGCGATTTCATAGATGCATATAAAAAAGATATGCAAGTAACCTCAAAAGAGTTAGAAATATTATTAGAAGAGGAAAATGAAAATAGTAATTATAAATTAATGGAATTAGAAAAAAATAAAAACACTTCCTCCAAAAAAGTTTTTATTGTGCATGGTCGAGATGATAGTAAAAAATATGAATTGTCAGGATTTTTATATGAACAAGGGTTAGAACCTATAATTTTGCATGAGCAAGTAAATAATGGTCAAACTATTATTGAAAAAATTGAAAAAAATAGCGATGTAGGGTGTGCAATTATACTATTAACTCCAGATGATGAGGGAAAATTAAGAGATTCTGATTTACCATTAAAAACTAGAGCAAGACAAAATGTTATATTTGAAGCAGGGTATTTTATGGGAAAACTTGGCAGAAATAGGACTATCCTATTAAGCGGTGTAGAAGAAACTATGTCTGATATTGATGGTATTGTATATTTAAATATAAATAATTATAAATCAGATTTACTTAAAGAATTAAAGGAACTTAATCTAATAAAATAATAAAGAAGGAGGAATCAAAAAATGAAACAAAAATATGACATTTGGATAAAAGAGTTCATGGAATCTTGGAAAGAATTAGATTGGGAAAGAACATTAAAAACATTAGATAAAGAAATAAAATATTACGAAAATCCAATAGATGAACCTTGTAAAAATTTTGCTGAAGTAACAAACCTATGGAATGTTGTTGCAGATAATCAAAAAGATATTGAATATAAATACCAAATTATTGCTTATAGTGAAGAAAATTGTATTGTAAATTGGCAAATGACAAGAGTAATGACTAAAACTAATACTAAACAAGAAATAGATGGTATTTTTCAAATAGCTTTAAATGATGCTGGTAAATGTACTTTATTTAAACAATGGAGATTTACTAGATAAAGATTGGAGAAATGAAGATGGAAAAGAAAGTAGTTCTTATAACAGGTGGGGCAAGTGGTATAGGTTTTGGAACAGTAGAATATCTATTAGAACAAGGTAATTATGAAATTATATCTTTTTCAAGAGGAGAGAAAAATATTGTATTAGCAAAAGAAAAATTAGGAAGTAATGCAGATAAAGTATTATTCTTACAAGGAGATATTAGTAATGAAGAAGATTGCAAAAGATTATATACTGAAATTGATAATAGATTTTCAAAATTAGATGGCTTAGTTAATGCTGCTGGTATTATAAAATTAGGTGGTTTGGAATAATTCTATCAATATAAATCTAACGGGAATATTTTTATTGACTAAAGTATTATTACCACTATTAAAGAAGGGGAAAAATACCTCAGTTGTTAATATATCTTCTATGTCATCTGAAAGAGCAGGAGGATCTATTGCATATTGTGCAAGTAAAGCAGGAGTTGATATGCTTACTAAATATATGGGGCAAGAACTTGGAAAATATAATATCAGAGTTAATAGTGTGAATCCTGCAGCAGTATATACAAATATTTATGTAGCAAGTGGTGATTATACACAAGAAGGCTATGATAAGTGGTCAGAAGAAAAAGCACCATTATATCCACTAGGAAGAATTGGAAATGCAAAAAAAGATTTAGCTCCAACAATAGAATTTTTGTTATCAGATAAATCTTTATGGACAACAGGTGCAATATATTTAGTAGATGGTGGAAAGAGTATTTAAAAATTAGGAGGAATGTATATGAAAATTGAAAATATTAAGCCAGAAGGATATGTTATGAAAGGTGTTTATACACCTGCTAAAAAAATTGATTTAGGAGATTCTTATTTGATATTTGTTTCAGGGGTTCAAGCACCAGCTGGAGAAATTAATGAAGTTATAACTGAAGATATAGCTGAACAAACAAAATTAGTATTTGAGGAAATTAACGATATTTTAAAACAAGCAGGAGCAACTTTAGACGATGTTGTTAAAGCAGTTATATACTTAAAAAATATTGATGACTTTAAAATAGTATCTCCTATTAGAGCAGAATATTTTAAAAATTCAATGCCTGTCTCTACAATGGTAGAAGTTGGTGGATTTGTTAGGAATGGTTCAAAGATTGAAATAGAAGTTACTGCTATTATAGAAAAATAATGATAAAGACAATGCTAGTTGGCATTGTCTTTATCAATTTTAGTTAATTTTAGATAAGATTCTTCAATCTGTATAATCACTTTAAGGGTTTGGGATTTCTTATATAGCAGAAAATGTTAGGAGTACATTTTCAGTGCTAGCTAAGACAAAAATTTCTATTTGTCTTCACATGACTTAATTATAAATGAGTTCATTTAAGACAATTTCTTCTGCCATATTTTTATAATTATTCATTAGTTGTACCCATTCTAGCTGATTATTTTCTTTCTTTTTTTTAGTCAGTTTGTACTTCCTTTTATAACTTTCTATAAGAAAATTCACTTTATTTTCTGCTTCATTACTAACTGAAACAAGATGATTTGTTAGATTATCTTGCATAAGAAGTGTTGTATAAAGTCCTTTTTTATACTCTTTTAAATAATGTAATCGTAAATAACCATATTTGTTAATTACACCTTTTTGTTCATTTACTACTACATTTGGTAACAAATAATTACCAACTTTTATATAACTTAATTTCATTTTGATTTCTCCATTTCTTTATTTTTAGTATTTTTCTCATAAAAATCTACTGAATTTGTTCTATTGTTATATCTAAAATAGCCTATAGCATTATTCTTATCAACAAGTTTTATAGTTAGTCTATCTAGTAGATATAAACTAATTTTATCAGTATCAAATTGTTGTTTTATATAATCTAGCACTTTAAATTGCTCTATAGTGTTAACTTGATTTTTAGTAATATTTTCTTTGTTAAGAAGTCGCAAAGTTATCAACTCCTTTCGTTTTTGGTATGAATATTAAATTATCAACTATTGTATTATTCTTAAAATATGGACGATAAATAATTCCATCAGTAAAAAAATGTTCTTTCATTTGTTCTTCGATTAATTGCAAATATTTCTCTGAATAAAGATTATTTTCTATTTTTTGATTAGAAATAATAAGATAGTCATTAGCAAGTTTTTCTAATTCTTTAGTAGTAACTAACTCTTTATATTTAATTCCAATATCATTATTGTTTAAAATTTCATTTAAATATTCTAAATATTCATCACTATTTTTAGATATAAATTCATCAGTAAATTTAATATTTGTAATTTCTATATTGTAATTATCATCTCTTTTTATTTCTAAAGAAGCAATAAGTCTAGCAATTAACTCTTGTTTTGCTTTTCTATTTAGACTTTCAAAAATAAATGTTAGTCTTAAATGATTAGGGAAAATAACTCCATTATTTTCAATTTTGCAGTTTAATTTGTTTAATAATTCAAGAGTGTATTCTTTAAAATCATCATTTGGATCAAGAAGTTCTTTCTTCCTATTTAGTTTTTCAATTTGATTTTTTATAACTTCGTTTTTATGATTGATAGCATCTACATTTAAATTTGAAGTTAAATATAAGTCTACTAACTTTTTTTCTTGTAGTTTTAGTTTCTCAATTGCTTTCTCAATGTCTTTAATATCTTTGCTTTTAGTAGAATTACAAACAATAATTTCATTATTCATATCATACATATATCTAGTGAGTTCATTTAAAACTCGTGATAGCTTTTTTTCAATTTTATCACTACTATAATGAAGTCCTTTTGATTTACAATTAGGATTTTTACAAGTTAAGTGATAGTAAACTTTTTCTTTTGGTGTATTACTATTCTTAAATGAATTTGTAGAAGATAAGATTTTATTACATTCAGGACATTTCACTATTCCAGTAAATAAATGTATATGCTCTCCATAATTAGAATGCTTATTTTTTTCTAAATTTTTTCTAGTTATATTCCATGTTTCCATATCAATAATAGGTTCACAATAGTCTTTCACTCTTAAAATATCTTGTTGTTTTCGCTTATATTTACCATATTCAAATACACCTATATAAATAGAATTAGTAAGTATTTTATAAACTCTGTCGGCTCTCCATTTACCACTTTTTAAATAAGCATTATTATCTTTCATAATTGTAGCAATACCTCTAGTAGAGTTTCCTTCTTGGCATAATTTAAAGATTTCTTTTACCACTTGGGCTTCTATTGGCTCTATTTCTAAATGACCTGTATCTTTATTTCTAACATAGCCGAAAGGCGCTTTACTAGGGTGAACTTTCTCTAGTGCCATTTCTTCCATTGCTCTTTTTGTTCTTGCCCCAATTTCTTTTCTTTCTCGTTGTCCGAACACTAAATTCATACCAAAAATCATTTCACCATTAGCAGTAGATACATCATAAGGCTCGAGTATTAACTCGATCTTAACATCATGTTCTTCACAATAATTGAGTAACCAAAAGCCATCATAGTTATTTCTGGTAAGTCTATCTACTTTAATAGCAATTAACTTATCGATCTTTTTAGATTTAATATCTGCAAGTAATCTTTGCATTTCTGGTCGCATTAAATCTTTTCCAGAATGACCTGCGTCATTATAAACATCAACAATACTATAATCGTTTTTCTCACAATATTCCTTAATCATACGAAGTTGTGAATCAATAGAATAATCATTATCTCTTTGGTCGTCGGTACTAACTCTTACATATACTGCACATCTCATAAAATAATCATCTCCTCACTTGTTTGGCATTTTGCAACCACTTTTGCAACCTAAAACAAAATTTCTTTCATATGTTTGGCAGTTTAAAATTGTTTTTTAAGGTTTAGAGAAGTATCTTTTTTAATTTCTTCTCATTTGTTTAGCCACTTAAAATTGAAAAAACGAAGTCTAAACTTTAAACTTTTTTAAAATTTGTATAATTTCTGTGAGTGAGTATTTTTGATTATGTTCTTTGATATAAAATGGCTTATTAGAAATTTCATTTACTTTGTATTCAAGAATTGTAAGAGTAGTAGGATATGTAATTAGATATTCAGTTGGCTCTATAAACTTTAAATTAGTATGTAATAGATGCTTTGTTTTGCCTTTTTTTACTTTGTAAGAGTAATTCTTAATTATCTCCAAAATCTCATTATTTGGCTTTAATTCTTCAAGTGTTTTAAATTCTAACATCAAAAAAGTTCTTCTTTCTAAAACGAGAACTTCAGTTATTTATATAAAATAAAAACTCACGAATCTTTTACAGTTCGTAAGTTGTTTTCAAATGGAGCAGTTGATAATAGGGTTTTAAACCTAAAATATTAAAAAATATCCCTCACTCATTAAATATGATTATATGATAATCACTAGGAAAAATCAATAGCCGTATAGGAAATTTCTCTGAAATATAGTATAATTTTATTGAAGTTAGGAGATGATTGCCTTGTTAAAATATGAATTAGAACCAAATGATGAAAATTTAAAAGAAACAATAGAAAAAAACTTTTTAGGAAGAAATTCCAAGTTAGTAATGCTTTCTAAATTATTAGTAAATGTAAAAGAAAATTTAACTATTTCTGTTGATGGAAAATGGGGGTCTGGAAAAACATTTTTTATTAAGCAATTTAAATATTTAGTAGACCATATAGAAGATTATACAGAAGATAGAATAATAAATGGTAATGACAAGCAGTCATTCAAAAAATTACATGAAACTCATCTAGTTGTCTATTATAATGCTTGGGAAAACGATATGCACACTAATCCTCTTGAATCTTTAATTTATAATATACTAAATGAATATCCTAAAATGAAGAATCAAATAGCTGATTTTAAAGATTTCAAAAAAATGTTTAAATCATTTTGTAGGGATTTTCTGTATTCAGTAAGCGGGGAACTTTTTGATATTAATAATTTTGATCAAATCAATAGTTTTGATGATTTAGCAAAGAAAATCACAACAATCGAAGAAAAGAAAATTGCTTTTAATAAACTTGTAGATGAAATTTTAGAAGATAAACAAAGATTAATATTAATTATAGATGAACTTGATCGTTGCAAACCGACATTTGCTGTCGAAATGTTAGAAGTAATAAAACATTTTTATACCAATGATAAAATAACTATTATTGTTTCAACTAATAATTCAGAACTTTCTAATACAATAAAAAATTATTATGGTAATGATTTTGATGGATATGGTTATTTAAATAAATTTTATGATTTTATTATAAGTTTAGAAATTAAAGATATTAAAAGTTATTTACAAAATCAATTTAATTTTTGTAATAGGACTTTAATTTATCATGATTTAAGTTATTTAGTTATGAATTATTTTGATTTTTCATTAAGAGAATGCAATAGATTTATTACTCTTTATAATATACTTAAAGCATATATTGAGAGTGAGAAGCATTTTGATAGGGATTTATACTATATTAATACCTGTGTGTTTATGCCTATAGCTTTATCATTAAAAATTAAAGATGTTAATAAATATAATTTGTTCATTTCTAAAAAAGGTGAAAAAATTATAACTGATTTCTTAGATAGTGAAATTATA
Organism: uncultured Bacilli bacterium; assembly: GCA_910579455.1. Taxonomy (GTDB): domain Bacteria; phylum Bacillota_I; class Bacilli_A; order RF39; family UBA660; genus UMGS995. The sequence continues at coordinate 7,359 of CAJTUT010000008.1, forward strand.
GGTACTGACTATCAAAGATGGTTAGGAGAACTATTTAAATATGAAAATGATGATGATTTTAAAAAGAAGATAGTAGATACTTACTATGAAGTTTTTAATACTGAGTATTCTTATGAAAGATTTCCATTTTTTGAAGCAATATCTTTGTTAGGAACTAAAATATTAATAGACAATAAAGGAGATAATGATAATGACTGATGAACAATATATTGATATAGCAATAGAGATAAGTAAAAATGCTAAATACCCATATGGAGCTATTGTTGTTAAAGATGGAGAAATAATTGGTAGAAGTGATGATAAAACTTTAATGGAAACAAGTATGTATTCTCATGCAGAATTAGAAGCAATAGAAAGTGCTTCTAAAAATAAGAATCTTTATGGAGATTTAAAAGGAGCAACAATGTATGTATCTTGTGAACCATGTATGATGTGTATGGGAGCAATACTATATGAAGAATTTGATAAATTAGTATATGCTGCAACACTACAAGATAGCAATGACAATTATTGTCCTGAAATGATTACAAATATAGACGAATTAGCAAAATACTCTAAGAATAAAATAGAGATAGCAAAAGAATTACATAGGGATAAAGCAGTTAATATAATTAAAGAAAGAGGCGAACAATAATGGCAAGACTTTGTGTAGTTAGAAATATTGATTCTGCTCATGGAAAACATATTCATGGACATACATTTAAAATTGAAATTAATTTTGTAGATAAATTAATTAATAATATGGTAGGTAATTTAGATTTTCATGAAATTAATCCTAAAATTGATTCAGTTATAAGTAAACTAGATAAAACATATATAGACGATGTAATAGGAACTAGAGCTACTGTAGAAAATATCGCTATCTATATTATTAATGAACTGAAAGATATAAATAATCTCTATTCAGTAATAGTTTGGGAAGGTTCAGATAAATATGCTGAAATAGTAAAAGAGGAAATTATAAATGAGTAATAATTATTTTATAATACATGGTTCTTATGGTAACCCTTATAAAAATTGGATCCCTTGGTTAAAGAAACAATTAAGTAAAAGAAAATTAAATTGCATTGTTCCTAGTTTTCCAACCCCTTATAAACAAGATTATGAAAGTTGGAGTAAAATTTTAAAAGCATATTTCGAAATTGGATATATTACTGAAAATACGACTTTTATAACTCATAGTCTTGGAGGAATATTCGTTATAAAATTTCTGTTAGAAAATAAAATCAAAGTTAAAAAGATAATCACTATTGCTGGCTTTAATAATTTAGAATTTGAAGATGATATGAATTTATATAAATCATTCTATTTAGATAAAGATTTATCTGATATAAAACTTTACTCTCTAGAAAGGATTAGTCTTTATTCTAATAATGATCCTTATGTTCCTCAAAATGATGCTGAGAACTTTGCTGATAGTATTTTATCAGGGAAGATATTAGTAAATGGATCAGGACATTTTAATGAGAAATACGGTTATACAGAATTTACTGAATTATTAAAATATGTATAATACGCACGCTAATTGACTATGTCAATTTGCAAGTGCGTTTCTAAATTATTAAAATTTAGTATGTATCAAAGACTCCGACTATTTAAAAATGTCGTAGTCTTTTTCTAATGATTCTTTATTTATATAATCATTTACTTCTATTTCAGTATCTGTATCTTTAGATATTTCTTTTAAATCTGTAGAATTATATAAGTCATTATCATAACATTCTTTTAAAATATCTACCGTTTTTTCTTTCTTCTTTTTATCATTAGATAATAAAATTTCTCTAAAAAATTCTTTTAATATTAACAACAGATGATTAATAAAATTCAGTAAATTAGTTTTATCTTCATGTAATTTACCATTCTCATCTTCTAAATAATTAATATCAATAAGACTATTTTTAAATTGTTTTTCTAATTTTCTATAATCACAAGTAAATTCATTTAAACTTTCAACAAATTTTCTACTTGTTACCATATTTTGAATTTCTTCACTATACATATCTAGAAAGTCTAATAGAATATGATAAATTTCTCCATCAATAATTACTTTATCAGTTAGAGCTTTCTTTTTAGAATTTTGTAATGAACCTTTTATTTTCCAATATTGTTCTTCAATTTTTTTCTTACTATTAAATGCTTGTCTGTCATAATATCTAGCAACATTTTTAAATTGTCCCATTGATAAATGTTTGACTCCTGTGTGTTTTTCTCCTCGTTCTAATTTAAATCCTTTCTTGGTTAATCTCTCATGGTATCTATCTTGTAGTTCACATAAATGAATATCACTTTTGATATATGATCGTTTAGAAATAGTGTACTTTATAGTACCTGTTCGTTTATCAAACTTTTTAACAAGTGGTACAACAACACAATGTAAATGAGGTACTTTTTCATCCATATGAATAACGGCATGTAAGACTTGCTCTTTTGTATAACCTAAATCTTCATAAACAAAATTCATAGTTTCATTTGCCCAGTTCATTAATTCTTCTTTACTCATATTTTTAAAGAAGTCTTTGTCACTTGTGAATATCATTTCATCAGCAACAACACTTTTAGAATCATTAACCATATCTTGAAAAGACTTTTTTCTATCAGCTCTCATATTCTTCATTCTGTCATAATGTTCTTTTTGATACTCTCTTGTCATCTCATAAAATTTGTCTACATATTTATTACATTTTATTATTTCAATATTATTTTTACTATCTTCAATTCTAATGTTAGGATTAGATTTATATTTTTCTTTTGTCCTTTCATTATGACTACCTTTTTGTGATAATTCTTGTAATGTTTTAATACCTTCACCTCTAAAAATTGCATAGCTCATTTTCTATTTTCCTTTCTGATTATTTTTATTTTCTTCTTTTGATAATTCTAAAATCTTCTCAATTTGTTCTTGATATTGTTTATCTTTTCTTAAAACTTCAAGCATTAGATAGTTAGGAATTACTTCTTTATTTTCCTTAAAATAATCAAGAATTTGGGGTACGACTACTTGAAAAAAGTAGTTAATAATTTTGCCTCCTTTCTAAATTTAGACAACAAAAAAAGAGCCGAAGCTCTTAAGTATAATTATAAATTTTTTAATTGTTCAAATAAATGAATTCTTTCTTCTTTAAATACTATGGTTTCATCTTTTGATTTTATCATGTCTATAACCTTATCTAAATCAAACCATTTTACCTCTGATAATTCTTCTTTTTGAATTACAAAATCATTTTCATCTAAGTTAGATTTAACATAATAAAAGTAAGTAATATGAGAGTTTGAATCTCTTATTGTAAATTCTCTTTCTGCAAATGGTTTTAGTTCTTTTGTAGTAATACCTACTTCTTCTTTTAACTCTCTTAAAGCTGCTGATTCTAAACTTTCACCGGTATCTACATGACCAGCACATAAAGCCCATTTATTTGGATTAAATCGTTTATTAGCACTACGCTTTTGAAGTAGGACTTGTTTATTATCGTTTATAATAAATACTGCTACTTCATTGTGTAATAAGTTTTTATCATGTGCTTCTTCTTTATCCATAATTTGTCCAGTAAAATTACCATTTTCATCCACAATATCTATTAGTTCCATTATTTTTCCTCCATAATAATTAAATTGTTATTTAACTTTTCTATATTCGACTTAATGGATAAAAGATAAGGAATATTGCTTGCAATATCTATTCCATCAATTTTTTCAATAGATGAATCTAATGGTAATATTTTTTGATCATATAAATTTTGACTTAATAAATTATTTATATCATCAACTTTATTAGCTACATAATTCTCAAAATAATATAGTGTCCACACATTTTTAGATTTAGAATATTTAAGTTCAAAAATCGGTTCTAATTCATCATTAATATTAACATAATCTAAATTGAAAGTATTTTTAAATTCATCAATTAGAATATTAAGTCTTATTTCTTTTTTGTATCCCTTTTCTTGTTCATAAACTTTTTGATACACAGACTTGTATTCTTCAATTAATTCTCCATAAGTAGGATTTTCTTTGTTAAAGTTATAATTATCAATAGTAAACTTGTGGTTCAATTCATAGAAAGAATAAAGACAATTCCAAGTACCAGGATTTGTATTATAGACAATAATACCACTTTTGTTTCTGTAATGGATGTTAGTATATAAATTTAAAGCACTATCTAATCTAGTCGGAATCATTTCTTTTGGTACTTTTTGATTTAATAAATCTTTTGTTATTATCATATATTTTTCCTCCAATCACTAATATTTTACCATATCTAGGCACTTATTTGAAGTAAGGTGTACCTATCTTTTTCAAATTTATTTTCCTTTTTATTAGGAATTATTTGTAAAAGAGATTTGTTTGATAGACTACCAATATCCAATTTGTCCTTTTCAATGGTAATAGAAGCTATTTTATAGAATTTAATTAACGATTCTATATATTTAGTAATATCTTCTTTAGTTCTTTCATTAGATAAAATGACATCTCTATCATTAATGCTAACAGCCATATCAAAACAATCATTTCTAAACATATAACCAATATTCTGTATTTCCTTTTTATTGATATTGATTTTCTTAATAATTATTTCTTCTTTCTTTTTCTCAATTTCAATGGAATCAATATACTTAGTTATTAGTTCTGCTTTTTGTTCTTTCGTGAGTTTATTCCACAAGCCATTCTTTCTAACATAGTAGGATTTATATTTCATTTTTTCTAGTTGAAATAGGTTATTATAAAGCCTTAAATCATCTTTATGATTTAGATTTTCATCAGCATTATTCAAATTATTTAACTTAATCTTTGTTTCTTCAATTTGCCTTTTAATGCTTTTTTCTTCATCTATAAAATCATCTTGTTCAATATCACTATTTAAATAGGCATTTTTAATCCTTTGGAGCTTTGTATTCAAGTCTTTTAATATCTTCTCATGTCTTTTTATTTCTATCGTTAAATCTTCGTTAAAAAACGATTCATAGTTGTTATCTATAAGTAAATAATAATCTAACATATCATTTAAGAATAACATTAATGGTTGTTCTATCTTTTTTTCATTAATTCTAGTGTTACAACAATTACATTTGTAATAGATTTGAGTAGGTTTATTCTTGGATGTAGTAGAAGAACCACCCATGATTTTATTACATTTAGAACATACGATTTTCTGCATATAAACATAGGTGTGTTTCCTAGTATAGTTCTTTAAATTCTTTTCTTTTTGCTTTTGAACTAACTCAAAGTCATGTTTATCAATAATAGCAGGACATACATCTTCAAGTAGGATAGTTTCTTCATTTTGTATTCGTTTTCGGTGCTGATAGTTACCTGCATAAATGTAATTAGATAACATTCTATCAATCGTTGTTGTTCTCCAATTACGATTTAAAGTATTTTTTTCATTTAGTTGTTTTGTAATGGTACATACTGATAATCCACTTAAATAAGACTTAAAAATATTTTTTACAACTTCACTTTCTACTTCATCAATAACAAGTTCTTTATTGATTTTACGATAGCCAATAGGAGCTTTCCCAGAGAAATGTCCTTTTTTGGCTGCTCCCATTAAACCAAATTTCGTTCTTTCTGAAGTCCTTTCAATTTCTAATTGAGCAAGTATAGTAGTCATTCTCATAAAGAATACACCAGTAGGAGTAGAAGTGTTGATTTCTTCACATTCACTCTCTAAATCACAATGGTATTCTTCTAATAATTTACAAATGGTTTCTAAGTCTTGAATAGAACGAGTTAATCTGTCTAACTTATAAACAAGTATTTTGTTTATCTTCCCATCTTTCATATCTTGTATCATCTCTTGAAACTTAGGTCGATTCATACTTTTTGCAGAAACTCCTTCTTCACGATAGACTTTATAAATCTTATATCCTTTCCATTCACACAACCTTTTAAGACTTTCTTCTTGCTCATCCAAACTAAAACCAAACCTAGACTGATCCTCTGTACTTACACGAGGATAAATCCCTACAACAAAGTTCTTCTTTTCTCCGTTCATATTTTTTCTTCTCCTTTCTTTGAACGACAAAAAAACACAAGAGAATTTCCTTGTGTTAAGAACTACAAAAATACATAAAATATACGATTACCTATAACTTTCGTATATTACCATAATAACACATTTTAACCGGAAAGTAAACGGACATTAAAAATTATTTTTCGCTCGCAAACCCTTATAAATAAAGGGAAAAATAAAATTTCAAAAAATTTATTTTTTACAACATTTTTAAAATCAGAAATTTTATAGATTCAAGAGTAATAATTTCTAAACTATCTTTCAAATATAAATTATTATCATTTGGATAAGATAGTATGATTATACAAGATGAATCATTACTAATAATTATTTTATGTGGTTCGTTGATTGAAAGGTTAGTTTTATCAAAATGAATATTCTTTCCATTTACAAATTCAATATGTAGTTTTGATATTTTAGGTATCTTCATAAGTTTTTCTTTAACGCATAAAGGAAATTCTAAAGGTTCTATGGTTATTTTCATTTGTAAATCCTCCTTTCAAACATGAAAAAATCCCATATCAACGAGTGATATAGGATATTTCTGTAATATAAAACTCACACGAGGGTGTGAGTAATTCTCTCAATGGAGCCTTAACGATACACGTATGCGAAAAATTAAGGTCAAAAGTTGATTAAATCAACTGATAAATAAATTATAGCAGATATCAGGATTTTTTCAAGTGGGAGTATTCAAATTTTTATAAATCTTAACAGGAAAATAACCAGAATTTAATAGGAAATAATAATGTTTTATCATCGATAATATTTAATGAAAAAATCAATACTCTTATAGGAATTTATTAAAATTTATAGTATAATTATATCAACAAGAACACTTGTAAATGGAGGATATTATGCTAGAAAATAATGATAAATATTTTGAAGTATTAAATGATATTAAGAAAACCTTAGTTACTACTAGAAATAAGATAGTTGAAAATGCTAATAAAGATTTAGTATTGATGTATTATAATATCGGCTTGAAACTAATTGAAAACAATAAATGGGGGTCATCTTTTATAGATACTTTGGCAAAAGATTTAAAAATAGAGTTTCCTACATTAAAAGGAATGTCTGCTAGAAATTTAAGATATATGCAAAAATTTGCTACTGAATTTGATAATGATGAATTTTTGCAACATGATGTTGCAAAATTACCTTGGTCTTCTGTTACAACTATAATGGATCAAGTAAAAGATAAAATTCAAAGGAATTGGTATATCAAAGAATCTATTCAAAATGGTTGGGCTAGACCTGTAATTATTCATCAAATAGCAAGTAAATTATATGAAAGACAAGCATTGCTAGAGAATAAAACCACTAATTTTGATGAAACATTACCATCTCCTAATAATGAACAAGCAAAAGAGTTATTAAAAAATCCTTATATATTCGATTTTATAACTGCTGATAAAGATTTAAAAGAGTTGGATATTGAACGTGAATTAACTACTAATATAACTAAGTTATTGCTAGAATTAGGAAATGGGTTTGCATTTGTAGGAAGACAATATCGTTTAGAAATTGAGAATGAGGACTACTACATAGATTTGTTATTCTACAATTTAAAAGTTAGAAGTTATGTAGTAATTGAATTAAAGACAACTGAGTTTAAACCTGAATATGCTGGTAAATTAAATTTTTATTTGAGTGCAGTTGATAAATACATCAAAGATGAAAATGATAATCCAACATTTGGTATATTACTATGTAAGGATAAGAAAAGAGTAACCGCTGAATTAGCTCTAAAAGATATTAATAAACCTATTGGAGTTAGTGAATACAAAATTTTATCAGAGATACCAGAGTTTTTAGAAAGTACTTTGCCAAGTATTGAAGATATCGAAAAAAGACTGGAAATAGATTCAGAGTAATTTAAAAAAATTAAATATTAACATTTGATTCATGTCCGAATTGTCATTTGTTGTCGTTTAAATTCATTAATAGTCTTGTTAAAAAACAGAAAATAAAGTATAATTATATCATAAGATAGTACGTGTAAGAGGTGTAAAGATGAAGAACAATGTTTATACAGTTAAGCAAGTAGCAAAACATTTAAAAGTTAGTGAAAGAACTGTTATACGATTAATACACGATAAAAAAATAAAGGCCTCCAAAGTTGGTTATACTTGGAGAATTCAAGAAAAAGATATAAATAAATATCTTAACACTTATACGAATTATGCAAAGGAGGCTTAATTATGTTAGAAGAAAATATAAAAGCATTATTAAAAGTACTTGGTTATAAGCCTAAAAATGGAACTAGTAATGTTTATGAAAAACAGCATAGCAATTGTAATTATGCAATTACCGTTGATTTTAATAATAAAAAAATAGATTATGGAACCAAGATAAAAATCGGCAATGCTACTACAAGCAATTTTGCTAAACCTGAAAATTTTGTTGTTTTAGAGTGTGTAAATAGACTTTTAGAAAAAGGTTATAAACCTGAAAATATAGAACTTGAAAAAATTTATCCTTCTGGCAGGGGACATAGCGGGAATCTTGATATATTAATATATGATAATAATAAAAAAGCATATTTAATGATAGAATGCAAAACTTGGGGAACAGAATTCAAAAAAGAACATAATAAAATGATTAAAGATGGTGGGCAGTTATTTACATATTACGCTTTAGATAGAAGTACGAAATATTTATGTTTATATACTTCTGAACTAAATAACGGCAAAATTGAATATCAAAATAACATTGTTCCTATCGAAACTGAATGGATTTCATTGTCTACTTCAAAAGAAATTCATACTCATTGGAATAAATCTTTCAAGGATAATGGAATATTTGAACCTCATGCTAATCCATATGATATTAAATATAAGGCACTAACTTATGGTATGCTTACTGACTTAAAAGAAGAAGATAGCGGGAAAATATTTAACCAAATTATGGAAATACTGCGTCATAATGTTGTATCTGATAAACCAAATGCATTTAATAAGTTACTTAATTTGTTTGTATGTAAAATTATTGATGAAGATAGAAACGAGTCAGAAGAACTACATTTTCAATGGTTAGATGACGATACTGATGAATCGTTACAAATGAGACTAAATGATTTATATAAAAAAGGAATGTATCGTTTTCTAAATATAAGTGTTACTGATTATTCAGAAACTGAAATTAACAATGCTTTAAAAGGAATAGAAGCAGATGAAAATTTTAAGCAAACAATAAAAGATATGTTTATTGATACTAGACTTAAAAAGAGTCCAAATTTTGCTTTTAAAGAGGTACTTGATGAAAAATCTTTTAAAGCTAATGCCAAAATTGTTAAAGAAATTGTTAAGCTTTTACAAGGATATAAATTTAGATATAGACAAAAACATCAGTTTTTAGGAGATTTCTTTGAATTATTACTTAATACTTCCATGAAGCAAGAAGCAGGACAATTTTTTACACCTGTTCCTATTACTAGATTTATTATTAGTTCTCTACCAATAGAAGAAATGATAATAAGTAAAATTAAAAATGGTGATGGGGAGATTTTACCTGTAGTGATGGATTATGCAGCTGGAAGTGGACACTTCTTAACCGAATATATGGAACAAGTTCAAAACATACTTGAAAAGTTTGGAATGTCCTTAACACAAAGTGAAATAGACAACATTGTGGATAATTTGGATATTTCTTTTGCTACACCTACTATAAAAAATAAAATTAGAACATGGATAGAAAGTGAAAAATTTATTTGGGCTAAAGATTATGTATATGGAATTGATTTAGATGATAGACTTGTTAAAACTGCCAAAGTATCAGCATTTTTTAATGGTGATGGGGAAGCAAACATTATTTGGGCTAATGGATTAGATAATTTTAAAAAATCAAATGAGTATATTGGAAAATTAAAAGAGACACAAACTTTTGATAAAAAAAATAATGGTCAATTTGATATATTAATTTCTAATCCACCATATAGTGTGGAAGCGTTCAAATCTACTTTAAAAAATGGAAAAGAAACTTTTGATTTGTATGATAGTTTAACTGACAACAGCTCTGAAATAGAGTGCCTATTTGTTGAACGTATGAAACAATTACTTAAGGTTGGAGGATGGGCAGGAGTAATATTGCCAATTTCTATACTTTCTAATGGTGGAATTTATTCAAAAACAAGAGAAATAATTTTTAAATACTTTAAAGTTAAATCTATAGTTGAGTTGGGTTCTGGTACTTTTATGAAAACTGGAACTAATACTATCATTTTATTTTTAGAACGTAGATCAGATAGTGATCATAAAGAAATCGAACGTGCTATTGATAAATTTTTTGAAGATAATTTGGATGTTACTGTATTAGGTATTGAACATGTATTTTCTAAATATGTGATGAATGTATATAGCGATTTATCTTTAGAAAATTATTTGAAGATAATTAATGGTGAAGTTGTTGATCATGAATTATATAACGATTATAAAAAAGAATTTAAGAGCGATATAGAACAGATTAGAATTTTAGAAAAAGAAAAAATATTATACTTTATATTAACTTATAAGCAAGATATAGTTATTGTCAAAACGGGTAAAAAGCAAGAAGAAAAAGAATTTTTGGGCTATGAGTTTAGTGAACGCAGAGGACATGAAGGATTAAAATGGTTGCCTACTGGAACAAAGTTATATAACGAAAATAATATATTAGATAAAACAAAGGCAAACAGTTACATTTATAATGCTTTTCTTGATAGAAAAAAAGATATTGATGATAATTTGTCAAATAATGTTTTTTATGAATACATGAGTGATTTATTTGAGTATGGAACTAATAAATTTGATAAACGTGTAAATTTAAATAAGAAGAAGTTAATCCATTTTGACATTGATAGTAAATATGCTATTGAAAAATTAGGAAATATTGCTAAAATTTCCAAAGGAACTTCTATAACAAAGGCTAAAACTCAAGAGGGAAAAGTTAAAGTTGTGGCTGGGGGATTAGATTTTGCTTATTATCATAACGTAAGTAATAGACCAGAGAACACTATAACAGTAAGTGCTTCTGGTGCAAATGCTGGCTATGTTAATTATTGGAAAGAAGCAATTTTCGCATCAGATTGCACAACAATAAATACCGATAATATTATTACACAACTATACATTTATTATTGTTTAAAATTTATGCAAAATCAAATATTTTCATTAGCAAAAGGACAAGCACAACCTCATGTTTATCCAAATGATTTATCTGAAATAAAGATACCTTTACCTTCTCTTTCAGTCCAGAAAAAAATAGTTGATGAAATTAATAAACTTGATGAAGAAATTTATAAACAACACGCAATTATTGATAACTTTGAAAAGGAAAAAGATGATATAGTTGATAAATGTTTTAACAGCTCTTATAGATTAGAGGCATTAGGAAATCTTACAGACATATATAATGGAGGAACTCCTGATACAAGTAATCAAAAATATTGGAATGGAAAAATAAATTGGGCGACATTAGTTGATACAAAAGATAAGTATTTGAACAATACCCAAAGAACTATTACTGAATATGGCTTAAACAGTTGTAATGCAACACTTCTTCCAGTAAATAGTGTGCTATTTTCTAGCCGTGCTACTATTGGAGATGTTTCCATCTCTAAAATACAAGTTGCAACAAATCAAGGATATAAAAATTTTGTATGTAATAACGAAAAATTAAATTATGAATATTTATATTATATGCTTAAGCACGAGGCTAAAAATATCGAAAAATTGGCAAGTGGAATGACTTATCCAGAAATAAGTAAAAGTATGATTTCTCAATTTAAAATTCCGTTACCATCTTTAGAAGAACAAATAACAATTATTGAAAAAATTAATATATTTGAAAAAAATATAATAAAAACAAAAAATGAGATTGAAGAATTGAAAATAAAAAAAGATTCAGTTTTAAGAAAATATTTATGATTAGAAAAGAGACAATGCTAAAACCTAGAATTGTCTTTTTCTTTTTGTAAATCTTTATCAAAATTATTAAGATTATATTGTATGGATTCAGAGCGTTTTCTAATTTCTTTACAATAATTTTCTATTTTACGAAGTTCTTTGATTTTTGGTTGAATATCATTTATTTCGGCAAGTATTTCAGTTTGTTTTTCTTCAGTTTTTGATCTGTGATATTGTTTCCATAGATTTTCTCTTTTACCCATAAGATTTTGATATTCTTCATAATTGCTTTTAGCAAAGTTATCTAAATCTTCTATAGTTTCAATCTTATTATTCACCATAAATTCTGTTTGTTTTGAAAATAAATCTAATTTTTTTATCTCTTGCCTTATAGAATAAGATAGATATTGTTTAGGATATTTCTTTGGAAATACTCCTAAAAGATAACAATAGTATAAATATAATCCATAAATACCTTTGTGATGATTATTAGTTTTTGATAAATATTCTTGAAAGATAGATTTATGGGGCATAGGTTTAAAAGCAATTTGTCTTGAATGATATAGTCGGTCGTTAATGCTATCTTTTGAATAATCATTACCAAATGCTTTTTCTATTCTAACTTTGTCGCAATTATCTCTATAAATAGTTATAATGTCATTACGAGAATAAGTTTTATATCCTAGTAGTTTCATTCTATCCATAACTTGTTTTAGTGTAACTGAATAACTAATAACGCTATCTAAATCATCTTTAAGAACTTTATAATAATCGTTATCTATTACTTTGTGTTTATAGGTATTCTTATAACTAATATCTTCATCTAGAACACTTAATCCATATTCTTCACATAATGAATCTGATATCTGTCTTAGCTTTGCTAGATTAGTACGATTGTTATTATATTTCTTTCCTGTCTTAAATGAAACAGAATTTATTATGAAGTGATTGTGAATGTGATTGGTATTTTGATGAGTAGCAACAACCACTTCATAATCTTTAAACATTTCCTCTGCAAACTTAACTCCAATCTCGTGAGCAACATCTGCAGTAACTTCTCCTTCTTTAAAAGATTGATAAGCATGGAAGGCAAGAATACCATCTGTTTTAAAATATCTCTCTTTTGTAAATTTCATATCTTTATACGGATCAGTTTCCGAACAATTAAGACAACTTACATAATGTGTTTTTTCATTCTTAAAATTACAATCTTTGTTAAGTGATAATTCTAAACAATTATAAGTGTCCTTACCATAATCTTCGTTTAAAGTTTTCTCTGGGTTGATGATATAATTTATTGATTGTTTTAAATTATTTTTAATACTCCAAATTGATGTTGTCGCCATTAATAAGGTTTAGCCTTTCTATAGATTGGATTTATATGGTGGGAGTATAAATCCGTTGCTTGCTTATAGATAACATCATACATAGATTAACTCCTTCAAGATAATTTCTTCAGCACAATTTCTATAATTATTCATCAATTTTACCCATTCAAGTTGATTGTTTTCTTTACTTTTTTCAGATAGTTTTTCATCATTTTTAATATAATTATTCATTAAGGTTTTAAATCTATCTTCGCATTCATTACTTACTGAAACAAGATGATTTGTTAATTTATCTTGCATAAGAAGGCTCGTATAAAGACCTTTCTTATACTCTTTAAGGTAATTTAATCTCAAGTATCCATACTTGTTAATTTCTCCATAATTTTGATTTTTAATAGTTAGATTTGGTAATAAATAATCACCAACTTTTGTATAATTTAATTTCATTTTTCATCTCTCTCTTTCTTTATTTTTAATATTTTTTTCGTAAAAATTCACCGATTTTGTTTTAGAATTATATTTGAAATATCCTACAGCATTATTTTTATCAACAAGTTTTATAGTAAATCTATCTAATAAATATAAACTTACTGCATCAGTATTAAATTGCTTTTTTAGATAAGCGAGAACTTTAAATTGTTCAATGGTATTTACTTGATTCTTGCTAATATTTTCTTTATTAAGTAGTTGCATAGTTATCAACTCCTTTAACAATTTTATTTCTCGGTTTAGTAGGATTATAGGTAACAATACCATATTTTGTATCAATATCGTCTTTGGTAATTGGTGATTTTGTTGTACTCTCAGTTGGTGATATAGGCAATATCCTAATTATTTTTTCATTTTCTTTAGGTGTAAATTCTCCAATAATATTGCCAGTTTCTTCATCGATTTTCTCATAAATTTGATAGAAATTAGTTTCGTAATATTCATTTAATCTATCTAAATATTCTTGTACTTGTTTATTAGATATATTACCAGTACCTAAAATCACATCTTCTTTACCGTTAATTTCACAAGGTACTAACACATCTAAAACACCTTTATCAACTAATTTTATTAACATATCCATAAAACTTTTTCTAAAATTTATTCTTTCAATATGAAGTTCATTTTTACTATCTTTTGTTATGATAATTGATTCCACTAATTTAGAAATAAATTCTTGTTTTTCTTCTTTTGATTTATTTTCCCAAATAGTCTTTACCACACTATTTAAAGTATCAAGCCTTATCATAGTTTCTCTTTCAATATCACGATCCGCCATTAATTGTTGTGGACTAAATGTGATATTATCTAAATCAAGTATTTCATTTTTCTTTTGTTCTAGTATTTCTAATTTATCTTCAATTAGTTTGTAATCTTCTGAAAAATCTTCCATTTCTACAATGCCACTCATATAAGCCTTTTTAATGCGTTCTTTTTGTTTTTCTAATTGTTTAATCTCTTTATCAATATCATCAGTTTTTGTAGGCTTATGGTCTGCTAAAATAGGCAAAAAATACTTTTTAACAGTCATATCATACTCAACCATATCGTAAATAAAGTTTGTTAGTAATTCTTCAATCTTATCTTCTCTAAAATTCAAATGACACTTTTCACAGTTATAATACATATATTTTTTCTTTTTCCCACCAGAGCCTTTGCATTTCATAATTCTGCCACAAGTAGGACATTTAATCTTTTGAAAGAATAAATAAACTCTATCTCTAGTATAAGTCCTTTGATTCTTTTCTTTTTGATGTTGGCATTCTTCCCAGATTGCTCTAGATATAATGGGCTCTACAACATTCATATAAACAACTGGCTCAATTTGTTTATTTTTTGCAATTCGTTTAAATTGCTCGTAATCACCCATATAGATTTTGTTATCAATAATCTTTTGAATTGTGGTATCTTTCCATTTCTTTGGTTTTAAAAGTTCTTCTTCATTAAAAATATTGGATATTTGTTGAAAACTTTTTCCTTCTAAATACATCTTAAATATTCTCTCAATTACTGGTCTAGTTGTTTCATCAATAATTGTTTTCTTATTGCCATCTTTTTTATAGCCAAGTGCTAAAACTCCTGGTAAGTGTCCTGACTTGATGGCTCCATTTAAACCAAATTTTGTTCTTTCTGATACAATTTCAATTTCTAATTGTGATAAGACTGTAAGCATTCTTACAAAGAATCTACCATTAGCAGTAGAGGTATTAACATCATCTCTATCACATACTAAGAAACAATTGTATTGCTCAAGTACTGATATAAGTTCTTCTAAATCTCTAACTGAACGAGTAA
Organism: uncultured Bacilli bacterium; assembly: GCA_910579455.1. Lineage (GTDB taxonomy): Bacteria > Bacillota_I > Bacilli_A > RF39 > UBA660 > UMGS995. The sequence continues at coordinate 22,865 of CAJTUT010000008.1, forward strand.
CTCTATCAAGTTTATAAGCCACAATATAGTTGATTTTTCCTTTCTTCATATCAGATAACATTTCTTGAAATGCAGGTCTATGTTCCATATCTTTGGCTGATATTCCTGCATCCTCATAAATTTTAAATACTTCATACCCCTTAAATGCACAGAGTTGTAATAACTTTTCTTTTTGTTCTCCTAAAGAAAATCCTTCTCGTGCCTGATCCTCTGTGCTGACACGAATATAAACTGCTGCGATACTCCTTTCATTATCCATAATTATCATTTCTCCTTTCTTTTCTTGGAATAGTGAAAGGCACCAAAAAAGGTGTCACATAACAAGGACACCTAGAATATATTGATTTTTACACGACAAAATAAATCAATATAGTGGGAGTATATAAACTCTCAATTAATGCCTTGCTATGTACTCTGATAATTCAGCCAATGGGATCTTTTTCTTTAAATTCCCTATGTAAAAATGTTTCTGTTCATTGAAGAATAAGTATAACTTATTATCAATAATCACTTTATGTGGCTCCACATATGCTAAGTTTGTGTGTTCCACAATTCGTAAGTAACCCTCTATGATTTCATAGGAGAGGTTATTAAATTTGCAAGACCATTTAATTTTGTCTTTGAGTTCATCACTCATATTGATTTTCTTTTTTACGATACTAATCATATCACATCACACCTTTCTTGACTAGACTAATTTAGTCGACAAAAAAATCAATCATATTTCAGATTGATTTAATCATTAACGTCACATTGGTGCGACGATTTTACCTTTTGGAGCAAATCACATACAAGTTACGAACTTTGTTCTCTTTCTATAAAGATTATATATGAATTGTTATTAAAATTCAATGGGAGTATATATTTTTTTCTTATTAAATGATATAATTTTTAATGAAAACAGGAGTAATCTTAATGTGGAGGTTATAAATGAGTACCGAAATTACAATACCTAGTGATGAAGATGGATTTGTATTATTGCAATGTCACATCTGTGGAGAATATTTTAAAGTATTAGCAAAAGATGTAAATGATGATGGGAATATAAATATTTGGTGCCCTTACTGTGGATTAAATGGTAAACAATATGCACCAAAAGAAGCAATTGATATTGGATTAAAAATAGCGCAAAATGAGATTAACGTATTATTATATGAAACTTTTAAAGATTTAGAAAAAAGAACAGAAAATGGTATTGTGCAATTTAAAAGCAGTAAAAAACCACAAGAAGAAATAATAACACCAATTAAGGTTAGAATAAATAATTTAGAACTTATACAATATAAGTGTTGCAAATCAGTAGCCAAACTATATCCAATATCAAAAATGTGTGGCAGTTACTGTCCTTTATGTGGAGGTATAAATTATGAGTAATAGTTATAATAAGAAAGATATAAAAAAGGAATGTAGAACTTTTAGAACTATAGCGAGTAGAGTTTTAACAAGTGAATATGATACTTTTGATAATAATTTAAAAAGATTATTAAAATATATCAATGAAACTGAAAATATAAAAAAATATATTGATTCTTGCTCAAACAAAGAAGATAATTTTGATATTGAAAATGATGTTAAACAAGTTTCTAGTAGTTATGGACAATATGCTTTTGAAAGTTTTATTGAAGAAGAAAAAGAGGTCTCTTATACATACCAAATATTAAAATATATTACGGACAATGATATTTCATTTAGGGGTTATACTTTTGGTTATTCTTCGTCAACAAAATATAATGATAAAGTTCAAGGATTTAATGATAAATTTATATTACCTTTTATAAATGAAATAGAAGGAAATTATGAAAGGATTTGTATTGAAATGGGATTAGATGACAATAATAATTATTTTATAACTAACAACGGTGGTCAAGTTAATATTGCAAAGGATGAATCAACAATAAATGCAACTCAAAATAATTATTCTGAAATTGATAAATTAGTAAATCAAGTAAAAAATAATATTGATAGTATTGATGATGATGATTTGAAAAATGAAATAATTGATAATATTGAAGGATTACAAGAAGAAATAAAAAAAGAGAAGCCTAAAAAAGGAATAGTTAACTCCATTACTAATTCTTTAAATAGTATATTACCAAAGATTCCAATGGCTATTGAACTCACTGCTGCTATAACTGAAATAATTTCATTTGTTTCAACATTACAATAAATTATGTTAAATAATGTCTGAAATATCAAGGAGGGATATAATGAAAAATAAGGTTGTTCTTATAACTGGTGGTGGTACTGGTATTGGTGAGGCAATTGCAATTGCCTTTTGCAAGAATGGTTATGATGTATATATTTTAGGTAGGAGAAAAGAAAAATTAGAGAAAGTTTGCAATGACAGTGATAATTTAATTAACTATTTTGTATGTGATATAAACGATCATAATAGTATAAAACAAATATTAAATAAAATAGATAGAGTTGATACATTGATAAATTGTGCAGGGATTATCAGTAGTGGTGAAGAATCAGAAAAATATAATTATACAGAAATAAATGATATTATAAACACCAACTTAAAAGGTACTCTAAGTATATGTTTACAAATGGTTGATAAATGGAAAAATGATAATGCCAAAGGTAACATAATCAATATTGGCTCAATAGCAGGTAAAAGTGGTTCAAAATATTTCCCTTTATATTCATCTTCTAAGGCTGGAATAATTGCTTTTTCAAGGTCTATAGCTTCTAGATATGGCGAATCTGGAATTAGATGTAATGTTATTTCTCCTGGCGTTATAAAAACTCCTATGTCATATGTTGAAACGCCAAATTTTGATGATTATATTGAAGATATAGAAAATAAAACACCATTAAAGAGATTAGGTACTCCTAGTGATATAGCAAAGGTTGCACTATTTTTAGATAGTGATAATTCTGAATTTATAACTGGACAGGAAATAGTTGTAGATGGTGGGTATACACTTAGTCAAGAATAGGAGAAAAATATGATAGAAGCAAGTATTGATAACTTATTAACAATATTTAATGAAAATAGTAATAAAAGAATTTGTGTTTTAGGAACGACCTGTACAGGAAAGACAACATTAATAAATGAATCAAATATTGGTTTAGATATGGATAAAGAGATATTTCCGTTATTAACACAAGAGGAAACAGATTATGTTTGTAGTACTCCATGGACTGAAGAAATTGGAAATAAAATGAATGAACTTGTAAGGAGTAAATTATCTATAAAACCTGGAACTCCAATGTTTGGAACTGTTTTAGTTGATTGTGATTTGATTATTTATTTGCATATAAGTGATGGATTGTTATTTGAGAGAACTAAACTTAGGAATGCTGATTTTAAAAATGCTAAAAATATGCAAAAGAAAATAGAAAATGAAATAATTAATTCAGGTATAGATACTATAACTTTAGAGGTAATGGATAAAAGAAAGAAGGTTACAAAATGAAAAAGATACTTTTAACAAGTACAGGATTTGAAAATGATAGCATCAAAAATAAATTTTTAGAATTATTAAATTGTGATGTATCTAGGGCAAAAATCTTATTTATCATAACAGCAGCAAATAATCCAGATGCAGTTAGAATTTTATCAAAATGTTTGGATGACTTAACTAATTGCAATATTCTAGATGAAAATATAACTATTTATGATATGCATAATTTATTAACTCAAGATGAAATAAATAAATATAATGCAATATATGTTTGTGGTGGTAGTACAAAATATTTAGTGGAAAGAATTAGAGAAATAGATTTTAAACCTCTTCTTGATAATTATATTGAAAATGGTGGAATTTATATTGGTGTTAGTGCGGGAAGTGTAGCAGCAAGCGGAAATTATCAAAATGGTCTTTGCTTAATTAAAAATAATTTAGATGTTCATTGTGAGAACGGAACAGAAAACGGAATTATTACTACGGACAATGATATACTTTTAACTGATAATCAAGCAATATTTATAAATGGAAACGAAAATATAATTTTTGAATAATAAAAAAATAAAGACAATGCTTAAAACTGGTATTGCCTTTTTCAAAATTCTTATTTCTTCAGCTTGCTTATCCAGAAGTTAAAATCAATCATTTTATTTTTCAAAAATTCTTCATCTTCAAAATAGCCAAAATTGTGAAGTCGTTTTTTGAGTTTTAGTAATTCATTTATGCTTTCTTCTAAACTTTTAGCAATATAATTTATGTCGCTATTAGATAAAGAATTTATTTTAAAATCATCAATCAGTTTCCTAATAAAATCAGATTGAGATAATTTTGTTTTAGAAGATTTTTCTTCTAGCATTTTCTTTTCGTTTTCATTTAGATAAACATTGATTTTCATATTTCTTGTTCTCATTTTTTAAAATTTCCTTCCTAATATTGAGGGTATGGGATTTCCCATAAATCGAAAACGTACGGGAGTAAGTTTTCAGTGCTGGCTAGGACATAAAACTTAATTTGTCCTCACACATTTTATTATAAATTAGTTCCTTCAAAATCACTTCTTCTGCCATATTTTTATAGTTATTCATTATTTTTACCCATTCAAGTTGGTTATCCATTTTACTTTTTTCAGACAGTAATTTGTCAGAATTTTTGTATTGTTCCATCAAATAATTTAATCTATTTTCTGCTTCGATACTAACTGAAACAAGATGATTAGTTAGTTTATTTTTCATTAAAAGTGTTGTATATAATGCTGTATCATTAACTTTTAGATAGTGTAATCTTAAATAACCATACTTGTTAATTTTTTCATTATTTTGTTTTTCCATTGTTAAATTTGGTAATAAATAATCGCCAACTTTTGTATAATTTAATTCCATTTTTTCATCTCTTCACTTCTTTATTTTTTATATTTTTCTCATAAAAATCTACTGATTTTGTTTTGGTATTATATTTAAAATAACCTTGTTCTTTGTTTTTATCTATAACTTTAATAGTAAATCTATCAATTAAATATACAGTAAAATCATCAATAGATAATTGTTTTTTAGATAGTCAAGAACTTTAAATTGCTCTATGGTATCTACTTGATTTTTTAAAATATTTTCTCTTGTTAATAGTTTCATTGAGAGCTCCTTTCATTTTTAATTTGCTTTTGATACTTCTTTTTTAGGTACTAATAATAGAAAATCTTTAGCAACATTTCCTTCAAAATAAGGGCAACCGATTATACCATCTACATAGAAATGACTATGTGCTTTAGCAAAAAAATCATCTACAAACTCAGTCGAATATTCATTTCTTGCCATCTTTAAAATTGATAAAACATCATAATCTTTTTTCTTGATTTCTAATTCTTCCTTTGTTATTTCATTTAGATATTTGATTCCAACAGTATCATTTTTTAGAACAATATATAAGTATTTGATAAACTCTGTACTACTTTTTGTGATAAATTCATCAGTAAATTTTATATATTTAATATCAATGTTATAGTTATCATCTCTTGTAATTTCTATCCCAGATATAAGTCTATGAATCATATCTCGTTTTGCTTCTCTTGATAGTAAATTATAGAAAAAAGTAAAGTCCACCATCTTAATATTTTTGAATACCAGTTTGTCATCTTCTTTTTTACAATCCAATTTTTTTAATAGTTCAGTTGTATATTCTTTTGATTCATTGTCTGGATCAAGAGTTATTTTCTTCTTGTTTAGTTTCTCAATCTCTTTTTTTATAACATCATTTTTATGGTTAATTGTTTCAACATCTAGGGTCGAACTTAAATATAAATCAACTAGCCTTTTTTCCTGTAACTTTAATTTTTCAATGGCTTTTTCTATTTCTTTTACATCATTACTTTTTGTAGAATTACAAGTAATAATTTCATTATTTGTTCCCATCATAAAGATAGTTAATTCTTCTAAGACTCGTCTTAATTTTACTTCTATTTTCTCGGTATTATAATGAAGTCCGTATCCACTACAATTATGATTTTTACATCTTAAATGGTAATAAACTTTTTGTTTTCCATTTGAATATTTAAAAGATTCCGAGGAAGCCATAATCTCACCACATATCGGACATTTTACTAATCCTGAAAATAAATGAATAAACTCTCCATAGTTTGAGTGCTTATTTTTAACTAATACATTTCGAGTAGCATTCCAAGTAACTTCATCAATAATTGGCTCACAATAGTCTTTAACCCTTAAAATATCCTGTTGTTTTCTTTTGTACTTTCCATATTCAAATATACCAATATAAATAGAATTCGTAAGTATCTTATAAACTCTATCGCTTCGCCATTTACCGCTTTTTAAATAGGCATTATTGTCTTTCATAATAGTAGCAATGTTTCTAGTAGAATTGCCTTCTTGGCATAGTTTAAATATTTCTTTTACAACTTGTGCTTCGATAGGTTCTATTTCTAAATGTCCTGTATCTTTATTTCTAGTATAGCCATAAGGTGCTTTACTGGGGTGGATTTTCTCTAAAGCCATTTCTTCCATTGCTCTTTTTGTTCTTGCACCAATTTCTTTTCTTTCTCTTTGACCGAATACTAAATTCATACCAAAAATCATTTCACCATTAGCAGTAGATACATCATAAGGCTCGAGTATTAACTCAATTTTAACATCGTGTTCCTCACAATAATTAAGTAACCAAAAGCCATCATAGTTGTTTCTGGTAAGTCTATCTACCTTAATAGCAATTAACTTATCAATCTTTTTTGATTTAATATCTGCAAGTAATCTTTGCATTTCTGGTCTCATTAAGTCTTTTCCAGAATGACCTGCGTCATTATAAACATCTACAATACTATAATCGTTTTTTTCACAATATTCCTTAATCATACGAAGCTGTGAATCAATAGAATAGCCATTATCTCTTTGGTCATCTGTACTTACTCTTACATATACTGCACATCTCATAAAATAATCATCTCCTCACTTGTTTCCTCACTGAAAGGTAAAATAGCAAACACTATATTGAGATTTTTAAAATTTATTCTCCCATTTGTTTTCTCAATAAATTGATTAAAAACAGACACCTCTCATCTGTTTCCTCACTAAAATGGAAAAAGTGAAGTCTAAATTTTAATTTTCTTTAAAATTTGGATAATTTCTGATAATGAATATTTTTGATTATGCTCTTTGATGTAAAATGGCTTATTAGATATTTCATTAATTTTATATTCTAAAATTGTAAGAGTAGTAGGATATGTAATTTGATACTCTGTAGGCTCTATAACTTGTAAATTGGTATGTAATAGATGTTTTATAGCTCCTTTCTTAATTTTGTAAGTATAATCTTTAATTACCTCCAAGATTTCAGTATTTGGCTTTAATGTTTCCATAGTTTTAAATTCCAACATCAAAAAAGTCCTCCTTCCTAGAAAGAGAACTTTAAGCCTTTTAACAAAACAAAAAACTCACGAACTTGTTACAGTCCGTAAGTTGTTTTCAATTGGAGCGGATGAGGAGAATCGAACTCCCGTAGTCAGCTTGGAAGGCTGAGGTTCTACCATTAAACTACATCCGCAATATATATCTAAATTAATCGATTTATTGATCAACTAATCAAGTAGACAATATCAATTATACCTTAAAATGAATATTTGTCAACATTTTTTGTGGAAAACCAAAAAAATATGATGTAAAATAAAAAATAACGCTTTTCTTCTATAATATATGTGATCTTACAGAATCGATGATATTTATTCAAAAATACCAAATATTCTCATATGTTTAATTAGGTGATATGATGGCAAATTTTGTTCTTAATTTAATGAACCAATATGGATATTTTGGGATGTTTCTAGGAATGGTTTTAGAAGCTGTGATTATTGTGATACCAAGTGAGGCAATACTAGCAACAGGTGGTATTCTAGCATCTCGTAAAATCTTTACCTTTTGGGGTGCTTTTCTAATTGGTTTAATAGGTAGTGTATTTTGTGCAATTGTAATTTACTTTATGGGATATTTTGGAGGTAAACCTTTTATTAAGAAATATGGAAAGTATTTTTTTATGAAGGAAGAAGATCTAGAAAAGTCAGATTCTTGGTTTAATAAGTATGGGTTAATTGGAGCTTTAATCGGAAGAAATTTTCCAATTATTAGGACTTTGATTTCATTACACATTGGTATCATGAGACTTTCTTTTTTTAAATTTTTAATCTATACCATTATTGGTAGTATTCCTTGGACCTTTGTTTTTGTATACGTTGGCTATACACTGGGTAATGGTTGGACCATTGTAAATCGTTATATTGGAAGGTTAAAAGTACCTATTAGAATTATTTTAGTTCTTTTGATAATTACCTACTTCTATAGAAAGATAAGAACCAAAAAGAAAAAACGATTTATTTCTACAAGATAATTAAATTTTCATGATATACTCATATTATAAAATAGGATCAATATAATAGTATCAGGTGAGAGATATGAAAGGAAAAAAAATTATCTATGTTGCTTTAATAGCAGTCCTGCTATTGGTTAGTATGGTAGGAATTAAAAATTTTAATAAGAAAGAAAAAAGTGCAACAAAAACTAAAAAAATGGAGGCAATGGTTTTATCTACCAATGATAAAGAGGTAATGGTACAGGATAGTAATCATATTATTTATACCTTTAGTAATCAAGATATTGATGCTAAAGCTGGTACTAATATTGTGATTGAATATACAGGGTTGTTAGATAAAATGGAAACAACGCAAAAAACTAGTATACTAAACTATAGAGTTAAAGATGTCGTAACAGACGAGGATGGTATTCCTATTGATTATTTAGATAATGGAATTTTTAGTGATTATTATATTTTGGCTCATAATAAATTAAAAGAGTTGACACTAGATGAAAAAATTAGTCAAATTTTATTAGTTCGTTATCCAGATAGTAATCAAAGAGAAATATTGAAGAAATACCAATTTGGTGGTTATGTATTTTTTGCTAGAGATTTTGCTAATAAATCAAAAAATGAGGTAGTAGACATGATGAAATCTTTACAAGATGTAGCAAAAGTTCCTATTTTAACAGCTGTAGATGAAGAGGGTGGTAAGGTTGTTAGAATTAGTAGTAATCCAAAAATTAGAAGTGAAAAATTTCTATCTTCAAGAGAATTAAATCAATTAGGTGGTATGAATAAGATTAAAGAAGATACCATTGAGAAAAGTACTTTATTAAAGGAGTTAGGACTTAATGTTAACTTAGCCCCTGTTGTAGATGTTTCAACTAATTCAAGTGATTATATGTATGAAAGAACTATTGGAGAAAATACAGATATCACTTCTGAATTTGCTAAAACTGTAATTAAAGCAAGTAAGGGAAAGGAAGTATCGTATACATTAAAGCATTTTCCTGGATATGGAAATAATCGGGATACTCATACTGGTTCCTCAACGGATAATAGAACTTTAGATGATATCAAGAAAAACGATTTACCTCCCTTTAAAGCAGGAATTGATGAGGGAGCAGAAGCAGTGTTAGTTAGTCATAATATTGTCAATAGCATCGATTCTAGTAATCCTGCATCCCTGTCTCCTAGTGTACACAATTTGCTTAGAAATGATTTAGGTTTTACTGGGGTTATTATAACAGACGATTTGGCAATGGGGGCCACTTCATCAATTGATGATGCAGTTGTTAAGGCGATGTTGGCAGGAAATGATTTATTGATTGTAACAGATTATGAGGAAAGTCTTAATAAGATAAAAAAAGCCATTCAGGATGGAACAATCAGTGAAGAGCAGATTAATAAATTGGCGTTTAGAGTTCTAGCATGGAAATATTACAAAGGAATTATGTTTGGAATCCATAAATAAAAGTGGAATTAGAAATGAACTAATTTCTTTTTATATAGGGATTGGTCTTTGTTTAATAGATATCGTATTTTAGCGTATAAGTGTATATATAGAAAAATGTAATGGTTTTCTATCAATGATTCAATGAAGGAAAATGCTAGAAATGTCTAGTATTTTTTTTGATTTCGTGGTATAATCGAGAACGTTATAGAGGAAGTGTTAATGTATGAAGAAAAGAAATGTTGCAATTATTGCCCATGTAGATCATGGGAAAACAACTTTAGTGGATGGGATTTTAAAACATTCGGGTATGTTTCGGGATAACGAAGATGTTAGTAATGTTTCTATGGATTCCAATGCCTTAGAAAGAGAACGAGGAATCACAATTTTAGCTAAAACTACAGCATTAGATTATAAAGATACTCGAATCAATATTTTAGATACTCCAGGCCATGCTGATTTTGGTGGAGAAGTGGAGCGAATTATGAATATGGTCGATGGTGTGCTTTTGGTAGTAGATGCTTATGAGGGAGCTATGCCACAAACTAGGTTTGTTTTAAAGAAGGCGTTTGAAGCTGGAGCTAAACCAATTGTCGTTATAAATAAGGTAGATAAACCAAGTGCTAGATGTTCCAAAGTATTAGATGAAATCTTAGATTTATTTATTGAGTTAGGTGCTGATGATGCCCAACTAGATTTTAAAGTTATTTATGCGAGTGCTTTAAATGGTACCTGTTCTTTCAGTGATGATTTATCCACTCAAACAGAAGGGTTTTCTGAAATATTAGATACTATTTTAGAAGAAATCCCTGAGTCTAGTGGAGATTGTGAAAAATCATTACAATTTCAACCCGCTTTGCTAGATTATAATGAATTTGTAGGCAGAATTGGAATTGGTCGTGTTCATAATGGGACAGTTAGAACTGGGGAAATGGTTACCTGTTGTAGATTAGATGGATCTACTAAACAATTTAGAATTCAGAAGTTATTTGGTTTTTATGGATACAATCGAATTGAGATAGAATGTGCAGAAGCAGGAGATATTATAGCAATCGCTGGTCTTGCAGACATTTCTGTTGGTGAAACAGTTTGCAATACTTCTAATATTATACCATTACCTATCCTTCATATAGATGAGCCAACACTTCAAATGACATTTGGTGCTAATTCTTCTCCGTTTGTTGGACGTGACGGAAAAATTGTTACAGCCCGTAAAATTGAAGAACGATTATTCCGAGAAACTCAAAAAGATGTTAGTCTAAAAGTGGAGCAAGCTACTAATGATTCCTTTTTAGTATCTGGTAGAGGAGAACTTCATTTGAGTATTTTGATTGAGAATATGAGAAGAGAGGGATTTGAACTTGAGGTTTCTAAACCATCTGTTATTATTAAAGAAATAGATGGTGTCAAAATGGAACCATGGGAGGATTTGCAAATAGAGGTGCCCGAAGAGTCTGTTGGATCTGTTATTGAACAATTAGGACTTCGAGGTGCTAGAATGGATAATATGGAGAGTTTTGAAGGTCAGACAAAATTGAGTTATACTATACCATCTCGTGGTTTAATAGGTTTTTCTACTGATTTTATGACTTTAACAAAAGGATATGGTATTATGAATCATACTTTTAAGGAATATGCACCTTTTGAGTCTGTAGATATTGGTGAAAGAAAATTAGGAGTATTAGTATCTATAGATGCAGGGCAAGCTACTGGTTATTCTATTGGTAATCTGGAAGATCGTGGTATTATGTTTGTTGAACCTGGGACTGAAGTATATGAAGGAATGGTTATAGGGGAATGTAATCGAGATAATGATTTGGCAGTAAATGTTACAAAGGGCAAAAATCTTACTAATGTTCGTGCTTCTGGAAGTGATCATACAGTTGTTTTAAAAAGACCGCGACCAATTTCATTAGAGTATGCACTTGACTATATTAATTCGGATGAACTAGTTGAAGTAACACCGAATTATATTCGAATCAGAAAAAGGATATTAGATACGGAGTCTCGTAAAAAATATGATGCAAGAGTAAAAAATGGTTAAAATTTTAACTATTTTTCTTTTTTTAAGAAAAATTTGTTATAATAATAGTAAGATAGGGTGATAATATGAAGAAAATGAAGGATCATTCTACACAGGTTTTAAACTTACATGAAGTTCATGAAGTAGAATTAGAGGAAAGGACAAAAAAAAATAGAATTTTACCTATTTCTTTTATGATTTTTGGTTTTTTACTTATTGCATTAGGTTTTTTCTATCAAGATTTGTTTCATTTCTTTCAAAAGAATAAAGATAATAAAAAGATAGAGATCCCTTTAAAAGATCCAAATAAGTTAACGTGCAATTATAAACAAGATGACACGTCTTTAGGAATTAGTTATACTTTCTCCAATCAGTATACATTTAATAATCGCAAATTAAAAAAGGGAATATTTAAAATTATAATTTCTCCACTTCCAAATAGGGATATAGCACCTGATAATATTAAGGTTTTGAAGGGAAAATATTCAGATATTATACAAAAAATGAATGGTGTGGAGGGAATTAAGGCAACTGATTCATTAAAAAATAATATTTTATCGATTGAATATCATATAGATTATAAGGTATTAGATGCAACTAAATTCCCAAAAAATGATAAAATTATATTAAAAAATACTTTAGATGAGGAATACGGATCTATTAAAAAACAAAATCAAAAGAGTGGATATTTATGTTAAGTAGAAAATGATATTTTATTTTTGGCATAAAAAAATTGCTTAAGCAGCAATATTATTATATTTCATTAATGTTTTCTTCTCTCTTGCTGAGAGTCTAACTCTTGATCCATCATCTAGTCTAACAACTTGTAGGTTTACCTTTTGTTGTCTTTTAGTACGCCTACATGAGTGGGATTTATTATTTGCAGAATTTGGTTTTTTATAAGATAAATTAACTGCCATTAAAATTCCTCCTTTTGGTTCTTGATTCCTTGCTTTATAACTTTATCATAATAGTTAAAAAAAGTCAAACAAAATCCTATACTTACTAGTGATATTTTTATCTTTTTATCACTAGTAAATAATAGTTTTTCTGTATCTTCAATAGATGGACTTACTACTATATAGGTATATCATGAGTATCTTGCTGGCCGTGTGCTACTGTATCAAAATTTTCAGTTATAAACATTTTTATCTTTTTTTCAAATTCTTGACCTAAGTGAATCTTTCTTTGTTTTGTGTAAACGAACTAAATGATTAAATAGAGGATTGACTTTTATTAATTCTTCAAATCTTTGCAGTTCACTTCTTTTTATTGGCCATTTACTCATTTTTAAAGTTCTCCTTTTTATATTATATTAATTCTATCGATTGTCTGGTATATCTTTTTTCTAGTTTATGATAAACTAAAAGAAAAGGAGGAATCAATTATGTATATTCCATTATATGTAAAAAGTAACTATTCATTACTATCTAGTATGTTAAAAATTGATGATATTATTACTTATTCAATGAATCGAAAGATTCCTTTTTGTACAATCAATGATATTAATATGTATGGGATGATGGAATTTATTAAAAAATGCGAGAAAAACCAGATTAAACCACTCCTTTCTTTATCTATTTTTTATCAAGGGTTGGAGATTGTATTATTTGCTAAAAACTACCAAGGATATAAGTCTTTGATGAAATTATCTACGATTCAACAAGAACGGGGAGTTACAAGTGAAGATTTATCTTCTTTTCAGCAGGGTTTATTGATAGTACTTCCTTATTTAAGTATTTGTTTAGAAGAGGAGTTATCTTTTATTTATGATGATATGTATTTAGGATATACAACTATTAAAGAAGAACAGAATTTAACAAATAATCCTCATAAAGCAGTCTTTTTTAGAGAATGTTTATATTTAGATAAAAATGATTATGAAATATTGCGTTATCTATATTTAATTAGAGATGGAAAAACAGTGCAGGATGAGGATGATTATTCTTTATTTCACCATGAATTAAATGTAGAAAATATTATTTCATTATCTAGTTTAGAGGGATTGAATAGAACCTTTGAGATTGCTGATAAGTGTAGGGTAGAATTCCCTCCTAGTAAGCTTTTACTTCCTATTTATAAAGAAACAAAGGAAATGAGTAGTGAACAATATTTATTTGAATTGTCTAAAGCAGGGTTATTTAAGAGATTAGAAGGAAATGTTCCAGATTCTTATAAAGAAAGACTAAGTTATGAGTTAGGGATTATAAGCCAAATGGGTTTTTGTAATTATTTTTTAGTCGTATACGATTTTATTAGGTATGCTAAAAAAAATCGTATTTTAGTAGGTCCTGGTAGAGGAAGTGCTGCAGGTAGTTTAGTTTCTTATTCTTTGGGAATTACAGACATTGATCCGATTAAGTATCACTTACTGTTTGAGAGATTCTTAAATCCAGATAGAAAAACAATGCCAGATATTGATACTGATTTTCCGGATAATAAAAGAGAGCAGGTTATTCAATATGTGATCTCTAAATATGGAAATAAAAATGTAGCAGGAATTATTACTTTTGGGACATTAGGAATTAAACAAGTAATTCGAGATGTTGGGAGAGTTTTAAATGTCCCTATATATAAAGTAGATTCTCTTTCTAAATTGATTCCTAATATGAGTCATGATAAACTGCAAGATTTTTATTATAAAAATAGTGCCTTTAAAGTAAGAATTGATAGTGATCCAGAATTGACCAAACTATTTGATCTTGCAAAAAAGCTAGAGGGATTTCCTAGGCATACCTCACACCATGCAGCAGGAATCATTATGAGTGAGGTAGAACTAGATGAGGTAATTCCATTAACTTTATCAGAGGGCATGTATTTAAGTAGTTATTCGATGGAATATTTAGAGGATTTAGGACTTCTTAAAATGGATTTTTTAGGTCTTAAAAATTTGACTATTATTAGTAATATTTTAGAAATGGTAAGAAATAGCTATCATAAAGATATTGATTTTTCAGCTATTCCTTTAAATGATAAGTTAGCGATTGAAGTCTTTACGAATGCTGATACTTTAGGAATTTTTCAATTTGAATCAACAGGAATGAGGCAATTTCTTAAAAAGTTAAAACCTAGTAACCTTGAGGATATTTTTGCGGCTATAGCATTATTTAGACCAGGTCCTAGTGGAAATATTGATACCTATATTAAAAGAAAAAAGGGGGAAGAAAAGGTAGAATATTTAGATCCTTCATTAGAGGAAGTTTTATCAACCACTTATGGTATTATTATTTATCAGGAACAAATTATTCAAGTAGCAAATCTTTTTGCTGGTTATTCTTTGGGGGAGGCAGATATTTTAAGACGTGCTATGAGTAAGAAAAAATTAGATTTATTGAAGCAGGAAGAAGATAAGTTTATTAAACGTAGTATAGATCGGGGTCACACATATGAGAAATCTAAAAGAATATTTGATTTGATCTTAAAATTTGCAGCCTTTGGTTTTAATAGGTCACACTCTGTTGCTTACTCTTTAATTGCTTATAAGATGGCATATTTAAAAACACATTACAAGCAAGAGTTTTTTGCGAGTTTGCTTACGAATGTAATTGGAAGTGAGTATAAAACAAAACAGTATATAGAAGAGGCAAAGTTCAATAATATCATGATAGAAAAGCCTGATATTAATTATAGTACTGATTCTTATATTGTCCATCATCAAAAAATAGTGTATCCCTTTTCTAATTTGAAATCTGTAGGAATGGTTTCTGCTAAAGCAATTTTAAAAGCCAGAGAAAATGGAGTATTTATTGATCTTTATGATTGTATTAGTAGACTTATTATTGCAGGGGTTAGTAGAAAAGTGATTGAATGTTTGATTCTATCAGAATGTTTTCGCTCTTTTCATTATAATAGGAAAACTCTATTTTCAAATTTAGATAGTCTATTAAATTATGCAGAACTTACTAAAGATTTAGATCCCTCTTTGGTTATGAAACCAGAAATAGATATTGTTAAGGAGTATACAGAAGAGGAAATTTTGGAATTTGAAAAAAATGTTTTCGGTTTTTATTTGACTTACCATCCCACGACTAAATTTTACAAAAATAATGAAAATTGTATTCGATTAAATGAAGTAAAAAAGTATTTTAATCAATTGGTGAATATTTTAATATTAGTAGATAAGATAAAAATAATCGATACCAAAAAAGGAGAGAAGATGGCCTTTATAGATGGAAGTGATGAAACTTCTAAAATGGACTTTACTATGTTTCCAAGAATATATAATCAATTTTCAACAATTCAAAGAGGCGATATTTTAAAAATACGTGGGAGTGTGGAAAAAAGATTAAATGAGTATAAGATTGTAATCAAAAATATAGAAAAATTAAATTAGGAGAGTATAATGAGAAAAGAAAAGATATATGGCATTTGTAGTATTATTTTATTGATTGATCAGGTAACAAAGATACTTATTACTTTTAAAATGAAATTGCATCAAGTAATCACAGTAATTCCTAGTTTTTTTCATATTCATTATGTAAGGAATACAGGTGCTGCATTTTCGATATTAGAAGGAGGTAGGTATTTATTAATTGGATTTGCTATTATTGTTTTTCTTTATCTACAAAGATATATTTCAAAAAATAAAATGAAAAGAAAGTTAGAGATTATTTCTTTAGGATTATTAATGGGAGGGTTAGTAGGAAATTTGATTGATAGACTTTTATATGGCTATGTTATCGATTTTTTGTCTTGTTCTCTTGGAACCTATCAATTTCCGATTTTTAATATAGCAGATATTGCCATTGTATTGGGGATTTCATTATTCATCGTTGATATTATAAATCAGGAAGTGAAAACTAAAAAGGAAAAATTAAAATGCTAGACTTATTCTTTATTTTATGGTATAATGTAGGACACATGGGGT
Organism: uncultured Bacilli bacterium; assembly: GCA_910579455.1. Lineage (GTDB taxonomy): Bacteria > Bacillota_I > Bacilli_A > RF39 > UBA660 > UMGS995. The sequence goes on from CAJTUT010000008.1 coordinate 39,472, forward strand.
GATGGTATGAAAATAAGTGTAAATAGGGAAATATTGAAAAAAATGCTCCTGGTGGCTGGTGTATCCTTGATGTTATCTGGTTGTGGTAGTGATAATACTCCTGATTATATTCCATTTGCTGAAGTGCAAAATAATGAAGATGATATAGCAGATCCTAGTTACGAGGACGATTATACTAATGATGATGAAAAGAATTTTCTAGAAGATGATCCTGATTTTGATGATAGTGACAAGGAAGATTCAAGAAATTATGAAATGCAGGAAGTCTTAGTTTCTAGTTCTGCAGAATTGGATGATTATTTTTCAGATACTGTGGATTTTTCTGATGTTAAAGATGTTATTCATAAAAATATAAATTTAAATCAACAAGAAAAGCAATATTTTTTAGAGTTGGTTCAGCGATTGGAGGAAAAAGCACCTACTGTTGATTTAAGATGTCTTTATGAAAATTTTAAATTATTAAGTGTTGAACAGAAAGAAATATCAACTGCTTCAGGAACTTTATCACAATTTAATGCAAAAGAGCATAAAATCAGTATATTTAACGATGAAAGATTTAATTATAATCATGAGGGTTTACATATGATAAATCATTTATATTTACCCCAAGAAGATCAAGATATTGTATTAGAAAGAAATTTTTCACTTGATCAACATGAATCTGTTTCCTTTTTAGTTGAAGCGTTTACAGCATGGTTTAATGATTATCTATTTGGTGATGAACAAGGATATTCTATTCTGCGTTCAGATATTAATATCATAAAATATATTTTGGATTTAACTGATGATGAATTGATTCAAATATTTACTAGCAAAAACTATACTTCTATTACAGAACTTTTGGGTCAGTACTTAAAGGAAAAGGAAATTATAACATGGATGGATATTAGTCAGAAAGAGAAGGATTCTTCCATTAACTTTTCACAAGTTAAGGAGAAATATAGTTTATTATTCAAGGCGTGTATTGCATCTAGGGGAGGGACTATTGGATCTGATGAACTATATCAAATTATAACCCTTTTATCTAATAGTTATAACAAATATTCTGGGAAGTTAAAAGAAAAGATTTCGGTTATGCATAACGAGTTTATGAAAGAATTAACGGAAAGACTGGATTATACAAATAATGATATGTTAATATTGGGCACAAATGAAATTCCGATAGAGTATTGTGATATTGATCAGATGTATTTTATTAAACAAGAAAAGGGAACCATATTGTTAGCCGAGAAATATTTAGATGCACAGGCAAATGAAAGATATTATGCTTCATTTCCTTATACTGAAAAAGAAAATGATACAATTATTTCAATTAATGAATTACTTTATTATGAAGATAAGTATCGAGATTGTTATACTGTATCTGAATTAGCCACTATTTACTCTAAATATAGCAGTGAGTATGAGATAGAAGGTCAACCTAAGTCTTATCAAAAAACACCTTAATAAAGTGAGAGGAGATTCTTATGATAAATATAGAACAAGAAAAGATAAGAATAGATAAATATTTAACAGAAAAATTAGAATTATCTCGTAGTAAGATTCAAAGAATGATTGAAGAGGGGAAAATTCTAATTAATGGAAAAAGAATCTCTCCAAACTATAAAACAAAATTAGGCGATAAAGTAGAAATTTATAATGAGTCAAATTCTGATAGTCTTATAGAAAAGGAAAATATTCCATTGGATATAGTATATGAAGATGATGATTTATTACTTATTAATAAGGAAAGTGGGATGGTTGTTCATCCAGCTCCAGGGCATTATAAGGGTACATTGGTAAATGCCCTTTTATATCGTTTTCAACTAGATTATACGGATGACATACGACCAGGAATCGTTCATAGACTAGATAAAGACACTAGTGGTGTGATGATGGTTGCTAAAAATGAAGAGATGCATGATACTTTGGCTAGTATGATTCAGGATAAAAAAGTAAAGAGAAGTTACGTTGCTTTAGTAGAAGGAATTATTCCACATGAAACTGGAACAATTGATGCTCCTATTGGTAGAGATTCTAATAATAGGCAGAAAATGGCGGTTACAGAAGTAAATGGGAAAGATTCTATTACCCATTTTAGAGTATTAGAAAGATTTAAAAATCACACATTTATAGAATGTATATTAGATACAGGGAGAACTCATCAAATCAGAGTACATCTTTCGTATATTAAACATCCAGTTGTAAATGATCCTATTTATAATAAAAAAAGAGCAACTTCATTTGGACAAATGCTACATTCTAAAAGTATTGAGTTTATTCACCCAAAAACGGGGGAAAGCATTCATTATGAAGTAGAACCACCTAGAGAATTTTTAGAAAAGTTAGAGGAATTTAGAAATGAGTAATCAAAATGAGAGATTTCATTCTACTAAAATCGCTAGTATGTTAGGGATTTTTGGAAATTTATTCTTATTAATCATAAAAGGGATTGTCGGGTTTTTAACTTCTAGTCAGGCAATGATTGCAGATAGCTTTAATAGTTTTTTAGATATTTTTTCATCTATCATGACTTATATTGGAAATAAAATCGCATCTAAACCAAGAGATGATTGTCATAATTTAGGACATGGAAAAGCAGAATATATTTTTTCTATGTTAATTAGTATTTCTATGGCATATTTATCCGTGAAAGTGTTTTCAAGTTCTTTTATGAGCCTATTTTATAAAAGTACATATCATTTTTCTATTTGGTTGATTATAGTTTGTATCATTACCATTTCTGTAAAGCTTTGTCTCTATCTTTATACTAGAAAGTTATCAAAGAAATACCATAACTTATTAATTGAAGCAAACTCTAAAGATCATAGAAATGACTGTGTAGTAACTTTTTTAACTTTAATATCAGCTATTCTTAGTATAAAAGGATTTTATTTGTTTGATAGTCTAGTAGGAATGATAATTTCCATTTGGATTTTTATCACTGCTATAAAAATTTTTATAGAGAGTTATGATGTATTAATGGATAAATCGATTGATGAGGCCACAAAAGAAAAAGTCTACAAGTTAATTAGAAAACATAAAGAAATCAAAAAAATTAATCACTTTAATTCTACACCAGTCGGGTATCGTTATCAAATATCTTTTACGATTTATGTAGACGGTAATTTATCTACTTTTGAAAGTCATGCGATTGCTGATAGGTTAGAAGATGAAATAGAAGCAAAAATTCCAGAGATTTATTTAACTATTATTCATGTGAATCCTATGGAAATTAAGTGAAATTAGGTTCAGAATATCAATTTTATTAGAGTTGTTGAATGTAGAAAAAAGTGATTATTACAATTGGTGTAATTAAATTTGTGAGGAGTAATGATATGAATATTAGTCTTGATTTATATAAGGTATTTTATTGTGTTGCTAAAAATAAGAGCATTACGGGAGCATCAAATGAGCTTATGATTTCACAACCTGCAGTTAGTAAGTCAGTAAAGACACTTGAAAGGCAGATGAATTCGAAGTTATTCGAAAGGACAAATCATGGAATTAAATTAACAGAAATGGGAGAACTTATTTATGGCAGGGTAGAAAATGCTATATCGTTAATTGATTCAGTAGAAAAAGATGTGGAATCAGTCTTAAATATGGAACTAGGGACTTTAAGAATTGGGGCTTCTAAAGTAATAATTGATGAATTTTTAATGCCATATATTGTAAAGTTTAAGGATAAATATCCAAAAATAGAAGTAAAAATATTTACTGAAAATACAAATATATTAGAAGCATATGAGTTAGGATTAGTAGATATTATATTTACCAATATGCCTGCAGAAATTCCGACTAAGTGCAAATTTGTGAAATTAATCACGCTTCATAACTGTTTTGCAGCAAATGAAAATTATAAGCAATATCAAGGTAAAAAATTAAAAGCAATTGATTTAGAAAGAGTTCCATTACTTTTATTAAATAGAGGAACTATTAATAGAGATAGAATCGAAGAATACGGTAGTAATAAGGGTATTAGAATCAATCCAAAAATGGAATTTGGAAGTAACTCCGTAGTAAAGGAGTTTACTTTAAATGGTTTTGGTATTGGAATGCTTGATGAAGAGCATATCAAAAAAGAGCTAGAAGATGGAAAATTATTTAAACTTGAGCTTGATATTCCACTAAAGGAAAAGTATTTAGGAATGTGTTACAATCAAAAGAGTTCTAATTTAGCTTTGAAAGAGTTTATTAAGATCATTGATTATGAGTTAAAATTAATTAATACTGATTAGAAATATATAAACAATTCCTAATATTTAAGCTGGGTGATAAATATAAGATATAACTAGAAGTTATATCAATATGAGAAGTAAGTATTTTACTAGGAGACAAATAGGAGTTAAAATATAGATATATTTTTATGAAAGGGGAATTTTAGTGAAGAATATTAACAATGAGTCATTAAAACTATTAAAATTATTGTCTGATATAGTTCAAAATGGAAGTAATGAAGATATTTTAAACTTAGATGGTTTAATTCAGTCCATTCATTCTAAAGCGTGTGTAATTAGAAATAATATAGAATATGCAAAAGAAATAGAAGCGGAAAAAAGAATGCCTGATAAAGATTTGATTGTGAAATATCCTATATCTCAAAATGTAACTGATACTATAGCTGATTATTATACTACTGTATTAAAAAGAACATTTCCAGATGAATTAACAACTGAACTAGAAATAGAATTAGTTAGAGAGTATCTACAAGACCATCTCCAGTCAAATAGAGGACAAAAGGAAATTTTTAATGGAGGTTGTCATACAGAAACAATAGGTAATGCTATAAAAAAGACAGTAAATCATGCACATTTCTATGAATCAATAAAAGAAGAAAATGAAATTGATAAACAAAAATTAAAAATTCTATCTAATTTAAATACCAAACTACAATCGACTGAAAGCATAATGGAAGGCAGTAGTATTGATGCTGATTTTGAAGGAATATCTATTAGTGAGAATAATCATCAAATTATCGGTATGACATTAGATGGACGAGATAAACTATATAATAGCGGAAAAAGGAAAAAATAAAAATAGGGGGATTATGATAGAATATTTGAGTCGTTTTTAGAAAGCGTTCAAAAAAGAGGAACCTATGCAACGCCAGGAGAGATAAGAGAAGCTACTCAAGACATGTTAAAAATTATAAAAGAAAATAAAGATGCCACACCTGAAGAAATGATAGATTTGGCAATTAAAGATATAAGGGATGAAATCTTAAATATCAAGGAAAACTATCCAATACCAGGGTATACACTAGGGATTCATGTTGGCAATATCAATGTCAAATTATTTGGTGGGTGTTAATTTAAGTTTGAAGTGCAACATTTCATAATTGAAAAAGACATATGAATAATCTATAATATCTTTTCGCTACA
>CAJTUT010000009.1 GCA_910579455.1 uncultured Bacilli bacterium
TTCTGTTTAATTAATATTTTATACGACTTATTGCTTTTTTTCTATATTAGTGGTGTCACATCAATTGTAACGCTACAGCTACTGTAGAGGTTAAGTAATTAACTTCTTTTTTTTTGACTTTTTGTATGATATAATACCTATTAGAATAGAGGTGGTTGAATGTTGATTTATTTAATGCATGTAGATAAAATATATACATTTAAATTACCTAAAAAAATTCAAGGAAATTATGTTTTATCTGACTATGATTCCCAAGGAAATAAAAGATCTTTAGTAAATGTAGATGCTAAAGATGGAAAATGGTATGTTTCTAGTAATATAGATGTAAAGGTGCAGTATAATCAAAAAGTTGTTGCTTCTATAGAACTTTTTCTTTATAATTTCTACCAATTAACCTATGGGAATGAGAATATTATTATGTACGTCTGTCCTGGAAATGAAACATCATATGTTGCTAAGGCCATTTCAAATAATCAAACGTTAGTAATTGGAAATGATTCTATTTGCGATATTACATATAACTATGCAGGTTTTTCAAAAAAACAATTAGAGTTGACTTATACAGATGGAAAATATTCATTTAAAAATTTAGATAATAGATATCCTGTTTATTTAAATAAAATACGAAGAGAATCTGGTTATTTAGAGAATTTTGATACTTTATTTATGATGGGACTTAAAGTCATTATCTGTGATAAATTTATATTAATCAATAATCCTATGAAATTGGTTGTACTTATGTCTAATAAGTTTTGTGAGTTAAAAACAGAGTTATCGATGGGAGATTATATACATGATAATGCGGTTTATAAAGACTTTTATGATGAAAAAGATTATTTTAATAAATCTCCAGTATTTTTAAAAAAAATAAAGACATTAAACATGGAAATAGCACTTCCACCAGAAAAACAGAGATCTGATGGAGAATCTATGTTAATCAAGATTGTCCCTTCTATTCTTATGTTTTCTACTTCTGCATTTACAGGAATACAAGCTCTGATTAATGTTCAAAAAGATCCATCCTCTTTGCAGAGTAATTTATCTAGTATTATTATGTGTATTGCATTATTTATTTCTAGTATTATTTGGCCTTTTGTAGAACAGATTATAAATAAGTTTAGAGTGGCAGGTTCTAATCTTAGAAGAAGTAGAAGATTTTCAAAATATTTAAAAGGGAAAGAAAAGGTACTGAAACAGGCTATTGATGATCAAAAAATGATTTTATGTGATAGATATACATCTCTTAGGGAAATTCAAAATATTATTTTTTCTAAATTACCTAATTTATTTTCTAGAACAGTGGACAGCAGGGACTTTTTGGTAGTCAGATTAGGTATTGGGACTATACCCTTGGATTGCGAGATTGATTTTAAAAAACCAGAATATAGTGAAAATAATGACCATTTGATTGAAAATGCGGAAAAAATAATAGAGAGTAATAAGTGGGTTCATGATGTTCCTTATACGGTTTCATTATATAGAAATAATATTTTAGCATTTATCGGTCAAATTGAAATTATGCCAAATTATATGAAAGCAATTATGTTGCAATTATTAACTTTTCATAGCTATAGTGATTTAAAAATTGTTGTATTAACAGGAGAAAATGAAAACTCTTCTTTAAGTTTTTTAAGAGGTTGTAATCATTGTTGGAATAATGAGAAAAGCAAAAGATTTTTTGCAAGTAATTTAAACGAAGGAGAAGAGTTATCCTCCTTTTTGGAAAAAGAATTAATGAAAAGAAAGGAACTTGAACAAAAACTAGAGTTACCCTATTATTTAATTGTTACGGATAATATTTCTATGTATAAAGATCTCAAAATCATAAGAGATTTAGACTCTAATTGTAGTAAATATCATATGGGGATAATTATGTTTTGCCAAAAAGTTGCCGAAGTTCCTAGTACCTGTCATCATTTCATTGATTACAAATTAAAAGAAGCTGCTTCTTTTAACTCTGAAATGGATCAGGACAGTTTAAATAGGTTTAAGCCAGAGTTTATAGAGGATATAGATTTTAATGAATGTATTAGAAGAATAGCTAATATACCAATCAAACTACAAGATGCTATTTCTGGAAATTTGCCAGATAATTTAGGATTTTTGGAGTTATATGGGATAGGGAATGTTAAACAATTTAACGCTATAGAAAAGTGGAAAAATTCAGATGTGATCAATAGCTTAGCGGCACCCATAGGAGTGGATGTAAATGGAAATATTTTAAATTTAGATTTACATGAGAAAAGACACGGCCCTCATGGTTTGGTTGCTGGTATGACAGGTTCTGGTAAAAGTGAATTTATTATTACATATATTTTATCTCTTGCTGTTAATTATAGTCCAGATGAGGTTCAATTTGTGTTAATTGACTATAAAGGTGGTGGGCTTGCAGGGGCCTTTGAAAATAGAAAAGCTGGAATAAAATTACCACATTTGGTAGGAACTATTACTAATCTGGATAAGTCAGAGATGAAGAGGACTTTAGTATCTATCAAGAGTGAATTACAAAGAAGACAAAAGGTATTTAATCTGGCTAAAGAGAGATTGAATACAGGAACGATTGATATTTATAAATATCAGAGACTAGTAAGAGAAAATCAACTTCAGGAACCTATGTCTCATTTATTTATTATATGTGATGAGTTTGCAGAGTTAAAAGCACAACAGCCTGAATTTATGGACGAGCTTGTATCAGCAGCACGCATTGGTCGTAGTTTAGGAATTCATTTAATTTTAGCTACTCAAAAGCCTAGTGGTGTTGTAGATGATCAAATCTGGTCAAATTCTAAGTTTAAAGTCTGTTGTAAGGTTCAAACAGTAGAGGATAGTAAAGAAATGATTAGGCGTGATGATGCGGCTTATTTAAAACAATCGGGACGATTCTATTTACAAGTGGGCTATGATGAATACTTTGTTTTGGGGCAATCCGCTTATAGTGGAATTACTTATATACCATCTGAAAGAAGTAGAACAAAAGTTGATGATTCTATAGACTTTTTAAATAATGCTGGAGAGGTTGTGAAAAACATTACAAAGCCTGAAGAAAAAGTACAGATTCGTGAAGATTTAGGAGAAGAGTTAGGTAATGTTTTGAAATATTTAATTGAGCAAGCAGTAGAGCTAAATTTTAAAAATAAGCAATTATGGTTAGAAAATGTAGCACCTATTATATATTTAGAAGATATTAGAAAGAAATATGAGGTTGGAATTAGGCCTTATAATATTAATCCTGTTATTGGAGAATATGATGATCCAAAGAATCAAAAGCAAGGAAGTGTTTCTCTATCTATTAATGAGTTGGGAAATATTTTCATTATCGGAGTTCCTGGTAGTGGAAAAAGTACGTTGTTATCAACTATTATATATTCTACTGTAATTACGCATAATACAAACGAGGTTAATTTTTATATTGTAGATTTTTTGGCGGAGACTTTGAATCGTTTTATTAAGGCTCCTCAGGTAGGTGATTTTGTTACCACTTCAACACCGGATAAAGTTAAAAAGTTGTTTTACTTTTTGACAAGAGAGAATGAGAAGAGAAAAAAGTATTATTCTGATAAAATTGGAGGATTTGAAGGAGAGCTAAAGAAAGGGAAAACAACTTTTCCTAGTACTATTGTTATAATAAATGGTATGGATGTTTTTAAAGAAGAGTTTGAGTTTGAATATGAAGATTTATTTGGACCACTTACTAGAGAGTGTAACCGGAACGGAATTTATTTTATAGTAACTGGAACTTCTTTATCCTCTTTAGGTTTTATAGCTGAAAATAATTTTAGTGAAAAAATTGTGATGCGCTTGTTGGATAAAACAGATTATAGTGGTGTTTTTCCGTCTAGTAATATAGTTCCTGCAGAGAATCCTGGTCGTGGATTAATAAAATTAGATGATGTTTATGAATTTCAAACAGCTCTTATTTTTAATGATGCCGTAATGGAAAACAATTTGAATTATGTGTTTGAGCAACTAAATAAATTTATAAAAAATCGAGCTAGAAAAATACCAGTTATGCCTAAGATTGTCTCTATGGATTCTGTTCGAGGGGAAATTACAGATTTATCTAGTGTTCCAATAGGAATAGAATTTAATAGTGCCTGTCCATATTTATATGACTTTGATAATTTTATTAATATAATACTATTCGGAAGTAGCATTTCAGATAAGAGTTTTATTACTCAACTCTCTAATATATTAGTTCAAAGCATTGATTATAAATTAGTGATATTAGATGCTTATAATATTTTAGAGGATTTTAAGCATACTAATATTAAGCTGTATAATTCCAATTTTAAAAAACTAATTTCTAGTTTAATTAGGAATATTCAAAAGTCTATTTCTAATGATTCTAGTAACAAATTGCTGTTTTTGATTAATGGATATACAGAATTAGAAAAGCATTTAAATGAGCTAAAACAGGAAGATAATGAGATCAATAATATTACAGATTTAATTCTATCGGCAAAGGATAGTAGTAATTATAAATTTATTATTGTAGATCAAAATCGTTCATTACGTTCCTTAGATAATCCATGGGGAACCTATGCAGATAATACCAATGGTATTTTGTTAGGATTATCTGTGGATGATCAAAGTATTCTTGTTGCAAAACCTAGATATGATTTAGATGGTCAAATTTTATCTGACACAGCCATGATTGTAAAAGATGGAGAACAAGAATTTATTAAATATGTAAGAAAATAGGTGAAAATATGAATAAAATTTTAGTTAGCGTAAAGGTTCCAACCATCGAGGAGGAGTACGATTTATTTATTCCAATTGGAGAAAAGATGGATGAGATATTATTATTAATTCAAAAATCCATTAATGAGCTATCTGATGGATATTATGAGATTAATGAGCATGCTAATTTGTATGATAGTATTGGTGGTAAGGTGATTAATAAGAATAATATAGTAAGGTTTTCTGGGCTAAAGAATGGAAGTAAGGTAATACTATTATAAGTGTAAAATTTTACAATATGTCATTCATTTATGATATAAATCGTTTAAGATTATTGATATAAAAAATGAGATATGCTAATATTTAATTATGATAAGTGAAAGGAGGGTGAATGATATGGCAAAATCAAGGATTAATCTTTCCAATATGGTAGCCTCAGATGAGGAGATTTTTATGGCGTACAATGTAATGGATCAGGCAGCGGTAGTAAGGGATGCATTAACACAGATTTCTACAACCTATAACAAAATTGAAGGGGAATATAAGAAAATATGGAATGATCCAAAAACAAAAGGAAAATTTAAAACAATTGCAGAGAAAATGGCTTCAGTTTGTAATAAACGCTCATCTTATGCAAGAAATCAACAAGCTACTATGTATCGAAATCTAGAAAGCTCTGTTCAGAAAAATAAGAATGCTTTTGAGGGATTGAAAGCGGACGTAGAGGGTGCTTATCAGTCTATGTTAAATACTATGAATTCTAATTCTAGTAATTAGCAAATTGAAACTAAAGAAAAGGGAGGATATAAAAAATGTCAAAGAATAGTATCAGTCCAAAGGTTGCATTAGCTGTTTCATCAAAGGTAGCAGGGTATATAAAGGAGTTGGATGGCTATATGACGCAGTTAGCGGAAGCAGTGGAGCATTTAAATACTACATATTGGTATGGTGGCGAAAATGCAAATGGTTGGTATAATAATATGGCTGCACATTATATTAATGCATTATCAGCTAATCAGCGCTTATTAGATATGAATAATAAATTTAAAAAACAAGTTATAAAATATAAGAATGCTAGTGATTCGAAATAGGAATGTTTAATATGGATGAAAAGATAAAGACAGATAATAATATGAATCAGGATATCAAGTCAGCAATAAATTACATAAATAATAATGATGATGGTTTTATAAACGGTATTGATTTATATGAGGAGTTTCGTGAAGGTGCCGATCCAACTGGAGAGGCAGCGTTTTCTACCATTGATAAGGAAACTGGAATAGAGGAACTTTCCATTTCTGATGATAGCGAAATAAAAAACGAAATTCAGGAAAATGACGATGTTTTAGACATTGATGATTTATTTGAATAAAAGTATTGACAAGATACTTTTTTTTTAATATACTAGTATTGTTAATATATGGTGGTGAGAAGGTGCTTTGATGTTTTTTTATCAATTGTGCTGGTCTCTGATTTGCTTGTTATACATATATTAAGGTTACAATTAAAAAGAAGGAAAACTTTTAGGGTAAGTGGCAGGTATAGGTCTGAATACTGAAATCATTTAGCTAATGATGCCCCTAATTAAACCAAAATAGTAAATTTTTATCAGAAATTTGCTATAAACTCAAGAGAAACATAACCAGACCAAAGAATGTTATGTAGAGTTTTTCAAAAAAAATAAATACATATAATGTTATTTGATATTTGTGTATTTATTTTTTTTAGTTTAATATTTAACAAAAATAAAGAAGCCATATAGGCTTCTTAGTTTAAAATTATCATTTATATATTTATCAGATATATAAATAATAACAATACTTGTTTAGAGTTTTCTTTCTCTTACAACGATTACAATTCCCCTAGTACGGTAAGTTATTACTTTAAAATCGATCTTTTTGATCATATGATTCCTCTTTGTTACTAGGTTAATTTAATATTACTATATGTTTTTAAAGAAGTCAATATATTTTTAAAAAAATGTTGACTATTCTGTATTTTTGTTGTATTATATCTTTACGAAAGGAGACAACTGTAATATTTTATGGAAGTTGTCTCTTTCTTTTTGTATTTGGAGAGAGATCATGGGGCATTATTTTACAAACGAAAGGTTACCTAGTAATGTCAAAAAAATGAATTGTGTAATAAGAAATAATAGTTTTACTTTTTTGACAGATAATGGTGTTTTTTCGAAAGAAGGATTAGATTTTGGCAGTAGACTTTTACTTGAGTCCATCCCGCTTGTAGAAGTTGGAGCTAAAGTTTTAGATATGGGTTGTGGTTATGGTGTTTTTGGTATTGTTTTAAATAAACTTACTAATGCTTATATTGATATGGTTGATGTTAATTTACGGGCAATTCATTTAGCAAAGCGTAATTTGGTTTTAAATGATTGCAAAAATGTTTCCATTTTTGAAAGTAATTGTTATTCTAATATTACTAGTAAGTATAATACGATTATTACAAATCCACCAATACGTGCGGGTAAAAAAATTGTTTATGAGATTTTAATGAATGCAAAAGGATATTTAGAACCTGAAGGTAATCTTTTCTTGGTAATTCGAAAAGAACAGGGTGCTAAATCGCTAATATCCGACTTGGGCCAGGTGTATAATGTTGAGGTATTAGAAAGAAAAAAAGGCTTTTTCGTATTAAAGTGTTCTTTTTAGTTGACTTGTTGATAACTTTATGTTATTAATATAAATTGGCAACGTGTTATTTTTAATGCGATTTTGTTCTTTAAAAATTAAATGTTTGGGGTGAAAAGAGTGTCATATAAAATAGTTAAATGTGGTGACCATCGAGAAAGAAGAAATTTCTCGAAAATTAGAAATACGTATGAATTAAAAGATTTACTTGAAATTCAGAAAAAATCCTATGAGTGGTTTAAAACGGAGGGTATTAAGGAAGTTTTTGAAGATTTATTACATGGAGTAGAAAATTTTTCTGGTACCTTAAGATTAGAAGTAGGCGATTATCATTTTGATAATCCTAGATATTCGATTAAAGAAAGTAAGGATCGAGAGACTACTTATTCAGCACCTTTAAAGGTTGAGGTGCGTCTTTTTAATCATGAAACTGGAGAGGTTAAGGAACAGGAAATTTTTATGGGAGATATGCCAATTATGACAGATAGCGGTACATTTGTTATTAATGGTGCAGAACGTGTTATTGTTTCCCAGTTAGTTAGATCTCCAAGTGTTTATTTTAATCATGAGATTGATAAAAATGGACGTGAACTAATTACTTCTCAAATTATACCAACCCGTGGGACTTGGTTAGAATTTGAAACAGATGCTAGAGATGTTTTATATGTTAGGATTGACAGAACCAGAAAAGTGACTTTAACTACGCTACTTAGAGCATTTGGTTTATCTAGTGATGAAGAAATTTTGAAAGTTTTTGGGGATGATGAGTATTTAAAAAATACAATTGCTAAAGATTCTACTAAAAATACTGATGAAGCATTAATCGAAATCTATGAAAAATTAAGACCAGGGGAACCAGCAACTATTGATTCGTCTAAAAACCAAATTATTACTAGATTTTTTGATGAATTCAGATATGATTTAGCACGTGTAGGTCGTTATAAATTTAATCGTAAGTTAAATGTCTTGGATCGTTTATTAGGACAGACAATTGCAGAAGATATTAAGGAAGGAGACAATGTTGTTTGTGCTAAGGGGACTGTTATTACTAAGGCGTTATTAGAAGAATTAAAAGAGATATTTGCAAATGGTTATGGGCTTGTTGAAGTTCCAGTTAATGAAGAGTTAGATACTTATAATAAAGTTCAACAAATTAAAATTGTAGATCCATCAGACAAGAAAAATAAATTAATTGTAATTGGTAATGATCAGGAGATAACAGAAAAGAGATTAACAATTTCTGATGTTTATGCATCTGTTTCCTATTATTTAAACCTTTTACATGGTGTTGGAAACTTTGATGAGATTGATCATTTAGGAAATAGGCGTATTCGTCAAGTAGGAGAATTGTTACAAAATCAATTTAGAATTGGTGTTTCCCGTATGGAACGTGTAATTCGTGAACGAATGACTACTCAAGAGATGGAAGAAGTGACCCCTAAGACTTTAATCAATATTAGGCCAGTTACAGCTGCAATGAAGGAATTTTTTGGATCTAGTCAACTTTCTCAATTTATGGATCAAACGAATCCAATTGCAGAACTTACTAATAAACGCCGTTTGTCAGCATTAGGACCTGGGGGATTATCTAGGGATAGAGCTGGAGTTGAAGTTAGGGATGTTAATACTTCTCACTATGGTAGAATTTGTCCAATTGAATCTCCAGAAGGTCCTAATATCGGATTAATTACTTCCCTAGCAAGTTATGCTAAGGTAGATGAATATGGATTCATTATGACTCCATATCGCAGAGTAAAAGATTGCAAAATTACGGATACTGTAGAATATTTGACAGCAGATGAAGAGGCAGATTATATTATTTCGCAATCTACTATTAATACAGATGAAAATAATGTTATTATCGATAATCAAGTTAATGCTAGACTTCGTGGAGAGAATATTTTGGCAAAACCAGAGCAGGTAGATTATATCGATGTATCACCACAGCAAGTTGTATCTATTACTACAAGTTGTATTCCGTTTTTGGAACATGATGATGCTACTCGTGCCTTGATGGGGGCCAACATGCAACGTCAAGCTATGCCATTAATTAAAACAGAAGCTCCATATGTAGGAACTGGTGTTGAGCATATAGCTGCAAAAGATTCAGGTGTTTGTGTTATTGCCCAGAATGATGGTATAGTTGAATATACAGACTCTAAAAAAATAGTAGTCAAAACAAAAGATGGAAAAGATACGTATGATTTAGCAAATTTTGAGCTTGCTAATGCGGGTATCTGTAACCACCAAAGACCTATAGTTAAGGTAGGAGATATGGTAAAGAAAAATCATACAATTTTGGCTGATGGAAATTCCACCGATAAAGGGGAACTTGCTTTAGGTAAAAATATGGTGGTTGCTTTCATGACTTTTGATGGTTATAATTATGAGGATGCTGTTATTTTAAATGAAAATCTAGTAAAAGACGATAAATTGACATCTCTTCATTTGGAAGATTATGAGATGCAATGTCGTGAGACAAAACTAGGTCCAGAAGAGATTACTAGAGATATTCCAAATGTTAGTGAAGAATCTCGCAAAAACTTAGATGAAAATGGTATTATTACAATTGGAACTGAGGTAAAAGAAGGAGATATATTAGTAGGTAAGGTTACTCCAAAGGGTATGGCGGAACTTACATCGGAAGAAAAGTTATTACATGCTATTTTTGGAGAAAAAACCCGTGAAGTAAGAGATACATCTTTACGTGTTCCACACGGAGGAGATGGGATTGTTCATGATATCAAGATTTATTCACGTAAAGATAATGATGAATTACCAGCGGGAGTTTCTAAAGTGATTCGTGTCTATATTATTCAAAAGCGTAAGATTCAAGTAGGAGATAAGATGTCTGGTCGTCATGGTAACAAGGGTGTCATTTCACTAATTCTTCCAGAAGAAGATATGCCATATTTACCAGATGGTACGCCAGTTGACATTATGCTGAATCCACAAGGAGTTCCATCACGTATGAATTTAGGGCAAATACTTGAATTACATATGGGTATGGCTGCTAAGAAATTAGGAGTACATATTGCAACCCCAGTATTTGATGGAGCTCACATAGAAGATATTGAGAAAATGATGGAAGAGGCAGGCATGGATAAAGATGGTAAAACAATTCTTTATGATGGTCGTACTGGAGAAGCTTTTGATAATCGTATCTCAGTAGGAGTTATGTATATGATTAAACTTCATCATATGGTAGATGATAAGCTTCATGCTAGATCTACAGGACCTTATTCTATGGTTACACAACAACCACTCGGAGGTAAGGCACAGTTTGGTGGACAAAGATTTGGTGAAATGGAAGTTTGGGCTTTATATGCTTATGGAGCTGCCCATACTTTACAAGAAATTTTAACGGTAAAATCAGATGATGTGGTAGGTCGTGTAAAGGTGTATGAGTCAATTGTTAAAGGTCAAGAAATTGATCAGGCGGGAGTTCCAGAGTCATTTAGAGTCTTGATGAAAGAGTTCCAGGCCTTAGGATTAGATATTTCTATTATCAATGATAAGGGAGAAAACCTACAATTAAAAGAAATAGAGACAGAGGAAGATAAGGATGATTCTAAACTATCAATAGAAGAATTAGATAAACCACACGTTGAAGAAATAATTAACCAAGAAGAGGATACAGATCTAGAGCAGGCATCTGTAGAGGAAGGAGCTGATATTTAATGATCGCAGTAAATAAATTTGAAGCATTAAAAATTGGTATCGCTTCTTCTGAAAAAATTCGTGAATGGTCTTATGGAGAAGTAAAAAAGCCAGAAACTATTAATTATCGTACTTTAAAACCGGAACGTGATGGGTTATTCTGTGAAAAGATTTTTGGTCCTACAAAAGATTTTGAATGTGCTTGTGGAAAATATAAAAGAGTACGTTATAAAAATATTGTCTGTGACAGATGCGGTGTAGAAGTGACTCGATCTAAAGTACGCCGTGAACGCATGGGCCATATTGAGCTTGCCTCTCCTGTTTCTCATATTTGGTTTTTCAAGGGAGTTCCATCTCGTATGGGTCTAGTTTTAGATATGAGCCCAAGAGATTTAGAAGAAGTCTTATATTTCGTTAGTTATGTAGTGATTGACAAAGGAAATGCTCCTCTTGAAAATAAGCAAACTCTATCTGAAAAAGAGTATCGTGCATATTATGAAAAATACGGAACAGGTTTTCGTGTTGGAATGGGTGCAGAAGCCATTAAAGAGTTATTAAAAAAGGTTGATTTAAAAAAAGAAATTGATGAGATTACAGAAGAATTAGAATCTGCTTTAGGTCAAAAAAGAACCCGTTTACTAAAAAGATTAGATGTATTAGATGCTTTTTATCAATCAGGAAATCGTCCTGAATGGATGATTTTAGATGCAATTCCAGTTATTCCACCAGAATTACGACCTATGATTCAGTTAGATGGTGGTAGGTTTGCAACTAGCGATTTAAATGATTTATATAGACGTGTAATTAATCGTAATAATCGTTTAAAGAAATTAATTGATTTGGGAGCTCCAGGGATTATTATTCAAAACGAAAAACGTATGTTACAAGAAGCTGTTGATGCTTTGTTTGACAATGGTCGTCGTGGTAGAAGTGTTACAGGTGCTGGAAATCGTCCTTTGAAATCACTTTCTAGCATGTTAAAGGGAAAACAAGGTCGTTTCCGTCAAAACTTACTTGGAAAGCGTGTGGATTATTCAGGGCGTTCTGTTATTGTTGTTGGACCAAACTTAAAGATGTATCAATGTGGTCTTCCAAAAGAAATGGCGTTAGAATTGTTTAAACCTCATGTTATTAATGGATTGGTGGGAAAGGATATTGCCCATAATATTAAAGCGGCTAAAAGATTAATTGAAAATCAAGATCCTGTTGTATGGGATATTGTAGAAGAGGTTATTAAAGAACATCCAGTATTATTAAATCGTGCACCAACACTACATAGATTAGGAATTCAAGCATTTGAACCAGTATTAGTTGGTGGGAAAGCAATACGCCTACATCCACTTGTTTGTCCAGCGTTTAATGCAGACTTTGATGGAGATCAGATGGCTGTGCATGTTCCTTTATCAGAAGAAGCACAGGCAGAGGCTAGATTGTTAATGCTTGGTTCTAATAATATCTTACATCCGAAGAGTGGAGATCCAATTGTTACACCTTCTCAAGATATGGTTCTTGGTAATTACTATATTACAATGGAAAAAGAAGGCTTAGAGGGAGAAGGTAGAGTTTTTAAAAATTGTAATGAAGCCTTGATGGCTTATGAACGTAAAGAACTTACCCTACATACTCGTATTGCTGTTCCTGTATCTTCTTTTAAACATAAGTTATTTACGGATGATCAAAAGGAAAAATATCTAGTAACGACTGTAGGTAAGATTAAATTTAATGAAATTTTACCAGATTCATTTGCCTTTGTAAATGAGCCAACTGATGATAATATTTCTAATATTACACCAAATAAATATTTCTTAAGTCGAGGTACTAATATTAAAGAGGCAATTAAGGAGATGCCTTTAGTAAAACCATTTGCTAAGGGAACATTGGAGAAAATTATTGCCCAAGTATTCAAAAGATATAAAACAACTGAGACTTCAGAAATGCTTGATAAATTAAAGGATTTGGGATTTTATTATTCTACGATTGCTGGTATTACTGTTAGCATGGCAGATGTTGAGACGAGTAAGCATAAACCAGAAATTGTAGAGGAAAGTCAAAAACTTGTTGATAAAATTAATAAACAGTATAAAAGAGGTTTAATTACAGAAGAAGAAAGGTTCACAAAAGTTATCGATACTTGGAATATGGCTAAAGATAGGGTTCAGGCAGAACTTGAAGAAATTTCTAATAGTGATATGGATAATCCAATCTTTATGATGATGCATTCTAAAGCACGTGGTAATATTTCGAACTTTACTCAGGTTGCAGGTATGCGTGGAATTATGGCGAAACCATCTGGTGAATCAGTAGAAATTCCAGTTTTATCAAACTTCAAAGAGGGGCTTTCAGTTGCTGAATTCTTCTTATCAACCCATGGTGCTCGTAAAGGTAGTGCAGATACTGCTTTGAAAACAGCTGACTCTGGATATTTGACAAGACGTTTAGTTGATGTCAGTCAGGATATGATCATTAGAGAAGCGGATTGTGGAACGGATCAAGGTGTAGTTGTACGTGCCTTTATGAATGAAAAAACAGGTTCTGTAATTGAAAGTTTAAGGGATCGAATTGTTGGTCGCTTTGCTAATAAAAAGGTTATAGATCCTAATACTAAACAGGTTTTAGTAGAGCGTTTGGATATGATTACCGAATCTATTGCAGATAAAATTATTAATGCTGGAATTGAAGAGGTTGAAATTCGTACTAATTTAACTTGTGCGACTCAAAATGGTTTATGTCAAAAATGTTATGGGCGTAATCTTGCTACAGGAAATCTAGTAGAAATAGGAGAAGCAGTAGGTGTTATGGCTGCACAGTCTATTGGAGAACCTGGAACACAGCTTACTATGCGTACCTTCCATACGGGTGGAGTTGCAGGCGGAGAAGATATTACCCAAGGTCTTCCACGCGTTCAGGAGTTATTTGAAGCTCGTAATCCAAAAGGAAAGGCAACTATTGCTGAAATTGATGGTAAGATTACCAAGATAAAAGAAGATCATGGAAAATATAAAATTAGTATTACTAATAAATTAGAAACAAAAGAACATGTATCTAATTATGGTGCTAAACTTTGTGTCGAAAAGGGGCAAGAGGTTACATGTGGAACTAAATTGACAGAAGGTGCTATTAATCCTAAGGAGTTACTAGCGGTAACTGATCCAATTACAACCCAGGAATATATCTTAAAAGAGGTTCAAAATACGTATCGTTCACAGGGTGTTGATATTTCGGATAAGCATATCGAAGTGATTGCTCGTAGAATGATTTCTAAGATTCGTATTATTGAATCTGGAGACACGAAATTTTTACCAGGTAGTTTAGTAAACTTTAGGGAATTTACAGATGGTAATAAAGAAGCTATTATTAAAGGGAAAAAGCCAGCTTTAGGAAAACCAGTATTATTAGGTATTACAAAGGCATCACTTGAAACTGATTCTTTCTTATCTGCTGCATCTTTCCAAGAAACTACTAGAATTTTAACAGACGCCGCTATCAAGGGAAAGGTAGATAATTTGGAAGGTTTAAAGGAGAATGTTATTATTGGTAAATTAATTCCTGCTGGAACTGGTAGTAAAAGATATTCTAATGTAGAATATGACTTAGAAAAGGAATTTATTGATGAGGAACCTCTAGATAAATTAGAAGACCAATTTATGGACTAAAGAATCAGTTTTAATTGATTCTTTTTTGTTGTAATGTATACTAGTATACTAGACTGTAATTTCATAAATGGATATAGTTTATTTATGCATTAAATTTCTTGATTTTCTTAATTAGTTATGATACAATTAAGCATAATTTGTGTTATAAGGGGGGTTATTATATGAGTAAAATTGATTTATTAGGAGGTATAAACTCTTTGATAGACTGTTATCCTGTTAAGAATCAAAAGGGAATCACTATCTATGTAGATGAGGTTACCTATATGGAAAAATTAAGAGAAACAGAGGAAAAAAATAAAAGGACAAGGGAATCACTACAAGAATTGTTAAGGACAATTAGAAAAGATAATCCTTTAAATTATTCTACTTATTCACATTGTCCATCATCATTTTTATTTCATTCTTCTATGGAGGATTATGATGATGATTGTATAGATACCAAAGGTGGAGTGAATATCGTCGATGATTTTCAGCAAGCTGCTAATAAGAGAAGACAAATCGTTAACAATAGGAGCTTTTCTTTAAAACGAATTGTAGCTACAGTAGGCGTTGCTATTGGATTGATAGCAGCCGTAAAGAATGTCTCTAATTATATTCTGGATAGTAATCATCATGTTAGAGTTGAAGCTCCAGCTAAACCTGAAAGTGATATTGGTATTATCAGGCACGGAGAACAAACTAAATCAGGTATTATTGTTTCAGAAAGGGCTACTAGAGGTTCTGTTGCTAGTACTATTTCTATTGGGGATTCATTTCAATTAGATGATACTCAATTGTATTATAGTAGTGATGGTCTTACCCCTTGTGTGCAAACAAAGGAATTGGCTTGCGATTGTTATAAAATAAATCGTATTGCTATTCTTTCACATGACGGAAAAAAAATTATTAAAACTTTTAATATGCGTAGAGTTAATCCAAGTATGGATATAGAAGAATTCAAAGAAAATTGTCGTTTGTTATACGGTGAAGATATAAACTTTAAAATTAATGTTAATGGAGTCATCGATGATAAAGCCGTTTTCAAGCAGGTAGGTTGGACATCGATGGAACATATAAAAATGCAGTCAAAGGGAAAAGTTTATCAAAAGATATAGGAACAATTTTTGTACATAGGAATATTTATAATGATAAAAAGAGGGTGTGATATGATTGCTAAAATTAAATAGTAAGGGTTGGGGATTAAGTAACATGATAGCCTTTGTTATTGTACTATTGCTATTTATGATAATTTTTCTTATTGTTGCATATAATTATGGTATAGAGAAAGATTCTCCAAATTCTTTGTATGAGCAATTTATTATACAATGAATATAAAGATATTGACATCAGCATAATATAGTGATATATTGTTTATGCTGATTAAATTTGCTTTGCGTTAGGGCAAAGTTTTATTTAAAAGTTAAAATGATACACCTGGATATGTGTAAAGAAAGGAGGTATATAGTATATGCCTACAATGCAACAATTAATTCGTAAAAGACGTAAGGATAAGAAAAGAAAGAGTAAGGCTCCTGTTTTAGGAATTGGATTAAATACGATTAGACGAAAAGCAACTGATAATCCATCTCCACAAAAACGAGGAGTATGTACACGTGTTGGAACTAAAACACCTAAGAAACCAAACTCTGCATTACGTAAATATGCTCGTGTTCGTTTATCAAATGGAAAAGAAGTAGATACTTATATCCCAGGAATAGGACATAATTTACAAGAGCATAGCGTTGTTTTAATCCGTGGCGGACGTGTTAAAGACTTAATCGGTGTACGTTACCATGTTATTCGTGGTACACTGGATACTGCTGGAGTAAAAGATCGCAAACAGGGACGTAGTAAGTACGGAGCAAAAAAACCTAAAAATTAATATAAAATAGAAAGGAGGAATTTCAATGCGTAAAAGACGTGCAGTAAAAAGAGATGTTTTACCAGATCCCATTTATAAATCAAAAGTAGTAACAAAATTAATTAATACAATTATGATAGATGGTAAAAAAGGAACAGCTCAATCTATACTATATGAAGCATTTGAAATAATAAAGCAAAAAACAGGTAAAGATCCGCTTGAAGTGTTTAATCATGCAATGGAAAATATAAAACCACAACTTGAAGTAAAATCTCGTCGTGTTGGTGGATCAAATTATCAAGTACCAATAGAAGTTTCACCAGCAAGAAGTCAAGCTCTTGCTTTAAGATGGTTAGTTAAATATTCTCGTGATCGTGGTGGCAAGGGAATGGCTATTAATTTGGCAAATGAGATTATGGATGCTGATAATGAAACTGGTGGGGCAGTAAAAAAACGTGAGGATACTCATAGAATGGCTGAAGCAAATAAGGCTTTTGCACATTATAGATGGTAGGAAAGGAGTAATTTATGGCAAGAGATACGTCTTTAGAAAAGACAAGAAATATTGGAATTATGGCTCATATTGATGCGGGGAAAACGACAACGACTGAGCGTGTATTATTCCATACAGGTGTTACCCATAAAATTGGTGAAACCCACGATGGAGAGAGCCAAATGGATTGGATGGCACAGGAACAAGAACGTGGTATTACCATTACTTCTGCAGCAACTACTGCTCATTGGAAAGGATATCGTTTTAATATTATTGATACTCCAGGACATGTAGATTTTACAATTGAAGTTAGCCGTAGTCTTCGTGTATTAGATGGGTCTGTTGCATTAATTGATGCTCAAGCAGGAGTAGAACCGCAAACAGAAACCGTTTGGCGTCAAGCATCAGAGTTTAAGGTTCCTAGAATTATTTTTGCAAATAAAATGGATAAGATGGGAGCTAATTTTGAGTATAGCTTGAAGACAATTGATGAGAGACTGGGTGTGAATGCAAAACCAATTGAATGGCCAATTGGTGCTGAATCAGAATTCAGAGGAGTTATTGACTTAGTTACAATGAAGGCTTATGAATATGATGGTAACCAAGAGGAGAATACTAAGGAAATTGATATTCCAGAAGATTTGGTTCAAATTGCTGAGGCAAAACGTGCTGAGTTAATTGAAGCAGTTGCTGAATATGATGATGAGATGATGATGATTTATCTTGATGGTGGAGAAGTAACTGTTGAAATGATTAAGAAAGCAATCCGTACAGGAGTTTTAAAAGCAGAATTCTTCCCAGTTATGTGTGGAACTGCTTTAGGTAATAAAGGAATTAAATTACTTCTTGATGCAGTAATTGATTATTTACCAAGTCCATTAGATATTGCTTCTATTAATGGAACTGAACCAGATGGTACAGAAGTGAAAAGACATCCAAGTGATACAGAACCTTTTAGTGCTTTAGCATTCAAGGTTATGACAGATCCATTCGTTGGTCGTTTAACCTTCTTTAGAGTTTATTCTGGGCATCTATCAAGTGGTTCTTATGTACTAAATTCAACAAAAGGTTCAAAGGAAAGAATTGGTCGTATCTTACAAATGCATGCGAATACTCGTAAAGAAATTAGTGATGTTTATACAGGAGATATTGCAGCAGCAGTAGGGCTTAAAAATACAACAACTGGAGATACTTTATGTGATGATAAGAAGCCAGTAATTCTAGAAAGTTTAATTGTTCCAGAACCAGTAATCCAACTAGCTGTTGAACCTAAGTCAAAGGGTGATCAGGATAAGATGGCTCTAGCTTTACAAAAGCTTGCTGAGGAGGATCCAACATTTAAAGTTCATACCGATCATGAAACAGGTCAAACTGTGATTGCTGGTATGGGTGAGTTACACTTAGATGTATTAGTAGATCGTATGAAGCGAGAGTTCAATGTGGAGGCTAACGTTGGAGCACCACAGGTCGCTTATCGTGAAACAATTAAGCAGGTAGGGGAATGTGAAGGTAAGTATATTAAACAATCCGGTGGACGTGGACAATACGGACATGTATGGGTTAAGTTTGAGCCAAACCCAGATAAAGGATATGAATTTGTTGATCAAATAGTAGGTGGAGTTGTTCCTCGTGAATATATTCCTGTTGTTGATAAAGGTTTACAAGAAGCCCTACAAACAGGTATACTTGCAGGATATCCTATGATTGATGTTAAGGCTACCCTATATGATGGAAGCTATCACGATGTAGATTCTAATGAAATGGCATTTAAGATTGCAGCTAGTCTAGCTTTAAAAGAGGCTAAGAATAAATGTAATCCTGTACTTCTTGAACCAATTATGAAAGTTGATGTTACAACACCAGAGGAGTACTTTGGTAATGTAATGGGGGATTTAACTGCAAGACGTGGTAAACCTCTTGGTCAAGAATCACAAGGAAATGCTGTTAAATTAAGTGCGATGGTTCCACTTTCAGAAATGTTTGGATATGCTACTAATTTAAGAAGTAACACTCAAGGTCGTGCTACATTTGTAATGTTCCCAGACCATTATGAAGAGGTTCCAAAAAACATTGCTGAAGAAATCATTAAAAAGAGTGGAAATTAATAAAAAAGTATCAAAATAGTTGAAAAAACTTCAATTATTAGATAAAATAGATTTTGTAATAAATAAGGAGGAGAAAAATTATGGCAAAAGAAAAATTTGATCGTTCAAAACCACATGTTAACATTGGTACAATTGGACATGTAGATCATGGTAAGACTACCACTACTGCTGCTATTACTTCGGTTTTAGCTGGGAAGAATGGTAATGAAAAAGTTGAGTTTGCAAATATCGATAAAGCACCAGAAGAAAGAGAACGTGGTATCACAATTAATACTGCACATGTTGAATATTCAACTGATGCTAGACATTATGCACACGTAGACTGCCCAGGACATGCTGATTATGTTAAAAACATGATTACAGGTGCTGCTCAAATGGATGGAGCAATATTAGTTATTGCTGCAACTGATGGACCTATGGCACAAACTCGTGAACACATCTTACTTGCTCGTCAAGTTGGTGTACCTAAAATGGTTGTATTCATGAATAAGTGTGACATGGTAGATGATCCAGAACTACTTGATTTAGTAGAAATGGAAATTCGTGATTTATTAAATGAGTATGAATTTGAAGGAGACGATACTCCAGTTATTCGTGGATCTGCTTTAAAAGCTCTTGAGGGAGATGCTGAGTATGTTGGTAAGATTGAGGAGTTAATGAAGGCAGTTGATGAATGGATTCCAACTCCTGAAAGAGATACTGATAAACCATTCCTAATGAGTATTGAAGATGTATTTACTATTACAGGACGTGGAACTGTTGTTACAGGACGTGTTGAACGTGGTAGATTAAATCTTAATGACGAAGTTGAAATTGTTGGTATTAAAGATACTCAAAAAACCGTTGTTACAGGAATTGAAATGTTTAGAAAACAATTAGATTATGCTGAGGCTGGAGATAATGCAGGAGTATTATTACGTGGTATTGGAAGAGACGATGTTGAACGTGGTCAAGTTCTTGCTAAACCAGGCAGTGTTACACCACATCACAAATTTAAGGCTGCAGTATATGTACTAAGCAAGGAAGAGGGTGGACGTCATACACCATTCTTCAATAACTATCGTCCTCAATTCTATTTTAGAACTACAGATGTTACAGGAGTAATTACTCTTCCAGAGGGTGTTGAAATGGTTATGCCAGGAGACAATGTTGATATGGAAGTTGAATTAATTCATTCTATCGCACTTGAACAAGGAACTAAGTTCTCAATTCGTGAGGGTGGACGTACTGTTGGTGCTGGAACTGTTTCTGAAATTGTTGAATAATCGAAATAAAAAACCGAAGAAATTCGGTTTTTTTGTGAGATGATTTTAAAAAGAGTGGATCATAATTTAGAATTAAATCAAGATAAAATATGTGTTAACTAAATTTCAGCATTAGAAATTTCTTTACCATTTGATTCTGGTAATACTAAAGATAACATTTTAGATTTTCCATCTGATTCAACATTTTCTGTTTGTAAAGTTTTAATTCTTTTATCTTCTAACTCTATAAAAAATTTAAAAGTAAATTCCTATCATTTAAAATGTCTCTTATATTACTTGGTAGTCTATCTAAGGCTAAATACGAATCCTCTGATTCTATTGGGATAGTAACTCCATTAATTACCTTTAATTCATCAATACTTAATCTATTATAAGTGATTACAATACCTAGTTATTTTTTATTAAATTCTTGTGGCATAATTCTATTAAATTTAACAAGTTCAGAACTTTCTCTAAAAAATTCATGTTTAGCTTTTATAGGTGCCATGGCAGTGTATTCTTGGCTTAGCATATTCATATCTTTTACATCGGTAACATTATATAATATTTTTTATTTCATATATATCCTCATAAAATTTGTTAAAAATAATATTGGACCTTAATTAAGTATAAATTAGCTTTGATTTAAAAGTAGTAAAATAATAGTAAATTCAATTAAAAACTGTATACTATTGTTTATAAAATAAGATTTATATTAAATAATCAATATTTTATTACAAAAATATGTTCTTTCTGAAACTTTTTCTTTGGCTAGTATTCATGTATAATTATCTTCTAATTTTTTAACTAATCTTTATAGTTATTTACATATCTATGAAGCTCACTAACGTCATTAATATTAGAATTATATTCATAAAATTCGTTTATATAAGATATTACCTCTAATAGTTGGCTAAAGTAAAATTTCTCCATATTGTATTACGTTTTTATACATTAAAAAGAATTTACATTAATTTAAACAGGTGATTTTTTATATTACCAGTATTTAAATTTTTAGTCTTTTTTTGAAAAGCTCTTATATAATCCATATTTAAAGTTGTTAAGAATAATATCATATTCTCCAATATATTCTGTAACCATTGCATTATAGCCTACTTTCATTTCATTTAGACCAGCATATTTACTGTCTTTTTCAAAGTTTCCACAAATGGCATTCAAATTGAAATATTTTAATTGTTCGTTTTTATAATCACATATCATACGCCATTTTAGTAAGTAGTTAGCATTTAAACTTCTAAAGTTTGGATGAAATCCCTCAATAATTAAAAAGGCCGCATTGTCATAAATAATGTTGAATCCTCCTGCAATAATTAAGCCATTTGGATGCTCTTTTAAAACATTAGTAGCAAAAATTAAATTGCTTTTATAGATATTAAGAAGTTTATCTGATAATACTTTTTTGTTAAAAATATCACGTCTATCGTCATTTTGCTTTGCAAGGTTTTGAAATTGCTCTGCTAACCTCTCATTATTAGCTAGTTCATCTTCATATAATTTTTTACTGTTAAACACAAATATTTCAGTATTTAGTTTAGCATAAAATAAATCTGCGTTATTTCCAAAATTGTGGATTAATTCTTTGTAAAATTTAAAAGGTTTGGCGTTTTTCTTTTTGATAAATTCATAAAGTGAGGTAAAGTCCTTTTGGTCATCTCTATAGACTTCTACGCCACAGTTAATGGCCTTATTAATTTTATTTCTTGTTCTTTTATCAAACGTTTTATAAATTTCTCTAATATCTTTCGACAAAATAGTTAGGGCTTCCCATCTTGGCTTTTCAGTTTCAAAGTATAAAGTTTGCCCCTTATAAGTAAATCCTGCTTTTTTCAAATTTTCATCAATCATTGTTGCTTCATTATTAATATTAGCAATATTTCCTTTTCCATCACGGATAGTCATGGGGATAGCGGGATCCATCCTTAGACTAATAATTCCTTCTTTTCCTAAGTCATTTTTTAAGGCTTCTACTAACTCATCTACTTTTAATGAATCGGTAAAATCAAATAATATTCCACGTGGAGCATAAGCAAGTTTTGTTTTCATAACAGCATCTTGTAAGAGTAAAATGGAGGCTCCTATCATTTTATCGTTGTTATCCATGATTCCTATATATCTAACTTCATAATTAAAATTAGCCATTACATTTCCATATTTAGATGTTTGATAATAATTTCTATATTGATGCTTATCTGAAAAACTATCAAATTGAGATGAGTCTATCGTAATAATTTTCATGATAAATCCTCCTCATAATCTATATTTTATTATAACATACAAAATATACTGTTTCAATAAAATATTACTGATAAAATCGTATATTTATAGTATAATGTTAGTAGGTGATTATATGTTTGATAATAAAAAAATATTCATATTGGGAATGGCTAGAAGTGGGTATGAGGCAGCGAAATATTTATCAACTAGGAGAAATAAAGTTATACTTAATGATGGGAAGGAGGAGAGTTTTCATAATCAAGAACAAGTAGAAGAATTAAAGAAATTGGGAGTAGAGTTTGTTTTTGGTTCTCACCCTGATGATTTACTAGATTCTAGTTTTGATTATTTAATTAAGAATCCAGGAGTTCCGATTGATCATAAATATGTAGTAAAAGCACAGGAACTTGGGATAGAAGTGATCAATGAAGTAGAGATGTCCTATAGGCTTTTACCTGAGGATGTTACTTTAGTAGGTATTACAGGAACGAACGGAAAAACAACAACAACGACATTGACATATGAAATATTGCATGAGGCAATGCATGAGCGGGTTCACTTAGCTGGTAATATTGGCTATCCTTTGTGCAGTTTTTTGGAAAAATTAAAGAAAGATGACATTATAGTTATGGAAGTATCTTGTCAACAAGGGGAGAATATAAAAGAATTTAAACCCAATATTGGATTATTTACTAATATTAGTGAAGCACATATCGATTTTTTAAAAACTTTTGATCATTATAAGGAAGTCAAATCGAGGATGTTTTATAATCAAACAAAAGATGATATCGCAATTCTTAATATAGAAAATGATCAGGTGATGAATCAGTTAAAAAATATTCAATCTAAAACGAAATATTTCTCTAGTAAGAACGAGATTAACGGTTGTTATTTAAAAGAGGATGCGATTTACTATTATGAGGATAAAGTAATAGATATTAAGGATATCAAAATACCAGGGATTCATAATTTGGAAAACTGTATGGCAGCTATTATGATAGCGAAAGAATTTGATGTTGATAATAAAATTATTGATAAGGTACTTAGTGAATTTAAAGGAGTAGAACATCGTCTTGAATATGTAGATACTGTCAATGACGTTAGGTACTATAATGATACAGAGGCTACCAATATAAAATGTACCCAAATTGCTCTAGCATCCTTTATAGAACCTACTACTATAATATTAGGAGGTTTAGAGCGAGGACAGGTATTTGATGATTTAGCACCATATATGAAAAATGTAAAAAATATTATAGGTATTGGTGAATGTAGGCATAGGGTAAAGGCGTTTGGAGAAAATTTAAATATACCAACTTATGTTTATGAAAAATTATCAGATGGTTTCAAAAAATGTGTTGAAGTGACATCCCCAGGTGGTATAATATTATTAAGTCCTGCGTCTGCATCATGGGATCAATATAAAGAATGTGAGATAAGAGGAGCGGAATTTAAGAAACACGTTAGTGATCTCAAGAAAGGTAGTGCAGATGAATAAGCAAAATAATGATTATAATACTCTGGTATTAATTATAGGAGAAAAAGACTGGTTTAAATACAAAAGTAAATAAGAAAGGAATGATTTAAATGAAAATTAAAAATGTAATTGGACGTGAAATATTAGATTCAAGAGGTAACCCAACAGTAGAGGTTGATGTTATATTAGAGGATGGTATAGTAGGACGTGCAGCAGTACCTAGTGGGGCATCAACCGGGGAAAGAGAAGCACTAGAAATGAGAGATGGAGATTCTAGATATAATGGAAAGGGAGTTTTAGATGCTGTTAAACATGTAAATACGGTGTTAAAAGAAGCCGTTTTAGGAATGGATGCAGCTGATCAAAAAGCTTTAGATTATAAAATGATAGAACTTGATGGAACTGATACTAAATCAAATTTAGGTGCCAATGCTATTTTGGGCATTAGTATTGCTGCTTTAAGGGCAAGTGCCATTGCAGAAAATAAACCACTTTATCAATATGTGGATGAAAGATTTGGGAATGGTAACATGTCAGAACCCTACCTGATGATAAACATTATAAATGGAGGGGCTCATGCTGATAATAAACTTGATTTTCAAGAATTTATGATTATTCCCCAAAGAGATACTATCAAGGAAAGAGTACGTGTTGGTGCTGAGGTTTTTCATAGCCTAAAAAAGGTTTTGAATGAAAGAGGTCTTGCTACTGGGGTAGGAGATGAAGGTGGGTTTGCACCAGATCTTCAAAGTAATGAAGAAGGGTTTGAACTTATTGTGGAAGCAATCAAGCGTGCAGGATATGAACCAGGTAAAGATGTTTGTCTAGCAATTGATGTAGCAGCTTCTGAATTTTATGATAAAGAATTAGGCAAATATAAATTTCATTGGTCAACTGGAGAGGAACTTACAACAGATGAACTTATTGAATTTTATGAGAAACTAGTAAATACATATCCAATTATATCAATTGAGGATCCTGTCGATGAGAATGATTGGAATGGCTTCCAACAAGTAACTGAAAAAATTGGTGATAAAGTACAAGTGGTGGGCGATGATTTATTTGTTACAAATAAAAAATGTCTTCAAATGGGAATAGACCATCAGGCAGGAAATGCTATTCTACTAAAAGTAAATCAAATAGGTACCATTACAGAAACATTAGAGACCATTGAACTTGCCAGAAGTCATGGATATAAGACGATTATTTCTCATAGAAGTGGAGAAACAGAGGATACTACAATCGCAGATTTAGCGGTAGGATTAAATTTAGGTCAAATAAAAACAGGATCTATGTCTAGAACTGATAGAATTTGTAAATATAATCAGTTAATCAGAATTGAAGAAGAACTAAATAGTCAAAATAAGTAGGCGGTTTTATGGAAGAAAAAGTGGATTTATTTGAAACTATATATACTCCTAGGTTGATGTTAAGACAAATAACTGATGATGCAAAAGATTTATAATAATTTTAAATGGGTTAAGTATTATTATCAGTTATAGATTAATGACTATTCAGATTATGCTACATTAGTTTCTACATATAAGACTTAGTATTCTAATGGAAATCATTTTAGATGGAGAATCTATTTAAAAGAAGAGAATAAAATGATTGGATTAGTTCAAATACATTCAAAGGATCAACTAAATCAAAAATGCAAGTTGGGTTATATTTTAGGATACAAATATTGTATTAATGGTTATATGAAAGAACTCCTTACCAAAGTGATAGATTTTGCTTTTCATAAGCTTTCTTATCATAAAATAGAGTCTGAAATTGTTAGTGAGAACAAAGATTCTATAGGACTTGTTAAAAGTCTTGGAATGAAATATGAGGGTACTAAAATAGATGATTATAAATTGGGAGATGAATATTATAATCAGGAGGTATATTATTTAATAAATCCTAATTTTTAGATTTTGTCTATATTTACAATAGGATTAAATTGTGCTATTATATATTTATCGTATAAAAGGAGGAATTTCATGAAAACTGCTTTATTAATTATATCTATTTTATTAATTGTCATTGTTTTATTGCAAAGTGGAAAAGCAGAAGGAGCTGCTCAGATTATCAGTGGCGGAAGTTCTGATTTATTTACTAAAAGAAAAGAAAGAGGATCTGAATTGGTGATTAGTAGAGTTACTTTATTATTAGGTCTGTCCTTTTTCCTTATTTGCCTAATTTCCACTTTTGTTGGTTAAAGACTAGGAATTTAGTCTTTTTTATTTTATAATATAGTTAGTAAGAATAAAGGAGGGTGATAGAATGAGAGAAGATATCTTGCAATTATTAAGAACAAGTGATGGTGCTTTATCTATTTATAATATACAAGATCAACTGCATTTAAAAACAGTAGAAGAAGTAAGAAATTTACAGAATGTATTAAAGAAACTAGAAGAAGAAGTTTTAATTTATCATTCGAAGAAGAATAAATATATGCTTTTAGAGAATAGCCATTTAAAAAAGGGGGTTATGCGTGTTAACAAAAAGGGGTTTGGATTTGTTGAAGTAGCAGGACTTGATGATGATATTTATATTAGTATTGATCATATGAATGGTGCACTTCATGATGATATTGTATTAGTAGAAGTAGTTAGTAAGATGAATTTAGATCGGTTAGAGGGTAGAATTTTAAAAGTTATCAAGAGACAAGTGACTAGGTATATTGGAGAAATTAATTTTATTAAAAATAAGGGAATTGTTAGTTTAGATGATCCAAGAGTTAAAATGGAAATTGAGGTAAAACCTGAGGATGCTTTAAATGCAGTGAATGGACATAAGGTTGTTGTTGAGATTGTCAAAAAAATTAATCATCATAAATATAGAGGTAAAATTGTAGAAATTATTGGGCATAAAAATGATCCGGGAGTGGATATTTTATCAATTATTCATAAATATAATATTGGTATTGATTTCTCTGATGATGTAAAAGAAGAGGTTTCTAAAATACCAATGGAGGTAGAAGAAAAGGACCTAGAGGGAAGAAGAGATTTAAGAGAAGAAGAAATTTTCACAATTGATGGAGATGACACAAAAGATATTGATGATGCGATATCAATTAAGTTACTATCTAACGGTCATTATCGATTAGGAGTTCACATTGCAGATGTTTCTTATTATGTTAAGGAGGGAACTGCTCTTGATAACGATGCTATGGAACGTGGAACTAGTGTTTATTTGGTTGATCGTGTGATCCCTATGTTGCCTCATGAATTATCGAATGGGATTTGCTCCTTGAATCCTAATGTGGATCGTCTTGCTATTTCTTGTATTATGGAATTTGATAGTAATGGAAAACAGATTGAGTATGATATTTTTCCAAGCATAATAAGATCCCGAATTCAAATGACTTATAAGAATGTTAATAGGATTTTAGAGAATGGAGAAACTCCAGATGGGTATGAAGAATATGTAGAGAGTTTAAGGAAGATGGAGGCTCTAGCTAATATCTTAAGAAAGATGAAAGAGAAACGTGGATATATTGATTTTTTAGTGGATGAGGCAAAAATATTAGTTGATGAGGATTGTGTTCCAACTGATATTATTAAAAGAGATCGAGGTGTGGGAGAGCTGTTAATAGAAGATTTTATGATTGCGGCCAACGAATGTGTTGCAACTCATATCTATTTTATGAATTTACCTTTTATTTATCGTATTCATGAAAAACCAAAAGAAGAAAAAATAAGAAGCTATTTATCTTTTATTGGAACCCTTGGCTATCAAATACCTGGAGATATTAAGGACTTTAAACCAAAGGCAATGCAGAGACTTGTTCAATTTCTAGAGGATAAAAAGGAGTTTAAGATATTATCTAGTCTTCTTTTAAGAAGTATGCAAAAGGCAATTTATAAGGAAGAAAACTTAGGTCATTATGGTCTAGCCAGTCAGTGTTATACTCATTTTACTTCTCCTATTAGAAGATATCCAGATACTACGGTTCATAGATTACTTAGAACTTATTTATTTGATAAAGATTTGAGTCAAAAGACATTAAGGCATTGGGAGGAGAAGTTAGTGTATATTGCGGAGCACTCTTCTTCAAAAGAAAGGTCATCTATTGAATGTGAAAGAGAAGTAGAAGATATGAAAATGGCAGAGTATATGGAGTCTCATATAGGAGAAGAATTTGGGGGAATGATTTCTTCTGTTACTAATTTTGGTATGTTTGTTGAGTTAGAAAATTTAATAGAAGGTCTTGTTCCCATTCGTGATATGAATGATTTTTTCCATTATGATGAAGAAAGAATGACTTTAATAGGGGAAAGAAGTCATATGAAATATACAATAGGAGATCAAGTACTAGTAAAGGTTGTAAGAGCTAGTAAGGAAGAAAAGATTATTGATTTTGAGATTGTAAAAAAGTTGTAATATAAACAGAGTAAGCAGGGAGGTATATCAATGGAAATATTAAATAGAAAAGCGAGACATGATTATTTTACTTTAAAAATATATGAGGCAGGAATTGCGTTAACTGGAACTGAAATTAAATCAATAAGGCAAGGAGGCTGTAATATTAAGGATAGCTATGCAATTATTAGAAATGGAGAGGTCTTTCTAATTAATATGCATATTTCACCTTATAAGGAAGGAAATATATTTAATCATGAGGAGACAAGAACTAGAAAGTTGTTACTTCATAAAAAAGAGATTAAAAAAATCATAGAAGAGATTGAAAAAAAAGGACTTACTTTAATTCCTTTAAAATTATATTTCAAAAACAATATTTTAAAAGTAGAATTGGGAGTTTGTCAGGGGAAACACAACTATGATAAAAGAGAGACAATTAAGGAAAGAGATATGAAGCGGGCAGTAGAGAAACAATTGAAAAATCGTTATTAAATTACATAAAGTGTGGGTTATTCGCTTTTTTCTTTTTTTTATACATGTTTGTTTTAAAATTGGAGATACTATGGTATAATATAACACATGGGGCTGATATGGTTTCGACAGGAATATGAGAGCATAGATGGCAAGTCGTAGGCTTACGACACAAGCAAAATTAAATATAACTGGAAACAGTAATACTCAATTAGCTTTTGCCTAATTTGTGCAGAAGCATCTTAGTACTTTTTATCTACGTAAAGTAAATAAGATTTAAATATAGTAGATTATATTTTAGTGACGTCTATAGCTAAAATGAATTCAATAGACTCGTTTACTATTTTGGTCGTTAACTACTTGAATAGTAAGTTAAAATAATTAGTTAACTAAACTTGTAGAGGTTTATGTAGCTGTATTTTTGGACAGGAGTTCGATTCTCCTCAGCTCCACCAATTGTGATTTCTATTCGATAATAGTCGAATTTATATAAAGATGTTTAATCTTAAATGAAAAATTAGTGATAATATAGTTTTTATAATTATGATTGATGAGGTAGATATATGTGGGAGAATTAGAGGAAATATTAAAAAAATACAATTTCTTTGATGGAAAAGAATATGAAATATTTGCTATTCAAGATTATGGAAGAAAGTCAAAATTTAAATTAAAAATGGAAGGAAAATACTATACCTTAATTTTATCAGAAGAAAGAATAAAACCTTATGTTAATAAAATAGCGCTATTAGGTGATGAATTTAAAAAGATTATAGGATTTCGGTACTTGTCAGATGATAATAAAGTTTTAATTTTGGATTACTTTGGTAATGGAAAAGGAATTGATTTGGTAAAAATTGATAGTACCTTAGTAAATAATGATTATGAATTACAATTAAAGAATATTCTTGATTATTTTCATTCAATTAAACAAGATTATGTTGATTTTAGCATAAATAAATATAAAAACTGGAAAGATTACTATTTTTCAGAAATAAGTAACAAAATAATAGATATATATAAACAAAATCTTATTACGGATGATATGAAAAAAACTTTATTAGAAAAATTGGAAGAATCTTCAAAAAGATATATCGATTTTCAAACAACGTTTATTCATGCAGATGTAACTCCACTAAATGTTTGTATTAATAAAGAGGAAAATAGTTTATATTTAATAGATTATGATGATTTTAAAATTGGAGATCCCTTAATGGATATATCTAGAATTATTAATTGTAAAGATATGTCCAAAGTATTCAAATTGCTTGTGGACAAATATTATTATCAATATGAAAATAATATAAACCATTTGTTTTATACTTTAAGGGTAAATATTAATTGGTATAATCATATAATTGAGAAAAAGCAAGAAGCAATATATAATCTAAATAAGGCAAGAGAAGATATATTTTATGTAATTGAAAATATTATAAAACATACTTAATAAAATTATAATTTTATTATTAAGATAAAACCTCCGTTAAAGACAAAAAAGTTTGTTTTTGGCTCCGTCAGGTCCACCAAATTGATAGGAAACTCGAACTTTTCGAGTATTAAGCAAAACGCACTTGATAAAAGCGTGTTTTTATGTTATTATGAATATGTCAAGGAAACTTGCATAAAATAAAAAAGGGAATGTTCAGTTTTAGCGAGTTGAATGTCTACCCAAATTAAATTTAGTTCGACATTTAATCTATGCGAAGATTAAGTGTCCTTTTTTTATAACTACTATCATAATGATAAGGAGAAATAAAATGATAGCAATGAGCTTAAGAACTTTTCTTTATAAAAGTTTAGTATATTTTAAGCAACTTCTTATTAATTTTTAAATGCTGTTATAGCCTTTATTTATAAGAGTTTATGACATTTCTATTTTTGAACAATATTCTCATATATTATTATAATTTTTTATATTTTCGCTTTCAAAAGTAGTAAATTAGTAGTAAAAATTAAGAATTTTTAAAGTATTAATTTTAAATATTAAAAAAACTATGTAATGTCCATAGTATCGGAATATATCTTTATACGCGAGACTAGTGGCGCAGCCACTAAAGTTCTCGCCATAATAAGGATAGTATTACCCTTATTATGTAGCATGAAGCATGTAGCAAAAAATTAGTCTTTAAATATTAAATCATGATTTATATTTTGTATAAAAAATGCATTTTTATAATTATTATATTTAACTTTTATTTCAATCGAGTACTTTCATTCTTCAAATAGAAATTACAAGTAGTATAATTTCTATCTAATGGTTCATCTGGATGAATCGGTTGCTTATATATTTCACTAAGTCCTTCAAAATCAAATGAAATATTTTCTTTACCAATGATTGAATATGCTGGAACATATCCGCTAGTAAGAGTAACTGGGTTTGTTGAATCATATAAAATCAAAGTACCATCTTTCATTTGAAATATATTAAATGCATGCTCTTCTTCTTTTCCTTCAGAACTCAATTTTCCAAATACTAAATAGCTCTTTATTCCACAAAACTCTGCTAAATTTTGTACTGCTGCACTTCTCTCTGAACATAATGCAGAATTATTTTTATAGAAATCTGCTATTGATATTTGAGAATCATCTCTTTCTTGTAAGTAAACATTTACTCTAATATCCTGCTTGCCTTTAAAACCAAATGCTTCAATTATAAAGTCTTGTAATTCATGAAAAAATTGTAAAGGATTATTTAAATTTTTACCTTTAATAGATTTTATAAATTCTATATAAAGTGTTGCATCATTCATATAAAAAGGATCAACCATATAAGATGTAACAATAGGGCTATCTGAATTAATATAGCCTTCTGAAATTGTTCCTATCAAACGGCCATTATTGTTTTTATCTATAGTTCTTTTTTCAGAATTATTTTCTAATTCTTCTAGTCTAGACATTACAAATTCTTTAATTTGTTCTTCATTTTCTAAAGAATTAATATAGGATATTATATCTCTAAAAGAGTTTAAACTTTGACTCATATTTATGCCTCCGCCATTTATTCTAAATATATTTTACTATATTTCTTCTCTTATGTATAGTATTGGGTATATATTTTTTTTAATTCATTAGTAGGTATTGAGTTTCTGAAATATATTTCTAAAGTAGTAAATTAGTAGTAAAATATGTTCAAAATTTTATAGGTATGCTTATAAATAGGATATTTCACATAATAACTAAATTTTTATAACAAAAACTGGGATTTCCATTTAAATACCTTTATTTTAAAGAGCATATATAAAATTTTAGCGATGTTTTACTACTAATTTACTACTTTTCGTTGCTTTTATATAAAATTAAAATGAGTTATTTATTAAAGATTATGATATAATTATCGATAGAATAAAATATATATAAGGAGATTACTTTATGAAAAAGATAGCAATTATTTCTGATATACATGGCAATTTAGAGTCATTAAAAGCAGTATTAGAAGATATAAAAGGAAGAAATGTAGATAAGATAATATGTCTTGGTGATATAATTGCAAAAGGAAGCAATCAACAACAATGTATTGAATTAATTAAAAATAATTGTGGTATTGTATTACGAGGAAATTGCGACGAATATTTTACAAGTAATATAGATGTATCAAATAAACCTAAACAAGAAATTGATAGAATCAACTGGAATAAAAGTAAATTAACACAAGAAAATGTTGAGTATTTAAGTAAATTACCTTATTGTTTTGAATTTTATATGAGTGGAAGATTAGTTAGACTTTTTCATGCTACTCCTGAAAAAATAAATGATTTTGTTGGAAATATTGATAATATTGATAGATTATATAGGTTATTTTTACCTAGCAAAAATACTACTTCAAATCAAATTGCCGATATTGTAATTTATGGACATATTCACACTCCATTTATACAAAGAATTTATAATAGAACTATAATAAATACTGGATCCGTTGGGAATTCAGTAGATGTGTTTAGGAATGATAAAAAAGATGGTAATGTAAAAAATACTACAGTTGCAAACTACTTGATTATTTCTGGTAATTATAATTCAAAAAATATAGATGAAAAAATATCATATGAATTGATAAGTATTCCATATGATATTGATAAAGAATTAAAGTCTAATACAGACAATATCGAAATGTTATCGTATGAAGAAGAAATACGAAATGGTAAATATAGAGATATGGAAAAAATATACAAGAGTTTTGAAGTTAGAGGTATTGATAAAAATAAAATTTGATAAACAATAAGTATTCTTTTAAATTTTTGTAAATACTATCAATAAAATTAGTTTGCTACATGCTTCATGCTACATAATAAGGGTAATACTATACCTTATTATTATGGCGAGGACTTTAGTGGCTACGCCACTAGTCTCGCCCATTAATGTATATCTCGATACTGTGGAATGTAGTACAGTATTTTTAATTTTAAAAATTGATACTTTCAAATTTCACTAGATTTTTACTACTAATTTACTACTTTTGAAAGTGAAAACATAAAGAATTATAACAATTTATAAAAATATCTTTCAAAAACCAAAATGCTGTAAGCACTTATAAATAAAGGCTATAACATCATTTAAGAACTTATGAAGAGATACTCACAAAAATACAATGTTTTCAAAATAAAAGTCTTAGTTTTCATTTTTATCAAACCTCCTCTCTACAAGAGATTCGGTAGACACTCAACAACTGATATTCCCTATAGAAATTATACTAAAATACTTATTATAATACAACTAGTTTTACTATATTTTGCCAATCTAATAAACACACTTGTACATTGAAATAATCAATGGACGTGTGTAGGAGGAACTTATGAAGAAAAAACCAATAACAACATTATTTATGTTAGAATCGTTAGATGGAAAAATTAGTAGTGGCAATAGCGATAATCTTGATGCCGATAAGGATTGATGTAAAATAAATGGAGTTAATGAAGGATTACATCAATATTATGAAACTGAAGCAACCACAGATTTTTATTCATTAAATACTGGTAGGGTTATGTCCAAAATTGGTGTTAATGAAAGAACAGAATATCATGATAAAGTGGATTGTAGATTCATCATTATAGATAATAAACCTCATTTAAATGAAAAAGGTATAGATTATATATGTTATTGGGTTGATAGACTTGTACTTGTAACAACAAACAAAAATCATGTTGCATATTTATTACAAGAAAAATATGATAATCTTGATATATTGTTTTATGATTTGCTAGATTTAAGTATTTTATTATCTGATATGAAAGAAAAGTATAGTGCAGAAACAATTACA
This sequence comes from uncultured Bacilli bacterium, assembly GCA_910579455.1. Classification (GTDB taxonomy): domain Bacteria; phylum Bacillota_I; class Bacilli_A; order RF39; family UBA660; genus UMGS995. The sequence continues at coordinate 34,105 of CAJTUT010000009.1, forward strand.
ATTCAATCTGGAGGAACATTAAATGGCAAATTTTTAAGAGATAATTTAATTGACTATGTTAATGTAATTATGTCTCCTTTATTGGTGGGTGGAAAAGATACATCAACTTTAATAGATGGAGAAGCAATAACTTCTTTTGAAGATCTTAATAATGTAAAGGCTTTACAATTAATTGAATGCAACCAATTAGAAAATTCATATATTCAATTGAAATATAAAGTAATAAAATAAAAGTTGTTATACGTCCTTCTTTATGGTACCATTGGGCAATTTATTCTAACTTTTGTATACAGTATCAGCTTCAAAGAAAGTTAATTTTTTGTATGTATTTAAGGAGCAATAGATTTGGGCGATTAAATTAAAAATAAAATAATTACATTTTGATGAAGAAATAAATGAAAGAGCAAGAATAGGACGAATTAGTAAAGAAGGAAAAGGATTATTCAAAATGAAAAACCACATATTTTGAAATATGGGGTTTGTCTACAATCTGAAAATCTATGATATAGATCTCTTTTTTTGTTTAATTATCAATTTCACCTCTAAAAGAAGTTACCATTAATTCTTGTATTGCTTCATAACTATAACCACTTGCTAGTAGCCAAGATAATTTTGTTACCATTGTTTCCATACTCATATCCCAAGCAGGAATTGCCCCTAATTCTTTAGCTAAAATTCCTGGTTCGTTTAAACTCATACTTGCTATACCGTCTGGAGCTTGTGTTGTTACCACAATAGGAATCTTATGTTCTTGTAAATATTGAAATGCTTCCCTTAAATTAGGATAATCTGCATCATTCGAAGCTACATTTGGATCTCCTGCTCCAGTTGCACGAAGTATAAATCCTTTTACTCCATTTTTTGCAAGATTAATAATATATTCTGATTTTAATCCTGGAAATTCAGTTAAAGATATTATGTTATTATCAAAACTGTTTTTTACATCTAACCCTTCTCTGGTTTTACTTTTCGTTCCTAAGTAACTTAAATGCAGATTTAAGGTAGACTTATTAAGTATTACGGAATTTCCTAAATATCCTATATCTGGTAATCTTCCAAATGTTTTAAATGCATCATAATCAAACTCTGTTTTTTTCTTGACCCTTGTTCCTGTTATAATCTTACTTCCAAAAACCAAGAACACTCCTATTAATTCTTCATTTTCAATAATGACCCTTAATATGTTTTCTAAATTCATTATTGCATCAGAACCAGGAATACCATATGATACTTGTGATCCTGTAAACACTATTGGTTTTCCCAAATTACCTAGGGCAAAAGAAACTGCTGCAGTACTATAACCCATAGTATTGGTTCCATGAGTTACAATAAATGCATCATAATTATCATAATTATCATAAATTGATTTAACTATTAATTCCCAATCTTTTGAAATCATATTTGAACTATCTTTATTTGAAATAGTAACAGAATCAATAACAGATATATTTAATTTACGTTTAAATGAATTTAATATGCTTGCAAAAGTTTTTCCTTTAAAAGAATTATCGTTACTTATAGATATTCCTCTATCATTATGTTCTTGCGATATTGTACCTCCTGTTGAGATAACTAAAATTTTCTTCATTTTCTATTTTTCATCTCCTTAAAATAATTATAAATTAAAAAAAAGAATTTATAAATAGTTTTTTTAATTTATTTAAATCACATTAATTTTTAATTTTTCTTTATAACTACAAGAAAATACGGCATATATTATACCATAATTAGACTTATTGCTGTTATTTTATAAAAAAGGCATTCCAAATGAAAATTAACGATTTATAAGATGTTGTAAAAAGAAAAAGTATGATTATACTATTTGCAGAATATGGACAAGTATTGATTGAATTAAAAGAGATTAAATATAACTTAAAAGGATTTGATGGATTAAAAAACAAATTGATATTTTTAAATTAGAGGATTTAGCAATTCTTCCGGAATCAATAAAGAGTTATCATTTACCAATAGAGTGATATTTTAAAGAAAATAAATTTAATACTAACACTATAAAAAATCTAATTAGGGTGTTACATAATTAGAAAGACAAATAAATAATTTTTATTATGTGATACTATTAACTACTAGTGAAAACAATAATAGCAGATAAAAAATGGTATATTATATCACTTTCTATAATATAAAAAATAATATCAATTTGTTTATAATTCATGCTCTTTGTACAGTATTTTATAAATAATTAAGTCTTATATAACTATGTTGTTCATTTTTTTATAACTTATTGGTGTTTTTTGGTTATGGATTCTTTTTCTGAATTATAAATTTAATGTTTAGTATAATTTATAGATACTTACTCAAACTATTTTTGAGGAGGAAAATATGAATTTAAATTATAATGAAGTGCCTAATATTATTTCTGGAAAGGACTTAGACTATTTAAGCGATATGTTTACATGGAATTATGGAGCTTATAAGAACGTTAGTAATAATATTAATTCAGTAAATGATGAGGAGATAAAAAATGTATTACAAAAGGCATCAAATTTATTTTTAGATAACATGAATAAGACGCTAGAGATTTTAGAAGGGGGAAGTCAAAATGGATAATAAGGTGTCAAATCCTAAAGTAGAGATGCCAGGAGGAATGGGATTGAATGAAAAGGATTATATATCTGAATTGTTATCATGCTTAAAGTCGATGGAAAAAGATTATACTGTTGCTTTAACAGAAGCAAGTAATGAAGATTTATACAATACTTACTACATTATGTTTTCAGAAATTAGTAAATTACAAAGAGAGGTTTATGAGATTATGTTTCGCCATGGTTGGTATTGTTTAGAAAAAGCAGAAACTAATAAGATCTCTCAAAAAGCAAAGATGTTAAATCAAGAATTACAGTCATTAAGTTCTAATTAGAAAAATAGTTATAATTTTATAATTATTTTTTTATTTTTTAGCTAAATTTAACATTTTCTTCATATATTTATGTTATACTGGTCAAGTAGGAGATGATGATATGCTTGAATTAAAAAATATTCAAAAAAGTTATAAAACGGGGACATTTGTACAACACGCATTAAAAAAAGTTAATATCAAGTTTAGAAAAAATGAGTTTGTTAGTATATTAGGACCCAGTGGTTCAGGAAAGACCACTTTATTAAATATTATTGGAGGATTTGATCGCTATGATAGTGGGGACTTAATTATTAATAATAAAAGTACAAAGAAATTTAAAACTACAGAGTGGGATAGTTATCGTAATAATTGTATTGGTTTTATTTTTCAATCGTATAATTTGATTAGTCATATTAGTGTTTTGGAAAATGTTGAGATGACAATGACTCTTAGTGGGTATAAGAAGAAAAACAAAAGAAAAAAAGCATTAGATGCTTTAAAAAGGGTTGGGTTAAAAGAACATGCTCATAAAAAACCGAACCAGTTATCTGGAGGACAGATGCAACGTGTTGCAATAGCAAGAGCCTTAGTAAACGATCCTGATATTATCCTAGCAGATGAACCAACAGGAGCATTGGATAGCAATACTAGTGTTCAAATTATGGATTTGATTCAAGAAATTGCAAAAGATAAATTAGTGATTATGGTGACTCACAATCCTGACTTAGCGAGGGAATATGCAACAAGAATTATAGAGGTTAAGGATGGAGAAATTATAGGAGACTCTAACCCTATTAAAAAGGATGAAAAGGATGATGGGGTTGTTAAAATTAAGAAAACAGTTCTCAGTTATCAATCTGCTCTTCACTTATCTTTTAATAATATTAAAACAAAAAAAGGAAGAACCCTGCTTACTTCTTTTGCAGCATCCATTGGCATTATTGGAATTGCGTTGATTTTATCGTTATCTAATGGATTTAAAATAGAGATTGATAATTTTGAAAAAGATTCTTTATCAGAAGCACCTATTATTATTTCTACTCAATCTATGTCAATGGATCAGGAGTCATTAGAAAAAATTCATAAAAATACTAAAAAATTAAAAAAATATCCAAAATCGAAAAAAGTTTATGTTGCTAGTGATATGATGGAAAAAATGACACATACTAATAATATAACAAATGATTATATTGATTATTTAAAGAAATTGAATAAGAAAGATATATCCGGAATTTCTTATCAAAAAAGTACAGGCTTTAATATTGTGAATCATAATAGTGAAGGGTATCACTTAATTTCTACTACAAATATGGGGATTCAAAACTGGACACTTTTGCCAACAAAAGTAGGAAGTAAAGATGGAATTATTGAAAATAATTATGATGTTTTAGCTGGAAAGATTGATGATACTGTTCCAGGTTTGATTTTGCAGGTAGATAGTAGAAATCAAATTTATGAATCTACACTACAACAATTAGGGTTATCTTCTAAAAATGTAACTTTTAAAGATATTATGAGTCAGGAGTTAAAGGTGGTATTAAATGATGATTATTATCAAAAAGTAGGAGACTATTTTATGCCTAATACAGATTATGAGGCTTTATATAAAAATGAGAATAGTATTACTTTAAAAGTTCAAGCTATTATTCGTGGTAAAAAAGGCAAAGAAATGATTACAAATGGTAGTGGGTTCGGATATACAAATGCTCTAACTGAGTTAGTAATTTCTAAAAATAAAGACTCAGAGATTGTAAAGGAACAACAAGAGAGAGATTATAACGTTTTAACTCATCAGGAATTTGATGAGAATGATCCAGCTGCTACAAAAGATATGACTTTAGGATATCTAGGAGCAGAAAGTATACCGGTTATGATTTCGATTTATCCTAAAGACTTTGATTCTAAAGATACAATTACTAAATACTTAGATAAATATAATAAGAAAAAGGAAGAAAAAGACGAAATTAAATATACTGATATGGCAGGAATGATTTCCTCTTTATCTGGAAATATTATGGATGCGATTACTGCTGTTTTAATTGCCTTTTCTTCTATCTCGTTAATTGTATCTAGTATTATGATAGGGATTATCACCTATATTTCTGTTTTAGAAAGAACTAAAGAGATTGGAATATTACGTGCTTTGGGTGCTAGGGGAAAAGATGTTACCCGTGTTTTTAATGCAGAGACGATCATCATTGGGCTTTGTAGTGGAATATTAGGGTTATTTATTGCCTATCTTTTAACCTTTCCAATCAATAAGGTAATTGAAGAAATTTCTGGGCTTGCAAATGTAGCAAAATTAAATCCTATGCATGCAATTACTCTTTTAATTATCAGCATTACACTAACAGTAATAGGTGGATTTATACCTGCTAAAATGGCAAGTAAAAAAGATCCTGTTGTTGCACTTAGAACGGAATAGGAAATATTTAGGAATAAAACAAAAAAAAATGTAGACACTATTATTGAAAGGAGTGTTTATATGGAAACTGTAGAAAAAGTAGCATTAGTATTTACGATAATAGGAGCAATAAATTGGGGACTTGTCGGTCTATTAGATTTGAATTTAGTTACTTTACTATTTAAAGAGGGATCTTTTTTAACAAACCTAATTTATATCATTATAGCTATATGTGGTATTATTAATATTGGAATACTATTTAAACATATAGATTTTGAATAGAACTTATGGTAAAAGTTCTTTTTTTTTGATATACTAAATATATGCCGACTTAGCTTAGCTGGTAGAGCAACGCATTCGTAACGCGTAGGTCACTGGTTCAAATCCGGTAGTCGGCACCATGTGGTTATAAAACAAACAAATTGCTTGTTTTGATATAGATTTTATAATTGTATGTAAATAATCTAAGCATATTTAACTGTCTGTAAAAATGTGCTAAAACTAAACGATGGTGATTAAGTAATGTATTCTATAATAGAACAAAATTTAAAAAATATTGACATGATAAATTTTGGGAATGATGATAAGATTGTATACAGCAATGTTCTTCTTCAAATTAATAAATTGATAATTGATTTAATGATTAAGCATGAGGTTTCATATAATTATCAATATTTAAACAATAGAGTTAAATCATTAAAATTATATAATGGAAGTTTATTAGAAGAAGATGAGGAAAATGATATAATTCAAATATGTCAATATAATCAGTTGGGTGAGAAATTAACTGATGAAGATGAAATAATAAATTTAATTCATGAATATTTACATAGAGTATCTTTTAGAAATTATAAGGATGAATGTGATATAGGTAATCTATATTATGGTTTTGATGAGTTCTGTACAGAATTTATAACATCTATGATTTGTATGAAATTAGGTTTAAATTATGAGATTTATTATAGACAGCACTCGGCTGGATATATTGATAATAGTGATTATGAATTTATGAAAAAATTAAGTAAAATTGTGGGAATAAATACATTATTAGAAATATATTTTACTGGCGATAAAGATTTATTAGAACAAACTTTAGGTATGGATCTATTAATGAATATGAATAAATATATTGATTATTATCAAGAAATTTATGATTCATTTAACAAACCAAGAAAAGTTGTTAACGAAATTTTAGACAAGCCTATTTTTGGACCGCAAAGACAGATATTAAATAGTTTTATAAACAAAATAAATACAGATATTAAAAGTAAGTTTAATAACCAAGAAACTTTTGGAAGTGTTAAAAAATAAATTTTATAATTTTATTATTAAAACGAAACCACAACTAAATACGAAATAATTTGTTTTTGACTTCGTCAGGTCCACCATTGACGAAACCGTTCAAACTATTCGAACTTTAAATATTTTTTCAGTCTGAAATATGACTGATTTTTTATTCAATAAAAAATCCCCACAGGATATTTTGTTCGTTTGACAAAATTCCTAGGGGGTATCTACAAGAAGTATGGTAAACTAGTGTTGAGGTGAAACTATGCTTAATGAAAATATTAAATATATCGTTTTTGA
>CAJTUT010000010.1 GCA_910579455.1 uncultured Bacilli bacterium
CATTTTGTTGAACTTGCTGTACTATAAGTATAAGCTGATACAAAATTTCCTTGTTTTCTAATATCTGATTTTTCATATTTTTCATACAACTCATCTATCGCACCCTTTAAATCGGTTGATGTTAAACCTGACTTTGAATTGTCATAAAAGATATTTTCACTTGTTATTGTTGTTGCTGCATAAACTCCTATTCCTGATACAATCACCCCTATTACAAATCCCAACATTAGTTTATAGTTCTTCCCTACACTCTTTTTTACTTCCTTTTGCACTTCTATCACTCCATAATTATTTACTATATGTTTACAGTATACCCCCCCCGGAGTGATTTGTCAATAAAAAACTAGTGAGTTACTTTAGATCTGCCGCTTCACTTAATAAGTTATCTAAAGTATTCATCACGTATCCTTTTTGTTTAATATAGTTAATCACTGTGGATAGTTCTATTTCTGTTGATGAATTGATATTAAATCCAATAATCGAACCTTTTGATAGTTTTGCTTTCACATCACTATATGGATAATTACCTGTTATAATTGTTGGAATAATCGTATGTAGACTTAGCTTTTTACACAACTCCAGAACCTCTTTATTATCATATTTTGCAAAACAATATTTAGGTTTTAAATTAGTAATAGAATTAACAAGAGTTAAACTACTACTAAAATATAATTCATCATAATTACTGTCATAGTTTAAAATTTCTATTTCATACCCCTCTTCTGCCATAGAAGTCGCTAAATCTTTATTATTCTCTAACCATAATCCGTCTACAAAAAAGGTTGCTTTGGTATTATTTTCAATTAAAGTGTTCAAAATATTCGTAATATTATCATTTATTTTTACTTCGAAAACTAGGCTAACATCGTTATTAATTCCACTTCCTTGAGATATATATTTATCATAATAATCATCGATAGATATAGCTGGTAACTCCTCTTTAAAAACTGTTAGGCTTTCATTATAAGTTCCATATTTTTTCATTTTTTTATAGCTACTATCATAGTCTATTACTTTACCAGAGATTCCTGGTATAATTTTATTATCTTTTATTTTTGCATTAACAGGATCAATCCTATAATCGGATTCTGACTTTTTGATATTCCTCATAATAGGGTCACTTTCCCGAATAAACTCAATTACTTTCTCGGTATAAAAGAAACTAAATAATCCTAATAACAAAACACCAACTACTTTATATATTTTTTGCATTTGACTCACCTAATAAATTATATGAATTATACAAATAAATATCAAAAAAAGAATACTAAAATGTATTCTTATTTGATAGCTTGTTCTCCTTCTATGGATAGTTTTGCTTTAAAAACCGTTCCCTGTGCATCATTTGGAGCATCATAATCCATCCATAATTGTAATTGGTAATGATTGGATTCATTTACTTCTAAACTTCCACTGTCTAAGACTCTACCTAGTTCTGATAATTTAACTATTTTTTCCTCTGTCTTGTTTCCAGTTATTTGGATCTTACATTTTACATATTCATCTTTCATACGAGTTTTACTACTATCTATTTCCAAATCTTTTAAAGAAATAGTATATACACTTGGTATGTCTCCATCATTTTCTAAGGTGAAGCTGTAAGCAGTAGTAGCTTCTCCCTCCTCATCGGTCATTGGATAAGCATCTGAAATACTAAGTTTATTATCGCCTTCTTTTAATTCTAAAGATAAATCTCCTGCTGTGATAATATTTTTCTTATTTCCATCTACTGATATTCTTAAAATTGCATAGGTCCCTGCCATTACTATAATCAGTGCAATTACAATCATAACGATTATTTTTTTATTTTTTTCTATTATTTCTTTCATAAAATAACCCTCTACTTTCTAATTTCATTTTATCAAACTTCAAAAGATTTGTAAACTAAAAGAGATGGTTAATCATCTCTTTCATTATTTTCTGTTTTTTGGTAAAGCTTCTTTTCGGGAAAAGTTTTGCTTTCCTTTTTTATCAACCCCAATAGCCTTTACCAAAATTTCATCGCCTATAGATACAATATCAGAAACCTTCTCAACACGTTCATGAGCAAGTTGAGAAATATGAACCAATCCTTCACATCCTGGCCATAATTCTACAAAACATCCAAAGTCCTCTATTTTAACAACCTTAGCTTCATAGATTTCTCCAATTTCTACATCACGAGTAATATCTTGTATCATTTTAGCTGTCTTATCAATGATTTCTTGATCTGTGTGATAAATAATTACTCTACCATCATCTTCTAAATCCACTTTTACGGCATTGATATTGTTCACCTCAGATACATTGGAAGCTTCACAAATAATCTTAGTAATCATCTCTCCACCTCTACCAATTACATCTTTGATTTTAGCAGGATCAATAGTGAAGATCATTGTTTTTGGAGCATATTTAGAAACCTCTTTACGTGGTTGCTTGATTTGTTTTTTGATAACTTTCAGAATTTCAAGTCTTGCTTTCTTTGCTTGGACAAGTGCCTTTTCTAATATCTCTTCTGTAATTCCCTTAATCTTAATATCCATTTGTAGGGCACAAATTCCATTTTCCGTTCCAGCTACCTTAAAATCCATATCTCCTAGGTGATCTTCCATTCCCTGGATATCTGTTAGTATGGTATAATCATCCCCATCTGTAATTAATCCCATAGCGATCCCTGCAACAGGGGCCTTGATAGGAACACCCGCTGCCATTAGCGACATACATCCTGCACAAATAGATGCTTGAGAGGAAGAACCATTAGATTCTAATATTTCTGATACCACACGAATTGTATATGGAAATTCATCCTCTGATGGAATCACTTGAGCTAGTGCTTTTTCTCCTAATGCACCATGTCCAATTTCACGTCTTCCAGGTGCTCCATATCTTCCCGTTTCACCTACTGAAAATTGTGGAAAGTTATAATGTAACATAAACCTTTTTTGATCTTCTAAGCTTAAACCATCTAAAATTTGATGTTCCCCTAAAGCCCCTAATGTAGTGACAGACAAACTTTGTGTTTCTCCTCTTGTAAATAAGGCAGAGCCATGAGTTCTTGGTAATAAGTCAATATCCGTAGATAATGGTCTAATTTCATCCATCTTACGACCATCGGCACGTTTCTTTTCTTTTACTACAATACCTCTAAATAATCCATATTCAATATTACTCAAAACCATATTAACTTTTACAATTAACTCTTTTAACTCTTCTTCTTTCATAGATTCTTCATTTTCTTGGACATATTTATCGATAATTTCTTCTTTTAAAGAGTCAATTGCACGGTATTTTTCTAATTTATCTTTAATTCTTAATGCTTTATCCATCTTTTTTGTGGCAAGTAATTCTATTTCTTCTTTTAATTCATCTGTAATTTCTAACTTTTCGTATTCCATTTTTTCTACGCCAATTTCCGAAATAATCTCGTCCTGAAATTTAATTAATTGTTTTACAGCATCATGTCCTACCATCAATGCTTTTAGCATGATTTTTTCATCTACTTCTTTGGCACTAGACTCTACCATGTTAATAGCATCCCTTGTTCCAGCTACTGTTAAATCCAAACTTGATTTTTCTAGCTCTTCTGGAGTTGGATTAATAATAAACTCGCCATCAATACAACCTACTTTAACCCCTGCAATTGGACCATTGAATGGAATCTCACTAATCGATACAGCAAGAGATGATCCTAACATGGCAGAAAGTTCTGGAGAACAGTCCTGATCTACTGATAATACCGTATTGATAATTTGTACTTCGTTTTTAAATCCCTCTGGAAAAAGTGGTCTCATTGGGCGATCAATCATACGGGCAGCTAAGGTTGCATTCTCCGTTGGTCTTCCCTCTCTTTTAATAAATCCGCCTGGTATTTTCCCCACTGAATATAATTTTTCCTGATAATTTACTGTTAAGGGGAAAAAGTCAGATAATAAATTTGCATTTTTATTGACCACTGTTGCAGTTAAAACCACTGTGTCGTTATATCTAACTAAAACAGACCCTGTTGCCTGTTTGGCAAGTTCCCCATGCTCTATTACAATTTTTTTTCCATAAAAGTCCAATTCAAATTTCTTCTTTTGTCTTTTCATATACTTCTCCTTTTTCTAAAAAAAGAGACACTTCAAGTATGAGCGTCTACTTTCTTAAGCCTAATTTCTTAATTACTTCGCGGTATCTTGTAACATCTTTTTTAGCTAAATAACCTAGCATACTACGACGTTGTCCAACTTTTTTTAAAAGACCTCTTCTTGAGTGGAAATCATGAATATGTACTTTTAAGTGTTCAGTTAGTTCCTTAATCTCCTCTGTTAGAATTGCAATTTGAACCTCTGCTGAACCAGTATCATTCTTTCCTCTAGAAAATTCCTTTACAATACTCGCTTTTTTTTCTTTTGTTAATGCCATATTAACACTTCCTTTCTTCATATTTGCTACCTTCTAAGAAAAGAGTCGGAAATTCTCTAAACTGAGAAGTAGTAATAAACATATTTAATATACTAGATATTTATTCATTTGTCTAGGATTATTCTTCATTTTTCTTAAGTTTTATTTTCAACTTAGAATCTTTGTTTTCAAATATGAGCTCATTTGTTGGATTATTTTCTAAAATAGATTGGACATATTTATAATCTGGAATTACTACCTCCATATCTACGTCATCTTGACTTCCAAATACTAAAGGTATCCCTGAACTATAACAATCTAATATCTCTTGCTGCTTTTTTGGATCCATATTGATAAAAGAAGACTCTCGAACGATATCAAATAGGAGATTTCTTCGATGCACTCCTTGACAATCACACATTTGATCTATTATTCTTATTGCCACAAGTGGATCATAATAATCTATAAAATCAACTAATTTATAGTAGCATTTTGCTTGTTTATATTTTTCATTTTCACTTAAAACATCCACTATATAATCTTTTGATGTAGAACAGTTTATCTTTTTAGTAAACTCTTCTAAGCTATGTTTTTGAAAAAATCTACTATGGGAATCCAAATACTTTATTCTATCTTTTGAATTCATATCTGAAATTTTATTTTCTAATGACTCTAAGTATGAACTATAAAGCTCTTCAGAAAGGCTTTTATCCTCTATTTGTTTTCTTAACCTACTTAGAACTAAAAATCTGGAAGCTAAAACTTCTTTATCCTCTTCTTGAATAAACTGAAGAGTACTTGAAAAATAGGAATGATCAATTTTAGTTAAAAATCCTGATGTAGTAGAATCCCCTACTACTAAAAATTGTGATTTCATAAAGTACCTTACAGGATCTTGTTCCTTCTTTTCAAAATCAAGATAAGTTAAACCCCTTAATATAGAGGACTTTACCTCTATACTAAAATTACAGAAATCTTTGTTTACTACTAACTCTAAAAGATTATTGTACTGTTCCTCTGAAGTATGAAGAATCTGTCCATAATAAGCTTCTGCTTCATTACTTTCTTTTCTCATATCTTCTAAGAATCTTTGTTGATCCTTTCTAATCGAATCATCTACATTTTCGTTCTCTCCTAGATACCTGATAAAACATTTTGGAAGTTTATCAATTTTATCTATAAGAAACGGAGAATACATTCCCACTTCTAATAAATTCTTTATAATATGAATTCTTGAATCAAAAGTAGAAGGTTTCATCAGGAAATCTAATACTTGATTAAAGTGATAAGAATTAAAATCATTAAATTGTATCATTAATTCTCCATTATTCATTAAGCTAGAAAAAGATTTAGCCTTTAGTTCATCATCGCAATCATAACCTAAAAATAACTTTAAGTGTTCTTGATCAAAACATGTAATATTCCGAACAGAAAATTTATTAAAGTCCATATTATTTAAAAAGACATTTTTACTATTTAACAGAACATTTGTTATATCATAATATCTTTTAGCAGATGTATAATTTAAATCCTTTAAGTTTTTTATTATATGTGAGTATAATATACTCCCCTCCTTTAGTTCTCCTATTCCACACCATAAAGAATCTATATCAGGGTAGAGAGAGTGCGTTTTTTTACCCCTTATTTGATTTGCTTCTATTATTTCTAATTTATCTAACAACTGATTGCACACTAGATAATCTTCAAATTTTACCTTATTTTCCAAAGTTGGTACTAGATACGAAAACTCTTCCTCTGATAATTTTTCTAGTGTTCTTTTTACCATTACTTTTTTAAAGTCTAGATCTTTACATAACCATTTAATCAAATTTTTATCATATTTTCCCTGACTTTCTAGTCCTTTACTTTTATAATAATAATTTAACATAGCATTCAACTTTTTATAATGTAGAATCATATTAGCATCTCCTTTCGTTCATTTATTATAATGATTTTTAATATAAATGTAAACAATAATTTTTTAAAATTATTTTTTCTATTTATTCTTGATGTATCCTCAATTTGCATGATTTCCTTAATATGTTTAAACATCTTCCTTCAAAAGATCAAGGGACATTGTATTTCTGGAATCTTCTATAAAATAATTTTCTAACTTATCGTTGTGATATTGTAAAATTCTAATCTTTTTGTGATTATTACATAACATAAAACAAATTGATAAAGCCCCTTCTCATCTGATAAGGTTTGTTCTCTATATAGTATAAGTTCCCTCTTCCATCTTTTAGTCCCTAAAAATTTGAATTTTTTGTTTTTCTATTATATCTTTACATTTTAAAATTGAAGCTTATATTAAAGCATTTTGTATGGTTTTAACTCGCTTTTTTCTGCCTGATAAATTGCCAATATTTTATCATGGTTATTTTTTATAACTACTTTATTCCCTATCCCATAATCATTTGAAATCCTACAACCATTCTTTACTTTCTTTTCTAAATCGAGTTCTACTACCAGAGACGGATATTCAGCTAAAGCCTCTTTTATTGATAAGATTTGAAATTGATTCGACCTTATTTGTTCTATGGTATAAGCATTAGAAATGGAAAATTTTCCTTGCTGAGTTCTAACTAATTCACTCATTGAAAAATATTCATCAATACTTTGACCCATATCTCTAATTAAACTTCTAATATAAGTTCCTTTAGAAACAAGACATCTAAATTTAAATGACTTTTCATCTTTATCTAATAATTCTATTTCTTTTATAGTTACTTCTTTTTTAGGAAGTTCTATATCAATACCCTCTCTAGCATATTCATATAACTTTTTTCCTTTAACTTTAACTGCAGAATATATTGGTACCTCTTGCATATAGGTTTTGTGAAAAGACTCTAATAGTTTCCTATAATTAATTTTTTTATGGCATTCTTTTTCTTTTAATACTTTCCCTGTTATATCTAGGGTATCAGTAAGTTTTCCAATTTCTACACTTGAAATGTATTCTTTAGAATATGCAGTAAGGATTTCCCCTAATTTAGTAGCCTTTCCAATTGTTAGGACTAAAACACCTTCTGCTATAGGATCTAATGTTCCTGTGTGTCCTATTTTTTTTATTCCTAAAAGATGAGATACTTGATTCACAACATCACGGGAAGTCATATTTTTTTCTTTATTCACTACTAAAACACCAGAATAACTTGTTAAATATTCTTCTAAAGTTAGATTATTTTGATACATAATTGTTGCAGGAATCACCCCTACATATCTAATATGCCATGGTTCATAAAAATACCCCGTAATCTTTTCTTTCCCTTTTGGATATCTTAAGATAAAACCAAAATTATGAAGATAAGGGTGAATTTTTAAAAAAATATCCTCATGAGTCATTAATTCATTATTCTCTATTAAAAATTTTCCATTGACTTGAATACTTAAATCAATGGCAAGCCCTGTATGATGTTCACTGCTTTTAATAGGTGCAACATATTTTTTAGCATACTCACTTCCATATTTCACCTCAAACTTATTGATAATTGCCCGTTGTTCTTCTAAACTCCGATACGAGGAGTCGATTGCAATCACTACTCCTTGGTCTTTTAAAAATTTTTTTAATTTGATATATGAAGTTAAAGTTTTCTTCTCCACTTGTATTTTTTCCTCTAAAACATCAAAAGTATCCTGTAGTTCTAACGTTTTAAAATAATGATTTTTTATTTTATTTTCTTTATTTACTAACACTAAATAATTCATAAATCAACTCCTAACCTCATAGTTTCTTTTATTATATCATATTTTTATTCCATAGAAAAAGAAGCTAATCCAGCTTCTCAAAACAGCACTCTTGTATAACTTCTGGATATTTTTCATGATCTATTTTAGAAACGAACATATCAATCGGTCTTGCAACAACCATGATCTTTATTTTCTACTTCTTGGTTAAAATAGTGATAATTGATTTGATTCTGGTAAATCATCTAAAATTTTCATTTCTATCATTTTATCAATTAATGTCTTAGAAACCTTTCCTCTAGCTTGAACATCTTCAACACTTAAAAATGTTTTTTTCTTTCTTTCTCTTACTAAGTTTTTGGCAACAGTATCCCCTAGTCCTTCAATAGAATTAAATGGTGGATAAATTTCTTTATCATTTACTGCTACCCAGGTGGTTGCTTCACTTTTGTATAAATCTACGTTTAAAAACTTGATTCCACGAGCCGTTGCTTCTAAAGCTACCTTCAAACTTTCAGCTTGTCCATTTTCTTTATTAGTTGCTTCGTATCCTTTTGCTTGAATATCTAGAATTCTTTGCTTGATTTTATCATAACCTTCTATCATCGCCTCGACATCTACATCAGTTGCTTTTGAAGTGTACCACGATGAGTAAAAATATACTGGCATATGAACCTTATACCAAGCAATTCGGAAAGCACTAATCACATAGGCTGCCGCATGAGCTTTTGGGAACATGTACTTAATTTTTTGACAGGAGTTGATAAACCATTCTGGAATATCTGCATCTTGCATCGTTTTAACATGTTCTTTCCAAGTATCAGGATCTTTGGAAGCTCGCCCCTTACGCACAAATTCCATAATTTTAAATGCTTTGATTGGTACGACTCCATGATACATTAAATAAACCATAATATCATCACGACAACCAATAGTTTCTTTAAATGGAACAATATTATTTTTAATCAATTCTTGAGCATTTCCAAGCCATACATCTGTTCCATGAGAAAGTCCTGATATTTTTACAAGTTCTGCAAAAGTTGTAGGCTTAGTATCTTCTACTAATTTAATTGTAAATGGGGTCCCAAATTCTGGAATTCCCAAAGTTCCTGTATTACATAGGATTTGATCAGTTGTTACACCTAGTGCTTTTGTTGATGTAAAAATACTCATTGTTTCTTTATCATCTAGCGGAACTTTCATAATATCAGTATTTGATTGTAATTGAATTAATCTTAGTTGTGTTGGATCAGAATGTCCCAAGATATCCAGTTTTAATACACATTGATCAATCGCATGATAATCAAAGTGTGTCGTCCTCCACTCCGCATTAATATCATCTGCTGGAAATTGGAATGGAGTAAAGTCATAGACTTTCATATAGTCTGGTATAACAACAATCCCTCCGGGATGTTGACCTGTTGTTCTTTTAACGCCTGTACATCCCATTGCAAGTCGTTCCACCTCTGCGGTTCTCATTTCTTCAATTCCTTTATCTTCACAGTATCCTTTGACAAATCCAAAGGCTGTTTTATCTGCAACTGTTCCAATTGTCCCTGCCCGATATACATTATCAGTTCCAAACAAAACCTTTGTATAAGCATGTGCACTTGATTGGTTTAAATCAGAAAAGTTCAAATCGATATCTGGTACTTTATCAGCATTAAATCCCAAGAAAGTAGCAAATGGCATATCTTGGCCATCCTTGATCATGGGAATATCACAATTAGGACAAGACTTGTCTGGCAGGTCAAACCCTGATGAATAATTAGCACCTAGGGACTTTCCGTCCTGATCATCAAAGATACTCAACTTACACTTCCCACATCTATAGTGAGCAGGAAGTGGATTGACTTCTGTAATTCCCATCATAGTGGCAACAAAACTAGATCCAACTGATCCACGGGATCCTACTAAATACCCCTCGTCATTAGAGTGTTTTACTAATCTTTGAGAAATTAAATAAATCGGATCAAACCCTCCTCCTATAATTCCTCCTAACATTTTTCCTACCTCTTTTTCTAAGGCATCACCACTTAGGGGTTCTGTACTTGTCTTTTTTAAATGATTCCTGATTAAATCTTTTACTGAAGAAAACCCTTCCGTGATTACTTGATGTAGTCTTTTAAAAGATTCTTTCTCTATTTCCTCTTCCTTTATATTTTCATTTTCTAGTTGGTCCTGAATTGTTTTTAAAACAACATCTCCATATAACTCAGTTGCAATACGCTGTTCAATATCATGGGGTAGGACCTTGCCATACCAGTCTTTTGCTTTTGTATAAACTAAGTCTGTTACAACACTAGGACAGTCTAGATAGGATTTGCCATCATCACTTTTCACACGTGGTGAAAACGGGATTCCTCCAGTATCAATAATTACTTCTACAATTTCTACTAAATCTGCAATTTTTTTAGGATTATCTATTACAATTTCATGAATCAATTCTTGATTTTCTAGAAAAGAGAAATCCGAAATCATTTCATCTGTAGTCCTAAAATGGTTTGAAGGAATCTCTTTAATATTATTACGAGCCAAGGGGTGTCTACCTCCCCCAGGTACCTTTTGATTTATGATAATTTCTCTATAGATCTTATCATCTCTTTTTAAATGGTGGACATCTCCTGTTGCTACTATATATTTACCAGCGTCTTTTGTTACTTCAATTATCTTTTTTATATTTGCTGCAAGTTCTGCCTTATTTGAAAAATCACCACTTTGAATTAAATGGTTATAACATTCTAATGGCTGAACTTCTACATAATCATAAAACCTAATCAGATTAGAAAGTTCATCCTCACTTTTACTCCTTGCCTCTTTAAAAATTTCACTTTCATAACAGCCACTTCCAATAAGCAGTCCTTCTCTGTGTTTTTCTATTTCACTACGTAATATTCTTGGAGTTTTATATAAATATGTGGTATTGGACAAAGATATTAATTGAAATAAATTTTTTAACCCTTTTTTGTTTTTTACTAAAATATTAACATGATAACTTCTTCCATATTTATAAATCTCTTCTTTGGAAACTAATAAATCTAATTGATTCATATTTTCAATATGACGATTATCTAATTTTTCTAGCATTTTATGAAAGATTAGGGCCGTTCCTTCCGCATCATAATCTCCTCTATGGTGAGCAGACTCATCCCATGGAATTTGATATCTTTTGACTAATGCAGATAAAGAGTGTCTCGCATAAGTGCTATCTAAAGTCCTAGATAATTCTAGGGTATCTATCACTGGATTTTCGAATTTTCCTAAATGATATTTTTTATACGCCATTTCTAAAAAGGAAACATCAAACTTTGCATTATGGGCAACCATAGGTAAATCGCCAAACCATTCAATAAATCTTTTAATTGCATTTTCTTCTGTATCCTTATCTTGCAACATCTCATCTGTAATATTAGTGATATCTATAATCTTTTGATGTAATTTCCTGCCTGGATTGATTAATTCATCATATTTTTCTAAAATAACACCATTGCATATTTTCACTGCACCAATTTCAATAATCGAGTCGGTCCCTCCCGCATTGAATCCCGTTGTTTCAAAGTCAAATACCACATAGGTTTGCTCTAACATATTTCTATCATTCGGTCTTAAGACAATATTTACAGTATCATCTACTAGGATCAGCTCTGTACCATAAATTACTTTAAATGGTTCTTGATCTTCTTTTAGTTTCTTATTATAGGAAGTAATAAAATTAAATACATGGGGGAAAGACTGTACTCCATTATGATCAGTTATAGCAATTGCTCTATGTCCCCACTTAATTGCTTGATTAATTAATTTTTCCTCGTCCACTACTCCATCCATCTGACTCATTTTTGTATGGGCATGAAGTTCAACCCTTTTTTCCCTGCTTGTATCCATCATTTCTTCTTCCTGATGTTCTGTTTTCATAATATCTCTAGCATTTAAAACTAATTCTTTTGCAAAAGAATCATTCTTTGTATATCCCCTTATTTTGACCCAAACACCTGATCTCAATTCTTTTTGAAGCCTATGGTACTCGTCTTCATCTCTTACAAAAACTTTACAATAAATACTATCAGAATAATCTGTAATCTTTAATGTAATAATCTTAAAATCTGTTTTAGATGATTCAAAATAATCAACTCCAAAGATATAGGCCTCTACCACAATATTATTATCCTCACCAATTAAAGTCCTTATTTTAATCGGCATATCATTAATTTTCCTTCCCAATATACTATTAGGATCCTTCTCATGCTTTCTATTTTTAGAAGAATTTTCTTCCCTTCTAGTTCCTTTTTTCTCTTCTATTTCAATTGCTTTTTCTAAATTTTCTTGTATTTCAGATAAAATCGTATTATCTTTTCTTATAATGATTTCAATTTCTTCATCATAACCAAATCTTTTGTAAAACTCTTGAATTTTATCTAAACACCCTATAATCTTATCCTTTTCTATCTTATTAGATACTACCAAGGTCAATTTATCTTCTTCTAAACATAAACTCTCTTGATATATTTCCTTTAATACCAAGTCATCCCCCAATATCTCTAATAAATAAGGATAATAAGCCAGTAATTTTGAATGATCTTGATCTTTTATATGATAAATAACTTGAAAATTTTCTATCTCGGGATTTAAATTAGAAATCTTATTTTCTAATTCTCTCACAATCTCTACAGGTAAATACTCTTTACTATCAATGATAATAGTACAAGAGTTTGTTTTCTTAGTGAGTACTATTTTGCTTAATTTTGAATTTTGAAAAGCATCATAATTCTCTTTAGAAAAATCAATTTTATCTAATAATAAATGCATCTTATCATTCATATTTTCTATCCTCCATAAAAATAAGTTTCAGCTGAAACTTATATTATTTCTAATTCATCAATTTTTACAATATGCTTTTGATTTCTAATACAAAAATCTATAAAGGCATATAAGTCCAATTTTTTTAGTTGTCTTTCGTAAGTATAATTGGAAATATCGAAGCCAATTTTATCCCTCATCATATATTCCATCATTTTATCTTTTTCTACCCCTAAATACATTAACCAATAAGGATAAATTTGCCTTTTTAAATATTTTAATGTACTGTCTCCTGTTAAATAATGTGTAATTCCTGTAATTCTAGTGGCAAATTCATTTAAAATAGCTAGTTCTACGATTGCTTTGACGATATCTTGATATTCTCTCTGATACTCTTTTAGTTCTTTCATTACAACCTGATAGACCAAATTTATAATATTACTCGTTGGATTATTATCTTCAATCTTTTTTCCCCAAACAAGAGTATTAACTCTACTACCTTTTACAAGGGATGTGTCCATAATATTTAATTGATCTGATACAACTAAAATATGATATAATCGAATATCAAATCTTAGGATATCTTTTAACTCTTGCACTGCAATTTTTTTATTTTCATCCCAATTTTGTAATAATTTTATTCTAAATCTCTCAGTCTGTTTTTTTATTTTCTCATAGTCCTTGCTTTCTAAAACAATATTATAAATTGTATCATCATTGGGAATAAAGTTTTTTGGATCTTTTAACATTAAACTATTATCTTTAAAGACTTTATTATACTCTTCTTTATAATTAATCCATATTTTTTGTTTTAACTTATGAATGCTTTCTGTTATAGATGCTTGAAATAATAAATTCCAAATTAATACATAATCATTTACTACAAATTTCAAATTCATAATTCCACATCCTTACTGCAATCTCTATTTATAATATATCATAAAAAAAAAAAAGAAGAAAATGTTTTTTAGATAAAATATTAGTTAACATACTTATGTTGTTCAACTGTCCAAGCAGGTGTATTGGAAACAGCTGCTTCAAAATTTCCATCAAAAGCATAACATTCTTCTTTATCAATTACAATAACATCTCCCTGACTAAATTTAATCTCCTGAGTGCCTCTTTTATTATATAAAATACCACTTCCCT
Source organism: uncultured Bacilli bacterium (assembly GCA_910579455.1). Lineage (GTDB taxonomy): Bacteria > Bacillota_I > Bacilli_A > RF39 > UBA660 > UMGS995. Next base: position 13,993 of record CAJTUT010000010.1, read on the forward strand.
TTAAGATATAATAAAGTGCCTTGCAGGCTGTATTTACCTGATAACCAATATCAGGACTTCTACCATTCAATTGAATTACTGCAAAGTTGATATCCTGATCTTCTGTTTTATAATCTAATCCTGAATATCCGTCTCCATCATAATATTCAGCTCCACTTTTTTTAATATAAATCATTTTATCTTAATACCTCCTATTTAAATATACTCCTCAAATACTTTTCTACTCCTTTTTGATTACTATCTAGGGTGATATCATCTGCAGCCTTTTTCACCTCCTCTATTGCACTAGAAACAGCTACTCCTAATCCTGCTTTTTTCATCAGTTCTATATCGTTATATCCATCTCCAAAGACAATTACATCATCCAGACTCCACTTGTACTTTGACAATATCTTTTCTACTCCTTTTAATTTTGAGATTTCCTGATATGTAATTTCTACTAAATACTTCCCCTCATTTGTTTGAAGATTAGCATGGATCCTTAAATTCAATTCCTGCATTTGTTTTAGACAATTCTTAGCTAACAATAAAGTTTCAAAATATAATTCAATTTTATAAATATTGGTTTTATTTTCCTCTAAAAATTTTTCTTGATCTAGAACTTTTACTACATCGAATTCTTTAGAATATGCACCTTTCTTACTAATAAGATTCCATGTATTATGATCTGTTAAATAAATAATTGCCTGAGAGGAAAATTCTTTAATAATTTTCTTTACAGTCCTTATTCCTATATTTTTCCTAAAAATCACACTTTTTCCTGATATATCATAGATATATGCTCCATTGGAGGTAATTAAATAATCACAGATGGTAAAATCCTTATTATAATCTAAAACTGACTTTAAGCATCTTCCCGTTGCAATTGCTATTTTTATTTTTTTTCTTCTTAAATCATCTAATAATAAAACTGTAGAAAGTGGAATTCTACCTTCTTTATCTATTAATGTTCCATCGAAATCACTTACTATTAATTTATACATTCTATCATCCCTTAATATAGTCTATTATGCTTGTCAAATATACCATACTCGATACTATCAGTTTCATAATGAATACCTAAATAAATTCTACTAATATCAACTAAAAGTATGGTACTACTGAATCCTGTAATTAATATCTATTTTACACTATTTTTGGAAATCTTACTATAGATAAAATAAATTAGGAAACCATAAAGAGTGATAGATAACATTGCATGATCACTAGGAAAACCAGTATCTTTTCATGAACCAGTCTCAAGATATTAGTAATTGGTCCATTAATAAAAAATTTAGTGACTATATTAATGATTTTAATAATTATGGAGTAACAGTGAGACACAGATATACTTTTTTCGGAATATTACCACGAAAATCACTCCAATTATAAAACAAACCTTAGTAGCTCCTAATTGAGTAAGGATTTTAAAAAAGTCTGTTAACATATCAGTTTTAAGAGAAATGATGTCTTTACAGGCAAAGATACCAGTTAAAAAAGCTCTACCTATTTTTATAAAACAGCTAATATTATAAAAAGAAGAATCAAGCTAGATAGAAAAGTTAGTCTTTTTTCATATAATAAAAGGATGATATTATTACATCATCCTAAAAGTTTTTATAAATAAGGTATGCACCTACAGAAATTAGAGCAATTAAAATTATAATCAATAGAATTTTTACAATCATAGGAACTTTTTTTTCCTCTACATCATCGAAATCAAAATCTTTATCTGATAAGTCCATAGACTTTGTATAAAAGGATTGATCCATATCCTTTAAATCCGTATTTTGAAAAGGCTCTTCTTTTGCATTTTCTATTTTTTCAATTGATTTTTGATCTAGGATTTGTTTGGACAAATCTAATGTATCATCTTTTTTCACTTTATCCTGAATACTGGTTGCCATTAAATCGCTTAACAAGTCAACACCAGCTTCCTTAGAAATTTCTCCCGCTAAAGTTTTAGATGTTATGGTATCAATTAGACCTCTTAGTTCTTTCTCATCTGGTTTTTTTGAATTTCTTTTTTCCTTGCGATATTTTTCTAATTCTTTAGGATTTAGGTTTGCTAAAATATTATAATTGGTATTTTTTAATTTTCTTTTTTCCTCTAAAGCATCTTTTTCTTTTCTATTTTGTTTGGCTTCTTTAATCACACTGTTAATATCGTATATTCTATTTTCATGATCTTGGTATAGATAATTAAACTCCTCTAGCTCTTTTTTAGCCTTAGGTCTCCTTTCAATCTCCCTATATTCTTTTATAGTATGATAGCCTTCTCTTGTACGATGGTTTGTCCTAGCATCATCTAAAGATACTACGTTTGTGTTACTAACATCTGTAAAGTTGGTATATTTAATATTATTTCCTATATTATGATATAATTCATCATTTCTTTGTTGTCTACTCGTTTCTTTTTCATTTTGATTTTCTTTATGAATATAACGATCCATTCTACTTCTCATGCCATTTCACCCTCTTATATTAAGAATATCATACAAATAAAAAATAATTAATAAATTTATAAAATGTGATTTTTCCTTTACGTAAAGAATATTTTTAGTTATAATAGATAAATAGAAGGAAGGTGAAATCATGAAGGTAAAAGTACAAGACGATTTGTGTATTGGCTGTGGTGCATGTGCCGCAATATGTGATGATGTATTTGAACTAAATGATGAGGGAATTTCTGAGGTAGTTGTAGACTCTGTTTCTGAGGATAATGAAGAAAGTGTAAAAGAGGCAATTGAATCCTGCCCAACAGATGCTATCGAGGAAATATAAAAAGGAAAAGTTAATGAAATTCATTAACTTTTCTTTTTTAATAAATGTTTATTCCTTACTAAATCCTGATTCAATTCTTGAGAAAAATAGCCAAGTGTCTTAGGACCAAGATCTATCCCATAAGAATCCAGTAAAACTTTATTTTCATCTAATAACTTCTTATCTGTCCTATTTATTACAGTAAATCCTGTCATCTTATAAAAAGCCTCTTTTTTCATTACTAAATTTCTATTGAAGTCAAATACATTCTTCTCTGTTTCAACAAGGCTATAGTCAATTTCTTCGTAGCTATTTTTCCTCATCTTACCGCTTATTAATTGGGCATCAATCCCACTCGTTTCTAAAAAATCCATAACTAATAGTGAATTTTCATAACAGGAACTGCTACCCTTTTTAGATAAAAACTGTTCTTTTATATCACTCTTTGACAGATCAAATATTAGCTTAAATGGAGTTTGTTTATAAAAATAGCATTTTCCCTTTTTAGAATATGTAATGTTATTTGTAGATTTTTGCGGATTTTTTATGAATTCCTGAATTTCTTTATCCATCGGAGATAAATAATGGTCAAAAAATGAATATACATCTTCGTCATTGAATACAAAATCATTACTAATATGGACACCTGTATTACTATATTTTCCTATTTTAAAATTTTTATCTTTTAATAATTTACTCCCCAAAATAAGCATAGTATACTCATCAATGGGTTCTCCCTTTTTTATATATCCATCCATTAATAAGTATAACTTTGATTGAGTTAAAGTTTGAATTTTCCTTGTGTAATATAAATGGTAGTAGTCTTCTTTTTCCATTATTAAATTTTTTGAATAATCAATGACAAATTTTTTATGTTCCTTTTCATATTCGATGAGCAAATTCAATATATCATCATTATCCTCATCTTTCTGCATTACTGTTATAAGCTTAGCATTTATTAATTTCTTAAACAAAGCAATTCGAATGCTACGTAAGATACGATTATTATAGCTTGTTTCCATATTCTGTAAATTTTTTTTATCTTCTTTTAATAATGAAAAATCCGATAAACATTTAAACGGATACTTTCCAGCATATATATATTCGCCCTTGTCTTTCCTTTTAATATTAGTTAAGTCTGCTAAAATAGAACGATAGACTGTACGAAATAATTGATTTTGTTGTGTAAATATTTCTATAGGACATCCCATTTGTAAGACATCATCTTCTAATTCGTGTTCCTCTTGGATTATACCATTTACCAGTAAATTTGTATTTTCTGCTGTTACTTTATCCATAGAGTTCCTCCTTTTTTGTGCCATAGTATATCATATAAGTATCAAAAAAACAAGATACTTCCTAAAAAACAAAGAGTAACACAACGGTTACTAATCTTTAAAAAGTAATAGAATACTCAAATAAAAAACACAGTATTTTTCAAGTAACTTTTTACAGGTTTTTAAATGTCATTATAACCTTTATTAATAAGTATTTATGACATTTTACCATTGAGGATATACACATAAGTTTTTGTAATTTCTTATATTTTCGCTTTCAAAAGTAGTAAATTGATTTAAAAATCTTTTATATATTCCATAAAATAAAGGCTTTTAGTCAAAAACTAAACTTTTAATTAGAAAAAACTACACTTTTACAAACTCACAACTTACTCCTAAAGTGTACCTGATCTTTTTAAGTACTCTATCCATATCATCATTTTTACTGCCCTGTCTTAAGCCCTATTGTTGTGATCTTTTTTGATGAAATAACTTACACAGGGTTATACTTCCATATGAAATCTTTAATTTTCTTACCAAGATAGAGTTTTGATCATTCCTTATATTTATAAAAATCATATACCAGATTTTGTTTGCTTTTCCATGAAAAATACCTCCAAAGTTCTCCTAAAATAAATTTCAACATATTTTATGTCTTTTTATTTAGTGTGAACTCTAAAGGTATTATAATCGTACATCTATTTTTGTAAAGAGTAAATAACAGATACCTCTTTAGGGGATAATTTTCTATAACTTCCCGTTTTTAACCCCTGTAAAGTAAAGATTCCTATTCTTTCCCTTTTTAATTTCAATACTTCAAAACCTACCTCACGAAACATTTTTTTAATCTGATGGTTTCTGCCCTCATGAATCGTGATTTCTACGATGGAAGTATTATTTTTTAGATCTATTTTTCTAAGTTTTACCCTACATTTCTTTGTTTTTCTTCCATCAATCATAACACCGTTTTTTAATTTATTAATGGCATTTCCCCTAATAAGACCTCTTAATTTTGCAATATAAACCTTATCAATCTGGTTATTTGGATGCATTAAGATATTAGCAAATTCGCCATCATTAGTTAATAGAAGGACTCCTGTTGTATCATAATCCAATCTTCCTATTGGATAAATTCTTTTCTGGGAGTCAACCAAATCTACAACTGTTTTTCTTCCTTTATCATCAGAAACAGAAGTAATAATAGATCGTGGTTTATTTAGTAAATAATACTCTTTTTCTTCCTTTTTCAGTAAATTTCCTTCTACTATTACCTGCTCTTTTCCACCAATTTTAAATCCTAACTCTGTGACAATCCTTCCATTTACCTCTACTTTTCCTTGTTTAATTAACTCTTCTGCTTTCCTTCTCGAAGTATATCCAGCTTCCGCAATAAATTTTTGCAATCTTTCCATAAAACACCTCTGTTTTATTCTATTTTAACCCACCTTTTTCAAATTATCAATTAAATAATCAGATCTTATACTCTTCCTTTGACATAGTTGTTTTACGATTTTGTTTCCATTTTCATTAAAAGGACTATCCTTTAGTGATGTTTCTTGTAAATATAAAAGTAAATTCTGATAGGTATCAAACTTTTTATATAGTTCATTAATTGTATATAGATTATGCATATAAATTTGAGCATTCTCGTCATATAAACTATTTTTATCGCAGAAGGGTTTTAACGATCTTTGAACAAGATCCATTCGCAGATCTCCGATTTGAGTATTATCAATATCACAAAAACTAAGTTTTCCTGTTATTTTATTAATTAATATATTATCATCTTTTAAATCGCCATAAACAATTTTTTTGTTAGATAAAATCTTGAGTTTTTCCCTTAACTCTCGTAATAATTCCATTTTATCTTTGTTTGATAGAGAATATTTGCACCATGCCCTATCTTGGGGATCCCATTCTATTTCATAACCGATAAATTCGCCATCTAGAGTTAAAGTTCTAATAGGATTTTTAAAAAAAGGTATTTGCATCTCATGAAGTAACTCTATTTTCTTCTTTTTATTTTTTAATCTTGTTTTCACAACTTCCCCAAATATTTTATATAAAGAATGGTCTGTTGCTCTATAAAGGTGAGCCTCTGATCCTTGGAACTTCAACTCTAATCTAATATTCTCTAATTTCTTTTCTGATAATTCTAAATTTTCCATAGTGTCCTTTCTCCATCCTATACTTTACGTACCCTATTTTTGTATTATTTTATTTTTTTAACTTGTATTAAATGTATTATTTACTTTTTCTAATTCTTCAAGACTTAAAAATCTTGATCTTTTATCATATAAAATCGTAGTAACAAATGTATAGCCTAAAGTGCTATCCTGGTCAATTGTGATATTGACATTTCAATTCAATATATCACTATAAGTGTTCGTTTTACTAAAAAGTACAGGTAACATTATTTAAAAATAATAATTTCCTTGATCCGTATTTTTTCTATTACAGGTTTTTGAGTATTGATTACTACTATATCCTTGATTGTTATTATTTTAGACCCCCTTATTCTTATCATCATTAATCTCCTTGCTTAATCTAGCGGCTATATCTTTGCATAATTTTTTATAAGTATTAAGTATATTATCCTATGACTCCATAATTGAACTATAAATAAGGTAATCTTTCGTACCTTCACCAGCACATGTGCAATCAATTTAGTTTTGTATGTGATTTTCTTATCTGACTGTTTTGCAATACTTTTAAAAATACCCTTTACTGACAAATTAAAGTATGTTTTTTCAATGTCATACTTTATATCTTTCTTTTTAAAAGGGAAAAAGTTATAAATATTTTTTTAATGATTTTTACTCATATTATATTTATAATCGCTTCTAAAAAAAATAATTTTAATGTTGTACTGGTAAAGTATATCTTTTTTGGTGAGCTCTTTCCCCATGATTTTCTGTTGTCACTTCGCAAGGTCTCATTTGGTGAAATAACTCGTACATCCTGATTTCCTCTTTTATATTTTCTCTTTTTTCCTCATTTGGATAATATTGAGATAGCTCTTCTTCACTATAACAATATAATTTATTCACATTCATTACCTGAAATCCATTTAGTGAATAAAATGATGAATTATTAATAATATCTTTTTCCCAGGTACAAATTGCTTCGTTAAAATACTCCACCTTCTCATAAAAGTCATATACTAAATTAGACTTTTCTTCTATAGTCCAGTTTGGATTCATTAATATTTCGTATCTAATATCAAATGGAGTTGTTCCATGAACTTCTAATATATCTTTCCTTTTCGTCCCAGAATCATCCGAAAAAATCGCACCAGGCATAGATAATGCTTCTGTAACAGCTGAAAGTTTTTGCCTTTCATTTAAAACCAGATCATGATTTTGTAGTGTCTGAACTAGAAAAGACGAATTACTTTTACTAAAAACTCCTCCTGCTTTTGTTCTAGCAATAGTTGGAAATGTATAAATACAATTTACTAATTCCTGATAAATTGTCTCATCTACTTTTGTATAGTCTTTTAAAATACAATCACAAATAGTAGGAGCCTGTATTATACTTTCCCCTCTCTTATTCGTGATAGGTTTTATTGCTTCTCTTAACAAACCTTTATTATCCTGTTCTAATAAGATCTCTTTCCATAATTTTTGGGCATCACCTGATCCAGGATACCTATAAATGGCTAAATGAAGGTTTGTATCATATTCTTTTAATTGAGTATTTTTCATAGTGTCCTCTCCTTTTAAATCGATATTATATCTTAAATCACATGATTTGTAAAGATAATAGCATATAAAGCTATCACCATATTTTTACTATTTCATACTTTATTTATAAAGGAGTGTTTTTATGAATAGCAATTATTATCAAAACTACAATTTTGATGGCAGCCCATCAACGATGACGTGGAATGCAGATCCTAATAGTCTGTATCGTCATGATACAACAAGTATGGATTTTCAAAATATAAATCCACAAGATGAAAGATTTTTTTTGGCACCATTTATTGTAGGTGGACTTGCAGGTACTGCCTTAGGTTATGGAATCGCTAATAACAATCAAATCAATCATGGAGGTAACTATAACAATATGGGTGGATGTTGTGGAGCACCAGTCTATTTTATCCCACAACCACCAATGCAAATGCAACCATATCCCACTATGTATAGTAGCAACAGCAATAATTTTTACTACTAAGAAAGGACTTATTAGTCCTTTTTAATTGACTGGAAGTGGTAATTTAATAGTTACAGTAGTAGATTTCCCTTTAACAGAGGTATATTTGATACTCCCTTTATGAAGGTGAATAATTTCTTTGGACAAGGCAACTCCCAAACCTGTTCCTTTTTCTTTGGTAGTATAGAACATTTCATCTACCTTTCCAAGAGTCTTTTTATCCATTCCGATTCCGTTATCTTTGATTCGAATAATTACTTCTTTAGAAGATTTTAGTACGTCTATATCTAAATAATTATTCCTCTTACTTTTATCCTTTGCCTCTATACTATTTTTGAAAATGTTTACAAATACCTGTTTCATTCTATTATAATCTAGATTTAAATAAATCTCCTCATCAGGTATTTCAAAATTTAACTGAATATTATTTTGCTTAAATAATGGTTTTGTAATATCACAAGTATCTTCTAACAACATATAAATATCTGCCTCTTCTTTTTCTATTTCTACTTTTGTATAGTCTAGAAAATCATCCATTAAAATTAAAGTTCTTTCTATCTCATCTTTAACGATCGGAATATATTTTTTTATTTTTTGTAAGTCATTTAAATCTAACATATCTAGATACCCTTTGCATACTGCGATTGGATTTTTAATCTCATGAGTAATCTTAAATAAAGACGCTCTTAAATCTTTCTCTTTTTCTAATTTTCTAATAGTGTTATTTAAATCAATAATCTCCTCACCCTTATTTAGAAGATATAAACAAATATATGCCATTATAGTGAAAAGTGCCATCATTGAAAAAATAGATACAAAGTTCATAATTATATTACTATTTGGTTGAAATATTAAAAACATCTCAAATGACATAAGGAACGCTTTAATTACTACAAATACTGTAATAATGGAAATGGGATCTTTCTTTTTGTTTTTTATATAGTTATAAACAATATAATATATTAAGTATTCTGAAAAAAGGAGTAAATAATTAATTCCAATATTTTGATGATAGTAATAAATCAATAGTAAAGATATTAAAATAGAAGTTACTTTTCTATTTTTCAAATATCCGATAAGTAAAGGGATATTAAATAAAATCATAGGATAAATAGAAAATATTTGGAATCCATATCGAAATAGAAAATAAATAGAAGAAAAAAGAGCAATATCCAAAAAGATATTTTTTGTTTTATGATCTATACTTTTTATATAAGCAGTAGCAATCAAATAAATAGATAGTGGAAATAATAAGTAAATACAATTCAGGAATAAGCCTTCAAACATTTTCATCATTTTTTTACCTCTTTTCTTATTCTAAAAATATCATACAAAAAGAGTTTGTCGAATTTTGTCGAAATATGAAAAAAAATGACTTTATTTGTCATTTTAAATCATCAATATATTTCTTTAATTGTTTTGAATTTGGTCCTAAAATTATTTTTAATTGATTATCAATCTCAACGATTCCTTTAGCACCTAACTTTTGAATAGCTTCTTTATTTGCTTTTGTAACATCTTTTAGAGTCACTTTAAATCTAGATAACATAATTTCGGTATCTATAATATTGTCTTTTCCACCCAATGCTTCTACTAGTTTATTAAAATCTAGATTCGCATCTTTTTTATTTGCTTTTAAAATTGCCAATAAAATAATTAATAAAACTATTCCTATAATTACATATTGCATTTTATCACCATCACCATTATATCTTATTATATGAAAAAAAGAAAGCTTTTATTTCTTGCTGTTACTCTATCAATCAATACATTTTTTATCAAACTCAATTTTCATATAAGATCTTTTATAACAAGGATACCCTTCTGTATTAAATTTTGAATTGAAACATATAATTATATAGGTATAAGCTATGCACTAAATTTTATTAGAAGAATATCTTATATTAGAAATGATAAGGAGGAATTTTATGGAAAATAACGATAAATGTTGCCTTGCCAAAATATTAAAAGTAATAGATATTTTACAAAAAGAGTGCTCTCCAGAATGTTATCCTGAAGGGTGTGACAAACCTTTTTTAGGGAATAGCGAATGTTTCTACTATAATACTAGGCCTATCACATTATATAGCAAAACTGGTGATTTATTCACAGTAAATTACTATACAGATAATGTTTTATCAACATCAAGCGTATTTAGAGTTGAAGAAGTAGAAAAGTGTTGTGCTAAACTTAGAATCCTAACCCCTACAACAGTAGGAGAAACTACTACCTATATCTCAACTAACGAATTTGTTACTGTTGATTTAAATTGTTTCTGTATCTTAAGATGTTTACCTGACATCTTCCTAGAAAATTTATAGAAAGGAGAAATCGATATGTGTGACGATAAAAAACGAAATGATTGCGGTTGCATTTCTGATATTTTAAACAAGATTATTCGATTACAAAGAAATAGTTTCAAAGCATGTAGTCAAGAAGGATGCGATAAACCTTTTTTAGGTCCAGATGAAGTTACTTGTTATAATACAAGACCAATTTCTTTATATAACTGTACTACAGGGGGAATTTGGGAAGTAGATGGTGCTACTATCTTTCGATTAGAATCTATTGATGATTGTTGCTGTACTTGTAGAATATTAAATTTTGCAGGTGGTGCTTATACATCTACAAATCAATTCTTTACAATTGATTTAAATTGTGTATCTGCTGTAAAATGTTATGACGATGCTTATATTGCTATTTAGATAAAATAAAAATCCTATTTAAGGATTTTTTCTTTGGATTGAAACAATATCTTCTAACCTAATTTTATCGTAGTCTAGTGTAAGTAAATAGCCATTAGTTCTAGTTACTAAACTTGTTTCATAAATTTTAGTGTTAGTTTTTATAACAACCGGAATATTAAAAGGATACCCTTCACCATTGAAAATTTCATCTATAATAGAATTAGTTTGCTCTATGTTCATAGTATCTTGTTCTAATACATTATCCGTTTTTGAAGAATTGTTTTTAATATAATATGTTTTTTTATTATTATATATCGGTTTATCAATTGTATTTTGATAAATTTTAGGTAATTTTTTAATAAAAATCACATCCTTTTATATATTTTATGATTATTTTAGATAAAACTTGCTGTTTTTTGGTATAATAACTATTAGATGAGGTGAAATAACATGATGTACAAAAATAAAAAAATTAACTTTTCCATTATATTACCAATAGCGATTTTAGCAATTGTTAGTATTATTACAATTTATAGTGCTTCTACTTATATTTCCCCTAGTATGGGAAATCTAGCACTAAAGCAATCCATTTGGTATATAGTAGGAATTATTCTAGTGATCCTTTTAATTAAACTAAAGAATGAATATTTATATAATCATACCTGGATCTTTTATATAATAGGAAATATATTACTACTCTCTTTGCTTTTATTTGCTCCTGAAATTAATAGTAGTAAGTGCTGGTTCGTTATTCCTGGCATTGGTAGCTTTCAGCCTAGTGAATTTATGAAAATTTTTCTAATGCTAACCTTAGCAACTATGATTCATAACTTTCGGTCTAAGTATGAAACTCCATCTGTAGAAGAGGAGTTCTACTTTCTTCTAAAAACTCTATTAATTGTATTAATTCCCTCTATTTTAACCTTTCTACAACCAGATACTGGTTCCGTAATTATCTATTTGGTTATTTATATTAGTATGATGTTTGCATCGGGAATTAGAATTCGCTGGTTTGTTATTGCGTTTATCGCAGTTTCTGGCCTTCTTGGAACTATATTGGGAATTTATTTTCTAAAGGAAGATCTATTTATTAAACTATTTGGAACAAATTTATTTTATCGTTTAGAACGAGTCTTTGATTGGTCAAATGGAAGTGGACTGCAACTAGAAAATGCTAAAGCTGCGATTGGTTCTGCAGGATTACTTGGTCATGGATTTAATAAAACCCCTATTTATTTTCCTGAGTCAGGAACAGACTTTATCTTTGCTGTTTATGCGTCTAACTTTGGATTAATTGGAATCTTTCTATTACTGTCCTTGATTGTTTTTTTAGATGTAAAAATTATCCATCTAGCTCAGAAAAAAATACAAGATACTGATAAATATATTTTAGTAGGAATTGTTGCCATGCTCTTATTTCAACAAATCCAAAACATTGGTATGACGGTTGGATTATTGCCAATTACAGGAATTACCCTTCCCTTTATTAGCTATGGTGGGAGTAGCTTATTATCCTATATGATTATTGTTGGGATTCTTATTAATATTTCTTTTGAAAAACCTAGAAAATATCGTTATAAATAAAAAAAGAAAACAGTTTTTAGTGAAGTTATCAACAAAAGGTAGACACTAAAGGAACACTATTTAAAACCTAGCTGGGCTCTATACTCAACTGGGTTTTTATATTGTCTATTATCATCAACTTAACTTCTGTTTTTGTAAGTTAATATCTAATCTAGATAACTTTATTAATTTTGTATTTGCCTGATAAAATAAGATAATAATAAATATTAGAAAAAAGAACAGAAAAATTAAATGTCCTGACAAGATACAATAATCATATATTCCATGGAATATACTAGGTATAAGTATGCTTAATAATATATATTTTTTCTTTAGGTGTTTCTTCTTTTGAGTTTCTAATAGTTTTGCAAAAGATAAATAATATCCCATAAATATACTCATACTAACGTGTCCTGGTACTGCCACAAATAATCTAACTAATGCTACCCAAAGACCACCATCATATACATAGAGAACATTTTCTACTAGAGCAAAACCTAAAGCTATAAAGACAGAATAAACAATCATATCATACAATTGATCAAACTCTTTATCATGATATGAAAAAATATATAATAAAATCCATTTACTGACTTCTTCTACTAATCCCACAATAATGAAGGTATATAAAAATAACTGCATTTGATTGTATACTGTATAATCTTGTTTAAAAAATGGAAAAATATTTCTTATAAAGATATTTAACACGATAGTTAAGGCAGCTGCTAAAATTCCGCCAATAAATAACTTTAATAATAGTTTATTTGGTTCTTTGTCCTTATCTTTGAAATAAACATAACTTCCTAGTAAGATAATTGGAACAATTGATAAAAATAGTAATATTAAATTATATATCATGTTATCCCTCCTTTTTTTTTAATGCTTAAAACTTTTTTAGTTCATTGCAGATTTTTCTATCAAATTCATCTGCACCTATTTCCAATTCTTATTCTGCTCAATTAGTAACAGCTAGTTTTTTGAGCTAAGTCCTACGCTCTTTATCTGAGCAACTATATTAGAAATTTTTAAAACTCCTCGATTTACAGCTTATCTTAGATTTTCTAGTATTTTGAAGTTCCTCTTTTCTTGTATTAAGAGTTTTTAGATGATCTGCGGATATTAATGAATTTGACGAAATATTTTTACTTATTTCCTCTATAACTTCCAATCCTGTTTTTGCTATTTGCACTTGTTCTTTTTGTGTGCACAATACCTTTTAATACTCATCTAAATTTTTCCTTTCTTTATATTCAGCATTATATATTATTAGCAAAACTTTTGAGTTTTCTTACTATTTATCTCATATATTTATTTTCACTTATAATTCTTTGTTATCATTATTTTTTTCTTTCTTTTCTGCATTATATTTTCCAACTATAATTTTAATTGTAACCGAATGATCCACTTTTGTACCCTTCTTAGGACTTTGCTCTATTACTTTATTATGATCCCTTTCCTCCTCTACCTCTTTTTCTTCTAATTGGTATAAAATACCTTTATGATTCAACTCATTTTTCACTTCGTCTTTATTCTTACCAATCCAGTTTGCTACTATATAACTAAATTGATATTTTCCAACCGTTACTTTAATTACTGTGTTTTTAGAAACCTTTGTTCCTTTCCTTTTATTTTGATTTATAACAATATTACTCTTTTCTTCATCTGTTACAATTTTTTCCGTTTGTTCTATTTTTAAGTTCTTCTTTGCAAGTACATCTACCGCTTCTTCATAACTAAGTTGATATAAATCTGGAACCTCAATATTTTTCTCTTCATTATAAATATGATATCCCATAACAAAGGAAAGTCCCATAAGTACTATAACAAGAATCAAAAGAAACAAAATTAATATATTCTTACCAATACTGTTTTCCTGTTTCTGATTATTCTTTTTTATTTGATATATTTTTTTAATCTTTGTTTTTCTTTTTACCTTTGTTTTTTGTTTTTTTGGTTTAGCTTCCTTTGTCTTACTCTTTTTCTCCACTAACAAGGCACCACATCTTTTACAATACAAAGCATCTTCTTCATTTACAATATCACAATTTCTACACCTCATAAGTATCATCCTTTTTTACCATTATATAACTAATGTTAAAATTAATCAAAAATTACTGAATATTTTTTTTACTAGGACCCTCTAATAAATTTCCGTCTAAATCAAATCTGGAACCATGACAGGGGCAATCCCAGGTTAATTCCTCTTCGTTAAAAATTAAATTACACTTTAAATGGGGACACTTTCTTTTCACACGATGCTTTTTCCCTTTCTTATCAATATATACATTATATTTTATTCCGTTTTCTTCTTCAATATAGATACATTGATTATGAAAAGGAGATTCTATATAGGACTTTATATAGGATAAAGAGTCAATAATACTATTAGTTACTCCTGCTATACTAAGTCTATTTGGATTCACTAATTCACTAAATGTATTGGTATTCCCAAGTAATAAATCATATATAATACTAGAACCCAAAACACCATTTGTCATACCCCAGGCATTATATCCTGTTGCAATATATAAATTTTTCTTAACTTCTCCTATAATTGGTAAATGATCATTAGTCATTAGATCCTGATTTAGCCAATTATACTCAGGATTTAATTTAAAAAGGCGATAAAAATCATCCCTACTTTTTTGATAGTTCTTCTTTATGTCTAACTTATTAGTAATTCTATGATTATTAGATACGTATATAATATAATCCTTATAAAATCTTATAGAATGCAGTTCTTTTTCTATATTAATTGCATTAAAATTAAATCCGCCTCTGTATTTAGCAACATTGACATACTCTCTTTGAATATAATTTTTAAAGGGAAGGAATCCAGGCTTTATAAAGAAAGGATATTGATTTGCTACTACAACTTGCTTCGCTTTAATCATTCCTTTTGAAGTCTTTAATAAATACTTATTTTTTTCGGTTTTAATCTCCTCTACTAGTAAATTTTCAACGATTTCCACCTTATCTTTAACTAAATTTATAAGCCCATTTAGATATTTGACTGGATGAAATGTATAGTTACCCTCTGCATAAAAGGCTTTTAAACAAGAAAAATCAATTGGAAGTTTATCTGTTTCGATACACTTTCTTCCAAATGACGTTAACAATTTTTTTTCCTTCTTAATTGTATTTTCCTTACTTTTTAATGTTGTGAATAAATACGAGTTTGATTTTTCTAGATCGCATTTTATTCTACTCTCATCAATAATTCTCTTTATCGTCTCGATAGCAAAAACCTGTGATTCATAATATTTTTTTGCTGTATTATATCCCAATGTTTTTTCTAATTTTTGATAAATATCTCTTTGAATAAAACTGATCTTTGCCGTGGATCTAGAAGTGACATTATTCCCTACTATTCCCTGATCTACTAATACAATTTTTTTATTCAAGTCTTTTAATAAATAAGAAAGTGTAACTCCTGTTATTCCTCCTCCAATAATTACAATATCCACTTCTTCACAGGACATTTTATTCATCATTTGTTTTTGTTTGATCTCTTTTGACCAGATTGATTTTTTTTGCATTCTATCACCATTCCCAATACTATTATTATTCTCCAATTTTATGATTTTATCATATAAGAAAAAAAATCCCCTAATAGGTGATTTTTTCATTACTTTCAAAAAAGGCTTTATACGCCAAATACGCGGAGTAAATATCATATTTTGATGTTACCTCATATGGTGAATGCATAGAAATAACTGGAACTCCACAATCAATCACATCCATTCCTTTATTAGCAAGAATATAGGCAATTGTACCACCGCCACCAATGTCTACTTTTCCTAGTTCTGATACCTGATAAATAATACTATTTTTTTCAAATATATTTCTAACATAAGCAACAAACTCTGCATTTGCATCACTGGCTCCAGATTTTCCACGTGATCCAGTGTATTTGTTTATCTCTACTCCATAGCCAATATAAGATGAATTATTTAACTCAGATACATCCTGATAATTTGGATCTACTCCACATCCTACGTCTGCTGATAACATTTTAGAATGACAATAAACTTTATTGAGAGCACCTACTATATTTTCATCTGTTTTATCTAGAAGTTGATTCATAAATTGGTCAAACATTTCGGAATACATTCCTGTATTTCCGTAACTTCCAATCTCTTCTTTATCGGAGAAAATGGCAATACTAGTAATATCCATCGTATGAACGCTAATAATGGATTCTAACAAGGAATAAGCACATACCCTATCATCTTGTCCATAAGATGCTATCATACTTCTATCAAAACCTAAATCCCTTGCCTTAAACGCAGGAACAATTTCAAGCTCTGATGAATAAAAATCAACTTCTACTATACCATACTTCTGATTTAATAGTTTTAAAATATTCTCTTTAACTGAATCATTTTCCTTATCAGGAATACTTCCAATGATTAAATTTAAACTTTCGCCATTGATTGCCTCTCCAATCTTTTTTTCATATTGTTTTTGGGCTAAGTGAGGAAGGATATCTGTAATGGTAAAGATAGGATCATTATCATCTTCTCCAATATTAACCTCTATTTTCTCTTTATCTGGCTTTACTACGACTCCATGAATGGCAAGCGGAATAGTTGTCCATTGATATTTTTTAATTCCTCCATAATAATGAGTTTTAAATAGGGCTAAATGTGCATCTTCATAAACTGGATTCGGCTTTAAATCTAGTCTTGGTGAATCGATATGAGCACCGATTATATTAACACCATCAGTTAATTTTTGATGTCCTATGACCGCTGCAAAAACACTTTTCCCCCTATTATTTAAGTACACCTTATCTCCTGCTTTTAATGATGTCATTTCATTAATATCTTGAAATCCATTTTCATTTAACGTTTTTATAATATTTCGATTTGCTTCTCTTTCTGTTTTAGAACTATTTAAAAATTTAATATAACTATCAGCAAAAGCAAAAATCTCATTTTTCTTACTTTCATCGATAGATTTCCAACCACATTCCTTTTTATTTATAATATCTTTCATTTTATTCCTCCTTATTAACTATATTACCATAGTTTGTTAAAAAATATTAAAAAATATCACAAAACCTGTGATATTTTACCTGCCTACTCTACTTCGATATCTCCACTAGTCGTTTCAATAAATAATTCATACTGAGAGGTTCTATTATTATTTCTAATTTGAGTATCCCCCGATACCGTTTTAGTTTCTACATAAATGCCATTGGTCCTTTCTATTTCTATATCTCCTGATATTGTTTTTATTTTTCCATTTTTAGAAAGTTCTAATAAGTCAATAGAGATATCACTGGATGTTGTAACTATATCAATATTCTTACAACTATCAATCTCAATATCTCCACTTGTTGATATAAGCTTCAAATCATGAGCTTTTAATACATCAATATCTCCACTTGTGGTTTTAATAGAGGCATTTCCTATTTCCTTTGTTTCAATATCTCCACTAATTGTTGATATCTCCAGATCAGATGTTAAATTTGAACCTATTTCTATACTACCTGATGCTGTTTTTATGTTAATATCTTTTTGATAAGATTGAGGTAACTTGATTTCTATTTCATAATCGATATAACAAAAGCCAATACAAAAGTAATTACCTCCTTTTTTAGCAATTCTTAACTCTCCATGGACTAATTCTACTTGATACTCTTCCTTTTTATTACCAGATATTTTCACTTCAATTTGATTGGTATTACTTTCTACTATATGAACATCTGATGATTTCACATTTATAGTAATTTTTTCTACTAAACTACTATCAAATTCTTTCTGTTCTAATACTTCCATATTTGTCTTCCCACTAAAATAGAAAAAATTCCTACCCCTGTTTACTAAACAAATACTCATAAATACTAATAGACCAATTGCAAGAATTGATAAAAAACAAATTAAGAAAATTTTTTCTGTTCTATTCTTTTCCATTTTTGTTTTCTCCTTTCATCTCCAATATTAAATGTATAATTTCTATTACAATAGAATAAACAATCCATAAAAGCCAAGTAATATACCAAGCTCCTGTTATAAAGCTTATATATAAATATATTGCTGCAAAAATCATAGCTATTATACCATCTAGTCTTCTGTTGGGATTTTGCTTTCCTAACTGACCTTTTTTTTCCTTAGGAATGGATACAAAATGGTAAACAATCATACTTGTTGCTATTGCACAAATTAGTAGAAAAATACTAACCATAAGTTCATCACTCATAGACTCAAACGAAGATGCTAAAACAATCCAGCTAATAGATACAAAATATAAAAATATACTAATACTTAATACTCTAGCTGTTTTTATTCTTACTTTTCTCCTATCATATATTTCTTGATTCCCAATCGGTTTTTCCTCCTGGCTGTTTTCTCCTCTCAATAACTCTTCTGTTGTAACAGAAAACAAATCACAAAGTGGAATAATTTTATCAAAATCAGGTTTTGACTCTCCCACTTCCCATTTACTTACTGTTTGTCTTGTAACTCCTACTTGATCTGCGACTTCCTCTTGAGAAAAACCTTTTTGTTTTCTAAGTTCTAATAATCTTTCCCCAATATTCATTTTCTTCACCTCTTTAGATTAATTATACGTTTTTTTCTAGTTGCATTCTACCAATTTCAATTGGAAATTTGTCAACAAAACTTAACATTTTACAATTTTAATTTATTTTATATCGTTAAGTTTTAAGATAAAATATTATAAGGGATAACGGTGTCTAATCCTAATAAATAAAATTGATGACTAGTTTCACTATATACTAGCAAGACCTAAAATATAATCATCTATATCTTAACCATTCATATGCTTTTTAATTCTAGTAACTAAAAATCCCATAACTGTAATTGTTAACGTTAAAAATATTAGAAAGTAATTGATATACTCTTCTTTTTTTAGGAGAACAATTAGAAATAAAATAAAATATCCTAAAATTCTTCCTATATTTAAAATTACTTCCCTGATAGCCCAAAACTCTATTTCATTTTCCTCTTTGATTAATTTAGTATTGCTAATATTAAATAGTCTAATATCTATAATCATCGTTAAAATATTAATAAAAATATTGTACCCAAAATGATAGAAAACTAACGTTATATCATTCGTAAATAAAAGTAATACAAATAAACATAATACAGGAATAATAGAACAAGTTAAAATAACTAGTTTATCATCTTTCTTTTTAAAAATTTTACTATATAGAAAAGATAAAAAAATCGTAATCACTGATGAAACAGAAGTGATAACTCCTAGATTCATATCTGTTTTAAAGGCATTTAAAATGAGTACTGTTACGATTACCGTTAACACTGCATCGGAAAGATTAAACCCTTTTAAAAATTCTACTTTAAAGATTGTATTTATCTCCTTATTCGCTCTTAATTTTTGGTATGAGGAAAAAAGTGTGAACTTATAATTTTTATTTTCTCTAGGTTTAATAAAAAAAGATAAAACAATTTGAACGAGAGAAAGAATGGCAATAATAATTGCCGTTATGTGGAAATCGGTAGTGGTAATTAGACTTCCTAATATAATTGGAGTCAAGACACTTACTAATAAGGAGACAGTCTTCCTTTTAACTTCATATTCCTCTCTATCTTTATTTTCTATTTGACTCGCTATAAAAAGATTATACGGAAAACAATAACAGATGGCAGATATTCCATATAAGAATGATACTATATATAAATAATTTAAGATTCTTTCTTTTAATATAATAATGGATAAGATATAGAAAAAATTTAACACTACTCCAACTCGAAACATCTCTATTTGAAACTTATTTCTAATGATATAACTTATAACCAATCCTACTATTGCTATGATAAAATAACTGGATATATTATAAATTGATAAATCAAGAAGCCCCTCTTTAGAGGTTTTTATAAAGTAAGCGATTAAAAATGGTCCAAAGAAAATTTCCATAATTTTTCTTAATGCACTTACTGTAATTAATATATTTTCTTTTGCCTTATTCTTCATTTTCTAACACATCCTCAATGAATTCCGATACACTTTCATACTCTTTATAATTTTTATCTTTTAACTCTGATACTGCATTTTTCATAATAGAACCACGGTAATCTTCTATCATACAAATATCATTATAACTATCTCCGATTGTATAAATTGCTTTTGATTCTTCTAAAATCCCTATTTCTTTAATTGCAGTGGATTTGCTTGTCTTACTTGAAATAATTTCTTTTTTCTTTTAACTTTAATAGTTTTATTATCTTCTCTTTTATCTTATTAGGAATAGTATATTTACTTATTATTTCATTTCCTTTTAAAGTCACAGCTCCATGACATAATATAAAATAGTCGTATTCAATATGATATTTCTAGATTTCTTTCATAATTGATAAATAACTCCTACCGATTGCTAAGATAAAAATATTCCCTTTTTTCATAATTTTTTTTAGTGCTTGTTAATTTTTTAATATCATCATCATTTCTATAAAAAATGTCATCATAATTGCTAACAATTACTTTTTTCATGTTCCTGCTTTCCTTTCACTACAATAATAGGCTGGATTCTATGTTCTTGTTTAAGAAATTCATGATCAAACCACATGGTATAAAACTTAAAGGCTGAAAAATAGTGTAAATAAAAGGTGGAATTTTAATTTCTAGCAGCACCATCTACTGATAAAACCACTCCTGTAATATAGTTGGCCATATCACTCGCTAGAAATAAAAATGCATTTGCAATATCCTCTGGCTTTCCGATTCTTCCTAATGGGATTGTTTTAATAAGTGGTTCTATCATTTCTCTTGGCAAACTTTTAACCATGTCTGTTTCTATAATTCCTGGCGCTATGGCATTTACACGAATACCATCCTTGGCTAACTCTAATGCTAAGGATTTGGTAATACCATTTACAGCAAATTTACTAGCTGGATACATAACACCTGATGGCTGACCATATATACTAACCATAGAGCTTGTATTTAAAATAACTCCCTTACTTTTTCTTAAATATGGAATTGCTATTTTTGAACAGGTAAAAACTGACTTTATATTTAAATTACTAATTTTCTCATATTCCTCATCTGTATAGTTTTCAAGCGAAGTATTTGATGATATTCCAGCATTATTAACTAATATATCTATATGACCAAATTCTGCTTCTACCTTTTTAAATATTTTTTGGATTTGTTTTTCATCTGTTAAATTTGGATGAAATCCAATTACTTTATAATTAGAATATTTCTCTTTTAACTGTCCTAGAGCATTTGTCACAGTTTTATCATTTGAACCAAACAGTACTACCTTTGCACCGTTTTCTAAAAACTTTTTGACAATTGCGTAACCAATTCCCCTAGTTCCTCCTGTTACAATTGCAACCCGTCCTGTTAACATAATATCATCACTCCATATAATTACTAGAAATAATAAATAGTTGAATCCGCCAAAATTTTAAGAAATAAATTAAGGAAACCCGATTTTTCTATTAAGTCTATACTATCATATTTTTTGTATTTAAAAAACCCTGGATAGTCAAGTTTTTTTGTAACTTCACCAATATCCAAATTTAATCATATATATGATTTTTACTCATATAATTTGGTAAGGAGATTAAGAATATGAATGTAGAAAATTATAGAAGTCCAAAAAAAGGAAAGAAAAAACTAGTTTTAAAAACAGGTGTTAGAAGTTTTATAAACAGAATATTAATGGTAATGGTATTGTTCTTAATGAGTCTTATCCTAATAAAAAGTAATACCAATTTTAAAAATAATATTATAAAGTATGTTTATGAAGATAATTTAAAATTTACAAAATTAAAGTCTATATATGAAAAATATTTTGGTAAAATTCTATCTATAGATAAGGTAGCACCCAAGGAAGAAGCGGTTTTTAGTGAAAAATTAGAATATAAAAAATCTAATGTATATAAGGATGGCGTTTTACTTACTGTAAATCAAAATTATTTAGTACCAACATTAGAAAGCGGAATTGTTGTTTTTATGGGAGAAAAAAAGGAATATGGAACTACTATCATTATCGAGCAGGTGGATGGAATTGATGTATGGTATTCTAATATCAAGTCAAATGATATCAAAATGTACGATTATATAGAAAAAGGTAGTCTAATAGGAGAAACGAACGGGGAAAAATTGTATATGGTATTTCAGAAAGATGGGGCCTACTTAGATTATAAGAAGTATCTATAAATACCTTTATATCAGTCCCCTTTTTATTTTTTTCGCCCTAATAGCAGCCTTAATCGGTGCCTTTATGCCTTTTATTTTATTGATTTCACTAATCATCGTTCATGAATTAGGTCATTTTCTGTGTGCTTTATTTTTTAAAATCAATGTAGATAAGATTTATATTTATCCATTTGGTGGCATTTCTAAGTTTCATATCTGTCTAAATGAAAGTTTATTGAAAGAATTACTAATACTAATCATGGGTCCAATTTTTCAGATCATATTTTACTTAGTGCTTGCTCATATTCATTATTTTAATTCATACATGGAATTAATATCCATCTACCATTATACAATCCTATTTTTTAATCTACTACCTATATATCCTTTAGACGGAGGCAAATTACTTAATATTATTCTTTGTTTTCATCTTTCCTTTCGAAATAGTTTAAATATTTCCTTATTTCTATCTTATTTAACTGTGTTTGTATTATCAATATATATGTTGTCAAAAAACTTCACAATCAATGTAATCGTAATTATTAGTTTCCTTATTTATAAAATAGGAATTGAGATGAAAAGAAAAGATTATATCATGGATAAATTTTTATTAGAAAGATATCTTCACCATTATCATTTTAAAAAATGGAAAAAAGTAAATGATATCAATCATTTCATGAGAAACAAATGTCACATTATAAAAGTAGAAAATAAATATTATACCGAAAGATCTATTCTTAATCATAAATTTAAGAAATAGTATTGACTTTTAAAATATTATTGTGATATAATTTTATCGTTAGCTTGCTTAATTGCTTATAGTTGGGGCATTAGCTCAGCTGGGAGAGCGTCACGTTTGCACCGTGAAGGTCAGCGGTTCGATCCCGCTATGCTCCACCATTATAAAACTATCCCTTGGTTATCAAGGGTTTTATTATACGCCGATATAGTATAGTGGTAGAACAGATCCTTGGTAAGGATCAGAGGCAAGTTCAATTCTTGCTATCGGCACCAGATTGATACCAAACTCGAACTTTTCGAGTATTAAAATAAAACGACTTGCCAAAAAGTCGTTTTTATGATACTATGAATATGTCAAGGAAACTTGCATAAAATAAAAAGGAACATTCAATATGCCGATGTTGAGTGTTGCCATTTAATTGGTTACCACCTAAATCATTGGATGAGTTAGGTGGATTTCTTTTATATTAGAGTTGTAAATAACAATAATAGTAAAAGGAAGATAATAATTACTAGAGCAAAGATTAGTAAATCTTTCTTGTTCATTGCATCG
>CAJTUT010000011.1 GCA_910579455.1 uncultured Bacilli bacterium
TTCGATGTTCTTTGTAATGAATTAGACATTGAACATAAATTAATAAGACCCCGTACTACTAGGCACAACGGAAAAGTTGAAAGAAGTCACAGAAATGATCAAAATAGATTTTACAATTATCTTAAATTTTACTTTTACAATGATCTAAAATATCAGATGAAAAATTATCTTAATAGATCTAATAATATTCCTATGCAAGTATTAAATTGGCTTACTACTATTGAAAAAAGAAATAAAATAAATGAAGCCAAAACTATCGTTTAGCTTCATGAATTAATATTTTTTCGACTTATTTAGGTGTCACATCATTGACAACTACACATTTTTATTTTTTTTGCCCAAGCATTAATCTTACCGTTGACTGATCTTCTATTTTTGTTTTTGCATCTGGTGATTGGGATACTACATATTCTCCAGTTCCAGAATATTCTACTGTAAAATTGACTAATAATTTTTTTGCATCTTTTACTTTCATACCTACTACATTAGGAACTTCATATGTAATTTTATCCGTCCATTCTAAGTCCTTTTCTAGTCCGCCTTTTTGTTTCTCAATTCCTAGAATATCTATAATATCCAAGATGATTCTTCTAGCAATTGGAGTGGTAGTATAGCTAGATAATAAAGCTGTATCTTTTGGATTATCTATTGCTAGGTATAATACTGCTTCAGGATCATTCGAAGGAATAATGGCAACAAAGGACATAATGTAATTATTAACCAAATATTTTCCATCCTTTACCTTTTGAGCAGTCCCCGTTTTTCCTCCGATTCGGTATCCATCAATATAAGCAGCCTTTCCACCACCTAATGCTACCACACTTTCTAAGGCTTTTCTCATGGTCGCAGATGTTTTCTTTGAGATTGTTCTTCTTACTAAATGTTTATATTTCTCATCAATAATATCATTAGTGACTGTATCATTAATGGATTTTAAAATATAAGGTTGATAAAGATAGCCACCATTAACAACAGAAGATATGGCCGTAACTTGTTGGATTGGGGTAACACTAACACCTTGGCCAAAGGCAGTAGTTGCTAGTTCTACATTGCCTACTTGATTTAAGTCAAAAATAATTCCCTTTCCTTCCCCTGTTAAATCAATCCCTGTTTTTTCACCAAAACCAAATTTATCTAGATAGGAGAATAGTTTTTCTTTTCCTAAAAGTTGACCTAATTTTACAAATCCTGGATTACAGGAGTTTTGTAGTACCTGCATAAAGGTTTGATCCCCATGTCCTCCCGCCTTCCAACATTTTAAAATAGAACCGTCTACATTAACAGATCCAGAGTCATGGAAATGATCTTTTTCTAAATTAACTACATTTTCCTCTACTGCAGATGCGGTTGTAATGATTTTAAAAGTTGACCCCGGCTCATAGGAAGCAAAGATTGGTAAATTACGATTTAGACTTTCTTTCGAGTAATTTTGATAACTATTTGGATCATAGTCAGGTCTACTTCCCATGGCTAGAATTTCTCCTGTTTTTGGATTCATCACAAGTGCTAATGCCATATCAGGGTCAAACATATCTACAATATTATTTAGTTCTCTTTCTACTGATTGTTGAATTTTTAAATCGATGGTTAATTGAATATTCATTCCATTTACTGGTTCTACATAAACATCAGATAAATTGAGTTGGTTTCCTTTGGCATCTGAGAAATATTTAATTGCTCCACTCGTTCCTGTTAAAATTTTATCATATTGAAGCTCCAGTCCAGATAGTCCCTGATTATCAATTCCAACATATCCTAAAGAATTAGAAAGTAAATTGCCATATGGATAGTATCTTTTGGATTCTTTCACCAAGTAAACACCGTCCATCTCTAAAGAATTAATTCGATCTGCTATTTCAAAGGATAATCTTCTACCCTCTGGATGAACTCTTTCAATAGAGGTTTTTTTATAAACATGTTTATCTATTTCTTTTTTACTAACACCTAATATTTTAGAAAGTTCTTCTGAAGTTTTTTTCTTATCTTTAATCTGATTTGGTACTAATACTAAACTAGTAGTCGTTACATTATCTGCTAAAACTTCTCCATTCCTATCTAGAATTTTTCCTCTGTCGGCAGCTACTTCTAAATCTCTACTCCATAAATCATCAGCTAGTGATTTCAACTTTTTGTAATCAAAAACTTGAATTTTAAATACTCGTAATATAATGGATATAAATAAAACTAATATGATAATTAATACTATTTTTATTCTCTTATCTATTTTTTTAAAAAACATAATTCACCTCTAATAGTAATTATGTCACAGATAGAAAAAAAAGAACTTCAATTGAAGTTCTAATTATTTACATTTATAACCGTCATTTTCCAAATCTGCTTTTACATTTTTGAAACTATTAGCACTACTAGAGATTGACATTAATTTTTGGAAACTATTATTATTTGCTGTAAATGTCATTTTTAATCCCTTATCGGTTTCTTCATACTTTGGTTTAATGTTATACTTTTTTTCATAAGTACTATATTCTTTTTTAAATGTCCCTATAAATGTATCCTTATATGGAATATACTTATCATCTAGTATAATATTAAATGTTGCATCTACAGAATCCGCACTATTCATTTTGAAATTAACCTTAAATTCTGTATCAATTTTTAATGATGCCTGAGATACTGTTTTTGTACATACCAATGTTTTGTTTCCTGTTAAGAAATATATTGCAATAATAACAATAATCGCTAGTACTCCTACAACAGATCCAATAATCACTGGTAAATTATTCTTTTTTTCCTTTCCTTGTTTTTTATTTAAGTTATCACTCATTTTACTCACTCCACTCCTATCAATAACTATATTATGAATTTATCATACTTTTTATTATCTATCAAGAGATAAATGAAAGAAATATTACATTTTTATTTTTTAAAAGCTATCTTTTGATATTCTCTAAATGCAATTAACATTTCATGTCCAATCATTTCTGCCTCTTTACGCTTTTTACCATTTGAAATAATGATTTCTTCAAATTTATCTAATGGAATATATTGATATTGAAAATTTCCTATTTTTTCTTCGTTTGTATAGTTTATTTTTGAAGGATCAGGAAGTAGGTCTGTTTGAATTACATAATAATATATTTTACAATTGTAATTTTCATTTGTAGTAGGATAATCTTTATAGTATTCTTCTTTGAATAGAAATGGCTCAATCTGTTTTATATCTAATATAATTCCGACTTCCTCTTTTACTTCTCTTTTTAAACATGCAATTAGACTTTCGCCCTTTTCTAAATGTCCTCCAATAAATTGATAACAATGGTAACTATATCCTAATAAAATCTCATTCTTACTGTTTATAATCAAAGCCTTTATTCTAGTATCTTCTTTTGTAATATCTTCTTTATTTAATCTATCTTTATTAATCTTAATATACTTCATTACTCTTCCTTCTTTTTAACTATAAAAAATCATAACAAAAAAGAAGAAGATGGTCAACTACTTCTTATTTCTTGTTTTGTAATCTTGTTTTTTTTGATAATAAGATTGAATGACCTCATTGGAAAACTGTTCTGCAACAGAATTTGTTAAAACAAATTGTTCATTCTCCCTATTGTGTATTTGTACCTCCATATAGGTAACATCATCTAAACCCAGTGCAGACAATAATTCAAGTTGATAGAGTTGATCATTAGAAAGTTGCTCTGGCATATTACATAAAAGCATATGATTATCCAGATTACGGATTACAATACAGTTTTCTTGTTTGATAATATTATCAATAGAGGCATTTGTTAAATGCCTCTTACTTGCATAGTCATCTAAACATTCTTGGTGCATTTCACCCACTTTTTTCTCATAATTTTTCCATATACCTGTTTTTTCTAAAATCATAGTTCTATTTTCTCTAATAAAAATCATCTTAAGCTACATTCCTTTCTTTTGATATTCCGTTATCTTCTGCTTTGCTAGTTTTATACTTTCATCACTTGGTATCATGACATATAGATTTCTAGAACCCATACTATAAGTTGGTCTTCTACTTCCTACTCCATCTAGACTGATGGATTCTATCTTCCAATCTATATTTTTATTAATTTGTAATTTAAACAAGTTAGTTAATTCTTCATAAGACATACTTGTTTCAAAAGTTCCATCTAACGACTCTAAAATACTTTTATACTTTGTGATATTTTTTACACTAGCTAATTTCTTAATAATAGCAGTGATAATTGCTTGTTGATTCTGTCCTCTATGTCTATCCCCAGTAGTATAGGCATATCGTTCTCTTGCAAAAGCTAATGCTTGTTCTCCATTCATATGATTAATTCCTTGTTGAAATGTAATATTTTTGTTTGTATAAGAGGTAAAGGCTGTATCTGAATACACATCAATCCCTCCTACTAAATCAATACTTTTAGTTAACGTTGAAAAATTCATTCGTAAATAATAATCTATATCAATATCTAATAAATCATTAATAGTCAATATACTCATATCAATACCATAAATACCAGCATGAGTTAATTTATCTTTGGTACCCGTTGTTCCATGGAGTTGTACATAATAATCTCTTGGAATGGATACTAATAAAATTTTTTCTTCTTTTGGTTGAATGACTGAAACGATATTTACATCACTACGAGATACACTATTAATATTTCCATAGGTATCAATTCCACTGATATATAAAATAAAGGGTTCATCCTCTTTTTTTGTTGATTTTTTTAATTTCTTTTTCACCAGTAATTTATAGGTTTTTATCACTTTAGTATCTTCTAGATCCTGATATTCTTCTCTTAATAAATTATAATACTCCCTTTCTAATACAATAGATGGGATTTTCTCATCAGTAAAAGAATTAACAAGTGATATAATATTATCTTTTTTCACCTCTTGATATTGAATATCTTTTTTTATTTTTGAGGATACTTTTTTATAATACTCATCCGTTTTTAAATATGCCATTTCTTTTTGATTTAAATCCGAAATTTGGGAGTATGATTGATTTTTATTTACGACGACTACATAGTTTTTAATTTCATACTCACTGGATAATAAATTATTCATAAAGTGATATGTAGCATTTAGATAAGTAATCCCATATCCTAAAATTATAATTATAAAAACAGCAATAATATTAAAGAAGATCCGACTAAATAATTTTGTTTTTGTGCGAAGCAATTTAAAATCCAATAACAGAATAGTGAATAATAAGATGCCTACAATTGGTAAGAAGTATTTGATAGGAACTAGATTTAGTCTATAAACCATAAACGTTACGACTAAAAAAATTATAGTTAAAAGAAAACTAGTTACCTTTGAAATCCATTTCATCATACCACTTCCTTCTATCATTATATCATATCTTTTATTGCCTAGTGATCTGTCTTATCTTCTCTTTTGCCTGATTTACAGTATCCATATTAGGAATCATAACCCAATCTATTAGGCTAGTCATATGAACACAATCCTTTGTATCCTCTCCGTCTAGAACTTGTTTTTGGACATTCCAAGTACCCTTATTATGAATAGTATCTTTTATTATTTTTTTTATTACACTTTTTGGAATCGTTGTTTCATATAAATCACTAATTGAATTTAAGATATTATTATAATTTGTCAGTGTTTTAAATCCCTTCATTTGTTCTAAAATATCTATTAATATTTCTTGACAGTTTTCTTGTCTTTTTCTATCTCCTCCTTGAATACTTTTTCTCTCACGGGCTATCGTTAAGGCCTCAATTCCGTTAATATGTTGACAACCTTTTTTTACATGCAGTTTTTGTCCTTTGGTATCATCATAACTATCTAAAATTAAGGCATGTGTCGTAGTATATTCAAAATCAGAACAATAGTTAATACCTCCTAATTCATTCACTAAGGATACTAACCCTAATGTATCAATACTAACGTAATAGTCAATTGGAATATCAAGAAATTTTTCCAATGATTTCATATTTGTAGTAATCCCTAGTGCACCCATATAACTTAATGTATCCTTTTTATTATAACCATCTACTTCTATATAATAATCTCTTGGTATGCTAGTTAAAAGAACTTGTTGAGTCTTTGTATTCATAGTAATAATCATATTGAAATCCATATTAGCGTTAGTAAAATCCCTTCCTCCAATATAAATGTTAAAAATATCTTTTGTTTTGGTTTTTTCTATTTTCATTTTATTTTTAATATCAAACTGGTAAATGATTTTATAATTCTTTTTTTCCATACTAGTATCAATATTAAAAACTAAATCATAAGAAGTTTTACTAATTAGGATTAATTCTATTTTATTCTGATTCATATCTTCAAGCATAAGTCCTATATTACTATAATTATTTTCATTATACGAAAGAACTTTGTCCAAAAAAGAAGTTGCCTTTTCAATATAAGTTTCTCCTTCATAGTAATTTAAAGTTTTATTTTCAATATCTTGAATCTTTTTATAAGAAGAATTTTCTTTGGCAACAATATAGTAAGTTGTTTTATAGATATTCGATGCGTTATCAAAAGATTGATTAAAAAAGTGATTAGTCTTTATAAAATAAAAAATTAGAACTCCACTTATTACAGAAATAATCAATAATAAAATGCCACCAATGATATTCCATAATCTTTTTTTATTTTTTAAAAATAAGGTTCCTAACCCATTTAGTCCATATATCACAAGTCCAAGAAAAATTAAGTAGAAAACGGGAATTATATCTAAATGTATCATAAAGAAAAACAATACTGTTGTAATTATTAAAGATAAAAGACTGACTATATTTGAAAAGTTAATTAATTTTTTCATGTTTACACCTTCTACTTTTTATTTTTTTATTAGGAGGATTCCAAAAAGGCTTCCTAAGGTATCTATTAAAATATCTTTGACTTTAAAAGTTCTGCCTACAGATAGTATTTGATGAAACTCATCACTACATGCATATATGATACAAAAAACTACACTAATCCATATGGTCCATTTTTTATTTTTCTTATAAAGATATACTGCAAGGTAGACTAATATCCCTAAAATAAAATAAATTGTGAAATGAGCTATTTTTCTGATAATAGGATGATACTTTTTGATGATTTGCTCTTTCTTTTCTGGACTGATTGATTGATTTGTAACATAAGAGGAGATACTAATTATTTTATCCAGTACTTGTCTACTTAACTGTTTACTACTTACTCCATTTTGATTAGAAAACAGAAAGATAACAAGTAACCATACTATGAATAATATACTAATAGCAACTTTTTTCATTTTACATCCTTCCTTATGATGTTTTTTAGTATTCCCCTCATGTAATCTACTTCCCTACTTCTTATAAATAAGATTCCTAATAGAAAAGCAGATATTAAGAACGTTATCACACCTTTTATTAATAATTCTATAACCCCATTTAGGACAATGAGATTTACTATTTGAGCAGTTACTAAGTAAGTAAATATAATTGCTAGGGAATACTGGATTAATTTTATCAAATAGTCTTTGACACTTTCTTTAAAATAGTACTTATATAAAACAAAAGGTTCTATCCAAAGAGAGGTAGTAACAGTGGAAGTAATAGTTCCAATAAAGATTCCAATAATTCCAAGTTTAATTCCTAAAATGATGGATACTACTAAATTAATCATAGATTCTATTAGACATTTATAACGGTCTGGATAAAACAGTCCCAGTGCCTCTTTAAAGGTAAGACAAGTTTTCCTAATTCCTTTTAAATAAAAGCAAATACAAATACATAATGTAACAGAAAATTCAAATACATATTTTTTTCCTAACCATATTTCAATAAATGGGGATAGTAATAATAAAAGGCAAATAGTTAGAATCCCAAAAATAAAATAATTTAAGAAAAAGGTAGCATCAAATATTTCTTTTGCACGTTTTTTATCATCACTGGCTCCTAAGTTACCAACACTTGCAACAATGGCATTAAAGAATTGCGAAGTAACTGTTTCTAAGGCTGAAATAATCAATAAATAATTGGAATAAATTCCAACAGCAATTAATCCTACAAACTTTGATATTAAAATATTATCCGTAGAGTTAACAACCACTCCTCCTAATTTATGATAAAGCATGGCACCTACATTTTTTTTTATGGTTTTTAATTCCCTCTTAGGAAGTGGCTTGATTTTTTTATCTTTTAAATACGGATACATCTGATTCGCTTTTTTAGATACACATATATTTTCTATCCAAGTGAATAAAACCTGACAAATTAAATATAAAATATAATTTTTAGTTAAGAATAAAATAATAATCTGTACTACATTTAATAAGAAATAAAACCCATATCGGTAAATAGTTGCAATATACCTTTTTTGATCACAAATGATAAGGGATCTTTTATAAGAATAAAAGTAGGAGATTGATGTATTTAAAACAAACAATAAATATATAACATCTAAATTAGAAATATTGGGAACATCGCTAATCAAATATTTATAGAATGGAAGAAATAAAATTCCTAAAATTAAGATGACTCCTCCTATAATATTATAAGACTTTTTATATAGGTTCATTAGGCTTTTTACTTTTTCTTGATCCTTAATAGCAAGTGGCTTATAAAGACTAAATACTAAAGCAGAACCTACTCCTAACTCTACTAACGATAACATGGTAAGTAAATTAGTAAATAATCCATTTAAACCTAGGTATTCTGTCGATAAAAACTTTACAAAAATAATTCTTGCAATAAAACTTATAAGCAAGCCAAAAACTTGTCCAATTAAAGCAACAACTAAATTTTTAGCACTGTTTTTACTTCTCATAAAACACCTCCTTATTTTGCTTCATTATATATCTTACCAAAATACAGTAAAAATGCATTGGCAGATACTTTATATAAAAATGATTCTGAAAATCCATAAAATAGTAGAATGATAAATATAATAATTAAAATATAATTTTTTTCTCTATAAAGCTTTTTCATAATACTATAGAAATTAAAGTACATAAAAATCAAAAATAATATTCCAAATCTTAATAAAATATTAATATATGAATTATCTAAAATTAAATACTTAGTTGTTACTACATCATTTCCTAATAAAGTAAGAGAATATGTATTTAAAAAGTAATGATTTAAGAATAAGCGGTTTGATAACATATGATTTAATTTTGCTAGAATATGATTATGAAAACTAAATTTATAGGAAATAACAAATGATAAAATAGTTAGAAAAATAAATAAATTTTTTGATAGAAATTCACTCATCTTATTGCCTATTAATTTATTCTTAAAAAACTTATTAATAAAGATAACAACTATGCATAAAAAGATAACAATTAGATTTGTTCTACTATCTACAAATAGATAAATGAATAAACAGATAATGAAAGAGAAAATGTTAGGAAAAACTAAAGATTTATTCCTTTTTATATAAAATAAGTCCATACACATCATCATAAGATAAAGTCCTAACTTATTAGGATGACTAAATCCAAATGAGTTTCTTAAAATGCCTTCTCTATAAACTAATATATTATCTGTAAAGTTAAGAAAGTAACAAAGAATAACAAATAATACTAATATAAATTTAAAGGTGAGATCTTTTTTTATAAAATCTTCAAAGTTGATATCTTTAAAAGTAAGAATTAAGATAACTAGCTTCAACATATTTTTATCTTTAGAGTAATAGCAAGTAATAAGACTTAATGCTACCAAAAGAAGAGATAATAGAAGAGATTTCACTTTATAGTTTTTACTTTGAATAAGAAAGACTGTAAATAAAAGTGCAATTGAAATATATTCTAAATATCCTAAATAGTGATTAATAAATTTAACTTGAGTAAACATATCTGCAAGCACGATAAAAAAATAAGCACTATAAAATAACCAGGATAATAGTTTTTTCTTTTTTATCATAAGTTTTTCTCCCCTCTTATATATTTTACTTATGAAAATATATTTTCTCTAGCTTTTTTGTTGCTGAATTAATATCATATTGATGATTAATTACCTCCTGATATGCATCTTTTCTTTCCACTTTTTTAGACTTCATAATCTGTTTCGCCCAATAACTAGCAGGTTTTTCTAATGGAATATATTGAATTAAATTACTTACGTTCGCTTCCTTAGGAACATTTGTAGAAACAATAGTGGGAAGTCCTGAAGCTTGTGACTCGATATTTACAATACCAAGTCCTTCATATCTAGATGGTAATAAAAAGAGATCCATAGCATTATAATAACGGTATACATCTGAAACAACTCCAACCATAATCACATTTTTTTCTAAATGATAGTCTTTTATTTTTTCCTTCATCTTTTCTTCTAAATCGCCTGTACCAATGATCATTAATTGGGTATCCTTCTTTATTTTTTTACATTCTTTTAAGATATCTAGTAAAAATAAAGGATTTTTTTGATAGGATATTCTCCCTACAAAACCAATCACAAATTGATTATCTACTTGATATTGGTTTCTTATATTTTTTCTTATATGTTCCTGAAATTTAAATTTTTCAACATCAATGCCATTAGGTATAATCTCATATTTCTTACTTTTTACTACTTTTCTAGAGAATAACCATTCTGCTGCACCTTTAGAACACGCTAAATAATCTGTTGCAAGATAATCAAATAATTTTTTCAAGAGATGGTTTAAGAATACTTTATACCATTTATTAGAACCAACTCCATCATTATGAGAATGGATTATGATTTTTTTAACACCACATACTTTTGCTACCATACATTCAATAATTCTAGAGATATAATCTCCATTAACATGAATGACGTCATACTTATTATTCTTTAATATCTCGTATTCTCTTTTGGCTCTTTTAAAAATATTTTTAGTAGAACCAATAACATGAGTAGTAACTTTTTTACCACTTATATAAATACTATTTTTCACAATAAATGTCATCAACTCTGTATCCACCTTGTTACTAAAACTACTGTTATAGTTTGATATCATTTTACTAATTCCATCTGACGTTAATTGCGAATTAAATATCAATACCTTTATTTTCATTATTTTCACCCTTTTTATAATTCAGTAAAATGATGATTCTTATCTTTTGGTTCTTTCATATAATCACCATATAATTGTGTAAGTACCAGGTCATAGTTCTTCGGGCCTGTTAGTTCTAATCCTTCAAATGAATATTTTCCTATCTCTTCATATATTTGTCTAGGAAACATTTCTTTAAATTTATAAGCTCCCATAAAATTAACTACATAATCAGAATCATCGTATTGGTATTTTTTTAGGTTTTTATCGATTTTTTCTAAACATGAATGGTTATTTAGTAATTTTTCAAACTGACATATTTTTCCTATTATCATCAAAATTTTTTCATGAAGTGGTCTTCCTTTAATTCTTTGATTTGTGATGGTGGAAAATTGGGAATATTTTAGTAATAATCTAGAATATAATAATTTTAACATGTGAAACTTTCTAATAATAAAATTTCTAGGCATACCATCTAATGGAAATATATCAATCCAAGCATTTTGCATTCTCTCTATTTTTGCAGTTTTATTTTTAACTTTGACCTTTTTATTTTCTACTTTTGCTACATAATTTGAAATATAATCTTTTTCCCCTTTATGTTCTTTAAAGTAATCTATTTTTAAATCATCACTTAAATATTGGTCTGCAATAGAAAGAAACTTTTCATAGTCTTGTCTTTTCATCCCGATATCAATATCATCATCCCATGGAATAAAACCTTTATGCCTAACTGCTCCTAATAAAGTTCCTCCCATTAAGTAATATCTAATATTGTTCTCATTACAAATTTTAATGATTTCTTTTAACATTTCTAATTCTACTAATTGTAACTGTCTTAGCTTGTTCATAATATCACATCTTCCCCATTTTCATTCCAATTAGTCTTGCTGCCATATCAAATGGATATCTAAATAATAATAAAAACCTTTTTTCTTCTAATATTCTTTTTAGAATATATTTAGCCATAGAAGCTCCAGACTCTGTAGTTCCATATTGATCTAGATATCTATTCTGTTTAAAAAACTTTCCTGTTAATTTATATCTATCATATATTTGCTTTAAAGTAAACTTATGGGAGTGATAACAGATAGCATCCGAACAGTATTTTACACAGTAGCCTTTCATAACAATTTTATAAGTGATATACATATCCTCACTAATAGGCAATCTTTTATGATCATACCCTTCTACTTCCCTAAATACTTTAGTACTAATAGCACCCGCTGCATCTGAAAAGAAAAAGGTCTTTAGTCCAAGTCTAGAGATATCTCTCTTAGATACGATTCTATCCTGATTTGGATAATTATTTTCTCTCGTATATTTCTCAATATTATTATATTTAGAAATCTGTCTTGCATAGGTTGCTTCTATATTATTTTTACTAATATCTTTTGTTAAATGGTATAGAAACAACTCATCTTCTATTGCTACATCCTGAGTAATAAATACTAAAATATCAGCATTACTTTTTAATGCCTCTTCTTCTCTAGATAAACTATGTGAAAAATTTTCCTTTTTTATTTTGGAATAATATCGTTTATGTTTTTTTAAATATTGTTCTGTTTGATCAGTTGATTCCGTTAATACATATCTTATCTTGTCTATTTTAACCTTTTTCTGAGTTCTTAAAGAGAGATCTAATTTTCCAATATATTGTTCTGCATTATAAAGTGGACATATCACATCTATTTTCATAAAAAACACCCCTTTTTAATAAAAGACTATACAAACAGGGTATAGTCTTTTTGCATATTTTTACCCCTAATATTTATTCTTTTTGTTACTTTGCATCTTTTCCAAATAATACCACGCCAAAGGTTTTCACAAATATCTGAAAATCTAACCATAAGGAATAATTTTTAGAATAGTATCTTTCTAATTCCAATCTCTTTTGAAAGGTAGTATTACTTCTACCACTTACTTGCCAGTACCCTGTAAGACCTGGTTTTGTCTTTATAATGTCGTCATAAAATATTCCAATATCTTCCCTTTCTCTGGGTAAGTATGGTCTATTCCCAATAAAGGACATATCTCCTTTTAGAATGTTAATTACTTGTGGAAACTCATCAATTGAATATTTTCTAATAAACTTTCCTACTTTGGTAATTCTAGGATCCTTTTTTAATTTTTTATTTAATTGATATTCTTTTGCCAACTCCTTATTATTTTCCAATAATTCAAATAATACTTGATCTGCATTGGGAATCATAGAACGAAATTTATATAATTTAAAGATTTTCCCATTCTTACCAATTCTCTCTTGAGTAAAAAATATTGACTGTGTATCTTTTATCAAAAGAGATGCTATTTTAATTCCTATTATCATTGGAATTAGGAATAGACATGCGATTAAGGCAACTATAACATCAAAAATCCTTTTTATTCCCTCATAAAGATAGTTTACTTTCTCTTTCTCAACAGTTCTTTCAATTGCTACTACCACATTTTCTGCTTGATTCATATTAACCGTTCCCCCCTTTAGTTAATTTTGTCATATTATAACATAAACTCCTTTATTTGTAAAGAAAATCTTACTAGGAAAATGAAAAAAGTACAATATTGTACTTTTATCTATTCTTACTTTTTATCTTTTGCTTTTGCCCTTCATCT
The DNA here is from genome assembly GCA_910579455.1 of uncultured Bacilli bacterium. GTDB lineage: Bacteria > Bacillota_I > Bacilli_A > RF39 > UBA660 > UMGS995. Next base: position 13,531 of record CAJTUT010000011.1, read on the forward strand.
ACTAAAGGATAGTATGCATTGGGATCTTTTTGTAAATTATTATAAAATGGTTGTACTTCACTAGTCCATCCGGCAGCTCCTTCTTTACTACAGTATCTGGCAGCCATTTCAGCAATAGATTGACCTCTATAATGGCATAGTGTAATCATATGTTCTATAATACCCTGTTCCATATTAGGATAGGAATAATATTCTCCATCCAATCTTCTCTTAGATCCTGGATTATGCTTTACTGTGGCAATCGGCTGTTTATAACGTCCTGATTCTAATAATTCAATTGCCAAAGCTTTATTAGCATCGATTTTATATAATTTTGCATAATGTCTCACCATTTGCCTATATGTCTTTTTCTTTTTATAGTTATACTTTCTTAAACTTCCATATTTTTTTTGATAAGTATATAAGGAATCATTAATACCTTTCACTGTATTCAATATTTTGAATTCTAATTTTTGATTATCAATTTTTGTATTTAGAGACTTATAAGATAAAAGTTTTGTTTTCTTTGCTACAATTTTTCTAACCTTTTTTACATTTAAATTATATACTCGAGCATAATAATTAATCATTTTCGTTCTTTTCTTCTCTTCTTGATACTCTTCTTCAGTATGTTCTTCTTCAAACCCCTTGTTAATTGTAATTTTCAAGGGTTGTTCTACTTTTGGATTTTCTTTGACTAATGAATAATTATCTATCTTCATTACCTGCTCAGTATTCACTTCTAAGTCTTTTATATGAGAAGATGCAGAAGTAGCAGTTGATAGTGTTGTTGCCTCTTCTTCTACTCTCTCAGAACTAGTCATACTTGCTATTGCAATAGTTCCTATTAAAAAGGCCTTTTTAATAGTTTTTGAGAGAATTAATATTTTATTTAAAATAGGGTTTTTTTTATTTTTAACCTTTTTTCTTATTTTCTCTTTTGACTTTTTCATCTTCAGTACCTTAGAAAGTATCCCGTCTAATCCTTGCTCTCCCTTTGTTGAATTATTCATCGCACTAACTAGTATTTTTGATAGATATTTTCGAATCATTGTTGGATCTACATTTTGTAAATAAGAAGGTACTCCGTTTGTAAAATCACCCGCTAATATGTTTCCTATTAAATCTAATGATTTACTTTTTCCATATTTATGTTTATAGGAACTAATATATTTTAGTATCAAATATTCATAATCTATTTGTTGTTTTTCCATAATATCCCCCTTTTTATGGTGGATATTATATCATAAATCGTTAAAAAAAGCAAGAGATTGAGATTATTTAATTCATATTATCACAATCTTTTGCTAATTTTATAGAACAAAATATAAATAATGTAAAAACCAATAATATAATTAATAGTATTGCTTGTATCATATGGATGTCTCCTTCTATCTTATATATCCATTATATCATCTGTTTTTTTTATTTACAACAAATTTTCCAATATTTATTTTAAGAAGGACAAACATCTTTTGTATACTGATTACTTCCTAAAAAGCAATAATCATAACTTTTACCATGAATAGAAAAATTAAGATAAGCGTATACTTTATAATCTTTAATATAATACCAACTTTTCTTAGTTGCATATTGCTCATTTTCATAATCTCCTGTTGCATTAATCGTCGTAATATCAATTCCATTCAAGTCATCTTTTGTTTGATTAGAAATACTAGAAGAATAAGTTAATAATTTATTGTATACATTTAAAGCATATTGATCTATATTTTCTTTCCTTTCCTGATCCATATTAAAATCTTTATCTTCTCTAGACTTACTAATTATATCTAAGGAGTGATAGTAAAGAGATTGTAGATCTTTCTCTTGATTATTGTTAAATTCTAAATTTAACTGGTCTAATTTGTTTTGTATAGTATTCAAATCCGTTGTAATTTCTTTACTAATTCCATAAATTACAAATTGTTTATTAAATTCTTCTTCTACCTTAGAAAAAATGCCCTGATTTCCATAATCGATTAATATTATACTTTGATCATCATCAAAAACCTTCGAATTTTTTAAATTTTCAACAATACTTGGAATTGCCTTTTCTATTTTTTTTCCTTCTATTTTTTTATGATATAGTGACTCTACACTTTTTTTATTTAAATAGATAATATTAGAAATTTTATAGTTTTTATTTACCAACAAGATAAAGTTTGCAGTACCTTCTACTTCAATTGCTGTTAAATAGTTTTCAGTATCCAATTCTACATGATCCCCTAATTCTAACATAATATTCTTAAAAAGAAAATAAAAGCTGAGTATTATACCTATAACAATGATAAAACCCATACATATAAACACTATAATTTTGGTTCTTTTTTCCATTTGATTCACCCCTCAAATTTTTTATTTAAAGAAAGCGTAATTTCCATCCCCTTGGAAATAGGTGTATTTTCTCCTATATTTTGAGAAATAACATAACCGCTTCCTTCCAATTTAACTTTTAATCCCAATAATCTTAATAGATCCGATGCTTCCTTACTAGATAGGCCAACGACATTAGGTACTTGATAGTTTGTATCATTGGTGATCAAATAAACCGTATCTTTATTGGTTATTTTCTCCTTGTTATTTGGATACTGTTTAATTACTTTTGTACCGTTTCCAATTATTTTATAATTCATTCCTTGACTAGATAATGTGGTTTTTACATTTTCTATTTTTTTATTAATGAAAGATGGTAATTGGTATTCTATCACCTGATCTGTAGTTGCCTGAGTTTCTGTTCCATAATATTTTCCAATATTATTAATAATTTCTTTTACGGCATCTGATACTGGTTTTTGCAGTCCTAAAGTAGGTCTTTTAATAGCCGCATATATAATTAATTTCGGATCACTTTTAGGATATATTCCAGCAAAAGAAGAAATAATATCAGCCTTTCCTGAGAGATATCCTCCACCATTGTCAGCTGCGATTTGGGCTGTTCCCGTTTTCCCTATTAACTCATGACTATCAATCCGATACCCACTTCCCGTATTCCCAATTCCATTAACTGTATCATCCATTAATTGTAACATCTTGTTTACTGTTTGAGTAGAGGCAACTCTCTCTACCTCTTCTTTTTTTCCCTTTAGTACTACTTCTTGTGTATCTGGATTTACTATTTTTTCAACAATATATGGTTTTATTAGCATTCCATCATTAGTAAGAGGCGTTAATGCCTGGATGTGCTGCATAGGAGTCGTAGTAATTCCTTGTCCAAAACCTGCATTATAAATTTCTGTTTCATATTTAAAATTTAGACTTCCTCCTACTTCATTTGGAAGAGAAATACCTGTTTTGTTTCCAAAGCCTAGTTTTTTAAAATATTGTCTTAACATTGCTGCATTCATATGCCTATTAATGATATTGATTACACCAACATTACTAGAAAGTGCATATCCCTTATCAAAAGAGATTACACCCCAACCATTACGATTCCAGTCTCCAATAACTGTACCATCTCCTGTCTCATAGGTTCCGGATTTATAGGTTTCACTCCCATCATAAACTCCATTTTCTAAAGCAGCCATATATGTGAATGTCTTCATAGTAGAGCCTGGTTCATAGGAGGCGGCAACAGAATAATCAATATAGTTTTGCATATCTCTTTTGTTTGGATCAAAAGAGGGTGCTGTGGAAACTCCTAGAATGGCTCCCGTTTTTGCATCTGCAACTACTATAGTAAACCAATCAAAACTGTAATTAGAAGAGGCATTATTCAATGATTGTTCAATAAAAAACTGAATATTACTATCGATTGTTAAATAAATATCCTTCCCCTCTACTGCATCTTCTCTAACCTCATTAGAATCAGCAATCTTATATCCTTTTAGATCCTTTTGGTAGGTGATATATCCATCATTTCCTTTTAAGATTTTGTCATAATATAATTCTATCCCCATTTCTCCAGAGATGGTGTCGCTTTCTTCATTTTCCACTTTTGCATATCCCAAGGTATAAGATAAAAATTTTCCTTTTGGATAATATCTTTTATAACTTTCTAAGAAGTCTAGACCAGGAAGATTTAACTCTTCTATTTTCTGTTTTGTTAGTTCACTTAATCCTTTTCCTCTACTACCAAACTCTGTTTGATAAACATTTTTCTTATTTAAATACTTTAACACTTCCTCTTCGCTCATTCCTAAAATGGGTGCTAAAGCTTTTGCTGTTTTTTCTTTATCTACTATATGCTGTGGATTATTTTTATCGTCGGTTCTAGCTTCTGATAGATAAGCGATCAATTTATAAGAGGTTACGTTTAATGCAAGGACCTCACTATCACTGGAGTATATCGTCCCCCGTTTGGCTTTAATGACATCTGTTTTTGTCGTTCTTTGACTTGCTAATTTCTGAAGATTAACACCATCTATACTACTAGATGTTGAAAGTTCTATTACTCTAATAATCATAATACCAAACAAAAAAAGAGAAAGAAAAATCACAATCCTACTATATTTTATATGATTACGTACTGTTTTCTTTCTCTTCATCTTAAAATCACACCTTATTCACTATCTTGAGTTATTGTTTTGATATTGTTATTATTATAACTCAATCCTTGTGCTTCTGCAACCTCCTGAATCTTGGTAAGAGATGCTAATTCATCTATTGTCATAGATAATCCCTCATTAGTTTTCTCTTGGGTTTCTATTTTCTTTTTTTCCTGCTCTACTTCGAAATTTACTTTAGCAAGAGTAGCCTTGGAAAAAACAATAGAAATTGGTGAGGCTAACAATAAAAATACAGCTATCGTATATAAAAGTTTCTCAAATTTAGACATTCTCAACTTTTTCTTACTTTTTTTTCTTGACATAATATCATCTCCCTACTTTATTCTTTCTATTATGCGAAGCTTTGCACTTCTAGCTCTCGGATTTGCTTCTAACTCTTCTTTTGTTGGTAGTATCGCTTTTTTCTCTACTAACCTAAAGTTTGGTAAATATTCTTCTGGAATATCAGGCAATCCTTTTACTTTAGGGTCTATTTCACAATTTTCTTTAAAATATTTTTTTACAATTTTATCTTCTAAAGAATGAAAAGTAATAACAGAAACCCTTCCTGAAACCTTAACCAAATCTAGAGCTTGAGTTAGTGCATTCTCTAATACTTCTAATTCATGATTCACTTCTATTCTAATTGCCTGAAATATTTGCTTTGCTGGATGCTTTTCTATTCTAAACTTCATCGGTACTGCACTTTTTATAATTTCAACAAGTTCCAATGTAGTTTCAATTTTTTTCTCTTCTCGGTATTCTACAATTTTTTTCGCGATATTATTCGCAAATTTACTTTCCCCGTATTGATAAAAGATTTTAGATAATTGTTGTTTAGGGTAAGTATTTATCAACTCATAAGCAGAAAACGATTGTGATTGGTCCATCCTCATATCTAATTTTGAATCCTGATGATAGCTAAATCCTCTTTCTTTTTGATCAAGTTGTGGAGAGGATACACCAAGATCAAATAAAATACCATCTACCCTAGTAATTCCCTTTTTCTGTAATTGATCTTTCATATTAGAAAAATTACTTTCTATAATAGTGAAGTTAGTACCAATCTTGTTTAAAAGATTAGTACTATATTGAATCGCTTCACTATCTTGGTCAAAGGCGAATAGATACCCTCTTTTTATTCTCTTCAGGATATTACTGCTATGTCCTCCATAACCTAATGTAGCATCGACAATTACACTGTCATCGTTTAAATTTAGGGAGGTGATAGACTCCTTTAACAAAACACTAACATGCATTATAATGTCACACTTTCATCAAATAAGTTTTCAGCTATATCAGACATGTTGTCTTTCGCAGAATTGAAGAATTCATTCCAATTGTTTAAAGACCATATTTCTAAACGATTTCCAGCACCAATTACCACGCATTCCTTTGCGATATTAGCATAAGAAATCAATGGGGAGGTAATATTAATACGACCTTGTTTATCAAATTCTGCATAAGTAGCGCCTGATAAAAAGAAACGAACAAAACTTCTCGCATCTTTTTTGGTAAAAGGAAGGGATTCTAACTTTTCAACAATTTTTTGCCAATCCTTTTTTGAATAGGCAAAAAGACAATTTTCTATTCCACGAGTCACTACAAATTCTCCTCCTAAATCATCACGAAATTTAGAAGGGATAATTAATCTGCCTTTATCATCAATATTATGATGATATTCACCCATAAACATAGAATTCCCCCACTTTCCACCACAATCAACCACTGCTTACTTTCATACTACTATATTGAGATGTTTTTGTAAATAAAAAACAAATAAAAAGAATAGAAAAAATTCTACTTTTTTCTATTCTTTACATTTTATTTACATATTATTGTTTTTCCCATATCTATCATAAAATTTATCTATTTTAGTTTCTTTATGAGACTTTACTTTTCCACTATTGACTTTCCTGTCTACTTCTAGGGTTTCATGATATGCCTGATCCTTAGGAAATATTGTGATAATATTATCACAGTCTGGCAGCGTAACTACCTGAAGCAAATCAATTTTATTCCCATCGCTGTCGTATCCTACATTTGGATATTTAATTTCATAGATTTCAAAGAAAACTTTGCGATTCAAATTGGCCTGATTATCTTTTAATATATTGGGTAAATTATGGATTAATTCCTCTACATCTACATCCTCACTAAAATATGAAAATTGATTCCCCTTATTATGTGGTCTTTTAGCATGTTCTATTGTATGTTCTATATCATAATTAACAATCTGATTATGTGCATATCTATCTTCTACTTGTCCTATCGGTCTGTCTGTTTTTAGTCTTAGATAAATTCTAGTGCAGTTCCATTCATGCTTCAAATGAGGTCTTAAATTTTTAGTATTAATCATAGAAATTATCTGATAAGATTCTTCATACTTTTTTAATCTTAAATAAGATAAAGCTTTATAAAATTCTTGGTTTTCTTTTTTTCTCAGATGGTCGCTGAAATCTGCTTTTTCAAAGTTATCAAGTGCTTCTTGATAATTTCCTCTATTAAATTCCATTTTTCCTATACTATAAAATGCTATTGGATTAGGTTTTCCCATTTCCTTTAATGTATCTAAATTGATTTTTAAATAGATATCTTTTGCCGTATCATAGTCTCCCAACTTTTGATAAGCTTCACCCATTACTCTCATTGTATCCAATTTAATTTCCAAAAAGTCTTTTTCTTGTTTTTTAATAGCATCTAGATTTCCCATTACTTCTGCACAAATATCCAGAGAGGTTTCAGGGTTCCCTAGTTTAGTATTTCCCCTTGCCATTTGTATTAATACATTCCAATATACCTTATTTTTAGATCCTCTTTTTGCTTTTATTAAGTGCTCCATGGATTTTCCATAATTAGCATCCATTTGTTCTATTCTTCCCATTAGGAAATGATATTTTCTAAAAAATTCTTCTTTTAAACCGTTGCATATAACTTTCTGCAATTCCTGTCTTGCCTGTTTTGAATCCCCTATTTCAATTAAAATAATAGCTCTTTCTAAATAAATGTAATTTATATCATCATTATCTTCAGAATACTCTCTGAATTTCCGATATATATCATCCACTAATTGAGGATCCTCTGTCTTATCATAAAATCCATCTAAAAGCAACAAAGCTACATCATAGTCCCGTTCTTGAAATTTCATTCCTGCCAAGGTAACCCTAGAATATATTTCCGGATATGGGCTCGTCTCTATATTAGTTCTAAAATATTGCTCTGCTAAATCATAGTTTTTCCTATGTTCTTCAATAATTCCTAGTTTATACAATGAGCTATATTTATTTTTTAGATCTTTATCAATTATTTCTTTATATAGTGATTCTGCTTCATCTAAATATTGTAGATCTAATAATATACATGCCTTTTGATAAATTCCATAAGGATCTTCTGGATATAATTCTAAGTATTTATTAATTTCTTTTAAAGCAAGATTAAACTTACCCTTATTTTGTAATTGTCTAATGCTCATGATAATCTTTTTTTTGCCTTGTTGAATTTTTATACTAGCGTCATTTTTTCTTTCATATCTCTTTTTATGTCTACTATAACCATATCGCTTCATACCCCACCTCTTTGGTCTATTATTATACAAAAAAAGTTGATAATTATCAACTTTTTTAGAATATTTGGTAGACAAGCCTCATCTGCTTCCTAGTTAATGAACGATTTAATCTCATTCTCTAGTAACTTTAAGAACTCTATTTTTGTTACTGTAGTGGTATCTTTTTGACCATGAAGTCTATAGCTGACTGTATGATTTTCCTTTTCCTTATCTCCTAATACTACTGTATATGGTATTTTCTGTGTTTGTGCCTCACGCAAGCGATATCCTAATTTTTCATTTCGAATATCTAATTCTACCCTTATCTTGTTTTCCTTTAAATATTCCGTAATCTCCTTCGCATAATCTCCTTGATGTTCACTAGATACGGGAATTACCTTTACTTGAACTGGACTTAACCATGTTGGTAGTAGTCCTTTTGTTTCTTCTAGCAAAAATGCAGTAAAGCGATCAATGGTGCCAAGTATTGCTCTATGAATCACCACAGGACGTTCCTTTTGTCCTTTTTCATTAATAAATGTCAAATCAAATCTTTCTGGAAGTAGAAAATCTAATTGACAAGTAGATAGTGTTACATCATGCCCAATCGCAGACTTTACCTGTACATCCAGTTTTGGACCATAAAAGGCTGCCTCATCCTTTGCCTCATAAAAATCTAATCCTAAATTAGTTAATACCTCTCTTAACATGTTCTCAGCTTTTTCCCACATTTCATCATCGTCAAAATACTTTTCTTTTTCCCTACCGCGAAGGGATAATCGAAAGGAGTAATCTTGAAAGCCAAAATCCTTATAAACATCTAAAATTAATTTTACAACATTTGCAAATTCTTCCCCCACTTGGTCTAAACTACAAAATATATGAGCATCATTTTGACACATGCATCTAACCCGCTCTAATCCACAAACTGCACCACTTGCTTCATATCTAAAATCATGAGCAAGTTCTCCAATTCTAATTGGTAGTTCTCTATATGAATGTAATTCATTTTTAAATACTAACATATGATGTGGACAATTCATTGGTCTTAGCACAAATTCCTCATCATCCATCTGCATTTTAGGAAACATATCCTCTTTATAATGGTCCCAATGTCCACTTGTTTTATATAAATCTACACTTCCTAAACTCGGAGTATATACATGCTGATATCCTAATGAAATCTCTTTATCTTTTATATATTTTTCTAAATGATACCTGATCATTGCACCATTGGGTAACCATAAAGGCATTCCCTTACCTACTAAATCATGCGTCATAAATAGTTTTAAATCTTTTCCTAATTTTCTATGATCTCTTTGTTTTGCCTCTTCTAATTCTTCTAGATGTTTTTGCAAATCTTCCTCCGACTCAAAACAGATACCATAAATTCTTTGTAACATCTTATTTTTAGAATCACCCTTAAAATACGCTCCTGAGACCTTTAAAAGTTTAAAGTATTTTATTTTTTTTACCGTATCAAGATGAGGTCCTCTACAAAGATCAGTAAAATCTCCTTGTGTATAACAACTAATCACTGTATCTTCTTCATTCATTCGATTAATTAAGTCAATTTTATAAGGATCTTCCTTAAATCTTTCTAATGCCTCTTTTTTTGTTATTTCTTCTCTTATGATACGTTTTCCATCTTTTGATATTTTTTTCATTTCTTTTTCTAGTTTTGGTAAATCTTCTTCTCTAATTACATCATTTCCTAAATCTACATCATAATAAAATCCTTCTGCAATTACAGGTCCTACCCAAAACTTTGCTTCAGGATATAAATGTTTTATAGCTTGAGCAAGTAAATGGGCACATGAATGGTTCATAATACTTAATTTTTCATTTTCTTTTATATTTATCATAATTTCCTCCTTCATAATAAAAACTCCAATAATAATATTGGAGTGCAATTCACACGGTACCATCCAGGTTTTTTCTTAATTTTAGATAACGGTTATCCCGGAATTACTTTTCATAATTCAACTAATAAGGTAGTAATTATTTTTTCTTTGATTCGTTTTCACCCTCCACGAACTCTCTTTACAAAGATCAAAAATAATCGTGTCCTTACTCCCTGCTTTTTAATATAAATTGATTATAACACATATTTAATTGATGTGCAAAATATTTTAATCGGTATCTGTTTGAGTTCCTACAACTTTTATTTTTGCAATAAAAGTATGTTTTGCAATTTCACTGGTTGCCTCTTCATCAATCCATACCCTTAAAGAATAGGTATTGGTTTCATCTGGTTGTAATACCCTAGCATCACTATCAAAACTACTACTATCTAAAATAATCTTTCCATTATTTCTCTCATCCTCTGTTTCTTTTTTAGACTCACTTAACAATATATCCTCTCTTGAATGGTTATTCTTTGTTAAAATATATCGAATCATATTATTGGGAATAGTTTCTTCCTCATTTTCATCTTCTATATCCAAATAGATTTTATACTCACTACCAATATTTCCATTATTTGTTAATTCAAAGGTATAAATATTATTTTCCTTGGCAAGTGCTGTCTCTTTAGTAAGTGGAATTGCTTCTGCTCCAGAAATATTAATAAACTCGTCTTCATTTTCAATTACTAAGGATAGAGTTCCCGCCACTATAGTGTTTGTTTTATTTCCTTCTATACGTAAGGTTAGCCAGGCATAAGTGGTTCCTATAGCTAAAGCAATAAAAAGAAGTATTACTATTATAATTTTTCTTTTATTCCCCTTTGTATTTTTATCATTTTCTTTGATTTCGTTCATTATAATCACCCTTTATAATTAAGATTACACCAAAAATAACGAATATACAATTCTTTCTTCCTATTTTTTTTTGATTTGACATTTTCTTGTCTTTTTTAGTTGATGATTATAATCATTTAAAAATAGTTCGATTTCTTTATTCTGATTATTTATAATATCTTTTGATTTTAAAATTGTAGTCTCTAAATGCTCTATTTCTTTATCCGTAGGATTATGAAAATAACAAACATCTAAGGCATGTTCTACAAGAATATCGGCACTCCTTCTTAATGAAGATGTACAATGACAATAATGTTCTAAATTTAGTCCTTGATGTGGTCCTTTTATATCATAGGTAGCAGATCGATAAAAATCTAGAATAGAATGATATGCCTTATTAAACTTTTGGTTAGTATTATTTCTTGATAATTTTTTTATTTCTTGTTGAACTTTTAAAATAGTCGCTTCATCCACTTCGTGTACTCGATATAAGGTAGGATACCCCTCTTTTGAATGAGCAAAAAAATCCGCCACGTTACTTCCTGTTAATACCATAAGTGTACTAATAATCGTTTCTGCTCTAGAATTACCTAAAATAACTTGTTCCAGATCATCTTCTTTAAATTTTTTGTTTAAATAAATTTCCTTTGCTCGAAAATGGCCTTCTAAGATATAAGTCAAATCGTTTAATAAGGTAACCATTTCTTGTAACTGAAAATCATCACATCCATACTCTATAATATGATTAATTTCATCATAACTACATTGTTTACGATTATTAATAATCGTTTTCATATATTTTTGATTTATTATATAACCACTATCATCTATTTCAAAAAAGTATGACTGTGCAAGACGTGGAACACACTCTTTTAATGAGGCTAAATCGACAGAAAAGGATTCTTGAAAAATAGGAATAAAATCTTTTTTTAAATCATTCGTATCATCCGTTGGTTTATTTGGTAAATATATGGTACTCCCCCTTTTTATAGCTTCTTGAATATTTAATGATTCAAATGGAAAATAGCCTAAAGGTGTAGCAATATGAACCCCTAATAGAATATTTCCATTTGATAGTTTTCTTACACTTAAAGCATCATCTATTTCGACAGTGTTAGAACCATCAATTGTAATAATATAGTCATCTAGTATTACTCTATCTGGATAATTATTCTTACTAATCCTCGTTTGATACATATTTAACTCATCTACTAAGATTTCATCGAAATCCTTATTAATAAGGTAAGTAGATAAGGAAACTTCCTTATCTACTTCTATCCCCTGGTTTAGTAACAGTTTTTCCAATTGTAATAAGGAGTCACTTTTATTTCTTTTCAAAGAACTTTTTAGTTCTTTTAGACATTTCTTCTTTTGTTCGCAAGGAAGATCAAACTGTTTATTTTTATAGATTAATTCTAAAACTTTATAGTAATAAGAAATATCTATAGGATCAGACCTATCATATTGAATCATTTCCATCTCTTTCTTGCATAGATTATAAAAAATAGTATTTCCCTCTTTATCTATACAGTTAACCAATTTTGGAAACTGATAAAATAATTTTTCAAGGTAAGAAATATTTTTAATTTCCGTAATTAAAAATTCCAACAGTTGATATGGGTTATCTCGTTGTTTCTGGTAATCTTTAATGGTTTCTGTAATCAAGTTTTCTAGTTTTTCAAATTGTTTTTCCTCCCTTTGGGTTATAGGAGATTGTTCAAGCTTTTGCTTTTGAACTGTTTTTAATTTATCAAGCACTTTATTTAAACGCTTTTCTATCTTTTTATCATATAAACCTTTTTCAATCAAGGATTTCATCCAGATCATACTCTGGTATATATAATCTAAATGAGGCCAATTTTCATATCGGTCTAGTGAAAAATGTACAAAGGAAAAAAGGACCTCTTCCATTGATAAATTACTTTTCTCTTCTTTAACAATGGTTTTGATATCATCCATTGTAATATTAGAACCATTTTGTTCAAAACATTGATTAATTTTTCTATCTAAACCTAACTTCATAATTAACTTCTCCTATTTTTACTTACTAATTCTATGGATACCGTTAATTGCTTAATACGCTCAATAATTCGCTTTGCTTTTACCTTATCTACCCCTGTAGTGGTCATGGACAAATGATTTTCCAATTCTTCTAGTGTTAAATTAGATGTAAAAAAGGTAGGTAAGTTCTCTTCCATTCTATACTGCAATATTGGACCTAATATTTCATCTCTACTAAAACTGCTTACATTTTCTGCACCTATATCGTCTAAAAGTAATAATGGCACCTTTTTAATATAATTAAATTTTTCTTCATAATCCGTTTTAAAGGAAGCCTTTAAGTCTCTTAAGAATTCTGGATAATATAAACCAGCACACTTCACTTTCTTTTTTGCCATATCATTAAATAAAGCTGCCACTAAATAGGTTTTTCCAGCACCAAAGGAACCATTTAAATAAAGACCCTTAAGTTTTTCTTTTTTACCATAATTTTTAACAAAATCTTTCATATATTTCATAACAGGAACTCTAGCGGTATCATCCTTATATACCTCTTTAAAAGAAGCTCGTCTTATTTCCTTGGGAATATCATAATACTGGATATGTTTTAAATACTCATTTTCTAAATCAATCTTTTTCTTTTTTAGACAGCTTACATAGGAAAAATCAATCCCTTTTTTACTTTTTTCTGGTGTTAGGCAATAACCATTTACTTTATTTTTACAAGAAGAGAAACTTTTGCAGTGTTCACAATTATCATGTTCTAAAAAGCACTCCTCCAATGTCGATGTATATTTCATCAAAATTTCTTCTTCTATTGGTAAGCTAGATACGTATTGGTAAAATTCTTTATTACTACAAGCTTCCATATAGGAATGTTTTAAGCTGGTGGTATTTGATTTTTCTACATATTCTTTTATATCCAACATCCTATCACCACCATTTCTAAATTTATTGTAATAGAATTATTAAAAAAAGGCAATATTTATTTATAAAGAAATCCTAATACTCCCCTCTTCCTTTGTAATTAGGTATTTAATCCCTAATCGGTTAAATCGGTTAAGAATTTCTTTATGAGGATGATTGAACTTATTATTTTTTCCTGCTGATATCAACGCTAGTCTAGGTTTTACTTTTTTTAAAAAATTTAGACTACTACTTGTCCTACTTCCATGATGACCAACTTTTAAAATATCAATTTTCTCTAATTCATATTGATTCATGATACTCTCCTCACTTTTATAAGAAGCATCCCCCATAAATAATAAACGTTTTGTATTCGATTTTATATAAAAGACCAAGCTACTATCATTTTCATCTCCTAAATCTTGGTTCAAAGATAAAAATTTTAAATTCCCCACTTCAAAATAATCTCCTGCTTTTGACTTTTTAACATTGGGGAAGGTCTTTATTAATTCTTCTTCATATCTATTTAGCTTTCCTTCATTAATCAATATCTTTTTAACCGAAAAATCCTTTATTAAGGTCATTGCCTCTCCTAAATGATCAAAATCTCCGTGGGTTAGTATCAAGAGATCTATCTTTTTAATCCCCTGCTTTTTTAAATATGGAATCGTTATATTTTTTACAATAGAAGTCTTATTTTTTCTTTTTTTCCATTTTTCTTTGTCATAGAACTGATTTCCCCCTGTGTCTATTAAAACATTTTTATTGTTAGAGTGTAGCAAAGTAGAATCTCCTTGCCCGATATTTAACATCACTAAATAATCCTTGTTCATTAAATATGGATAAGTATAATGAAATAAAATCATCAAAAATAACGGAACTATATATAAATATTTTTTATGTAGTATGGCAAAGAAAAACAAAATAATAAAAACTCCATACACAAAATAAAAGATATATGGGATATCACAAAAAATAAGTTTAGAGCATGTAATCTGGTTTAAAAGATTACTACTTTGTTCTAATATCATAATCATCAAGTTAAAAATTCTTTCTAATGGTGGAATAAAAAAAGTGATAAAAGCCAAGGGAAATATAGCGATACTAATAAGTGGTACATAAAAGAGATTATAAATAATACTGAAAGGATTTACTTGATTAAAACTATATAAAGTAATAGGTAAACTTACTATAAATGAAATAAAAGAAGTGATGAACAGTTTTATTAGATAATTTTTATATTGATTAATATAACCTCCTAGCATAATTAAGGAAAATGCGATACTAAAGGAATATAAAAAAGCGATATCATATAAATAATTTGGATTGATTAATAAAGAAATAACAGTTACCAAAATAAAAATATGAATCGGTTTTATATAAAAATAGTATATCTTATTAACTGAAAACAAAATAAAGAATAAAATAGCACGTAAAATAGACGGAGAACATCCAACCAAAAAAAAGTAAAAGCACAAAAAGATTCCCACTAATAAATAACGTGTCTTTTCTTTTAGTTTTAATTTTTGAAATATTTTTAGTAAAATCATCGATAATAAACTAATATGCATACCACTTATTGCAAATAAGTGACTAATCCCTAATTCTTGATAATTTCTAATTATACTTTTAGACATTAAAGATTGGTCCCCTAAAATAAATGTTCTTAAATATGGATTTTTCGTTTTTTCAAATACTAAATTTTTAATACCATAAAATAAATTATGATTTTTTTCAACAAGTGAAATTTCCTCTATTTCCATCAAGTAATATATTTTCTTTCTTTCCAAATATTTCCTGTAGTTAAATAAGCCATCTGTTGTGTTTTTATCAGGTCGTTTTAGAATTCCTTTTACACTCAGTTTATCGTCTATTTGAATCGTACTTAAAATTTTTTGTTTTTCTTTTTTTGTCTTAAAATAATAGGTTGCAATTACTTGTTCTTTTCCTTTTATATAAAGTTTTAATTGATCTCCATCTGAAAAATAATTGGTAACAATCCCCTTAATTTCTTTGGTATCTTTTGAATATATGCTCTTTGTTGTTTTAAAAAGGGAATGGATAATAAAAGGAAGACTTACTAATACTAAAAGTAAATAAAAATAGTTAGAGAGTAATATTTTCCTTAATTTTATCAAATAATGAATCTCCTATACCATTGACTTTTTTTACTTCTTCAATACTTTGAAAACCTCCATTTTTATTTCGATATTCTATAATACTTTTAGCCTTAGATTCTCCTACTCCTGATAAGGTCATTAATTCTTCTAAGGTTGCCTGATTAAGGGATACTTTTTTATTTTCATCTTGAATGTTATAAGATGAGTCAATGCAAGCATCATTCGTAACTCCATCACTTCCTGTTGTACAATTTTTTCTAACTGTTTCTTCCTTTTCTTTTGTTTTTTCAAAATTTCTTACTTCATAATAACTATACACGATAATTACCATTTCATCTTCTAATTTCTTACTTAAATTCAGAACACTGGTGTCGCCTAATTTAGTAACTCCTCCTGCTAAATTAATAGCATCAATGACTCTACTTCCTTTTTTTAAAGTATAAATGCCCGAATTCATTACCTCTCCTTTTACATCTACCATAATTTCTTGTAGTGATTCTTCTTTTTCCTGCTCCTTTTCTTTCTTTTTAACGATAACTTTCTTTTCAGTTAGCATCGTTTTTGTACTTTTCTTTTCTTGTTTTTCGCCTGTATAATAAATTCCTATTATAATAGATAAAATCACAACCAGAATACTAATAGAGAGTACAATTTGTTTTCGATAGCGATATTTAAATGTCATATCATCCCCTCCTACTTTATTATTAGACAAAAAAAAGAAAAGTTCTTAGCTTTTCCTTTCTTCTTATGATTTTTTCAAATCATCTCGAATTCTATTTTCTACACTTACTCGTTGTACAATAGTTAAAGCAGCGACTAAACAAATTGTATAGCTTCCTCCATAGCTCATAAATGGAAGCGGAACTCCAGTTAATGGAATTAAACCAAACAGCCCTAGTAAATTAACGGCTATATGAGAAAAGATATAAACAGCAATACCATAGCACATCATTGCTCCCCTATTGGTATAACTTTTTCTTCCTATCAAAAGAATTCTGTATAGAGTAAATATATAAAGTAAAATTATTAGTACTCCAAATAAAGAACCCATCTCCTCTACAATAATAGCAAAGATAAAATCTGTATATGGTTCTGGTAAATATAAATATTTTTGCGTAGAATTTCCAAGCCCTACACCAGTTAATCCCCCATTGTTAATTGCAATATAACCATTGCATACTTGAGATCCTGTAGTTAATAGTTTAGAACAAGGATTTTTAAAATCAAAACGAGAAACTTGTCTTTCCAATAATATACTATTTCCAGTTGTAGAAATTGCTAGTGCTACTACACCAACTAACCCTATACATCCAAATAAGGTTTTAGACTTTATTCTTTTTGGTATAGGCGATGCAATAAAAAGGCAGAAAACAAGCACCGAAAAAATAATGGCGGTTCCAAGATCGGGTTGTAACATAATTAAAAGTGCAATTCCACAGGCAACAACTATAGGAAAGAGGCTTGTTGTATACCCTTCTAATTTTTTTTGTTTCATTTCATAAAACCTAGCGATCCAAACTATAAAAATAACCTTAACAAACTCACTAGGTTGAATACTAACAGGACCAAAATCAAACCAGCTAACAGAATGATTTGTGGCCTGTCCATAAATTAGTAAAATTACTAAACTAGCAGTGGCTCCTAATAATAAAAGCCAAGAAAAAATTCCATATGCTTTGGTATTGAATCGGACCATCACAAAAAATAAAATAATTCCACAAATCAGAAAGATGGCTTGTTTAATAAAATAATTATAAGGACTTACTGCATGAGACATATATGCTGTAACATTGGATGAGGAGAAAACCATAACAAGACCAATTATAAATAATAGAATTGTTACTATCAAAAGTGGTTTATCTAAATATTTAAAAACTTTTTTATTTTGTTTTCTCTTTGTCATTAGGACCCTATCCTTTCTTTTTTATCATATCATAAATAGCCCTGATTTTACAGACTAATTTTTTTAGGTAAATTTGATTAACATAATTTAACATTTTACATAACCTATAATAGATTAAGTAAAGGAGGCTATGTCATATGTATTACTATGGTGGTGGATCATCTTGTTGTCAACACTCATGTCCACAAATGTATTATTCAAACAATTGCTGTGGAAATAATAACAACTCTATTTATGCAATTATTTTAGTTTTATTTATTCTATTAGTTATAGTGATTGGAACACGTTGGGCTCAATAATCATATAACGTATAAGATTTTCTTATACGTTTTTTATTTTTAAGGAAAGTATTATTTAACAAATTTATTTTGAATAGATTTGGAGAAAATCACCCCTTTTCAAACACAAAATATTTTGATAGAATATACTAAGTAGGAAGTGATATCATGCTAAAAATGAAAAATATCTTAGATGAGAAAGACAAGCGTTTGCGTACAATTAGTAAAGATGTAATGTTTCCGTTGACAGTGGAAGATAAAAAACATATTCAAGACATGTTAGAATATTTAAAAAATAGTCAAATTGAAGAATTATCTGAAAAATATCATTTGCGACCAGGAATGGGTCTATCGGCTATTCAACTAGGTATCGCAAAAAGATATTTTGTCGTTGTATATGAATACGATGAAGGTAAGTTCGAAAATTATGTGGTTATCAATCCTAAAATCATTAGTAATTCCGAAGAAAAAATATATGTTGAATTTGGAGAAGGTTGTCTTAGTGTCAATCGAGAAGTCGATGGCATTATTCCTAGATATGCCAGAATTACGATAGAGGGATATGATGAAGAAGGAAATAAAATTAGAGTGCGTGCACGTGAAGAGCTAGCCATTGCCTTTCAACATGAAATGGATCATTTAAACGGGGTTTTATTTTATGATCATATCGATAAAAATAATCCCTTTAAAGATAAAGATAAGTATAGAGCGATATAAAAAGAGAGTTTGAAAACTCCCTTTTTTCGTTTTAAGTATTATGATAATTAGTATATCCTTATCCGATTTTCTAATGCTATTTTATAATAGCCATCTCTTAATTATCCTAGAACTTCAGTTTTTTCATTTAACTGAACACTTACCAATTTAGAAACACCAGACTCTTGCATTGTGATACCATATAAGGTATCTGAAAACTCCATGGTTTTCTTTTTATGGGTAATAATTAAAAATTGGGTTTTTTCTTTATAATGAGCGAGATATTTTCCAAAGGCCTCTACATTGGCTTCATCTAAGGCCGCCTCTACCTCATCGAACAAGCAAAACGGAACTGTCTTCACATTTAATATAGAAAATAATAAACTAATAGCTGTAAAGGTTTTTTCGCCTCCTGATAATAGGCTAATTGTCGTTAATTTCTTTCCCGGAGGAGATGCCACAATTTCAACACCTGTTGTAAGTAAATGCTCTGGATCCGTCAACTTTAAATCTGCATTCCCTCCTCCAAATAGTTCTTTAAATACAGTTTTAAACTCTGCTCTAATCTTTTCATATGTATTTGAGAATTCTTCAACCATCACGCTATCCATCTCATTCATAATTTCTAGTAAGGTGTCTTCTGCGCCTAATAAGTCTTCCTTCTGTTTTGTTAAAAATTCATATCTAGTATTTACTCTTTCAAACTCCTCAATGGCCGCCAAATTGACCATTCCTAATTTTTTAATATTTGCTTTATAAGCAATTACTTTACTTCTCGCCTCATCTATAGGAATATCTAATATGTAATCTTTTTTTGCTTTCTCATAAGTTAGAGAATATTCTTCATTTAGTGTATTTAGCATAGTATCTAATTTTACATCCATCTTTGTAGTTTCAATTTCCAGTTGTTTCACTTCTTTTTCTAAATCTCGAATATTTTGATTTTTAATCTTTTCATCTGCTGATCTTTTTTCTAATTCATCTTTGAGTTTTTCTATTTTTTTACTTAGATTTTTACTATCTAATGATAATTTTTCTTTGGTTGCATTTTTTAAATTATATTGATTAATAAAATCTTCTTCTATTTCACTTAGTGAATTATTTTTTAACCCCTTAAGACTTTCTATCTCTCTATTCATAGCCTCTAAATCTTTACCTAGAGATTCTAGTTCTCTCCCTTTGGTGTCTAATAACTCTCCTTCTAATGTTTTACTGTGGGATAGCGTTACATACTGTTCATTGACATCCTCTAATTTCTTATTGATCTCTTCAATCTTATCTTTAGTAAGTACCATGGTTTGTTCATAATTTTTAAGATTCATTTCTAAGGTATTTAACCCTTGCTTTAAAAACATCATACTTTTATATTGATAGGAACTTCCTCCAGACATAGACCCTCCTACGTGAACTACGTCTCCTTCTAATGTTACAACCTTATATCTGTGTGATATAACCTTACTAAGACGTGTGGCACTATCAATATTACTAGATACTAAGGTAGTTCCTAATTGATTATAAATAATATTTTCGTATTTCTTATCATATTCAACAACATCCGAAAGAACTGCTATAAAATCGGTATTATTTTCTATTTTTTCAATAACATTCTTATCTATATATCTAGGTTTAATAACAGTAAGCGGAAAAAAAGTTGCTCGTCCAATACAATTATCTTTTAAATAATTAATAGCATTTTTTGATGATATTTCATCTTCTGTAATAATAAAATTTTTACTAGAAGAAATTGCTACTTCTAAGGCCTTCATATATTTCTGATCTGTTTGGATAATATTTCCAATAGTATCACAAATTCCACTTAAAGAATTACTTTTTAAAATACGTCTTACACTATTTGGTATATTTCCACCATGATCCATTTCTACCATTAAAGAATCTATTCTATGCTTTGTATTAATAATCGATTGATCTAATTTAGAATATGTATCCTGTTCTACTGCTCTTTGATTTAATAGTTGATCCATCTTTTTCTTGATATCTTCTATTTTTTTATCAAATTCATCAATGTGATCTGTAATCGTCTCTATTTCCATCGTTAAAAGTTGTATATTCTTATTAAGAGTACCCTTTTGATCTAGTAGATTACGTAATTGTTCTGCTACTTCACTTTCATTCTTATTAGCATTTGCTCTCTCTTTTAATAATTTTCTTTCCCCATTAATTCTTTCTACTTCCTCTGTTACCTCTAATAATTTACTATTGATATTAGAAAACTCTTTTTCATATTGTTCTAATCGTTGATTGTCTTCCATCATCTTAGCATCACTTGAAGAAGATTCATTAGATAATATCAGAATTTCTTGACCTAATTGTTCCCTTTTCAATTTATTCTTCTCTATTTCATTCGATAAATATTGAATATCTCGTGCTAAAAGAGCTACCTCATATTGTTCTAATCCTTCTTTGTTTTCTAAATACTCTTTAGCTTTCTTACTCTGTTCTTTCAAGGGGGTTACTTGTAGTTCTAATTCTGCTATAATATCATTGACACGATCTAAATTATTATGGGTACGGTCTAATTTTCTTAAGGCTTCTTCCTTTCTTTTTTTATACTTTAAAATTCCAGCTGCCTCCTCTAAAATTACACGTCTGTCTATAGGAGATGTACTAATAATTCTATCTACTTCTCCTTGGGAGATAATATTGAATGATTCCTTTCCTACCCCACTATCTAGAAGTAAATTAATAATATCTTTTAAACGACACTTTTCATTATTTAAATAGTATTCATTCTCTCCACTTCGATATACTCTTCTTTTAATTGATATCTCTGTGTAGGGAACATTTAAATAACGATCACTATTATCAAAAAGAAGTTCCACCCAAGCAACATTTAATGCATTACGACTTTTGCTTCCTGAGAAAATAACATCACTCATAGAACCATCCCCACGTAATGATTTTACAGATTGTTCTCCGAGTACCCATCGTACAGCATCTACTATGTTACTTTTTCCAGAACCATTCGGTCCAACAATACAGGTTATCTTATTATCTAGTTTTATATCTATCTTATCCGCAAATGATTTAAATCCATTCGTTACGATTTGTTTTAAATACATAATAACTTCACCCTATCTACTTTCCCTATTATACTATAAAAAAAAACTGGATTCAACTTTTTTATATCTCCAATTTTTGAAATACTTAAAAATCATCATTTATTAACAACTACTACCGCACGGGCTCCATAGGCTGAATTCGTCACAGCACTGCCGTCCAAGCCACCAGTGCAGTACACGTGCCAGGCATCATGCGTGTTAGTCACAAATGACGACATGGTCCAGTACCCATAATTTTTTTGATTTCCATATGTAGAATCATCATTCTGTGTTCCTCCATAATTATTTGATTTATATAAATAGTTATACATCCATATG
>CAJTUT010000012.1:0-23666 GCA_910579455.1 uncultured Bacilli bacterium
TAACATCAACACCAGAGGCAACACCACCACCAGAGGTAACATCAACACCAGAGGTAACATCAACACCAGAGGTAACATCAACACCAGGAGTAGAAACTGAACCAATAGAAACAAAAGAACCAGAGGAAACCCAAGTATCAGGAGTAGAAAGTGAATCTGGAGTAATAGTAGCATCAGAAGATATAATTTCTAAGTCTTTAATAGCAGAAGAGGTTGTTGACATGATAATAAAATTAATGGAAAATTCTGAAACTAATGATAGTTTAAATCATCAAACAGAACAGAAAGTAAAAAAAGTATAATCATATATATGGTTATTCTTTTATTATACTGTAATACGTAAAAACTTTCTTGACAAACATTTGTTTGTTGGGATATAATATGTAGCAGGTGATGAGAATGGAAAAAAAAATCATAATAAAAGGTGCTAGAGAAAATAATTTAAAAAATATAAGTATTGAATTGCCCAAAAATAAAATGATTGTAATGACGGGATTGTCGGGAAGTGGAAAGAGTAGCTTGGCGTTTGATACGATTTATGCAGAAGGCCAACGAAGATATGTAGAAAGCTTGTCGAGTTACGCTAGACAGTTTTTAGGCGGGTCTGAAAAACCAGATGTAGATAGCATTGAAGGATTATCTCCAGCTATTAGTATTGATCAAAAAACTACTAGTAAAAATCCAAGGTCTACTGTTGGAACAGTAACAGAAATTTATGATTATTTAAGACTTTTATTCTCAAGGGCTGGAACGGCATATTGTCCAAAACACAATATTCCAATTACATCTCAAAGTGTTGAAGAAATTACAAATAAGATATTAGAATATCCAGTAAATACAAAATTGATCATTTATTCTCCTGCTATTCATCATGAAAAAGGAACTCATAAAGAATTATTAGAACAACTTAGAAGAGATGGTTATATTCGTGTTAGAGTAAATAAAAAAATGTACGATCTATCAGAAGATATCACGTTAGAAAAAAATAAGGCGGATGATATTGATGTAGTAATTGATCGTATTGTTTTAAAAGAAGAATCAAGAGCTAGAATCAGTGAGGCCGTTGAAACCGCTACTAAATTAGCTGATGGGAGAGTGATAGTAGAAATATTAGGAGAAAATAAGAAAGAAATCGTATTCTCCGAAAAATTTGCATGTCCATATTGCGAGTTTTCATTGCCAGAAATTGAACCAAGACTATTTAGTTTTAATGCTCCGTTTGGGGCTTGCCCAGAATGTAAAGGATTAGGAATTAAGCTTAGTATTGATGAGAATTTAGTTATCTCAGAAAAAGATTTAAGTATTAATGGAGGATGTATCAAAACATTAAGTGATGATCAGGAGGGGATTTACTATAAGAAGTTAGAATGTACTTGTAGGCATTATAAGATTGATATGAATAAACCCTTTAAAAAGTTAAGCAAGAAAGAACGGGATATTGTTTTATATGGATCTTCAGACCTAATTCATTTTAATTATAAAACAAAAAGTGGAAATATTATGAATAATAAAGATTTCTATGAAGGAATCATTAAAAATTTAGAAAGAAGATATATGGAAACGAGTAGTAGTTGGATTAGAGAGTGGTTAGAGCATTACATGATAGAACATACCTGTGATGTTTGTCATGGATCAAGATTGCAAGACTCCGTATTAGCCGTGAAAATTAATGATAAAAATATTCATGAAATATGTTGCATGAGTATCAAAGATTTAGTAGTATTTTTCGAAAATCTAACATTATCAGAAGAAAAGGCAAAAATTGCTGATTTAGTGATAAGGGAAATAAGGTCAAGATTAAATTTTTTAAAAAATGTAGGATTAGAATACTTAACCTTAGCTAGAAGTGCAGCTACTCTATCAGGGGGAGAAGCACAAAGGATTAGATTGGCTACACAAATTGGTTCAAAACTAACAGGAGTTTTATATGTTTTAGATGAACCAAGTATTGGACTTCATCAAAGAGATAATGAAATGTTAATCAGTTCCCTTTTAGAAATGCGAGATTTAGGAAATACTTTAATTGTGGTAGAACATGATACAGATACTATGTTAGCAAGTGATATGTTAGTAGATATTGGTCCTGGAGCTGGAGATAAAGGTGGTTATATTATGGCTCAAGGCACTCCTAAAGAAGTTATGCAAAATGAAAATAGCATTACAGGAAGATATTTAAGTGGAAAATTAAAAATAGAAGTTCCAAAATGCAGAAGAAAAAAGGGAAAAAAATTGATTAGTATTTTAAAAGCAGAAGAAAATAATTTGAAAGGAATTGATGTTAAAATTCCGATAGGAACCTTTACATGTATTACAGGAGTATCAGGATCTGGAAAATCTAGCCTAATTAATGAAATACTATGTAAAGCTACTAGTAGAAAACTATATAACTCTAAAGTTGTACCAGGAAAATATAAAAAAATTAATGGATTAGATTATATTGATAAATTAGTAGATATTTCGCAATCGCCAATAGGAAGAACACCTAGAAGTAATCCAGCAACTTATACAGGAGTATTTGATGATATTAGAACACTATTTACAACAACAAAAGAAGCTAAAATATATGGGTATGAAAAAAATAGGTTTTCTTTTAATGTGAAAGGTGGAAGATGTGAAGTTTGTCGAGGAGATGGTGTTAAAAAAATAGAAATGCATTTTTTACCAGATGTTTATGTTGATTGTGAAGTTTGTCATGGAACTCGATATAATAGAGAAACATTAAACATTAAATATAAGGGTAAAAACATTGCCGAGGTTTTAGATATGAGGGTATCAGAAGCGTTACAGTTCTTTGAAAATGTTCCAAAAATAAAAAATAAATTACAAGTTTTAGAAGAGGTAGGCTTAGGATATATCAAACTAGGTCAAAGTGCTCCAACTTTATCAGGAGGAGAAGCAGAACGTGTAAAACTTGCCAAAGAGTTACAAAAAAAAGCAACAGGAAAAACTTTGTTCGTTTTAGATGAGCCGACAACAGGCTTACATACAGATGATATTAAGCGATTGCTTGCAATTTTACAAAAAATAGTAGATAATGGAGATACAGTAATTGTAATAGAACATAACTTAGATGTTATTAAAGTAGCGGATTATATTATTGATTTAGGACCAGAAGGCGGAGATGGAGGCGGTAATATTGTAGCAACTGGAACGCCAGAGGAAGTAAGTCAAAATAAGGATTCTTATACAGGAAAATTTTTAAAGAAAATCCTTTAGAGGTGATGCAAGTGAGGCCAAAAAATACTACTAAATTAAGGATAGGCCACTTATTAGAATGGTTATTCTATTTAATAGGTTATACAATAATCTTTATATTGGTAACGAATATATTCGATAGTATTTATATTGATATAAAGCATAGTTATATTTACTCTATTTTAATTGTTTTTATTATATCTTTGCTTAATAAAACGATTAAACCCATTTTAGTAACTTTAACAATCCCAATTACTGGAGTGACTTTAGGGCTATTTTATCCATTTATTAATTTATTTATATTAAAATTAGTAGATTGGATTATGGGACCTTTTTTTCAACTAAATAGTTTTTGGGTAGCGTTATTAGTAGCAGTATTACTTTCAATGATCAATTTTATTGTAGAGGAATTAATATTAAAACCAGTCGTGGAGGGAATTAAGAAAAAATGGAAAGAATAGCATTTGAGTTTGGTTTTATTAAAATATATTGGTATTCTATTTTTATATTTCTAGGTGTTATTACCTCCTATTCTGTCATTTTGATGGAGGCAAAAAAAAGGGGGTTTGAAAAACAGTTTATAGTAGATTTGGTATTTAATACAGTAATTATAGGATTAATAGGTGCCAGGATTTATTATTGTCTTTTTCATTTGTCTTATTATTTAAAACATCCTCTTGAGATCGTCCAAATTTGGAATGGGGGTCTGGCTATCCATGGTGGTATTCTCTTTGGTGGAATTTTTGTAACTTATTACTGCAAAAAGCATAAAGTAGAATTATTAAAAATGATAGATATTATTGTAGTTGGGGTTATTTTAGGACAAGCAATAGGAAGGTGGGGAAACTTTTTTAATGGAGAGGCATATGGGGGGATAACCTCACTTACGCATTTACAAAGTATGCATTTACCCAGATTTATTATAGATGGAATGTATATTTTGGGAGAATATAGGCAACCAACCTTTCTTTATGAATCTTTTTTTAATATGTTAGGATTTATGATCTTAGTGATTATAAGAAAATATCCGTATTTAAAGATCGGACAATTAACTGGATTTTATTTTATGTGGTATTCCTTTACAAGATTTATGATAGAAGGAATGAGAACCGATAGTTTGATGATCGGAAAAATTAAAATGGCACAATTGGTATCTATAATATTATTAATAGTTGGATTTATTATCTTTATTTACTATAAAAGAATCAAAAAAGTATCAAAAACAGAGCATTTATATAGAGATAATGGGAGTAAATTACAAATGAAACAACCACTTTTTTTATAAAACAATGGATTAGAAAAATCATTTTAACTATGACAAAAAATTGTCGTTTTTTTTTATTATATACTGTATAATAATAGTAGGTGATAAAAATGTATAAAAAAGTAGCAGTCCTAGGAGGAGGCACCGGATTGTCATGTCTTCTAAAGGGATTAAAGGAATTCCCAATTGATATTACAGCTATAATAACAGTTTCGGATAATGGAAAGTCAACAGGAAAATTACGACGTGAGTTTAATACTCCAGCAGTGGGTGATATTAGAAAAGTGATTACAAATCTTTCTGGTACTGACGAACCAATTAAACAAATGATGTCATATCGCTTTAATACATCGAGTGATTTAAATGGTCATGCAGTTGGAAATTTAATTTTAACATCTATGTTAGAAATTACAGGTTCCTTACGAGACTCTATAGCGTGCCTTTCAAAACTGTTGGATGTAAAACATAAAGTTTTACCAATCTCTGAAGATTCTCATTTAGTATTGATGGGAAAAGATAATCAGGGAAATATTATTGAGGGTGAAGAACAGATTACAAGAGCCCACTGTAAATTTGAGAGAATTTACTATAAAGAGGAACCAAGGGTCTTAGATGAGGTGATTGAGTCCATAAAAGAGGCAGATTTAATTATTTTTAGTATGGGAAGTCTATACACTTCTATATTACCAAATATTATTTGTAAACAAGTAAAGGAAGCATTAAATGGAACAAAAGCACCTATCATGTATTTATGTAATGCAGTAACTCAACCTGGAGAAACAGATGGATATACAGTGGGGGACCATGTAGAACTATTAAATCAATATCTAGATCATAAAAAGGTTGATGTAGTAATTGCTAGTAATACAAAAATAGATAAAAGAATAGCAGAAAAATACGAAAATGAGGAACGAAAGGACCCTGTTAAAATCGATTATGGAAAATTAAACAAAATAGGAGTAGAATTAATTGAGGCGGATTTGATTGTCGTAGAGGAAAATGTTTTAAGGCATAACAGTATGAAGTTAAATTCTTTAATTTTTTCCTATCTAATGAGGGACTAATATGTCATATACTACACAAATAAAAAATGAAATCGTCAAAAGGGAAGAAACTAAATCAGAGTTAATCGCAACTCTTTCTGCCTTCGTTAGAAATAATGGGTATATAGAAGATAATATCTTATTTTTAACAACAGAAAACTTAGCAATTAAGAACAAAATTGTTTATAGTTTTGAAACAGTATATGAAATTTCTATTCAAATAAAAATTAAAGAAAATCTTAATTTTAGTAAAAATAGCCTTTATTTGTTATGCATTGAACAAAAATTATTATTTATATTAAATGATCTAGGTTTCTATGACAAAACTCAGCAGTATTTAGAAACTCCACCAGAGTATATTATAGGATCTAACGAAGAAATAAGATCTTACTTGAGAGGGGTTTTTTTAACACAAGGGAGTATCAATGATCCAAAAACCTCAAGATATCATATGGAGCTTCTGATTAGCAAATCCAGTGAGGCAGTCTTTGTTCAAAAACTGTTAAACATGTTTAATTTAAATGCCAAAATATTAAATAGAGATAAGGGATACATGATTTATATTAAAGAGGCCGAAAAAATCAGTGATTTTTTAAAGATTATTGGTGCTGTTAAGGCAGTTCTTTATTTCGAGGATATTAGGATTTATCATGATAAAAAAAATCACACCAATAGGTTAAATAATTGTGAACAGGCTAATATTGATAAAGTGGTTGAGGCTGCAACCATTCAATTACAGAATATAAAAGTTTTAGAGGAAAATTTAGCAACAGAACTACTAGATGACAAAACAAAAGAGGCTCTGGAATATAGAAAAAAATATCCAGAGGCTTCTTTAAAAGAGTTAAGTGAAATTATATCGATGGAAACAGGGAATAAGATTACCAAATCTGGACTAAACCACAGATTTAGAAAGATAAATGAGTTGGCGGGTACATTGACAAAATAAGGAGTTGTGATATAATTTTTGAACAAAAAGGAGGGTATTATGGTTATAGAATGTACAAAATGGAATGGAAAGACAGTAAGGAAAAAACTAATATGTGTTGAAAAAAAAGATTTAAAGGATGGAAATAAGTTGAAAATTCCAGAAGGAATCACAGAAATAGAATGCAATGCATTTGAATACCTTAGGAAAAAGAATGTTAGAAATTTACAAATAAAAATGTCAGATACAGTAACAAAGATAGGGAGTAGTGCCTTTTCTAATCTCCATATTCGAAAAATAAAATTATCAGAAAATTTAAAAGAAATAGGGAAGAATGCTTTCGCTGGCACCAAGTTTTTAAGTAAGGTAAGAATCCCTGATTCTGTATTGAATATACCGAGTGGCTGCTTCTACATGTCAACATTTACCCATGGAATAGAACTTTCACAACAGTTAGAAAATATAGATTGGGAAGCTTTTAAATATACAGAAATTGATGAACTACAAATTCCAGATAGTGTCAGAAACTTAGGTGTAGAATCTTTTCTAGGAAGTCATATTCGAAAAGTGGGATTACCAAAGAATCTTGTAGATATTTCTGAAGAATCATTTAGTTATACTCACAATTTAGAAGAGATCGAAATACCGCATAATGTAAAGATAATACAAAACAAAGCTTTTTATCAATCATCCTTAAAAAAGATATTATTACATGATGGGCTTCAATGTATCGAATCCGATGCCTTTGCACTTACAAAAATAGAAAGAATATCATTTCCTGATACCATATACCATATTGGAAGTAGAAGCTTTCAGAATTGTTATTCTCTTAAGAGTGTTGACTTCCCACAATCATTAAAGTATATAGGAAATGCTGCGTTTGAGAGGAATCAGCTGAAGGATGTTATCCTTCCCAGAAATATCAAAATAGGTCCCAAGGCATTTCAGTACAATACTATAAAGAAAATTCAGTTGACAAGAGACGAATATAAACAAGTAAAATCAAGAAAAAATCAAGCGTTTAACAATAATTCGGAATTAAGCGAAGTATATGTTTATGATAGAGAAACCAAGTATGGAAATTTTGAATTCTTACCCAAGAGACAAGTTAAAAAATTGGGAAAAAATCTACGATAAGTTTTATTAAAGTTTAGTATAAACTTTTTCTATACCAGGAAACCAGGTTTAACTAGATTTGTCATAGAATCTTATCTTTTTTTGTTAAACGTCTTTTTTCTCTATGATCTGATCAATTAATCCATATTCAAGAGCTTCCTTACTAGACATAAAGTAATCTCTTTCTGTATCCTGTTCAATAGTTTTAATATCCTTATTACACCTGCTTGCTAAGATGCTATTCAATTTTTCACGACATTTTAAGATATGTTCAGCAGCGATTTTAATCTCTGTTGCTTGTCCTTGAGCTCCACCCAGAGGCTGATGAATCATAACCTCTGCATTAGGAAGAGCATATCTTTTCTTATTGTGACCACAAGCGAGCAAAAAAGCCCCCATAGATGCAGCTATTCCAATACAAATGGTGGAAACATCGCTTTTTACAAAATTCATAGTATCATATATTGCCATACCAGCAGTAACAGACCCTCCAGGAGAATTAATATAAATAGAGATATCTTCATGGTTAATCGAGTCTAAATATAGTAACTCAGCAATGACATTGCTAGCAACAGAATCATTAATTTCACCGCTTAGTAGAATAATTCTTTCCTTTAACAAT
Organism: uncultured Bacilli bacterium; assembly: GCA_910579455.1. GTDB lineage: Bacteria > Bacillota_I > Bacilli_A > RF39 > UBA660 > UMGS995. Next base: position 8,169 of record CAJTUT010000012.1, read on the forward strand.
CTTGAAAAAATATCATAGCTTCGTTCACCGTTGATTTCCCTCTCTACTACCATTGGAACTAAATTCATAATTATCACCTAATCCTATTTTACTGTATAATTTCATTAATTATACATTTTATAAACCGTCAAAATATGCTATAATATTATATATAGTAAAAAGGGTGATCATAATGGATGAAACAATTAATGTAAATATTAATGGAGAAAAATATGCTTTTTTCAAAGGGATCTCTTTAGAAGAGGTAGCAAAAACATTTCAAAATACTTCTAAATATCCAATTATTTTAGCAAGGCTTAATAATTCTATCAAGGAATTAACTTATCAATTAACTAAGGATTGTGCTGTAGAGTTTTTGGATTTGACATCGAGAGAAGGAAATAGGACCCATATCAGTGGCTTGACATTTGTTATTGTATATGCGGTGAAATCTTTATATGGAAGAAATGCAGATATTGTGATTCAGCATTCTCTGGATAAGGGAATTTATATAGAGACCAATTTTGAATTAAATGAAGAAAAAGTAGAGAAAATAAAATCAGAAATGAAAAAAATTATATCCAGCGACTTAGATATTACAAAATTAACAATCGATAGATTAGAAGCAAAGAAATATTTTAAAACTATTAATGATTTGCCAAAAGCCGGGGTAATGAAATATAATACGAATGATTATATTACCCTATATCGATTGGGAAATTTATATAATTACTTTTACAATGTTATGCCAACCTCAACTGGAAAATTGAAGGATTTTGATCTAACATATATTAAAGATAACGGATTCATTTTACGATTTCCGACTACCTATATCTCTGATAAAATTAAGGATTATCAGCATCATCCCCATATGTTTGAAGTGTTTAAAGAATATAGGGAATGGGCCAAGTTAATGAAAATAGAAAATTCTGTTGACTTAAACACTATCGTAGCAAGTGGGAATATAAATGATTTAATCCGAATAGATGAGACCCTACAGAGTAATAAATTATTGGAAATTGCTAAAATGATAAGTCAAAACAAAAGTATTAGAATTGTTCTCATGGCTGGCCCTTCATCATCTGGCAAAACTACCACTTCAAAAAAATTATCTATGTACCTTAGAAGTTTTGGATTAAAAATAAAAACTTTATCTATGGATGACTACTTTTTAGATAAAGAAGAGACACCATTAGGAGAAGATGGAAAACCGGATTTTGAATGCTTAGAAGCGGTAGACTTAAAATTGTTTGATACGCAAATTGAAAAATTGCTAAATGGTGAAGAAGTAACTCTTCCTACTTATAATTTCATTCTAGGAACTAAGGAATATAAAGAAAAGGCAAAACTTGAAAAGAATGAGATTTTAGTAATAGAGGGAATTCATGGACTAGATACTAATATCTTAACTAATATACCAAGAGAGAATAAATTTAAGATTTATCTATCGCCATTAACAGAAATTAATATGGATAATCATAATCGTGTTTCAACTAGTGATAATAGAATCTTAAGAAGAATGATTCGAGATAATCGAACTAGGGGCTATGGCGTTGAAAAAACCTTAGAGGCATGGATAAAAGTAAGAAAAGGGGAAGAAAAATATATATTCCCATACCAAGATGATGCAGATGTTACCTTTAATACGGCCTTAATTTACGAAATTGGTGTATTAAAAACGTATGTAGAACCTCTTTTATATTCAGTAGATAGTGATTCTGAATATTATGAGGAAGCAAAAAGGTTAATAGACTTTTTACGATTATTTTTACCGATACCTAGTGATGCTATACCGCAGGATTCCATATTAAGAGAATTTATTGGTGGAGGTTATTTTGGTATTTAAAAAACAAAAATAAAGATACTTAGAAAACACTAAGATCTTTTTTTGTAAATAGCCAGAATAAAATAAAAATATATTGAAATAAAATGGGTATAAATATATAATGAAAATAAGGAGATGATAAAGTGATAAAAGTAGCAATTAATGGTTTTGGAAGAATAGGAAGACTTTCATTCAGACAATTATTTGAGCTAGAAGGATATGAAGTAGTAGCAATCAATGATTTGACTAGTCCTGATATGTTAGCCCATCTATTAAAATATGATACTGCTCAGAAAAGATATGAGGGACATACAATAGAGGCACTAGAGGATGCTATTATAGTAGATAATCAAACAATAAGTATATATAAGGAACAGGATCCTAATAATTTACCATGGAAGGAGTTAGATGTGGATGTAGTATTAGAATGTACAGGATTTTTTGCATCTAAGGAAAAGGCATCTGCTCATATAAAAGCAGGAGCAAAAAAGGTGATTATATCAGCTCCAGCTGGAAATGATTTAAAAACAATCGTTTATGGGGTAAATGAAAGTACTTTGACAAGTGAAGATCAAGTGATTAGTGCAGCCAGTTGTACTACAAACTGTTTAGCACCAATGGCAAGTGCTCTAAATAATTATGCAAAAATAGAAAGTGGTATTATGACAACTGTACATGCCTATACTGGTGATCAAATGATATTAGATGGACCACACCGTAAAGGAGATTTAAGAAGAGCTAGAGCAGGTGCATCTAATATTGTTCCAAATTCAACAGGTGCAGCTAAGGCTATTGGACTTGTAATTCCAGAGTTAAATGGTAAATTGATAGGATCCGCTCAAAGAGTTCCTGTAATCACTGGATCTACTACAATTTTAGTAGCAGTAGTAAAGGGAACTGATATCACAGTTGACAAAATAAACGAGATAATGAAAAAGGCAGCAAATGAATCATTTGGATATACAGAAGAACCTTTAGTATCTACAGATATTATTGGAACTAGATATGGATCTATTTTTGATGCTACACAAACTTTGGTATCTAAAGTGGATGAGAATACTTATCAGGTTCAGGTAGTGGCATGGTATGATAATGAAAATGGGTACACTTCCCAAATGATTAGAACTGCAAAATATTTAATGCAAAAATAAAAAATTGGAAAGTTCCAATTTTTTTTGGTTGGTTTTGTTAACAATTATTAGGATTTCCTCTAAATCCACTTCCTGGGAATAAGAAGAATATAATGATTACTACAATGATAATAGCCCAAATCCAACCAGAGCCATAATTGTCGTTGTTATTATTACAACAAGCAGGATATACGTACATAATACAAATCCCCCTTTCAATATAATATATTAAGAAAGGAAAAAAACTAATATAATAGTAACCTATGAAACAGAAAGAAAAAGTATATAATAGATTATATTTTGATAAAAAATATGATAAAATAGAATATAGAATGGAGGAAAATTATGTATTGTTCAAAGTGCGGTAATAAAATAGAGGAACATGCTAATTTCTGTGGAGGTTGTGGTGCTAGCCCGAATACGAATACTCCCTCATATAACTATGATTATGGAAAGAGATACGTTGGAGAGGAGGATTTTAAAAAGGCATATGTTGGAAATAACTATGATAATATAAAAAATGGAAAATTTTCTATTCCGATGTTCTTTTTTGGGGCCTATTATTTATTTTATAGAAAAATGTGGCTGTATGCCCTTTTGTGGATCGCAATGATAGTAGGAACTAATGTTGGATCCTTTGTATATCATGATAACTATTTTTGTTTTATTCCAGTTATACTTAGTATAATTATGGCGTTTAATTTTAATAAGTTATATTTAAGAATAGTAGATAAAAGGGTAGAGGTTATCAAGCAAAAAAATTCTGATAAGTCTAGTCAGGAGATATTAGAACAATGTCGAAAAAAAGGTGGAGTTAGTATTCTAGCAGTTATCTTGTTAGTTATTTTTATAACTATAGTGGTTACGTCTATTTTGATTGGATTGATTATAGATACCATTAGCAAAGACATTAGGCACAATAAATGGATACACACTAACAACTCGAGTCAACTAAATTATACAGTACCAGAAATTTTTGAATCAGGAGGATATAATAGTGGTGCTTATCAAAGTTTTGGTTATTATGAAACGTCTGATGCCTGCTACATTAATATAATGAATTATAAAAACTACTCAAACCAAACGGAAGAAGAGTATTTAAAGACCAGAGTTTCTACCAACTTAGGAGATCAAGTGAGTGAAATTCAAACTAAAAATATTAACGGAAAGGTTTGGAAATATGTAGAGGTTGTATCAAACAGGAAAATAATCTACTATTATGTAGCGATACATAATGAAAAAATTTATCAAGTACAATATACAATTTCAAAAGATGATAATAAATTATGTTCAAACGGATATAATAATTTTATCAATTCACTAACATTTGAGGATAGAAAACATAATATGGATACAATATAAAAAAGAAAAGGTAAGGTAATGGAGAATGAAGAAAATCGAAGATTTAAACATGGAAGGTAAAAAAGTTTTAATTCGTTGTGATTTTAATGTGCCAATAAAAAATGGTAGGATCATAGATGATACTAGAATAAAAGAAAGTTTAAAAACGATACACTATTGTATAGATCATCATGCAAAAATTATTTTATTTTCACATTTGGGTAGAATTAAGGAAGAAGAGGATCTAAAGAAGAATACCTTGTTACCTGTTTCAAAAAGACTTAGTAAATTGTTAGATAAGAAAGTTATTTTTATAGAAGAGACTAGAGGAAAAAAATTAGAAAAAGCAATTGAAGAGCTACAAGAGGGAGAAATCATATTAGTTCAAAATACAAGATATGAGGATTTAGATGGAAAAAAAGAAAGCAATAATGATGAGGAATTAGGTAAATATTGGGCTTCATTGGGAGATCTCTTTATTAACGATGCCTTTGGAACAATTCATCGATCTCATGCATCAAATGTTGGGATTGCTTCTCATATAGAAAGTGCAACTGGGTTTCTAGTAGAAAAAGAATTGAATGTATTATCTTCTCTAAATAGTTGTGAAAAACCATTTATTGTGATTTTAGGAGGAGCTAAGATAAATGACAAAATAGGTGTAATAGAAAAATTAGTAACCAAGGCTGATTATATTCTAATAGGAGGCGGTATGGCATTTACTTTCTTACAAAGTGAAGGGTATAATGTAGGGGCTTCCATTGTAGATTATGACAGGATTGATTTTTGCACTAAAATATTAAAAAAATATTCATCCAAGATTTTATTACCAGTTGATGTTAATGTAACAACAGAATATAATAATGACTCACTAAATAAGGTGAAAGAGATTACAGAAATTGCAGAGAATGAAATGGGTCTGGATATCGGGGACAGAACGATAGAAATATATCAGAACTATTTAAAAGATGCAAAAACAGTTTTATGGAATGGACCATTAGGGGTGTACGAATTTGAAAAATATAAAAATGGAACAAAAAAAATTATGAAATTTTTAGTAGATCACAATATTAGAACAATATTAGGCGGTGGTGATATTGTAGCAGCAGCATCCCTTATGAAAATGAAAGACAAGGTATATCATGCATCGACAGGAGGGGGAGCCACCCTAGAATACTTAGAAGAAAAAAAATTACCAGGTTTAGAAATAATAAAGTAGGTGGAGTAATGAATTTAATTATAGTAAACCCAGATAGTAAGCAACATATTATGAGTATTAGAGATTTTTCAAACGAGGTAGGGAAAGAGCTAGAAATTATATCAGCCCTTAAAAGAGTGGAAAAAGAAAGTGAAAGTATAAATAGTAATACGATTTGTGAAATGGCAATGTCCATGATGGGACAAAAGGTTCAGAACTTAGCAATCATTCAAGGAACCAGAGATAATAGGTTAATAGAGCTTACCATCATAAATCAAAAAGATGGAGATAACGAAAAAAATCGAGATTTTATCAAAAAAACGACAGACTATTCCTTTAATCAGCTAAATGCTGAAACCATTGTTATTTTTTCAAATCATCAGGATAAAGCATTAGAAGCATTAGGGTATGAATCCCTAGGAAATGATCCAGGAATGATCCCTTATATTAAAGACCGAGAAAAAACGGTAGGAATAGGGATGAAAAGGGTATGAGAATCGGGATCTTTACAGAAACATATACTCCCTACATCAGTGGATTAGTGACAAGCGTAGTTGCATTAAAAACAGCGTTAGAGAAAAAGGGACATCAGGTTTATGTGGTAACAGCTAATTTAGAATCCTATCATTATAATTACGATGAAAAAGAACATATTTTGCGTATTCCAGGAATTCCAACAGGAATATACAATTCAAGATTAACCAGCATTTATCCAATTCAAGCAGTAAACAAAATTAAAAGTTGGAAATTAGATGTAATACACTCCCAAACAGAATTTGCTATAGGACTTTTTGCAAGACTCTTTGCAAAACAATTTAATATTCCGCTAGTACATACTTATCATACTATGTATGAAGACTACATTCATTACATTAATCGCGGTTATTTTGATCGATCAAGTAAAAAGATTTTAGAATATTTGACAAAATTTTACTGTGATAAAACGGCGTCAGAGTTAATTGTACCAACTAATAAAACTTATAAATTATTTAAAGAAAAGTATAAATTTGAGAAAAATATTCATATTGTTCCTACTGGAATGGAAGTAGAAAGGTTTTTTAAGGAAAATATTGATAGAAAGAAAGTAGAGAAGTTAAGAAAAAGCTTAAATATAACCAAAAAAGATATTGTTATTATTTTTGTAGGAAGACTAGGAGAAGAAAAAAATATTGACTTTTTATTAAAGGCACAAAAAAGGTTAAATCAAAAAATATCAAATATAAAATTTTTAATTGTGGGAGACGGTCCAGACAGAGAACGGTATGAAAAAATATGTAAAAAATTAGGGATTACTCAAAATGTGATTTTTACTGGAAAAGTTGCTTGGGACGAAATCCCTAACTATTATCAACTTGCCAGTATTTTTGCAACGGCATCAAAAACTGAAACACAGGGATTAACCATTATTGAAACTATGGCTGCAGGAGTGACACCTGTATGTATTAATGATGAGGCTTTTTTAACGGCGATTACCAATAAATTAAATGGATTTATTTTTAATACAGAGGAAGAATATCAGGATATTATAATGATGCTATCTAAGAAGAAAGTGGAAAGAGAAAGGGTAAGTAGGCAAGCTAGAATTCAAGCAGAACATTTTTCATCTGCTCAATTTGCAGAAAATGTTTTAGTAGTTTATAGACGTGCCATAGAAAATAAAAATAAATATCGATTTGGCTTTTTATCAAAAATTAGTAAAAAACTAAAGGGGGAGGACAAATGATTGTAGTATTGAATAATAAATCTAACTTAAACCAAGAGCAATTTTTAGGTTATCAGAAACAATTAGAAGATATTATATCGGATCACAAATTAGTTCTTTGCCCTAGTAATATTTATTTGGCAGATTTTTATTTGGAAAATCTTTCATTAGGAGTACAAAATGTAAGCCCCTATGAAGAAGGAGCTTATACTGGTGAAATAGCATCTTCTCAATTAAAATCATTGGGAGTATCATATGCTATAGTGGGTCATAGCGAAAGACGATTATACTTTCATGAGAATGAAATGGACTTAAAAAAAAAGATAGAGTCCTTATTAAAATATGAGATTATTCCTATTTTGTGTATTGGAGAGATGGAAAAACAAGATGGTCTGAGAGTAGTAGAAAGTCAGTTAGAAATATTAAAAGCAATAGATAAAAATGAACAAGTAATCATTGCATATGAACCAGTTTGGGCAATAGGGACAGGACAAGTTCCTACTATAGAGGAAGTAGAAAAAGTTATTTCATTTATTAAAGGAAAATTTCCACAGAACAGTGTCATATATGGTGGTAGTGTGAATGAGGAAAACATATATAATTTGAAATCAAGCTTGTTAAATGGATATTTATTAGGAGGTCTTAGTCTAAAACCAGATAGATTGAGGCAATTTCTAAATCAATTAGATAGATAAAATAAGAACAGCTAGAAATAGTAAAAGTATTATTTTTTTTCTTTTGTAATAAAAAGAAAATTCCTCCATATAATTAAATGAAACTGAAAATATGGGGTGAATAAATGAAAAAAATTTTTCTTTTGACTTTAACATTATTAATTTTACTATCAACAGGATGTGGAAAGTATACAGAAGATGATATAATCAAGGATTTAGAGAAAAAGATAAATAAATTATCGGGGTATAAATTAGAGGGAAGTCTAGAAATTTTAAATAATGAGGAAGTATATAATTATGATGTAGATGTTTCATATAAAAAAGATGATTTATATAAAGTTAGTTTAACTAATACATCTAATAATTATGAACAAATCATATTAAAAAATAATGATGGAGTATATGTTTTAACACCATCCTTGAATAAGAGTTTTAAATTTCAAAGTGATTGGCCCAATAATAACTCTCAAATATATTTATTACAATCCATTATAAGTGATATGAAAAATGATAAAAATAGAAGTTTTAAAGAAGAAAAGAATGGTTATATATTTAGCGTTAAAGTGAATTATCCAAATAATAAGAAGCTAGTAAAACAAGATATTTATTTTGATAAGAAGTTAAAATTAAAAAGGGTAAAAGTTTACAATGAAGATGGAGTGGCTCTAATGTCTTTAAAAGTAAAGGATATTGATTACTCTCCAACATTTAAAAAGAGTAGTTTTCAAGTGAAAGAGGCACTAAAAACGGTAAAGACAGGTGAAAAGATAATGGAAACTAGTGTTTTGGAAGATACAATTTATCCCTTGGCTTTACCATCAGGTACTAAATTAGTGAGTGAGGAAAAGGTAGATAAAACGGATGGAAATCGTATCATTATGACATTTGATGGTGATAAACCATTCTTGCTAGTAGAAGAAACAGCAGGAATAGAAGAGGAAATGACAATTATTCCAACCTATGGAGAACCGTATATGTTAATGGATACAGTAGGTGCTATGACAGATAATTCTCTTACTTGGACTAGTGGGGGAATAGAATATTATTTAGTTAGTGATGTTCTAAACCAACAGGAGTTATTAGAAATTGCTCAATCAATTAATGTTCTGCCAACGATGAAATAATAAATATTTATTTTTAAAAGTAACTGTGATATAATTTATTTGGTGATATCATGGTAGAAAATAAAAAAAGGAAGAATAAAATAGAAAAAAGGAAACAAAATAAGAAAATAGATACAACTAAGAGGGTTTTTGCAAAAGAAGAAACTAAAATTATAAAATGTTTAGTTATTGTATTAATTATTTTTGGATTTATGTATTTGGTTACAACACTCATCCTAAATCATTCAGAAGATTCCATATATCAAAAAAAGAAAGAGAATACTTCCATCCAATATGACGAAATCTTGTTAGGAACTACATTTCAGAAAAAAGATAACGAATATTTAGTACTATTTTATAATGTCGGTCTTGATACGAAAGGTACTTATGGAACTTTAATCAGTGATTATGATGCAAAAGAAAGAACAATTCCAATTTACTATGTAGATTTGGGGAATGCTATGAATAAAAGCTGCCTTAGTAGTGAATCGAATGAGCGTGCTACCAATGCAAGTGAATTAAAAATCAATGATACAACTCTAATTAAATTTTCTAATCAGAATATAGAAGAATATATTGTTGGAGAAGAAGAAATTTCAAACTATTTGAATAAATAATCATCTTATTGGTGATTATTTTGCCTCAATAGCTCAGTTGGTTAGAGCACTTGACTGTTAATCAAGGGGTCCTAGGTTCAAGTCCTAGTTGAGGCGCCAATTATAGAATCAAAATCCAGAAAAAATATTTTTTCTGGATTTTTATAAATATAAATTAGATGTAGTATTTTCATTTTTTAATAACTTTTATATAATAAAGGTGTGGTGATAAAATGAAGCAAGCTTTTATAATGATAAAAAAGATTTTTTCTATTGTCCTTTCTTTTATCTTTGGTATTTTTTATAAAAAGGAAAGAGGGGAGTCTAACTTTTTAAAACAGAGTAAAGAAAAAAAGGAAAAGGGAAAGGTTTCCAAAAACTTAAAACAGTATCAAATAAATCAGGAGGAACAACCATCTACAAATAAAAGGGAAAGACAAGATTATTATTTAACGAAAGATTTAGAAAAGTTGTATTATGCTTTACAAAAAATCCAAAGAATTGAGTCCCAGTTAAAAACAACAACAGATGAAATAACTTTAAAAACTATAAAAGAAGAAATAGAGATAATAAAACAAGATTTGAATTTTTTAGATGACAAATATAGAAAAGTAGATTCGAATCAGGGAGATATCAAAAGTCTAACAAATAAATTATATATTTGTAATAGGTTGATAGAGACGATTGAAAAAAAGATAGAAAAAATTAGTGCGTCCAAAAAAGAAAAACTATCAACAGGGAACATAGAAATGAAAGGGAAAGAGGAATTATCGAATCCGAAAAAAACAGAGAAGAAAATCAACCAGAAACAAATAGAAGAGGAGAAAGAGCTTTTTGAGATAAATGAAGATCAAATTTTATCTGACGTAGAAGATCGAGAACGTGGAAAAGAAAAAGATTCTAATAAAGATACTAGGGAAAAATCTCCTGTAATTGAAATAGAGTTTCCCTCTAGTGGGCATTCAAAGATCGATAACAATATATTGGATAATATTATTATAAAAGATATACCCAAAAATTTAGCAGAAAGTAGGGAAATTTATAATATAAATAATAATCAAAAAAAGGACAACAGAAAGGAAGAAGTTCCTCATGTTAGAGAGGATGAATTAAACAGGCAAGATAAATCTATATCAAAAGAAACAAGAAAAAAGAAACCAAAAATAATAAAACAAGCCCAAAATAATGGCGTTAAAAAATATTCAGTGAATTTATCGTTACTGAAAAAAAAGGTATCTATGCTAAAAAATTATAGTAGAATTGGCATGATATCATCCCTAGTAAAAAAGGCCTTAAATTGTACGTTATTGATTGGGATGGGCATAACATTAAGAAAATATCCATCCCAATTCCTAGAACAACATCTAATGGTCAATAATTTTATTCGGAAAGCAAGAAGAATTAGTAACAAGAAAGTAAAACCATTACCATACAGAAAAATACTAAAATCAGAATCTAATTTGAAAAAGCAAACGTCTTATATAATGACAGATACATTAAGACAAATTCAACTATTACGGACTGAAATTTATAGTCAATATGGTCTAACGGAAGAAACCAGGAAGATTCTAGATGAATTAAATGAAATCGAGTTAGAAGTTAGAACGAGCTTAGAACAGACATCACAAAAAGAGGAAGAAAGATCAAAGTTTAGATAAACATAATGTATCTGATGAAAAGTAATTTCTTATGACTAATGTTAAAAAAGGCATTAAGGTTCAATTTTATATTACAAAAAAGTATCATATATGATACTTTTCTTTTTTTATTAGGATGCTTTCAACTATTAGTTGCTTCCTTTTATGCTTAGTACTACATGTGGTAAGAATCAATTGTTTTTTGGTATTCTTATTAATACCAATATACCCATTTTTTTTAACTTCATAAATTTTGGTAGTTTGATAACTATATTTATAATTATTATAATAGAAATGAACGATATCATTTAGTCCTAGATTACCCAAATTATTAAAATATGAGATTTTACTATTACCAGAATGTGCCGCTAAGAAAACAATACTGTTATCATGGTCTGGTAGGATAGACTCTTTTAGGATGGAGATATTTTTTTCAACTGTATTATAACTACTATTGAAATTATAAATATAACGATTAATTCCTAGTTTTTTTATTTCAAGCTTAGCAATGGGAATCTCTCTTGGTTTACTACCCTTTAAAACAATATCACCAATTGATATATTAGTAAAGGAAATGTTATCATAGGTTATATAACAACAAAGTAGGATATAAACAATCAGTATAGATACACTAACAAAATATTTTCTTTTTGGCATATAATCCTCCAAGAATTATAATGAAAATAAATGGATGATACGAATTTTTTTCTGTATTAGGAACTTTTATCTTATAATCATAAAGATTATATCTTAAAGGTTCTTCGTCTAAAACTTCTACCATAAAGCTATCATTTTTGGCGTAACCAGAGGTAGAATTTCTTTGCTTAATTAAGTATCTTCCATAAGGTAGAAGTACACAAGCATATCCTTGGTTATTTGTAGTGATTGTAGTATATAGTTCATTTTTATGATTGAAAATATCGAAATGGATTCCTGATTCTTTATCAGTATGAATACCATCACCATAATCTTTATTAATCTCTATCTTTTTTTTGATAATTTCATTTTCTAATTTGAGATCAATATTTAAATGATCGTTATCAATAACAAACTCATAGATGTTTTCATCTAGTTTATAACCAACACCAGCCTTAACCTCTTGAATATAGTACTGCCCAAAATTGAGATTTTCAATTTCTGCCTTCATATCTTCACCGATTGTTATTTGCTCTAGTGCCTTCATATTTTTATCATAAATTTGATAAACGGCACCACTTAGAGAACCCTCTCCACTAGAGACGACATCTTGGGTATCCTTATCGACTTTAGTTACCTCTACTTTAGTTTTTTTAACATTAACTTTTAAAGTGGTTATCATATTGTCTAAATCCCCAGTAGTGGCCATGTTTTGACTATCTGATGAGTTATAGAAAAATGAAGTTTTATTCATTCTTTTATTGATTCTAGTTAATGTGATGATATGAGTTCCTTCTGTTAGAGATCTGATATTCAGTTTATTTCCGGAAATCGTAACATTAGGATTATTAGAGGTATAGTTTTGTAATACATGATTAGTATCTGTTAAACTAATCGAATGCCCCTGTACCATGTTAACTTCATAATTAGAAATACTGGGAAGGGTTAGATAGTTATTAATGAGGTGATTAATTTCTTGTATTTCATTAGTATAGGCGTTAATTGGATTTCCATTCAATCCATTTGTAAAATACATACTCCCTGATGGATCTGCCTCTTTCCAAATCATAAATTGAGTAACTGCATACCATTTATCCTCATTATGATTTCCATATCCATATCCAAAATATGCAATTAACGAAATTCGTTTCATTTGATTCGGGGATAAATTATCGGCACTTAAACTTCTAGTGTAAGTACTGTTTTCGTTAAACATAGCAAATGGTTCGATACAATAAGCATACATATGATCATTACTAGACATAAAATAACGAGCTTTTTGATAGTATTTAATTCCGTTCTTTTCCTTTGTCATAAAAATTCCCTGGATATAATTTCCTTCATAAAATGAAAATGAACCAGCAGCTTTAACATGATAGGCATTTATCACATTAAGGGTTAAAATTGTAATTAAGAAAATTATTATTTTTTTCATCTAATTCCTCCTTTTTCTTAACGCCTAAGACTATAACAAAACTCATTTGAATATGCAAAATCTACTTTTAACAAAATGTATAAAAATAGGAATTAAAAATTAATAAAATAAAGCTAGAATGATAAAAATTCAATATAAAAACAACAGCAAAATATTAAAATTGATATAATTGACAAAAAAAATTAATAAACTTATAATGAATTTACTGAGGTGATTGTATGACAGATATAGAAATTTCTAGAAATGCGAACAAGCTAAATATAAAAGAGATTGCAAAAAAAATGAAATTGGGTGAAAATGATCTAATTTTATATGGAAATGATAAAGCAAAAATAACCCTAGAAAAGGGGAATAAAAAGGGAAAAATTATATTGGTTACTGCTACAAACCCGACCCCATATGGGGAGGGAAAAACAACGGTTAGTATTGGTCTAGGAGATGCATTAAGTAAATTAGGGAAAGATACATCAATAACTCTAAGACAACCATCCATGGGACCTGTTTTTGGTATTAAAGGCGGAGCAACTGGAGGAGGTTATTCACAAGTAATCCCGATGGAAGATATTAATCTTCATTTTACTGGAGATTTTCACGCAATTACAATGGCAAATAATTTGCTATCAGCGGCTATTGATAATCATATAGAAAGAGGAAATAAGTTAAAAATAACCGAAGTACTATTTAATAGATGTCTGGATGTTAATGATAGATCATTAAGAGAGGTTCAATTAAATAATAGGAAGGAAAGTTTTAATATCACAGCAGCTAGTGAAATTATGGCACTATTTTGTTTGGCAAATGATTTAAAAGATTTAAAAAATCGTTTAGGAAATATTATAATTGGAAAGGATGAATTCAATAGATATGTATTAGCAAAAGAGTTGAATATAGAAGGAGCTTTAACCGCTATTTTAAAAGATGCATTTTATCCCAATTTAGTTCAAACTTTAGAGCATACACCCGTACTGATTCATGGAGGACCTTTTGCTAATATTGCTCATGGATGTAATAGTATAAAAGCAACCAGGTTAGCCGCTTCCTTAACGAATTATATCGTTACAGAGGCAGGATTTGGATCAGATTTAGGTGCTGAAAAATTTTTCGATATTAAATGCAGAATGGGCGGAATAAAGCCAGATTGCATTGTGCTAGTGACTACCATTAGATCATTAAGATTTAATGGGAAGGATAATCTAGAAAGAGGATTATCAAATTTAGAAGCTCACATAAAAAATCTCAAGCAAAATAATTCAAATATTGTTGTTTGTTTAAATAAATTTGCACAAGATACGGAATCAGATATTGAAATAGTGAAAGAATTTGTAAAAGATCACAATGTTCCCTTTGCTCTAAACTCATCCTATATGGAGGGGGGAGAAGGTGCTATATCTTTGGCCAGAGAAGTATTATCTTTACTTCGAAATGAAAATGAATTTGAGTATTTATATGATATAGATAAGAGCATCAAAGAGAAGATTAGTACACTAGCAAAAAAAATATATCATGCAGATAAGGTAGAGTATTCTACCAAATCTCTAGGCATTATAGAAGAAATAGAAAGTAAAAATCTAGAGAATCTTCCAATTTGTATTGCAAAAACGCAATATTCTCTATCTGATGATAAAACAAAACTAGGTAATCCACAACATACTACAATTTTTGTAAAAGATATTAAGTTCTATCAGGGAGCAGGTTTTATAACAGTATTATTAGGAAATATATTGACTATGCCAGGCTTACCTGATACCCCCAATTATGAAAAGATAAGTATAGATAAGGCTAATCAAATTGTGGGTTTATCCTAAAATAAAGAGACTAGCAGGTGTAGTCTCTTTTAAATACTAATTCTCTTTTTGTGTTTTGGTGGTAACTTCCTTAGTAAGTTTTGGTTCAAATATCGTAATCTTATTGGTATACAATTTTCCGTTATAACTAATTGAATATAGATAATTACCGGGAGTAGAAGTATCCACGTTACTAATATCTAATCTAATTGCAGATAAAACCTCTAGCGGAAGGTTTTCCTTTATATAATCTGTAACACTTTTAGGAAGATCTTTTCCTACCTCAAAAGATAAATTGTTAAGTGTAATATTATCCACGTTAGGTAAAGCCTTGGGAGTAATAGAAACAGTACCGTTATATATTTTTTTATTATAAGTAATAGTATAAGTGTAATTACCTACTTCATTAATATTTACGGATGATGTATCGAGTTTCAATTTATTAATAATACTTTCTT
>CAJTUT010000012.1:23676-31800 GCA_910579455.1 uncultured Bacilli bacterium
CTTTCTTCAATATCCTGGGGGCTTCTTAAATAATCACGAGAATCTGTACTTAGGATATTGCCTATTTCCAATTGAATATCTTGTAGCCGAATTTCATTATTTTTAGCATTTGTAACTTGTTTTTGAGTAACCTCTAATTTAACAATGCTATTTCTTTCAAATTGTACTAAGTTTGGCATAATAATGCCGCTTATAATACATAGGCATCCTAGTAATGAAAGCGTTCCAACTACTATTTTTTTTAGTTGATTTGTCATATACACTCCTACCTTCTAATAAGATTATATAACAAATTGCAACTTTATTCAACAAAATGATTGAAATTAACACATATTTGACATATACTTGATGTAAGAGGTGATGAAATGACTGAAGTATGGTTTCTACTCTTCTTAGCATTATTATTTCTAGAGTTAATTACAATTAATTTAGTATCTATTTGGTTTGCAATTGGTGCAGTAGCATCATTAATTACTGCATCCTTGACAGATAATGTCATGATTCAAATTATAGTATTTATTTTAGTTAGTATAATAGCATTATTAATAACCAAACCAATTGTAAAAAAACTAAGAAAGCGTGAAATAACACCTACCAATTTAGACCGTGTAATTGGGAAAATTGGAGTGGTTACAAAAGGAATTAGTAAAAACTCTTATGGCGAAGTAAAAGTAGAAGGAAGTATATGGACTGCAAAAGCAGAAAAGAAAATTAAGGAAAAATCCCAAGTAAAAGTTTTAAAAATAGAAGGCGTAAAACTTTTAGTTGAAGAAGTAAAGGAGGAGAAGTAATGGGATTAATAATAATTATTATCATCGTTGTAATTGTAGCAGCAGGTATTAAGATAATACCACAATCAAAGGCATATGTAGTAGAGAGATTAGGTGCATATGATAGGACAATGCAAACAGGCTTGCATTATAGAGTTCCTATTATTGATAGGGTTGCCAATGTAGTAAGTCTAAAAGAGACTGTAAAAGATTTTGCACCTCAACCAGTCATTACAAAAGATAATGTAACAATGCAGATTGATACAGTAGTTTATTATCAAATAACGGATTCTAAATTATATACTTATGGTGTAGATAATCCAATCAGTGCCATTGAAAATTTAACAGCAACTACATTACGTAATATTATTGGTGAATTAGAACTTGATGAAACACTAACATCACGAGATATTATCAATTCTAAAATGAGATCTATATTAGACGAGGCAACAGATCCTTGGGGAATTAAAGTCAATCGTGTTGAAGTTAAGAATATCCTACCACCCAGAGATATTCAAGATGCAATGGAAAAGCAAATGCGTGCTGAACGTGAAAGACGTGAAGCAATTTTGAAAGCAGAGGGAGAAAAGAAAGCCGCAGTCTTGATTGCCGAAGGAGAAAAGGAAAGTGCAATTTTAAGAGCAGAAGCAAAAAAAGAAGCTCAAATTAAAGAGGCTGAAGGAGAAGCTGAAGCGATTGTAAAAATTCAACAAGCAACCGCAGAAGGATTAAAACTATTAAAAGATGCTAAAATGGATGATGCGGTTTTAAAGCTAAAAAGTTATGAAGCTTTAGTTGACGTAGCAAATGGACAGTCTACTAAGATTATTGTTCCAAGTGATTTACAAAATTTAGCTACTATAGGAACAACGATTGCAGAATCTATGGATAAAAAAAAGAAATAGAATAAAACTCACTTAGAAATTAAGTGAGTTTCCTAAATTGAAATTTCAACCGCACCAGGTGGTGCGGCTTTTTGATACAATAAAGGAGCCAAATCCCGGCAAGGAGGCTCCTATATGAATTATACCCAATTAACTAATGAAAAGAAAGCACAAATTGATATTTTACTCGAACAAGGATTATCAATGAGGAAGACTGCTAAAGTATTAGGAATTAGTCATTCTACTATTTCTAGATATAAGGCTGGTATCTATAAAAAAAGAAAAGTAGATACCTCCAAAAAATATGGTATCTTTCTTAATTACCTTTATACTCATTATGATTATAAAACATGTTCCATAGAAATATGTGTATTTAAGTTTAAAAAAGGTTACTTAAATGAGAAGTGTCCTACTGTTAAACAGATTTATAATTGGATAAATGAAGGTAAAATCAAATTGTCTAAAAAGGACTTATGTTATAAAAAACGACGAGGAAAGAAAACATCTATGATGAATCATACAAAATGGAATATTGACCATAAAACAGTACTTCCGATAAGCCTAAGACCTAAGTATATTAACAATAGGAATGAATTAGGGCATTTAGAAATTGATTCAATAATAGGGAAAAGAAATGAATATGATTCAATTATTTCTATAGTAGATAGATGTTCAAGAAGGGTATGGTTAATAAAATCACAATATAAAAATGAATATTACACAGATAAAATTATTTATGACTATTTAATAAGAAATGAAATAAAAGTAAAATCCATTACTGTAGATAATGGACTTGAATTTCAAGCTTTAGGCTTAACTGCTAAAAAGTTTGGAGTAAAACTATATAAATGTGATCCCTATTGTTCATTTCAAAGAGGGACAAACGAAAGAACAAATGCGCTGGTTAGAAGATTCATTCCTAAAGGAAACTCTATGAAACTAATTACACAGTATTATTTAGATAATATATGCTTTGAAATAAATAGTATGCCACGGAAAATATTTGACTATAAATGTGCATATGATATAGAATTAAAATATAGATAAAATGGTGCGGTTGAAATTACAATAAAGAAAACTCACTTAGAAATTAAGTGAGTTTTATATATTTTGATTAATTTTTCATAGGAAATAGATGCATTAGCAGGTGATGTACTTGGGAGGTATACTGCTTCGATCCCTATTTCCTTAAATAGATATTTATTATACAGATGATATGCCTTTTTCCCTGTTGTATATATTTTTGTTATCTTACTTTTTTTAATAATAGAAGAAATATCATTGGCTGTTACATTTCTAATACTACTATCACTAGAGCCTATAATTGTACAACTTTTAATTACATCCCATAAAGCAATATGATGTTTATTGAGAAATATTTTTTTGTCTTCAATAGAGGCAGGAATATCTTCCTTAAAAATAGAAGATAAAACTTTCCAAAATTTATTTTGTGGGTGTGCATAATAAAATCCATCTTCTCTAGATTTTATGCTTGGAAGACTACCCAAAATTAGTATTTTAGAGTCTTTATCAAAACAAGGATTAATGTCATGGGTTACAGTAATTGTTTTCCCTGATAGCTGTTTCGTTTTACCATCTCCTTATCAATATCATTTAGTACACAAAATTTTTTTACAAGCCAAAAAGGTTCTATTAAATCTTCTTTCATAGGATCTCCTGTGATTCTATGAATTACAATTTCTGGTCTAAGTAATTCTAATTGATTGATAACAATATCAATATACTCACTCTTTGTAAGAATATGAAATTTTTGTTTTTGGTATAGTTGTTCTAGGGCAGTATCCCTTAAAATACTAAGCATATGAATTTTGATTCCCTGAATATCTAACCGATTTAAATATCTGACAGTATCTAACATATCATTCTTGGTTTCAAAGGGAAGTCCATTAATAATATGGACTACAACATCAATACCTCTTTTTCGCAATTTTTTAACCATATCATGAAAACAATTTAGGCTACAGCATCTATTAATCAATTTAGATGTTTGATCATGAATCGTTTGAAGTCCAAGTTCAACTGTAAGATAAGTCCTTTTATTTAGTATTTCTAAATAATTTAGGCACTCATCTGTAATGGCATCTGGCCTAGTAGCAATATTAAGACCAATGACTCCTTCTTCGCCTAAAACTAACTCATAGATTTCTTTTAACTTTTCAACGGGTGCATAGGTATTTGTTCTTGCTTGAAAGTAGGCAATATACTTTGCACTGGGCCATTTTTTTTGATATATATTTTTGACATCATGAAACTGTTTTAATAAGTGATCTTTAGGTTTTCCAGCATATTCTCCACTACCAAGTTTAGAACAGTAAATGCAACCACCGACTCCTACTGTACCATCTAAATTGGGACAGGTAAAACCAGCATTTAAACTAATTTTACAAACTTTTGATGAAAACTTTTGTTTATAAAAATAATCTAGGGTATGATACCTTTTATTGGTGTTGCTATACTTAAATAGATTTTTCATATTAAACCTCACATAAAGTATATAGATAAAGGGCTTTTATGAGTTCTCTAGGACTTAGTAATCCTTTTGTTTTAATATAACGAAAATTCTTATGCAGTAATTTATCATATAAAAGGATAGTTTTATTAATCTTGAGATTTTCTTTTCTTAGCTGGTTTGCCCTTTTTAAAATTTTTTTGTTAAATTTCCTGAAACTATAAATTTTTGTTTCATCAAATCCAAAATCCTGTCCAATTTGTTCACATGTCTTTAATAATAAATTATGAAAATTTAATTTTTCTATTTTTAATATTTTACTAATTTCCTTATGTTTTAAAATTATATTTAAATTGTGAAAAAATATATCTTTATACTCCTCGCTTGTTTTTTGAAATCCTCTATTTTTAAAAGTAAATTTCTTACCAAATAATTTATGATATACTTTTAGGGTGTCATTATAACCAAACTTAATATTTCGCCTACTTCCCTGTTCATTAAAATTTAAAAAGTTTGTTAATTTATTGTTTGGTTTTATTTTTGTTATTTTTACTTTTTTCTTAGGCCTTTGTTTAATCCCAGGAGCCGATAAATCTACTGCAATGATTTCATCAGCACCAAGCTCAATAGCTAAATTGATTGGTAAGTTATCAAACATGCCTCCATCAATAAACTTAGATCCATCGATTTCTTTTAATTGAAATGCTGGATAACAAGAGGAACTGGCCATTAAGTAATCGCCAAGTTTATCCTTTGGGATCTTATTCTTTTTTAATTGAATTACTTTTTTACTACTAATGTTAATAGTAACTAATCCAAAATTGATACCAGATTGGTAAAATTTATCATAATTAATATATTGCATAATTAAATCCTGGAGTTTTGAAACATCCATCCCTCTATTTTTCAAAAAATTATTTCCGTAGATCTTAAGTGTTTCTTTGGCACTCTTTGGAATATTAATATGATCTCCAAAGAGAACTTTCATACTTATTTTTTTCCATAAATGAAATGCTTTTCTATATTCATTTTGTACCATAAAAGCTCCATTTAAGGCACCTACAGACGTCCCTGTTACAATATCATAGTCAATTTTTAATTTACGTAGGGCTTTCCATACCCCAACTTGATAGGCTCCTTTACTTCCTCCACCCGATAAAACTACTGCTTTCATAATTACCACCAGAAAATATTATACTATAAGTCTTCGTAAATTACAGCAATTAAATTTACAAATTTTAAGAAATGAAAGATAAATATTTCATAATGATTATAAGGTCGAAATCAACAAAGAGGATGTATACAAATTAATTAGAGATGATATTTGAGAAATAATAAAAACTGATGGAGAACCGAATGTGATGAGGGTATTAAATAATAGTGAATTTAAAAAAGCAGTAAAATAAAAATTATTTTGAAAAGGGGATTATAAACTATCCTTATATTGACTTAAAATATAGGTTTTAGTAAAATAAGGTTATTGATAGTAGGTGATAGTATGACTACAAAAAGAAAGATTAAGTTAAAACCAGAAGCTATAAAAATAATAAAAATAGTAGGAATACTTTTTTTAATCTTTATAGCGGTCTTTATTTTTTACCAAAAAAATATTCATGATTTAACACGATTAAATTATAGTAAAGATGCAGCTAAAAGAATCCTCTTTAAATTTAAGAAAAAAAATGTAATTCAAATAGGAAGAAATAAAACTTTGAATGAGGCATTTGAAAGTGAACAATACCAAGAAAAAAATTTTACTACTTATTCAAAAGTAAAATATCAAAACCATAAAAACTTAATAGAAAATATTAATCGCTTAGTGAAGATAGGATATACTAATAGTGAGATTAATATGATTTTATCTCATGGAAGTAATCAAGATGTCAAAGATTTTATAAAAAGAAAAAAAGTGAAGTATTTAGAGGAATTTTATACCATTGATTATGCTAAACTAAAAAACTATGATCGATATGTAGCCTATATGGATAAATCACGTGAAGATGAAGAAACTAGCGTATTATATGTGAATTTGGGTTTAGATAAAGAAGATTATAAAGATTATACAGAAGTTAGTAGTTTCTCTTATACTATGTTAGTAAATAAACACTACAAGTTAAATGAGAAATTTATACCAGAACATCTGAAAACAATAGATACAAAATATGCTAGTGAAAAAGGAATAAGAGCTAATAATACGGCTACTATTTATGCTAAAAAAATGATAAAGAAAGCAAAAAAAGAGGGTTATAACTTAATCATTAACTCTGCTTATAGAAGTTATAAAGATCAAGAAGAAATTGTAAATACTTATAAGGAATTATATGGAGATAGTTATGTAGAAAAATATGTTTTGCAAGCGGGGTTTTCTGAACATCAAACAGGCCTAGGATTTGATTTTGGTAGTACAGATACTAAAATATTTGTTCAAAGTGATGAATATAAGTGGATGGAAGATAACTGTTATAAGTATGGTTTTATTCATAGATTTAAGTCAAGCTATGAAGATATAACAGGAATTAAGCAGGAAGCATGGCATTATCGCTATGTTGGTAAAAAAGTTGCTAAATATATTTATGAAAATGATATTACCTTAGAAGAATACTATGCAAAATTTTTAGATTAAATTTGTAATTCATAAATTGATATATTTTTTGTTTAGTGATAAGTGTTAGCAAGATTAAAAAATTAATACTCGCTAAAAATACCCTAAATCGAAAATCTATGAGTATTATATTTATATAATTATAAGTAAATAATTTACGCTGGGTACAATGTGCCCTTTTTATATGGGAATTTGTCAACCTTTTAGACACTTTTTATAGAGGGTATTAGCTATTTTTATGTAATTATTCAAAATTATCAGGAGATAAATACCTATAGAAGAGTGAATTCTAATAGGATTATAAAACTCCTCTATGTATTCAAAAACTTCATTATAATCATCTTCATATGTATATAAATTTATTTGATATAACTTTTCTTTTTTTAAAAGAGAATGAAAAGATTCTTGAGTAGCATTTTTATCACATGAATGATTTAAAGAAGTATAACTAAATACAAAATTATGATCTTTTAAAAATTGTCTATAAGAGTTAGAGCTCATTTGAGAGCCTTTGTCAGAATGACATATAAGACCTGGTGAGTATTTTTTATTACTTATAGCTATTTTTAGCGTATTAATTAATTTATCAGTTTTTTGATCATCATATAATCCCAAAGAAATAACCTTTTTAGAAAAAAGATCAATATAAGTTATTAAATAGAAAGTACCATCATTGATTGTATTAATATGAGTCACATCGGTAGTCCAAACCTGATTAATTTTAGTTATTTTTAAGTTTTTAATAAGGTTAATCATGAGAGATTTTTCTTTATCAGTTATGCGAGATTTTTTAGGTGAGAGTCGCTTAATAACAATACTTCTAATACTAAGTAAATGCATAGCTTTAGCAATTTTAGAATATGAGTAAGTAATATAATAATTGTTACTTAGGATGGCAGTAATTTTAGGAGAACCATAAATACCATCAGATTCAGCCTTTGCCAATAAAGTAATCGTTTTGTTAGTATTTAATTATCTCTTTCTAAAGAAGAATCTTTCTTTTTTAAATCAGAAATAATTTGAGCTTGTGATTTATAATCAGAATCAAAAACTTTAGAATCTCTATTGTCAGAAGTAATCCATTTTTCTAAAGTTTTAAGAGGAACATTGTACTCATTAGCACTTTTAATAGTAGATTTGCCATTAACACAAATATCAGTACAGAGTTTTTTAGGTCCAAGTTGTAATGCATATTCATAAAAACCCACCCATTCATATGTCTACATTATAAAATAATTGTATAAATAATAAATGTAGTTGTCTATATAATAATTCTTCTTGTCTACCTCCTCCCTTTAATTGTCTATTTTAAGTTTACCAGTGCATTTACACTATAAAAAGTGCTAAAAATATTATAAAGTCCACATTGACAAATTTATCTGGGGGGGGGGTATACTG
>CAJTUT010000013.1 GCA_910579455.1 uncultured Bacilli bacterium
TTATAAACTCAAAAAATATAAATAGAAAGAATCAATCAAATAGATTAATAATTTCTATAAGATTGATTATACGAGGAGCGTGAATTTTATAAATAAAACATGAAGTTATAAGCAAGAATTTTTATAAAAATTAGAAATAATATTTGCTGTTTTTTGAAGATTTTAATAATTGATTTTGAAAAAATCTCTAAACTGTCGGAGACTAATAGAGGGTCTTAGGGATATGCCCTAACGAGTATTGGGTGTGTAGACACCATGCTTGATAGTTTAAGTAGTAAAAAAGACCAATTTCAGTAACCCCAAATTTTAAAGAAAAGGAGGCATTTTCATGGGAAAATTGTATGTTGATCCGTATTGGTTTCTTTGTAAGAAACTCTCATTTTCATATCAAGAACATTTTGAAATTATGAAAAAAATAAAAAGGCGTTCCAAATGGTGGAGTGCGTTTTGTTCTCGAAAGTCAACAGTAGACAGATCTACTATTACTTCTGTATCCGTAGAATGTCTAATTTGGTTTATAGAAGTAGAATTCAAAGAAGGTAATTCAAAAGACTTAAAAATTAATTTTCTTGAAAGGTATATTGAAGTGCTAGAAGACTATTTGAAAATTCCGCATGAAAGACTAGAATATTGTGATCTACCATTAAAATATTTAAGAACTCATTTTAACAAAACAAAAAATGCCATTGGGGTAGCAACAAATAGAATGCAGAAACATTTTCCTTATCCACTTAAATATATTAAGTATGGAAAGGTTTATGTTTCTGCTGTTGGTGTTAAATGGTTAAATGAAAAGTATTTTAGAACGAAGTATATTGAGTATTTAGAGAACTATAAAGACTCGTTGGAAAGTAGAATTTCTAATTAGTCTTTTTTTGATGTAATCAGTCTTGTGTCTTAAAAATATAATTTAGAGAGGGAGCTGTTTATATGCATTTAACTGTTGAGAATTATGATAAGAATGAGAATAGAATTGAACCTAAAAAAATAATTTTAAATCAGGCATTAATATATACATTGCTAAAGAAGTATTTAAAAGAAGTGTAATAATCTATAAGTATTTCATTTTTTGTATAAAAATGGTATTATGTAGTTGCAAGTTTTTTTACAAAAAATGCTTTTATAACAGAAGGAGGAAAAAATATTAATACTATAAAAGCAGAAGTAAAAAAAATTAAAGCTCTTTATGTTCGTGTATCAACAGATGCTCAAGTAGAAGGATATTCAATAGAAGCTCAAATAGAACTGCTTAAAAGTTATCTAAAAAGTAAAGAATGGGAAGATTATGAAATTTATACTGATCCAGGATTTAGTGGTAAAGATTTAAATAGACCTGCAATAAAGAAGTTAATACAAGATTGTAAAGATGGGCGTATTGATACAGTACTCGTTTTTAAATTAGATAGAATTTCAAGAAGTCAAAAAGATACTCTTTATTTAATTGAAGAAGTATTCAATAAATATGGTGTAGGTTTTATATCTATAAGAGAAAACTTTGATACGACTACTCCATTTGGAAAAGCTATGATAGGAGTACTTTCAGTTTTTGCTCAACTGGAAAGAGAAACCATTTTAGAAAGAACGAGATTAGGACTAAAGAAACGAGCAGAAGATGGTTATTGGCGAGGTGGAGGAAAAAAACCCTTTGCTTATGATTATGATAAAAAAACAGGTATGCTTGTTATTAATGAAGAAAGAAAAGTAATATTTGATTTAATGAAAACATTAAGACTTCAAGGATATAGTTATAACGAACTTTCTAAAGTAACAGGATATGATGCAGCATGGATTCAAGGTATATTAAGTTCTAAAACGAATCTAGGAAAGATTCCCTATAAAGGAGAACTTTACGATGGAAAACATAAAGCAATCATTAGTGAAGAAGAATATAAGCAATTACAGGAAATAGAAAAACAAAGAAGTAAAAACCAACATGCTAGTCATTATTTACTTTCAGGCAAAATCTATTGTGGTAATTGTGGTGCAAAGTATCGTTATCAAAAATGGGGACAAAGGATTATTTGCTATTGCTACTCTCAACAAAAAAGCAAACCGAAATTAATTAAAGATCCGAATTGTAATAATATAAGACTTGATAGTTTTGAAATTGAGGATAATTTTTTAGAACAGTTATTTGCTATGTCGTTAAACGAAGAACTATTTAGAGATACTTTTGATTTATCTAAAACCAATCTTGTTAATGAATTAAATATTAGACTGGATAAGACACAGAAAAAAATTGAAAACTTGATACAATTACTTTCAGATAATATAGCAAATGATGAAATAAAAAAAGAACTTGTTAAATTAACAAGTGAAAAATCGAATATAAATAAAGAGTTAGAAAATATAAAAGAAAAAGAAAGAACAACCAAAACTTATGATAAAATTAAAAATCTAGAATCTGTTTGGCCTGATATGGAGTTTAAAGAAAAACGAAATATCGTTGAAGGGTTACTAGATAAAATAGTTGTAGATGGGAAGACTTTAAAAATTTATTGGAATGTTAGTGAAAACTAGCATAAAAAATATAAGGTTTTCTCTACATATGTCTTAGCTCCCGATTAAACTCATAGAAATATTAATTTTCAATGCATTAATGATCGTTGAATAGTTACTTGGAAGTATAACCTTTAAGAATATTTGTTTTTTGCTGGCCTTTAATGACTTTAAAAGAGTGATATAGTTTTTATTTGTAGAGATAAAACCATTATAGATGTTAATAATAGTAATAAAGGTATTAATTAATAAAGCCATAAATATAATAGAGTTAATGCTTGCCCCCACCCAGATGATAATTAATGGTCCTAACGCTACTTTAGGTAGGGAGTTTAGGATTGTAAGGTAGGGATCGAGAACTTTTGAAATCATTTTATTACTCCATAAAATAATAGCACTAATAAATCCGATTATGGTAGCAATTATAAAACTAAGCAATACTTCATACATTGTAATTCCAATATGTTTTAGTAAGCTTCCGTCTTGAAATAATTTAATTACTGTTTTAAATACATTGCTTGGACTAGAAGATAGAAAAGTATTAATGATATGATACTTTGATAATAATTCCCATCCTATTAAGAAAATAGCTATGATTAATAATCTTAAAATAAATACAGTTATTTTTTTTTGTTTTAATTTTTTTAAATATTGTTGGTGTTCTTTACTAAATGTGGACATCTAAATCCCTCCATATCGTATCATAATAGGTAGAGAATTCCTTACATTTTCTGTTACTTATTGGAGTAGATTTATTAGTAAGATTAATGTCATAGATTTTTTTAACTTTTGCAGGTCTTTTGGTTAAAACAATAATCCTATCAGACATACTGATTGCCTCTGCGATATCATGTGTTACCATAATTGCAGTTTTTCCTTCGTTTTTAATAATTTTATAAATGTCATCACTAATAGCAAGTCGAGACTGATAGTCTAGAGCGGACATGGGTTCATCTAGGAGTAAAATATCTGGTTTAATAGCTAGAGTTCTAATTAGAGCAACCCTTTGTCTCATGCCACCTGATAGGCTTGATGGATATTTATCCTTAAATTCATATAGTCCATATGTCTTTAATAGATTTAGTACATATTGTTTACTTTCTTTATTTAGTTTTCCAGTCACCTCTAATCCAATTAGGCAATTATCTAAAATTGTTCTCCAGAAAAATAGGGAATCTTGTTGCAACATGTACCCAACAGTAAAATTTTCTGAAAAATTAAACATTCCCCCAGATTTTTTTTCTAACATAGAAAGAATGGAAAGTATAGTTGACTTTCCACATCCACTGGGTCCGACGATTGAGATGAATTCTTTATCATAGACGTCAAAATTAATATCTTCAAGAGCTTTTATTTCGCCTTTTTTGTCATGATAATTCTTTTTTAAGTGTTTAATACTTAAAACCTTATTTTTCATTATAAATCATCTTGTTATAAGCTACTTTCTTTTCTAGTGCTCCATTATCAATCATAATATCTTGTAAATGATTAAATGATTCTTCGCTAAATTGAGTGGTATCTGCCCATGCTTCTATTTCTCTATATCTTTTAACAGCACTAGTTAAGTTGTTTAGTGAAGTATCTGGGAATTGTTTTAATATAGTTTTTGCTACTTCTTTGTCAGAGTGATTTTTTACATAGT
This sequence comes from uncultured Bacilli bacterium, assembly GCA_910579455.1. Taxonomy (GTDB): domain Bacteria; phylum Bacillota_I; class Bacilli_A; order RF39; family UBA660; genus UMGS995. The sequence continues at coordinate 4,142 of CAJTUT010000013.1, forward strand.
CTAATCCTTTTTGAATTGCTTTTTCAAAGTTTTCGATTAGTTGCTTATTATTTTTAAGGTAACTATTCCTTGCTGAGTAAGAAGTATAAGGTACAACTCCACCAAGTTCTCCAATACTAGCAACAACATAGCCATATCCTTGATTTTCTACATCTGTAGCATTTGGTTCAAATAAGGTGACAAAATCTCCTTGTCCTCCAATGAAGGCACCACTCATTGCTGGGAATGCAACAGAGGTATCAATTGTCACATCCTTTTTAGGATCAATACCATTCTGTTTTAATGCATATTCAAATGTCATTTCTGGCATTCCCCCTGCACGACCACCAATTATAGTTTTTCCTTTTAAATTATCTAACGTAAAGTTATCGATTTTTTCTCTAGAAACTAGGAATGTACCATCTTTTTGTGTAAGTTGTGCAAAAGTTTTTAAGTAGTCTTTTTCTCCTCCGTTATATACATATATAGTTGCTTCACTTCCACAAAAACCAATATCAGCATCACCTGATAAGACTGCTGCAGTTACCTTATCTGCTCCAGCGGTTAATATTAATTCTATATCGATTCCATATTCTTCAAAATATCCCTTTTCAATTGCAACATATTGAGGGGCATAAAAAATAGTATGTGCAACTTCTGCCAAGGTTACTTTTTCTAAATTTTTTTCTTTGTCATTTTTATTAAAGTCAAATAATACTAAAAATGCTAAAAATAAAATGATAATTCCACTTATTAAGTAAATAATAATTTTTTTCATATTCTCTCCTTTCAATCACAATATTATATGTTTTATTTCCTATTCGTGTTAATCAAATAACCATAAAATGAGCCAATATAGTTAGGAAATTAAAAATATTTTTATTTTACTTGCTTATTATTATATAAAAGATGAACTTTTTTTATTGAATTTATAGAAAAAACGTTTATAATAATAAATCGTGATGGCTTATGCTTTCGTTGTTATATTGATATGGGACTTGCAAAGGTTTTAAATATATGATATAATATAGCCACAAATTTGGAGGGGGAAAATTATGAAAAAAATAATTTTAAAAATGAGTAGAATAATTATAACTTTTGTTTTATCAGGGTTAATTATTTTTACCGATGCTCAATATGTAAAGGCAGCATCATCGTCTGTTAAAATCGGGAGTGCTACCAAACTCCCAGGTTATGTAGCTGGAGTTCAGTTTCATATTAAACCATTAAGTGGAGGTGGCTATGCCTATTGTTTAAATAGTCATAAAAAAACAGCCTCTAATATTACTCAATATTTTCAATATGAGATGAATGCAGGAATAGCATATATTCTTGAAAATGGATATCCACATAAGAAATTTACTGGTAGTAAAAATAAAGATATTTATATTACTCAAGCTGCTGTTTGGTGGTATTTAGATGATACTACTGGAACTTCATATTTATCTAAGTCATTTAAATCAGGTGGTTCTGATAAATATGGATTAAGGCAACATATTAAAAAATTAGTCAGTGGTGCTAAAAGTGCAAAATCAAAGGGGTATCAAAAGCCATCTTTGAATGCTAAGGTGAGTAGTTCTACTATGACTTTATCATCAGATAAAAAGTATTATGTATCCAAGGCAGTAAATGCAAATGCTAAAAATATTACAGGTAAATATAAAGTTTCTGTTAGTAGTGCACCAAGTGGGACTATTATTACTAATGTTAATGGTAGTAAGACTAATACATTTAAATCTGACGAAAAGTTTTTAATAAAAATTCCTGCTAATAAAATTAGTGCAGATAAAACTGTAACGGCAAAAGTTAAAATAACAGCATCTGGAACTATTAATAGGGCTTATAAGTATGCACCTAAAGATAATAAGGTTCAACCAGTTGTGGTATTACAAAAAGAGACAAAATCAGTATCAGATACAATTAGTGTTAAGGCCACTAAGCCAAAGGCTCCAACTCCTACACAAAAAATACCAGAAGAACCTGTAGAGCCAGAAAAATCAATAGTGAGTATTATTAAATTAGATAAGTCTACTAATACAGCTATTGAGGGGGCTACTTTGGTAGTAAAGGATTCTAATGGTAATGAAGTAGCAAAATTTACAACTACTACAGATGCATATGAAATGGAAAATCTTGCAAATGGGGTATATACAGTGGAGGAATTAGAAGCACCAGATGGTTATGAATTAAGTACAGAGAAGGTATCCTTTACTATTACAGATAGTAATAGGCAAGTGGAGGTTAAGTTTTATAATCAGGCAAAGAACTCTGTTGTATCCATTATTAAATTGGATAAAAATACAAATAATCCAATCGCAGGGGCTACTCTAGTAGTAAAAGATTCTAATGGTAATGAAATTAAAAAGTTTAAATCTTCCATTAATGGTTATACCATTACAGGTCTTTCTAATGGGATGTATACAGTAGAGGAGTTAGAGGCACCAGAGGGATATGAACTAAGTAAGGAAAAAGAAACTTTCACATTAGATGATACTACCAAAATGATTGAGGTTAAGTTCTATAATGTTCCTAAGGATAGAGTTGTAACAATTAATAAGGTTGATAGTGCAACAGGAAAACCTTTGGCTGGAGCTGTTATTGTTGTTACTAATGATAAAGGCGAAGAGGTGGCACGTTTCACTTCTACTAATGATTCTTATATACTAAAGGACTTACCAGATGGAACTTATACAGTAGAGGAGGTAGAGTCTCCAGAGGGATATTTCTTAAATGAGGATAGTCAAACCTTTGTGATCGATAATAGTCATTTATCATATCAAGTTACTATTAAAAATGTTCCCAAAACTTGTGAAAATGGTGGCTTAGATGAGGATGAATGTTCGGTAGATGTTCCAAATACTGGTTCTAGTAAAGTGTTACTTTATTTATTAGGTATTGCTATTATATCTTCTGGTATAGGGTATGTGTATAAATATAGTCAAGAAAAATAAGAGTAAAAAAAAGAAAAGAATTTCACCTAGTGTAGTAGCTTGTATAGGTACTATTATCATCATAATAGGGGGATTCTTTCTTTCATATAATTATATTATGACAAAAAAAGTCATGGTATATGAATATATGAGCAATATCTTCTATAGTAGAGGGGGCGAAAATACTCCTCAAGTAGAAGAGGAGAATATTAATACTAATGATAAGGGCATTCCAGAAGATCAAATAGATCTTAATCAATATATTGGTCAGTTGGAAATTCCTAAATTAAACTTTTCTAAAGGATTTTATCCTAAAGATTCTCAATTTAATGATGTAGATAGGAATCTTTTAGTAGTAAAAGAATCTGATTATCCCAATGTATCCAAAGGTAATTTGATTATTGCGGGACATTCTGGGGATGCATGGAATTCATTTTTTAATGATTTATACCAGCTTTCTTCTGGAGATGACTTAAGGGTGATTTATAATAATAAAACATATACTTATAAAATTGTAAATATTTATAAGGAACCAAAAGTAGGTCAGATTGCAATTTATAGAAATAAGAATAGAACTACATTAACATTAGTTACATGTACAAATAATGATAGTACTACGCAGACTATCTATATTTCAGAGTTACAATCAGTAGTATAAAAAATTAAAAAGGGGGTTGAAGATGATGGGAGATTTATCATTATTAGAAAAATTAAAAGTTTTTGTAGATGTTTCGTCATCTTCAGAAATTTGTATAGCGGGTATTTTTATCTTGTTATTTATGGCATTTATGTTTTTAACCACAAATAGAAAAAATTCAAAGGCATCTAAGTTATTATTTATAGGCATTTATGCAGTGTTAATACTAGTTATATTATTTCAATATAGAGATTCTTTATATGATATGTTTGATTATATGATGAATAATTTCTTTATTATGTTTTATTTTCCAAATTTGGCAATTTATCTGGCAGCTATTTTTACAACTAATGTTATTTTGATGGTAAGTATATTTAATCATAGAGAAGATAAGTTATTAAAGATTATTAATACAATTATTTATTGTATCATTCATTACCTTTTAATTTTAATTTTGAATATTGTTAATTCTAAAAACTTAGATGTGTTTAGTCAAAGTTCTGTTTATGGTAATGAAAAAGCTTCTGCATTGATTAGTCTGACAAGTATTATTTTTATAGTTTGGATTATCTTTCTAGTTATTTATAAAATAATTAGACATTTACAAAAAGGTCATCAGGAACAGGTAGTACAGACTAGATATGTAGAAGTTCCAGTGAAGAAGGTAAATCCTAATATTATGGGGATAGAGGCACCTAGAATAGTTAGTGGCGGTATTAAGAAAAAGCCAGATGTAATCCCCATAGAAGATGCACTACCAAATTTAGTTCAAATAGGCCAATCCCCATCTATATCTCAACCTGTTTTAGTTGAAACAAAGAAAGATAGTGAGTTATTAAAAGAATACGAAAGTATGTTTACACTAGAGGATTATAAATTAGTATTAGATATATTGAAAAATAATAAAAGGCGGGCAGGTACCAATACCGAAGAGAATCATGATATTATTACGGTAGAATCACAGGATCAACTTACTATGCAGGATTCCTCTATTAATTCTATTCATATCACACCAGATTCTTTTCCAACTAAGTTAGATCAGTTATTAAAACTATAGTTTCATATGATGTGTTATGGTTTAATAAGCGAGGTTTTAATTCATTATAGAAAAAGGAAACTTTTTATCTTGGAGTTTCCTTTTTTACGTCTTAGTTTCATAAATAAGTTGATTCCGTCCTTATAAATACGGTATACTTATAATAGGAAGTAGGTTAAGATATGGATATTAATAATTTAAATCAATTTCAAAAAGAAGCTGTTTTATATAATAAAGGTCCTCTTCTTATTTTAGCAGGGGCAGGTAGCGGAAAAACTAGGGTATTAACAACAAAAATAGCATATTTAATAGAAGAAAAAAAGATTAATCCTTATCATATTTTAGCGATTACCTTTACTAATAAGGCTGCGAAAGAGATGAAGGAAAGAATAGAGTCTCTAGTTGGAGAGATAGCCTTTCAAATACAGGTTTCTACCTTTCATAGTTTTGGTTTGAAAATACTAAGAGAAAATTATCAAGATTTAGGATATGATCGCAATTTTGTTATTATGGATAGTGATGACTCTCTAACTGTAATAAAAAAGATATTAAAAGAGTATGGATATGATCCTAAACAGTACAATCCACGATCTATTAGAAATAAAATTAGTAGTTGTAAAAATGAACTTATAATGCCAAACGATTATGAAAAATATGCAGTTAGTGAATATGAAAAAGTGGTACTAAAGGTATATAAAAAATACGAAGACAAATTAAGGAGCAATAATTCAGTTGATTTTGATGATTTATTGATCTTACCAATTGTTCTTTTTAAGCAAAGAAAAGAAATATTAGAAAAATATCAAGATAGATTTCAATATATTTTGATTGACGAGTATCAGGATACCAATGAAGCCCAATATATTTTATCCAAAATGATTGGGGAAAAATATAGGAATATTTGTTGTGTGGGGGATAACGATCAATCTATTTACTCCTTTAGGGGAGCAAATTACAAAAATATTTTAAACTTTGAAAAGGACTATCAAGATGCGAAAACTATTTTATTAGAAGAAAATTATCGTTCTACTCAAAATATTTTAAATGCTGCAAATGATGTGATAAAAAACAATAAATCCAGAAAAGAGAAAAATTTATGGACTTCTAATAAGGAGGGTGAAAAGATTCAATATTATCGTGCCTATAATGAAAGAGATGAGGCACAATATGCTATTAGGAAAATTAAGGAGTTGAGTAGTCAGCATATTGATTATCAAAACATTGCTATTCTCTATCGAACGAATGCACAATCACGTATTTTAGAGGAAGAATTTTTAAAAGAAAATTTACCCTACCGAGTAGTTGGAAGCTTTTATTTCTATAGTAGAAAGGAAATAAAAGATTTAATTGCTTACTTGAGATTAATACATAATACAAAAGATAATGTAAGTTTATTAAGGGTTATTAATACCCCAAAACGTGGAATTGGATTAAAAACAGTGGAAGGACTAACCACTAAGGCAGATATAGAAAATAGGAGTATTTATGATGTAATCTCTTCTGGGAAAGAACTTGATTTTAAGCAAATGATAGAAAAATTAAGAACACTTTCCGAGGAGTTGACGTTAACTGAATTAATTGATAAGGTATTAGAATCTACAGGATTGAGAAGGGAATTAGAATTGGAAAATACCTTAGAGAGTGAAGTTAGACTGGAGAATTTAGAGGAGTTTAAGTCTATTACAAAATCCTTTGAAGAGCGAGAAGGAGTGATATCCCTTGAGGACTTTTTATTAGAGATTAGTTTAATTAGTGATGTAGAAGAGTATAAAGATGACCTAAATCGGGTTAGTTTAATGACTGTGCATTCTGTAAAGGGACTAGAATTTGATTATGTCTTTGTGGTTGGTATGGAAGAGGGGATATTTCCACATATGAATTCTTTGATGGAGGCTCATGAGTTAGAGGAAGAAAGAAGGTTATGTTATGTTGCGATTACCAGAGCAAGAGAATGTCTACATTTAATTAATACTCGAAGAAGAACCTTATTTGGAAAAGATCAGATCAATCCACCTAGTAGATTTATTGGAGAAATTAATACTCATATAATAAATAGTAATATCAAGCAGGAGGAGGACAAATACGAAGAAAGATTAAATGAAGAGGATGTATTTAGAGATGAAGTGGTTGATTATCAAGTAGGTGATTATGTCTATCATGAATCATTTGGCGCTGGAAAAGTAGTAGAGGTGACAAATACTCTAGTTAGTGTTGCATTCAAACATCCTCATGGAATCAAGAAATTAATGAAAAACCATAAAAAGCTTGCCAAAGTATAGGAGGAAATATGTATAATAAAATAAAATCTGGGTATGATTTGTTTATCAGAATAACTGAAGATCACGATTGGATTGGGACACTAACATTAAAAGGAGAGGGGACAGATTATAAAGATATTGATCCTGTAGAAAAATCAGATATGGGATTTATTAAAGAATATTCATTTATTCATGATATGCTCCATGAGGGGTATGCTCTTTTTGTATCCTATCAGAAAGATGAGAATGAGTTCTTTGTATCTATCCGTGAAAAAGTAGTAACAGGAGAGTATCAGGATATAGTTAACTGGAATCATGTTATTGTAAGTCAAAAGAGAAATTTATCTGATGCTTTTCATAGATTGAATGAAAAAATACAAGATAAAATAGAAGGGAGTTTTTTTAAGTGAGTGAAAATGATATTACCTTAGTAGTTTTAGCAGCAGGGATGGGGAGTCGGTTTGGTGGATTGAAACAAATAGAACCTATAGGTCCTAATTGTGAGTTTATTATTGATTATTCTGTATATGATGCAATTAAAGCGGGATTTACTAAAATAGTTTTTATTATTAAGGAAGAGAATTATGAAATGTTTAAACAAACAATCGGAAAACGGGTAGAAGCTCATATTCCTGTTGAATATGCCTTTCAGAAGAATGATAATATTCCTTCTAAATATCATATCCCAGAAGATCGAATAAAGCCTTTGGGGACGGCACATGCTTTATTGTGTGCTAAGGATCTGATTCATGAAAATTTTGCTATTATTACTGCTGATGATTTTTATGGTTATGATGCGTTTGAGAAATCTGCTAACTATTTAAGGTGCCATGACGATTTTTGTGTAATTGGTTATCAAATAGGAGAGACACTTTCTACAAAAGGAGCTGTCAAACGTGGAGTATGTATGGAGCAAGATGGTTATTTAACTCAGATTATTGAGAGTAAGGTAGAAAGAGTGAACGATGTTATAAAATGTGAGCCATTAAGCGGAGCACCTAGTTATGAAGTAGAAGAAAGCCATCCAGTATCTATGCTTATGTTTGGACTAACACCGAGGATATTTCAAATGATAGAAAGTAAGATGGATGATTATTTCGAAAGTCATAAGAATGATTTATCATCTTGTGAGTTTTTGATTCCTGATGTCTTAGATACTATAATCAGATCAAAAGAAGAAAAAATCAAGGTGATAAAGACAGAAAGTAAATGGTATGGTGTTACTTATCGAGAAGATTTAGACACAATTAAGAATGCAATTCATAAATTAATTGAAAAAGGAGAATATCATAATAATTTGTGGAATTAAATTTAATATGATAGAATTAAGGTGAGGTGGAAAAATGGAAAATAGAATTTATTCAAAAATGTTTAATTGGTTGTTTATTGGTTTATTGATCACATTTATTTCAGGATATAGCTTATCATTAAATGAGACGTTATTAATGAATATCTTATCAATTGGGGTTTTCCCTATTATTATAGTAGAACTAATCATTGCTTTTGCAATGGGATTCTTTATTAAAAAATTAAGTCCCTTGATGACAAAAATATTTTATATTATTTACTCTATAACAACGGGAGTTACATTTGGGACAATTTTTTTAGCATATCGTATGGATTCCATTATAACTATATTTTTAGTAGCGGCACTGTTATTTGGTCTATTAGCTTTTTATGGCTACAAAACAAAAAAAGATATTACAAAAATTGGAACTCTTCTTTTTGTAGCGTTACTAGCATCTTTAATTGTTTCTGTTTTAAATGTTTTTATCTTTAAAAGTAGTGGTTTGGAGTTTGGGCTATCTCTTTTGATTATTATAGTCTTTTTAGGTTATGTTGCTTATGATATGAACAATATTAAATATTTAGTAAACGAATTAGATGAAGATAAGGCAGCTGTTTATGGAGCATTTCAATTATATTTAGATTTTATTAATATCTTTATTAGATTGCTTGAACTATTTGGTAAAAGAAACGATTAAATAAAGCATTGTAAATTGGAGTTGGTAATATGTCTAACAAGTTTTTTAGTTATTCCTTTCAAATACATCGAACTAGAAAAACTATTGTGATCTTTTTAGTATTTGTAGTAATATTAGTAGGAGGATTTTATCTTTTTTATAAAAGCAAACAACATATCGAGAGTGTTGATAGGCTTAGTTACAATGTAGTTCTTGGTATGAACGAATTTGAAGACAGTAGTTGTGATAAAATTTATAGAATGAGCTACAAAAGTAGTACTTGTGGGACTGTTTGTATTACTACTTCTAAAAGTAATAAAGACTACTTAAATGGTATAAAAGCTAACTTAGAAAAAAGTGGATTTACAGTAAATAAGATTCAATCCAAACAAATTAATAAGAATAGTTGGAGTTATCTTTCTACAAAAAGAGCAAATCCAATTATTAGTTACTATGCTATTGATTATGGAAATAAACTATATAGTATAGAGATTATAAATCAGGCTAATTATTTATCTAAATCAAAGATGAAGGAATGTAATAATGGTTTCAACAAAATGATTGAATCAGTACAGTTAAAATAAGAACACATAAAGTTCTTATTTTTTGTCTTTAGTTGTATTTTACAACTAAAAGTTTGATGATAGAATCAGTTACTTTACTTATTTTAGTTTATTTTACTAAAATACTTTTTGTTTATAAATAGTGGATTTGTAATTTACTATTGTTATTTTAATACATAATTAAATATATATATCAAAATGTGTATATTATCTAAGTTTGTTTGGGGTGACGGACTTCAATTCTCCTCAATTTCAATTAATTTTTAATTTTATACAACCGTATCAGAAATTTTTATTACTGAATAGATCTTATTGTTAATCTTTATTATATGAATCGGGCTTAGATAATTATCGAATGGAGGCTATCTTTTTTTTTCTCTTTTTTGTATAATATGTAATAAGTGGAAGTGATAAATAGTGGATAGTATATATGATTTAGATATAGAAAAAATGGAAGAATATTTCTTGTCTCATAATGATAAAAAGTTTCATGCTGATCAGCTTTTTAGTTGGTTATATGATAAAAGGATAGAAAGTTATGGGGAAATATCAAATATAAGAAAAGAAACTCTTAATATAATTCAAAAAGAATATAGTATTAATAGACTGAAAATAGAAAAGGTTGAAAGAGATACTGATGTTAATAAGTATTTATTTAAACTTCAAGATGGAGAATATATTGAAGCGGTTCTAATGAGACATGATTATGGGAATAGTATTTGTATTTCCAGTCAGGTTGGATGTAATATGGGGTGTCGTTTTTGTGAAAGTGGTAGGAGAAAAAAAGTAAGAAATTTAAACACTTCCGAAATGGTACTACAAATATTGCAGGTAGAGCAGGATATCAAGACTCGTATTTCTCATGTTGTAGTAATGGGTATAGGCGAGCCTTTTGACAATTATTTTAATGTAATGACATTTATTAAAATTATTAATCATCCCAAGGGACTACAAATAGGAAGTAGGCATATTACCGTTTCAACCTGTGGAATATTACCTAAAATAGAGGAATTTATGAATTTTCCCTATCAAGTAAATTTAGCAATATCTCTGCACGCCCCTACAGATCAGTTAAGAACTCACTTAATGCCTATTAATAAAGTTTATCCCTTATCAGACTTAATTTCTGTATTAAAGAAGTATATAGAAAAAACTAATCGTAGAATTACTTTTGAATATATTTTACTAGATGGAATAAATGATCAAGAATTTCATGCAAAGAAACTTTCAGAATTAATTAAAGGGATGAATGCTTATGTAAATCTAATCCCTTATAATAATACGGGGAATTTAGGATTTAATCGTAGTAAAACTATACAAATTATGAAGTTTTATGATATACTAAAGAAGAATAAGATAAATGTAACAATCAGACGTGAATTCGGTAGTAAAATTAGTGCTGCATGTGGACAACTAAGAAGTAAGGAGGAAAATTTATGAAATCGTTTTATCTCACAGATGCTGGGAAGGTTAGAGATCATAATGAAGATAGTGTTATCATTGTTAAAAATTCCAACAGTGATTATTTAATGGCAGTAGCAGATGGTATGGGTGGACATTCAGCTGGGGAGGTTGCGTCCTCTATTGCGATTAGTTATTTAGGAAAACATTTTAATGATACGTTTCTTAATATGAGTAAAGTTGATTGCGTTAATTGGATTAGGGATTGTGTAAATGAGATAAATACTTTGATTTTTCAATATGAGAAAACTCATCCAGAAAGTAAAGGAATGGGGACGACCCTAGTTATGGCAATTTTAACTAAGGACTATCTATTATTTGGAAATATTGGTGATTCTTCAGGATTTGTTATGAAAGATGATACGCTTCATAAGGTTACATATGATCATACCTTAGTAAATCTATTAGTATCTGCTGGAGAATTAACGAAAGAAGAGGCTAAAGATCATCCAAAGAAAAACGTATTAATGAAGGCCTTGGGGGCCTCTACAAAGGTAGATGTTGATATATTTGATTGTGATATGGAAATAGGGGAGATACTACTTTGTAGTGATGGTCTTACGAATATGTTAGATCAGGGTCAAATTGAAAAAGTTCTATTAAATGATGAACTTGATATTGAGGAAAAAGTGATTAGGTTAATAAGAATGGCTAATAATAGAGGTGGAACTGATAATATCTCGGTTGCATATTTAATCCGCAAAAAAGAAGGTGAAGTATAGAATGATAACAAAGGGGCAAAAGATTAATGATCGATATGAAATAATAAAAAGTATTGGAGAAGGTGGCATGGCAAATGTTTACCTTGGTTATGATGAGATATTAGATCGTGATGTGGCTGTAAAGGTACTAAGAGGAGATTTATCTAATGATGAAAAATTTGTTAGGCGTTTTCAAAGGGAGGCTTTATCTGCATCTTCCCTTTCTCATCCTAACATTGTAGAGATGTATGATGTTGGTGAAGATAATGGTTTATACTATATTGTAATGGAATATGTAGAGGGCAAAACTTTAAAACAATTATTGAAAAGACGAGGAAATCTTACTTTATCTGAGGCAATTGATATTATGTTACAGCTAACTGATGGTATGGCACATGCACATGATTCTTATATTATTCATAGAGATTTAAAACCTCAAAATATTATGATTCAGGATGATGGGCAGGTCAAAATTACAGATTTTGGAATTGCAATGGCACTAAATTCTACTCAACTTACACAAACTAATTCAGTGATGGGTTCTGTACACTATCTACCACCAGAACAGGCGAGCGGAAAGGGTTCTACGATTAAAAGTGATATTTATTCCTTGGGTATTATCTTTTATGAGCTGTTAACTGGGAAATTGCCGTTTAAGGGGGATAATGCAGTGGAAATTGCTTTAAAACATATGCGAGATCCAATTCCTAGTTTAAAGGAGGATAATCCAAATATCCCTCAAAGTATTGAGAATACAATTTTAAAGGCTACTGCTAAAAATCCAAAGAATAGATATGATGATGCTAAGAGTATGCATGATGATTTATTAACGGTATTAGATGAAGAAAGAATGGACGAAGCACCCCTTGTTTATAAGTATCCAGAACATGAATCAGAAAATACGAAAAGAATCAGGAAATTGGAAGAGTTAGAAAATGAGACGGAAGATGATCAAATTGCGGAGAAAATAAATGATGAAGATCAACGAGATAAAAAAAATAAGAGAATTATTATTATTCTTTCTTGTATATTAGGAGCTCTGATATTGATTTTTACAACAATTTTCTTTATCATTCCTCATTTTACTAAAGTGAAAACCGTTACTGTCCCTAGTGTAAAAGGATTGACGGTTAGTAAGGCTACAGATAAACTAGAAGATTTAGGTTTAGAAGTAAATACCAAGATTAAAACAGTTAGCGATAAGAAGGTAGATAAAGGGCGTATTGTAAAAACAGATCCTCAAAAGGGAAAAGTAGTTAAAGTGGGTAGTAAGATCACTTTATATAAGTCAAGTGGAGAGAAAACTTACAAACTGGATGATTATACTGGGAAAAATTATATTGAGGTTCAAACAATTTTAGAAACTAAATATAAGTTAGATGTTACTATTGAGAAAAAAGACGTTACAGATGCAAATGTTGAAGAGGATACAATTATTGGTCAATCTTTAGCAAAGGGAAGCGAAGTGAAGCAGGGAGACTCTATTACCTTATATATTCCTAATATTATAGAATTAATGCCTGATATGGTATCTGAGGAGTATAGTTATGATGAGGCTGTTGCTTTTTGTAAGAAATATGGTCTTATTATAAAGGCTAATTATGTGGAAACTTCTGCTTATCCAGTTGGAAGAGTAATTTCTCAGTCTCTAAGAGCAGGATCTACTATTGTGAAGGATTCTACTTTAACTGTTGACATTGCTGCTAAGCCAACTGACAAAAAGGATAATAATACTGATAATACTACTAACAATAATGATAATAATTCTAGCAATAATAATGGTAGTACAACTAATCCTCCAGTAGATGGTAGTCCTTAGATAGGTGGATGCATGAAAGGACAAATTATTAAAATAATTAGTGATCTTCATACAATTAGTTATCAAGATGGTATTCTTAATTGCAAATGTCGCGGTAAATTCCGCAAAGAGAATATTACACCTCAGGTTGGGGATTATGTGATTTTTAATGTAGAAAAAAAAATAATAGAACGAATCTTACCACGAAAAAATACTTTTAAAAGACCTAAAGTTTCTAACATTGATCAAGCATTTTTAATTACCAGTTTAAAAACTCCCGATTTTTCTTTAAATTTATTGGATAAGTTAATAATACTGATGGAGCTTCATCATGTTACTCCAATAATTTGTATTACGAAAAAGGATTTGTTATCAAAAGAACAATTAGATGAAATTATTCGTATTTTAAATTATTATAAAGAATTGGGATATCAGGTTATATTTAATGACGAGATAGAGTTGATTAAGAGTTTATTAAAGGAAAAAACGAGTGTTTTTACGGGCCAAACTGGAGCTGGGAAGTCTACTCTTTTAAATCAGTTGAATTCTAAATGGAATTTGGAAACAGGAGAGATTTCTACTGCTCTAGGAAGGGGAAGGCATACAACAAGAATTGTAGAATTATTCCAGATAAATAATGGTAAGGTTTTAGATACTCCTGGTTTTTCAGCTCTTGATTTTTTTTCATATGATAAAGAGCAAATTAGAGATGCTTTTGTGGAGTTTAAGAGCTATCCATGTATATATCAGGATTGTATGCATGAAAAAGAGGGGGAATGTATGGTAAAAAAGTCTGTAAATGATAATAATATTATTAGGAGTAGATATAATCATTATTTAAAGTTTATAGAAAGAAAGTGATAAAATGTTAATTTCAACTTCTTTTTTAAGTAGTAAGAACTTAATCCAGGATTTAAAAAAGTTGGATCAAACTGATACAGATTTTATTCACATGGATATTATGGATGGTAAATTTGTACGTAATAAAACAATGCCTTTTAAGGAAATGAGAAATATATATAAATATACATCCAAGAGATTAGATGTTCATTTAATGGTTCAAAATCCGGAAAGATATATTTTAGATTATGCTAGCTTAAATACGGAATATATTGTAATTCACCTAGAACTAGACATTGACATTGAGAAAAGTTTAAAACTAATTAAGCGTTGTGGAATTCAGTGTGGATTAGCTGTTAGACCAGATACAGAGATTAAGGAGCTACTTCCCTATCTTCCACTTTTGGATATTATATTGGTTATGTCTGTTGAACCAGGAGCCGGAGGACAAGCCTTTCTAAGAGAAACAGAGAACAAGATAAAGGAATTGAAAGTACTATTAAGAGAGTATCATAGTCATGCGAAGATTAGTGTAGATGGTGGAATTACTGATCTTACAAAGTCATACTGTAGTGAATGTGATATTTTAGTATCTGGTAGTTATATTATAAATGGCAACGACTTTCAAACACAAATTGATAGTTTAAGATGATAAAAGAATAAAAAGGAGATAAGAATATGTCGAAGAAAAAGAAGAAGGAAGAACTTCAACCAGTCATACCAAAAGAAGAAGCGGATAAAAACGTAATTTCCTTAGAGGATGTAGAGGATGTTGTTAGTGGTGATGATAAGGCTTTATCTGAACAAATAGAAAGGGTAAAAGATTTAACTAAGGAATCATCTGGTAGTTCGGAAAATCAAGTGAGCAAAGATCCTGTTGTATCAGCTGATCAGCAAAAACAGCTCGTAGTTGCGGCGGAGGGGAAAGCAAGTCAAGATGCACAGTTTCTGGCTCAAAAAAAGGCAGAAGAAGAAAGATTAAAACAACAACAGTTGGCAATTCATCAAAGAGAAATAGAAGAGAAAAAGAAAGAACAACAGGTCTTAGAAGCTAAGAGGCAAGAAGAGCAGGAAATTTTGAAAAAACAGGAGGAACAGAGAAAAAAACTAGAGCAACAAAGGATTATTAATCAGCAGACGGGATCTAAAGGAATACCCCCTCAGACTAATCAGACAATTGTATCACAACAGAGTATATCAACTAATAACACCCAGCAAGTAGCTTCCAACAATACAATTGGACCGCCACCTGCTGTTTCTGAAAGTGACTCTTTGAATGATGGGAATGATAAAGGAGGTCCTTCTACCTTTAAACGAATCATGGCTGGAATTTTATTTATTTTACTTATGGCTATGGTTTACTTTTTACCGGAAATCACTAGTTATATGAACGATATGAATGATAAAAGTAAGCATGAAAAAATTACCTCTGGTGTTATGGAATGCAATTTAAAAAAGAGTAATAAGAAATTGGATATTACTATAAAGGCATTATTCCATTTTACTAATAGTCAATTATATAAGATGGAATATACTACAGTACATACTGGAGATAAAATAGATGATAAGACAGACTTAGAAAAGCTATATGATGATTGTTTAACTCTCAAGCAGGAAGCGGGTGAGTTAGATGGTGTAACTATTTCTTGTAGCTTGAATAATGGAGTTAATAGTAATAGACAAATTTTAGATTATGAAAAATTGGATTTAAAAGAAGTTACTTCTGCTTATATAGAGGCGGGTGGAATATATCCTGCTGAATTTAAGAAATCTGAAAATATTGATAAAATAGAATCGGAAATGACTGCTAATAATTATGTTTGTAATAGGAGGTGATTTACTCACGTTTACAACGTGAAATGTGAATCATTCTGTAAAACGATTGTAAATTCCTTGTATATATGGTAATATTAATACAAGGAGTTTTTATTATGAAAAAAATTTCAAATATTATAAATTATTTTTTATTGTTTTCATTTCCAGTATTATTATTAACTGTAAATATAAAAATGGATACAATAGATGCTAATATGAATACAAAAGTTTTAGCAACTAATCTAGTTTCAAAGGTTCGAGAAAAAGAAGATATAGAAAAGGAAAATCTCATTTTAGAACAAGAATTGGAGGCAAGTAATCCAAGGCAATTCATAGAAGAGATAAAACCAGAAGAGATGATAGAGGAATCACTTCCTGTTGTAAAAAAGGAGGACAAGAAAGAGGATAAAAAAGTAGAATCTATGATTCCAAAAACAGATATTTTATCCACCTATCAGGGAACAATGAGCTTCTATAGTGCAAATTGTGTGGGATGTAGTGGAATTACATCAACTGGCGTAGATATAAGTGATGGTAGGATATATTATCAGGATAAAACATATGGTAGTATTCGAATTGTAGCGGCAGGTACTGAAATTAAAAAATGGTCTATTATTAGAATTAAGAATTCTTCCTTAGGGGCTAATATTTTGGCGATTGTTTTAGATAGAGGTGGTTCTATTGGTTTTGGGAAAAAATTTTTAATTGACATGCTAACCAATGGTACAGAAAACAAGGGTGGGATTGAGAAAAATATTACCATTGAAGTGATTAGGGAAGGAAAGTAGGAATTTATCCTATTTTTTTATGGGGCAACTTCATCGTATATTTTATTTACAATAGAATACTTTTTTAATGGAGGATCTATTTATGAGTCAATTACGAGAGTTAAAAAGATTAAAAAATGAAATGGAAAAAATTGTGTACGATAAGTGACCTAAAGCGTGCCTATAAATATGTGAATACAAAATCGGAAGTAATCGTTGCAAGAAAGGGAGATATTCAACATCTTTATTATTGTGATTATGAAAATGGGACAGTAATATTAGAATAAAAATTGGCCCCTTACGAGAAGAAAATATCTACTGTATGGCAACATGATATATACCCTCTTGATTTATGTACTATGACATTTTATGATGAAGCAACGAATCGTTATGGTCAAGGAATTATTATTCCTCGTAACAAGAAATTTGTAATGGTTGATGATATGGATTTAATAAAAGAATCTTGTACAAGTTCATTTTATACACTAGGGTGAAGAACAATAGTCAAGAATGTGGGAATATTGTTGATAAGGAAGGAAATCTTTATCGAATGTATGGATATCCATAAAATGGTAAATGTTTTGGGTTGAATAGGTTAGAAGTATTTACTTTTCCCTTATGCCTTTATCAGGTATACGGTGTTTTAGTTCGTTATAACAATAGACCTGTTTATGCAGAAATTAAAAATCCTCCTTATATGATTATGCATAAAAAAACACTACAACAACATGGAAATGGTATTAGAGGTATTCGTTCATATTTAGATAGATTTGATGATAAGTTTATGTAAGGGAAAAGATATGTAAAGAAATAATAATTGGATTAAATACAGGTCATATAAAAATAACAAAATAGAAATATATTCTGTTATTTTTTGTTTAACTGATTCTGTTGCCATTGTTATGATTTATTAAAATTATCTCATCAATCATATTTCTCTTTCCCTTTTTGGTAATTTAAAAATAAGCGGGATTAATTTATTTATTAAATATATATTATATTCTTTACCTCTTGGAACTGTAATTCTATTCCAAATAAACCAGTTTATTTCATCAGACGATTGTCCATAATATTTTTGAATTGCATAGATTTTGATCATTTTCATATAGATATTTCCTCTCAGATTTCTTTTGTTTTAAATAAAATTATAAATAAATTATTCCATAAAGAAAGAATGCATGATAGACTATAAATATAACTAGAAAAGAGGTAACATATGAATGAAGTAATTATAAAAGAAATTAGTAAGGATTTAAATATTACAGAAAAACAAGTAAATACAGTATTAACCCTATTAAGTGAGGGTAACACGATTCCTTTTATCGCAAGATATAGAAAAGAAGCTACAGGTGCCCTTGATGAAGAAGTAATTAGAAAGATAAACGAGGTCTATGAATATCAAGTTAACTTATTAAAAAGAAAGGAAGATGTCATTAGACTGATAGATGAAAAAGGATTACTTACAGAAGAATTAAAGAAAAATATTTTAAACTGTTCTAAATTAGTTGAAGTAGAAGATTTATATAGACCTTATAAAGAAAAGAAAAAAACAAAGGCAACAGAGGCAATAAAAAATGGGTTAGAGCCACTAGCTAAAAAAATTATGTCTTTTCCTAAAAATGGTAGTATAGAACAACTGGCAGAACCATATCTGAATGATCAGGTGATTTCGGTTGAGAAAGCAATTGAAGGTGCAGGCTATATTATTGCAGAATGGATTAGTGATAATGCTTTTTATCGTAAATATATGAGAAGTTTTATTTATAAAAATGGAGTGATCACTTCTAAAAAGAAGAAATCAAAAGAAGAAAAGGATGTCGATAAGGTTTATGAGATGTATTATGACTATCAAGAAGTATTAAAATGGGTAAAGCCTCACAGGATTATGGCTATGAACCGTGGGGAAAAAGAAGGGGTATTATCCGTATCCATTGACTTTAATAAAGATGAGGTTGTTGCTTACTTAGAAAAAAAGTTAATTAAAAATCAAAGTAGTTTTGTAGTAGATATTGTAAAAACTTCTATCGTTGATTCTTTAAAAAGACTAATTTTGCCTAGCATAGAACGTGAAATACGTGCAGAATTAAAAGAAAAAGCAGAAGAGGTATCAATAGATAATTTTGCAACCAATGTTGAAAATTTGCTTCTTACCCCACCTATAAAAGAAAAGGTAGTACTAGGGTATGATCCTGCATTTCGTACTGGATGTAAACTAGCAGTACTAGATGAAACAGGAAAACCTTTAGAAATTGCAGTGATTTATCCTACAGAGCCTCATCTAAAGATAGAAGAGTCAAAAAAGAAAGTATTAGAACTGATTGAAAAGTATAACATTGATATTATTGCGATAGGAAATGGGACAGCATCTCGTGAGAGTGAGGCTTTTATTGCAAGCGTAATAAAAGAATCGAAAAGACATGTAGATTATATTATTGTTAGTGAAGCTGGAGCATCCGTATATTCTGCATCAAAACTTGCAATAGAAGAGTTCCCTGATTTAACAGTAGAAAAAAGAAGTGCAATTAGTATTGGTAGAAGACTTCAGGATGCTTTATCAGAGCTTGTTAAGATTGATCCAAAAAGTATAGGAGTAGGTCTTTATCAACATGATGTTACCCAAAAGAAATTAGATGAGTCCTTAACATTTGTAGTAGAAAAATGTGTAAACTCAGTAGGAGTTAATATTAATACTGCCTCATCAAGCATACTTTCCTATGTATCTGGACTTACCAAAAAGGCGATTCAAGCTTTGCTAGAAAGAAGAAATCAGTTAGGAAAGTTCACCTCACGTGATGAGATTAAAAAACTAAAAGGAATCACGCCTAAGGTTTTTGAACAGTCAATTGGATTTATGAGAATACTAGATGGAGAAAATCCTTTAGATAAAACCTCAATTCACCCAGAAAGTTATGAAACAACAATAAAACTCTTAACTAGTCTAGAGTTAAAAGTTCAAGATATTGGAAGCGAAAAATTAAAAGAAAGATTAAAAGATCTTGATATTTTGGGAGTTTCTAAAGATTTAGAAATTGATGTTTATACCTTAGAAGATATTGTAAAATCATTAATGTCACCAGAAAGAGATCCTAGAGATAATATGCCACACCCTATTTTAAAAAGTGATGTATTGCACATTGAAGATTTACATATTGGAGATAAGTTACAAGGAACTGTACGAAATGTGGTAGATTTTGGACTATTTATTGATATCGGTCTTCATAACGATGGACTTGCTCATATCTCTAAACTAAGTAACGAATTTATTAAACATCCCTCTGATTTATTTAGTGTTGGAGATATCGTTGACTGTTATGTGGAGGATATCTCTATAGAAAAAGAAAAAGTAAGTTTGAGTTTATTGAAAAATTAGGTTTGTTCTTCTAGAATATTAAATAGTTTTTTTGTTGATTAAATACTAGTTAGTTATGATAAAATATAATTGGTGATGGTTCATGGTGGAACAAAGAAAAATTAACATAAGTAATAAATTGTATCCAATTTTTTGGGGTTTGTCATCTGATTTAGTTTTTTTATAGCGATTAGTACAATATTTTTAACTACAGTTAAACATTTGTCTGCTGTTCAAATTAGTTCTCTTACCATGTTTTCAATGTTATTTTCAGTATTAATAGAGAAGGTAGTAATAAGGATAATCGGGAAAATAGGGAATATTAATGCTATAAAATTGGGTGTTTATATGTTATTAGTATCAGCTATATTAATTACTTTTTCTAATAGCTATATGTTTATTCTTATAGGCTATATCTTGTATAACTCTGCTTTAAAGAAATGGATAGTGTAGTATTAAGAGAAAATTTAAAATTTTTAAACCGATTAGATGATTATATTCAAATTCAAAATAAGGGTAGTCTATATTACTCTATAATAACGATGATTATTTCTTTTATATCAGGTTTTTTGTTTAATATCAATCCATATATTCCGATGTTAATATGTATATTATTTTGCATAAATAATTGTGTTTTATCTAATTTTATTTATGAGATAAAACATGATCAACCAAAGGAGATAATAAATCATAATTTTAGATTTACAAAAAATATTAATTTAATATTAATTACATATTCTGTTATTTATTCCATAATCGAGTTATCACAAACAAATACAAAATTATTTTTACAATACAATATGGAGAATTTTTTAAGAATAGATAGTATAGTCATATATCTTTCTATAATTATATCTTTGTCTAGGATTGTAAGAGTTTTATGTGATTTATGGTTTATTAAGGTATATAAAAAATTGGGAAATAAGGTTCCTCAATTGATAATCACATTATTAATAATTGCATTATTTTTAGTTTTATTGGGAGGTATAATTCATAAAAATTTTGTCGGTATAATAATAACGTCAATAGGATTTTTAATATTTTTAGGTATACGAGATCCATTGCAAAATTATATGAGAACGATTCTACTTGATAGATGTAAATCAAAATACCATGAACAGGCAATATTATATTTTAATATATTTAGAAAGTTAGGCAATTTAATTATTAGTATGATTATAACTGGTATATTGTTAAAATTAGAATTAGAATATGCACTTTTGTTTTTATTAATAACAGCAGTATCATCTACAATATTAGTTAAGAAAGTTAAGAAGTTAGTTGTAGACTAACTATTCTCCAAGAAGGAAGACTTATTATCTTATTTTAGGTCTGTATGTTTATCTAAAAATATTGTTAGCTATTTTATTTATTGTGTATGCTTCTTCTTGTCTGTTTTCAATACCTTTTTTGTGTTATTAAAATAATAATCCATGAAATATTATGTTTATTTTAAAAGTTTTGTTGGTTATGTAAATCACTTTTCTTTTAATAGAGAATAGTTATTTTTTTGTTAACATTTTCAATTAGTTTGTCCTCTTTTAAGTTCTTTAATTCCCTCATCATAGCACTTCTATCCACTGATAAATAATCTGCGAGATCAGTATAAGAATATCGTAAATTAAATGTTTTGGAGTTATTCTTTTTTCCTTCTAATTCAAAATAGAGAAGTAATTTATTTCGAATACTTCTTTTCGTTAAAAGTTCAATTCTCTCGTTTCTTTTAACTAACTTTTTAGTAATTAACCTCATCAAATTATCTAGAAGGATAGGAGCTGTTTTATTGGCTTTGCATTCTTCTATTAATTTATCATATTCAATAAAAGTAACTTTACAATTTGTGGTTGCAATTACAGATAATTCTCCACTATCTGATGATAAAAACATATCTGAAAAAATATCGCCTGTATTTATTTCATCTAGAATAGTTCTCACACCATCGTAATCATATCTCACTAATTTTGCACTTCCCTCTTCGATAATACCAATCAAATTTCGATTTCCTATTGAATAAGCTATGGTTTGATCTGATTTGTAAAAAAGTGTATTTGACTGTAAAGTGTTTAATAATTTTTTTAAATGTTTTTTTTCAATATTTTTATAAATCCTTTGATTTTCAATCATTTTAAAAACCTCACATTTCCTTAAAAAAATTATAATGCGAAATTGTTGCAATTGCAACAGATAAATCAAAAAATATAAACTATGATTATTTTGTGATAGAGAAGAGGAGAGGTAAAATGCAAATTGTAAAAAGAGATGGGAAAATTGTTGACTATGATAGAGATAAAATTAGGATAGCGGTTGGAAAGGCAAATGATTCTGTATCAGAAGAGGACAGAATTACATCACGTCAAGTAGAAAACATCATTAAACATATAGAGGGTTTAAAGAAAAAAAGAATGCTCGTTGAAGATGTTCAGGATTTAATTGAACAAAAACTAATGAGTCTTGATAAATATGCTTTAGCAAAAGAATATATTACTTATCGTTATACAAGGGCATTAGTTAGAAAAGCAAATACAACAGATGAGTCTATTTTAAGTTTAATTAAAAATGCAAATAAAGAGTTGGCTGAGGAAAACTCTAATAAATCAACCACATTAGCGTCTACCCAAAGAGATTATATAGCAGGAGAAGTTTCTCGTGATTTAACAAAAAGAGTCTTACTTCCTGAAAAAATTAGTAAAGCTCATGATGAAGGGATTTTTCATTTCCATGATACTGATTATTTTATCCAACCAATTTTTAATTGTTGCTTAATTAATATTTCAGATATGTTAGAAAATGGTACAGTAATGAATGGAAAAATGATAGAGACTCCAAAAAGCTTTCAAGTGGCTTGCACAGTAACAACTCAAATCATTGCAGCAGTAGCCTCTAATCAGTATGGAGGACAATCGGTTGACTTATCTCATTTAGGAAAATATATAAGGTTTAGTAAGAGTAAGTTTATGAAACAAATTAAGAAGAATCATAAAGGCTTATCAAAGGATGTAGTGGAATCCCTTGCTATGGACCGTTTAAAAGATGAAATAAAAGCAGGAGTACAAACGATTCAATATCAAATTAATACTTTGATGACAACCAATGGGCAATCTCCGTTTGTAACTTTATTTATGTACCTAAAAGAAGATGATCCATATATTGAAGAAAATGCAATGCTATTTGAAGAAGTAATTAGTCAAAGATATGAAGGATTAAAAAATGAAAAGGGGGTTTATGTGACTCCAGCATTTCCAAAACTTGTTTATGTATTAGATGAGAATAACTGCTTAAAGGGTGGCAAGTATGACTATTTAACCAAACTAGCAGTTAGATGTTCTGCCAAAAGAATGTATCCAGACTATATTAGTGCTAAAGAAATGCGTAAGAATTATAAGGGGAATGTATTCAGTCCTATGGGATGTAGAAGCTTTCTATCTCCTTGGAAGGATAAGAATGGAAATTATAAATTTGAGGGAAGATTTAATCAGGGTGTTGTTTCTATCAATTTACCTCAAATTGGTATTTTAGCAGAAAAGGATGAGAAAAAATTTTGGGAGTTATTTGAGGAGCGTTTAGAACTTTGCCGTGAGGCTTTAATGTGTAGGCACGAGGCTTTACTTGGAACACTTAGTGATACCTCTCCAATTCATTGGCAATATGGTGCAATAGCAAGGCTTGGGAAGGGAGAAAAAATTGATAAGTACTTAAAAGGAGGATATTCTACTCTTTCATTAGGATACATTGGAATCTATGAACTTACTATGTTAATGAAAGGAGTAGATCAAACGGATCCTGAAGGAGAACAATTTGCTCTTGAAGTGATGAAGTACATGCGTAAAAAATGTGATGAGTGGAAAAAGGAAACCGGTCTTGGCTTTGCTCTTTACGGAACGCCAGCAGAAAGTTTGTGTTACCGTTTTGCAAGAATTGATAAAGAAAAATTTGGTACCATTAAAGATGTAACAGATAAAGGATATTATACTAATAGCTATCATATCGATGTGAGGCAAAAAATTGATGCCTTTTCTAAATTTAAGTTTGAAAGTCAATTTCAACCAATCTCATCAGGAGGATGTATTTCCTATGTAGAGGTTCCTAATATGGAGAAAAATTTGAAGGCTATGGAGGATGTTGTTAAATTTATTTATGATAATATTCAATATGCTGAGTTTAATACGAAGTCTGATTATTGCCATGTTTGTGGCTATACTGGAGAAATTAAGATTAATGATCATTTTGAATGGGAATGTCCAGAATGTGGAAATAAAGATAAGAGCAAAATGAATGTAGCAAGACGAACTTGTGGTTATTTAGGAGAAAATTTCTGGAATGTAGGAAAAACAAAGGAGATTAAATCTCGAGTGACTCATCTTTAGGAGGTAAAGGGATGCATTATGCAGAAATAAAAAACTTTGATATTGCAAATGGTGAAGGAATCCGGGTTAGCCTTTTCGTAAGTGGATGTCCTCATCATTGTAGAGGATGTTTTAACCAGGAGGCTTGGGATGAAAATTATGGAAATAAATTTGGGGAAAAAGAGGAAAATGAGATTTTAGAACTTTTAAAACCAGATTATATCCAAGGGCTTACTTTACTAGGTGGAGAACCTATGTGGCCTAAAAATCAGGAAGGACTTCTGCCTCTTCTTAGAAAAGTAAAAGAAGAGTATCCAGAAAAAAACATTTGGTGTTATACAGGCTATTTGTTTGATAAAGAGATTATGGAAAAGATGGTTCGAGAAAGTCATATTACAAAAGAGTTATTAACTTATATTGATGTATTAGTGGATGGAAGATTTGTTGAAAGTCTATTAAATAGGACTCTTTATTTTAGAGGAAGTTCAAACCAAAGAATTATTGATGTACAGGAAAGTCTAAAACAAAGGAAATTAGTGGAATATAAAATGAAAAAAGAAGGAGAGAAAGTGAATGTGTAGTAGAGGATTTGAGGTAATAGAAGAATATAAAGATAAGGGAATTAATTTACCTGTTAGAAAGACCAAATTTTCAGCAGGATATGATGTAGAAGCGGCAGAGGATGTAGTAATTCCTGTCTATACGTTTGGAATGAAACCAACACTTATTCCAACAGGATTAAAAGCTTATTGCAAGGAAGATGAGTTCTATATTTTAGTAAATAGAAGTAGTGGTCCTAAAAAAGGATTTATTATGGCAAATAGCATAGGAATTATTGATCATGATTATTATAATAACGAATCCAATGAAGGACATTTCTATTTTCAATATTTTAACTTCTTAGATCATGATTTAGAAGTTAAAAAAGGAGATATTATAGGACAGGTTATTTTTCAAAAGTATTTAACGACAGATGCTGATCACGCAGAGGGGATTCGTTCAGGAGGATTCGGCTCTACTGATTAGGGAAAGTTTTAGCATCATACCATTTGTTTTTCATATAGTATAATGGTGAGTAATAGATGGATACAAATAAGATTTTAATTGGTAATGTATATCAAATTACAAAATGGAAAGTAGGTACATATAATATTAGCTATACTTGTGAAAAAAAATAAAGAAAATGCTTTACTGTTTAGACGAAAGGATGACACTTATTTTGATGTCGAGACAAAACTAGTTTATGAGGAAAATCTAAATCAAAGTAGAAAAATGGGGGATGCCATTGTATTTAGTAGCTCCTTTTAATTTATTTTTGAATCAGGAAGATAGATGTAGTGATATGCCATACTATAAGTAATAAAAGTTTATCAGAAGGTAAAAACTAATATAAATGATGTTAAATAAAAATAGTCAAATAGGAAATCATTTTATAAATTAAAAAGTCAAGTGCAACAAAATGAATAGTCTATAAAGGTAGTTTATGCCGAGAAAACTTTTGACAATA
>CAJTUT010000014.1 GCA_910579455.1 uncultured Bacilli bacterium
TATGAAAAATCAGATATTAGAAAACAAGGAAATTTTGTATCAGCTTATACTTATAGTACAGCAAGTTCAACAAAATGAAGATACTTGATTTTTATTTAAAACTTTCTTTTGATAAAGGATCTTTATCGCATAAAAATTTAAAGACATTAGGAAGTAATCTAAGAGAGATTATAAAACTTTATTATGCATGGTTAAAGAAAAATAAGAAAAAGAAATAGTTTATATTATTATTTGTAATATACAAAATGTCAGTTATAAAAAACAGAGAGAAATTTCATTATAATTATTCAAAATAAAAATAAATCACTTTTCAAATGGATAGAAGTATGTTATATTTATAATATAATTTTCAATGAGTAATGATCAGTAGTATTTTTAACTATTTTTAGAGACTTAGTGGTAGGTGAAAACTAAGATGTTTAAAAATATGAAATACAAATTATGAGAAAAATCGTATATCGCGTTAAGATATTTGAGGTGGCTTAGGCTATAAATTAAGGTGGTACCACGAACTATTCGTCCTTATTAATAGGGATGAATAGTTTTAATTTTAGGAGGGATTTAATGTATATAGAATATGAAGTAAGAGTATTAGAAATTGATAAGGCAAGTATTACTACAAAAGATATGGATCGAATATATTTAGATTATGGATATAACTTACAAGATATTAAAGACCGTAAATTAGAGGAGGATAGAAAATGACATTATTTGAAGATTTAACATGGAGAGGTTTAATAAAGGACACGGCAGGAGAAGATATTGCTGATCAGTTAAATCAGGGAGGATTAACTTTTTATATTGGAGCCGATCCATCTGCAGATAGTTTGCATATTGGGCAGCTTCCTACTTTTTTGGTTGCTGAGAGATTAAGAAGAGCAGGACATACTCCTATTATTTTGGTAGGAGGAGCAACTGGTCGTGTTGGTGATCCCAGGGGGACTAATGAAAGAGAAAAATCAAATGTAGAAGTTGTGGAACGTAATTTTTTAAAGATTAAGACACAAATGAAAAAATTGTTTGGAGAAGATACCTTAGTAGTCAATAACTACGATTGGTTTCAGAATTATAACTTTATTGATTTTTTACGAGATGTTGGTAAATATGTCAATGTATCATATATGATTAATAAAGATTTAGTAAAAAGGCAAATGGAATCGGGGATTTCTTATGCAGAGTTTTCTTATATGTTGATACAAGGATATGATTTCAAGTATATTCATGATCATTATGGAGCGAAATTACAATTTGGTGGTTCTGATCAATGGGGAAACTTAACGACTGGAATTGAATTGATTAGAAAATTAAACAATGAAGAGGTGTATGCCTTTTCCTGTCCCCTAACTCTTGATTCTACCGGAAAGAAGATTGGAAAAAGCGAAGGGAATGCCTTATGGTTAGATAAAGAAAAAACATCTAGTTATGAATTATATCAATTCCTGGTGAATTTTGAAGATGCTATGATGGAAAACTATTTAAAGGTTTATACTTTTTTATCTAAAGAGGAAATAGAAAGTGTATTGGAAGTACATCATAGGCAACCAGAAAAAAGAATTGCCCAAAAAACCTTAGCTTGCGAAGTAATTACTTTCTTACATGGTGAAGATGAATATCATCAAGCAGTAAAAATTAGTGAAGCTTTGTTTAGTGGAGAAATCTCTAAATTAAATGGTAAACAAATTGAAATGGCTTTTCAGGGGTTAACCCCATTAGAAATTAGTGAAGGAATTTTTCTTATCGATCTATTAGTAGAAAAGGCAATTTGTAAAAGTAAAAGAGAAGCACGGGAGTTTATTACGAATGGATCTATTACTATCAATGGACAAAAGGTGAAAGATATAGATTGTCAAATTACAAAAAATGTTTCTATAGAACAAAAATACGTTGTAATAAGACGTGGAAAAAAGAAATATTATATCATGAAATTTAAATAGAGGTGATTATGATATGAGTAGTAGGTTAAAAAAAATAATGAAATATACTGTAATTGTTTGCCTTATAATTTTAATTATTGATTTAGTTATTATTATCTATGCAGGAAAAATGATGAAGAAAGATAAATCATATTTTGATAGTATCAACTCATTTGAAATAGTAGATTCCGATATCATTTCTGTTGGAAGCAATAATAATAATGATAAAAAACAAGAAAAAGCTAAGATTACTAAATATGATAGAGAACAGAATAAGATTTGGGAAAAACTTTATAATAAGGGGTATAATAGTAGCTTCTTTGCCGTGAAAAAAGATAAAGAGAATTATATTGCAGTTGGAAATTATGAATCCACCAAGGATGAACACAGAGATAAAATTCGTTCGGCATTAATTGTAAAATACGACAATAATGGAGAAATTATTTATGAAAATGATTTTCAAGTATTGGGAAATTCAAAATTTATGAATTTATTAGTATTAGAGGATGGTTATTTAGTGGTAGGACAGAGTATTTATGAGAATATGACTTTAGGTCTATCTAATGAGGGAGGTGCCATCTTAATTAAATATGATAAAGAATTAAATGAGGTTTGGAGGAGCAATTATGGTGGATCTAAATCAGGAATTTATAATGATTTATTAATATTAGATGATAATATATATACAGTGGGTAAAGATGCCTCTAACGTAGGAATTATCTCAAAGTATGACTTAGATGGAAATAGACTCACCACGGTAAATTATGAGTCAACAGATAGCTTTGGATTTACTGGTATTGCAGAAATAGATAAGCATTTATTTATAGTAGGAGCAAAAAAAGTAAAAAAGGATAAAACAGATTATGATACAGACGCTTTAATAGTTGAATATGATATGGATTGCAGCCTCGTAAGAGAAGAGACCTATAAAGGAAAAGGTAAAGAACGATATAATAAAGTGATCAGTGATCATGACAACTTAGTAATATCAGGACAAACCGGGATTTATAATAAGGAAAAGTCAACAAATAAAAAGGCCATATTCCAATATAATGGAATCTTTGCAAAGTATAGCAGGGATTTAAAAGAACTAAAGGTTGTAGAATATGAAAATGAAGTAGATGATTATTTTACTGATATTAAACAAATGGATAACCGTTATGTTATTAGTGGCTATTCTACCTATGATGAAAAGAATTATCTTGCTAAATTTATCATTTATAGTAAAGCAGGGAAATTAATTGGAACGGGTTTATAAAAATACCTAGGAATAGGCCATAAAAAATAAAATTAAAAGCAAAAGAAAACTCCTAAAAGGAGTCTCAGGTTGTTGACAAAAATATTCAATAACCTTTTAATTATATAATAAGAATGCGAGTGATAATCTATTCTCAACAAATACATTGTCATAACTCGCATTTTTTATGTAAAAAGGATAAAATGTAATTGTTGAGAATAGGAGTTGAAAAAAATGGCAACGAGCAAACAAACCCATAAAAAAGATTGTATAATATTAAGTACATTAGAAGAATAAGTACCAAAGGAGCATTTGGTGAGAAAACTAGATAACTGTATAGATTTTAGATTTATAGAAGAAATAGTCAAGGATTTATATAGTAAAGGAGGAAGACCAAGTGTACCACCAGTGGTACTTTTTAAATTGATATTTATAAATATTGTGTTTGGAATAAATTCAATGAGAAGAACATGTGAAGAATGCAAAGTGAATGTGGCATATAGATGGTTTTTAGGATTATCTATATATGACGATATACCAAACTATTCAACATGGAGTCAAGATTATATAAGAAGATATAAAGACAGTGAAGTATCTAATCAAACATTTTGTGATAAAAATGGCTTTGTATTAATAAGTATTACAGCCCTAGGGAACATATATGATAGTGTAGCTTTCTTCAGGGTGCATAAAGTATTAAATAAAAAATTTAAAGAGAAAATTAAAAATGTATGTTTAGATGCAGGATATGTCAATCTAGCAATATGTAGAGAGATTCTTATGTAAGTCACATTCCCTTAATGCCATATAAAAGGTCAATGACAGGAAAAGGATTGTTTAAAAAATATGAATATATCTATGACGAATATTATGATTGTTACCTATGCCCGAATAATGAAGTATTATCATATAGTACAACAGATAAAAATGGGTATGAATCATATAAATCAAATCCTGATAAATGTAAAGAGTGTCCTTTAAGGGATCAATGTACAAAGAAAAAAAATAGTTAAAAGGTAATTACCTGTCATATATGGAGAATATAAAGAATAAATGAATGAGAAAAGATATACTAAACTTTGGAAAGATGACTATTCCCTAAGAAAAGAAACAATACAAAGAACCTTTTGAGATTATAAAGAACAACATGGACTTCGTTTTACAAGAGTTCGTGGTCTCCATAAAAATGAATAAAATACCACGATGATTTTTGCGTGTCATAATCTAAAGAAAATGGCCAATTGGAGATGGAAAACGATTCCAATTACTGTCATAAATAAAGGCGTTTTCAAGAAAATCGTTCAATTTCTGAATTTCTTCAAACAAAAAGCAGTATATTCAATTTGAATATACCACTTTGTCAACAGTCTGAAACTCCTAAAAAAGTCTTTTTACTTATTATAGAATTCAACGATTAGTGACTCATTAATGTCAGCATTCAGTTCATTTCTTTCAGGGAATCTTACATAAGTACCTTCAAGTTTTTTCTCATCATATGAGATAAATTCTACTCGTCTATTAACTTTTGATAAAGATTCTGTAACTACTTTAAGCTCTTTATCTTTATCCTTTAATGAAATGATATCTCCAATTTTTACTCTATAAGATGGAATATCAACTTTTTCACCATTAACAGTGACATGACCATGATTGACTAATTGTCTAGCACCACGTCTGGTAGATGCAAAACCAATACGATAAACTAAATTATCAAGTCTTGACTCTAATAGGCGTAAGAAGTTAGTACCATGAATACCCTTGATTTTAGCAGCTTCATCAAATGTTTTTCTAAATTGTTTTTCGCTAAGACCATACATGAACCTAACCTTTTGTTTTTCTTTTAATTGAACACCATAGTCAGATAGTTTTCCCTTACGAGCATTACCATGTTGTCCTGGCCCATAAGGGCGGCGAGCTAATTCTTTTCCAGTTTCAGAAAGAGAAAAGCCAACACGACGAGCTCTTTTGAATTCTGATCCAGTATATCTTGACATATAATTCTCCTTTCATCTAATATTACATAAATGCTTAAAGTGATCTAGTCGACCGTTAGGGAGTTTTTCTTCACCTAATGGCAACGGCTACTAACCTTTTGAAAAACACATTAAAGATCTCTAAATCTGCCATCTAAGTCAATATGCAGTATTAATTATATAAAAATTATATGAGATAGTCAAGCTTTTGTTGATAGAATAATTTTCTAATATCATAAATAGTGGATAATTAATTGTTAAAATAAATGGATAAAGGATTTAAATATAACAATACGATAAAACAATCTCTTTAAATACTTTATTTTTATTAAAATTTGCGAAATTTGTGGAAAATTATGATAAGTTTGTGGTAGAATATTTTATAAGATAAGAGGTGAATAAGATGAACGGGCAAATATTGGTAATCACAACAGTAGTTTTAATCTGCATTATTATAGTTGTTCTTTGCTTACTTTTTATCAGAAAAACAGAAAAGAAAAAGTTCGTAGATATTGCTAATGACTTAGAATATAATAAGAACTTGATTACTGGTACCCCTGTTTTATTAGAGTTATCTAAGATTGAGCCACTTCTAAAAAATGAAACAATGGAAGAGAAATATCATAAATGGCAAGAGCGATTTATTTCAATTAAAGAAAACAAAATCTCTTTAATTGATGATCTTTTAATTGATTTAGATACCTATATAGAAAAGCGTGACTTTAAGAACTGTACTTATAAAATAGCAAAGGCAGAACTGGAGATTTATAAGGCAAGGTCTTCAGCTGATCATTTATTAGAGGAAATCAAAGAAATTACTTTAAGTGAGGAAAAATATAGAAGTATTGTCATTAAATTAAAGACAAAATATAGAAAAATAAATAAAGAATATCAAGATCATAAAAACTTATATGAGGAAATGCAAGATGAGATTGAATTGCAATTAGAAAATATTGAGAAAAATTTTTTAGATTTTGAAAAAGTAATGGAGAAGAATGACTATAACGAAGTAGTACATATCGTAAAAGCCTTAGATATGATGATTGATCATATGAGTATAGTGGTAGAAGAGACTCCTGATTTATTATTGATGATCAAACAACTACTTCCAAAAAGAATTAAAGAAATTAAGTCTGCAGCGGATGAATTGGCAAAAGAAGAATATCCGCTAGAATATCTAAACTTAGAGTATAATATTGAAGAATCGAAAAAGAATATAAATAAAATCTTTGATAAGGTAAAACTCTTAAATTTAGAGGATTGTATGTTTGAACTAAAAACTATTTTAGATTACTTTGATTCATTATTTGTAGACTTTGAAAAAGAAAGATTAAGTAGAAAAGTCTATGAAGAAATTGAGAAAGATTTTAGTAAAAAATTAAATAAAACAAATAGGATAGTAGAGGATATCTATAAGCAATTAGATGATATTAAAAGAATGTACGATTTAAATGAGGAGGATATCAAAATTATTCATGATGTGAGAAAAACATTAGTAGTTATTAATGATGATTATAAAAATATTATAGGAAAAGTTGGTGCAACCTCTTCCCCATATTCTATGTTACATAAAGAAATTGAGGATTTAACTTATCGATTGAAATTGATGGAAGAGGACTTAGATATTGCTTTAAAATCACTTGGAAATATGCATGATGATGAAGTGAGAGCACGTGAACAATTAGAGGAAATAGAAAAATTTTTAAATCAATCTAAACAAAAGATGCGCAGTTATAAACTGCCTGTTATTACAGATAATTATTTTGTGGAGTTAAAAGAAGCAAATGAAGCAATCAAAGAGGTGATTAAAGAACTTGAGAGAAAACCAATTGTGATTAAAACCCTTAATACAAGGGTGGATACAGCACGGGATTTAGTCTTAAAATTATATAATACTACGAATGAAATGGTAAAAACGGCTAAATTAGCCGAAAAGTCTATGATCTATGGAAATAGATATCGACCATATTATGATGAAGTAGAGGAAGGCCTAAATGAGGCAGAAGAGTACTTTAATAAAGGAAAATATAAAGAAGCATTAGATATAGTATTAAGGACTTGTACATTAGTAGATGAAAATATGTATGGAAGGATGTTGGCAATATATGATAAATAATAAAGGAAAAACATTATTTGAAGTGTTAATATTTGTAATAGCATTTGTAGTAGTAGCATCAGTTATATTAATACTAATTTTAAAAGGGATAGAAAATGAGAATTTTCGTACCTTAAAAACTAGTATTACTAATCTTGCAACTAGTAATACTTTATATCAAATGGAAATTAGCGATAATTCGACTGTCTCCCTTAAAGAGTTAATTGATGAAAAAATAGTAAAGGAAGTCACAAACCCTTTTAAGAGAAAAGAAGCCTGTGATATTTACGAATCTAGAGTTGCATTAAATGGAGAAGATACTACAGCAACATTAAAATGTGGGGAATATTTAATTACCATGGGTAGTAATGATAAAAAAGCAATTGTATATAAGGTGGGAAAATGGCAGGATGAAAAAACAGAAAATGCAGAGACTAAGATTGGATATAATTATATTGTAGAGGGTAATTTACAGCTAAAAGAATATTATGAAGATTATATGTTTTTGTATTTGTTTAATAAAGAGCATGGGACTTTTTATGAAACAATTGAAGAGATTCCAACAGAATATAATGTAGTGAATCATATTTCTTATAGATCAAAAGAAAAAATGAAAGAAATCTAATGTAGGATTTCTTTTTTTGCAAGCATGCTTGTTTTTTCAATCATGTTTTGATAGACTATAGTAGTTATTTGGAGTGATAAATATGAATCGAGTAATTTTAATTAAATATGGAGAATTAACAACGAAAAAAGGAAATAGAAATTTTTTTGTAAATACTTTATATCAAAATATAAAGAATAAATTAAAAAATTATGATGTTGAAATATCGAAAGATATTTCTAGAATGTATATTAGATTTCAAGATAAAGATTTAGAAAAAATTAAACATGTTATAGATTGTATCTTTGGTATTCATATGTATCATATTGCACATATTGTAGATACTAATACTGATAAAATAAAAACTATATTGCTAAAGATTTTAAGAGAGGAAAAATTTAATACTTTTAAAATAGAAACGAAAAGAAGTGATAAGACTTTCGAAATCCCAAGTCAGGAGATGAATCCCCTTTTAGGAGCCCATATTCTAAAAAATATAGATGGTATTCAAGTTGATGTTCATCACCCAGACGTATTAGTAAAAGTGGAGATTAGACCATATCATACATATATCTACACCAACGGTTATAAGGGATGTGGAGGTTATCCTGTTGGAACACAGGCTAGGGGGATGCTTATGTTAAGTGGGGGAATAGACTCTCCCGTTGCAGGATATTTAGCTATGAAACGTGGGATTAAATTAGATGCAGTATATTTTGAAGCGATTCCTCATACTAGTTTAGATGCTCGCAATAAAGTAATTGATCTTACTAAGAAGTTAGTGAAGTATACAGATAAAATAAATTTACATATAGTTAATTTCACTAAAATTCAGGAGACTATTTATAAAAATGGTAATCCAACTTATTGTATTACTATCATGCGTAGAATGATGTATCGTATTATGGAAAAACTGGCAAAGATCCAAAAGGGACTTGTAATTATTAATGGCGAATCTATAGGACAGGTAGCTTCACAAACTTTAACAAGTATGTCAGTAATTAACCAAGTTACTAATATGCCAGTTATTAGACCAGTTGCCTGTTTAGATAAGCTAGAAATTATTGAAATTGCTAGAAAAATTGGTACATATGATATTAGTATCTTGCCATATGAGGACTGTTGCACTGTCTTTGTTCCAAAACATCCTGTGATTAATCCTAATTTAGAAGAATGTTTAAAAATGGAAGAAAATGTAAGTTATGAAAAATTAATTGATGAAGCAATCCAAGAGATAAATACTATAACAATAGAAGATAATGACTTAGAATTCGAGAATTTATTATAGGTATAAATTACCAATATCTTTTATGTATTATTTGGAAATTATTTCGCAATCTATAAATGTAGGAGGTGAAATAATGACTAACTCAAATAAATCAAGTATGAAAATGAGAGTTCCAGGAGCTAAACAAGCTATCGATAAAATGAAATACGAAATCGCTAATGAATTTGGTGTTAATTTAGGAGCAGATTCAACTTCTCGTGCAAACGGATCAGTTGGTGGTGAAATAACTAGACGTTTAGTTCAAAATGGACTTAATCAAGTAAGTGGAAGCTATAATCAAAATAACTAATTATTAATAGCTTAAAAGATAGATCTAAAGATCTATCTTTTGTTTTTATCATTTGAGTTTGCAACATAAAAACTATTTCTTATTATTTTCAAAGTTAGAATGGAGTATTTAGGGATAGGATTACTGCTTGTATTGAAATGCAATACCTTGATAAATTGATGTTGAAAAGAGTTTAAGTGTATGAAGCATATAATTAAGAGAAAAGAAATTTATGTTATCTGTATATAGGAAATAGTAAAGACGATGTGGTAATATTACAAAAACGTAATTTAGAATTATAACAAAAATATGATATAATTTTAATATAATATATACAATTAATTCATTTACAGGGTTAATTATAAAAGATATACAATTGAAAAGGTAGTATGGTAGTATGAAAAATACAAAGAAAAAAATTTTAAATGTACTTTTATTTATTCTTGTTATATTTCTAACATTTTATTTTGTTCTTAGAAATAATGATATGAACAAAATTATGAGTAATATTCTATCGGTTGATATAAAATATATTTTAATTGGATTCTTTATTATGTTTTTATTTGTTTTTTGTGAGGGATTAAATTTATATAGGGTTTTAAAAAGACTTAACCATAATGTAAGTATAATGGATACTATAAAGTATGCATTGGTAGGTTTTTTCTTTAGTTCCATTACGCCCTCTTCTAGTGGGGGACAACCCCTACAACTTTATTTCATGAATAAAGATAAATTGCCAATATCTGATTGTTTGATTGCTCTTATTATTCAGTTGTTTAGCTTTCAAGTAACCTGTTCTATATTAGCGATAATAGGGGT
Organism: uncultured Bacilli bacterium; assembly: GCA_910579455.1. Lineage (GTDB taxonomy): Bacteria > Bacillota_I > Bacilli_A > RF39 > UBA660 > UMGS995. The sequence goes on from CAJTUT010000014.1 coordinate 10,198, forward strand.
TATTTTAAACTTTCATAAATTGATAGGAATGGGAAATTTGAAGTATTTATTATTAGTTGGATTTGTTGTTAACATTATAATAGTAACCTCTCTTTTTGTTATACTATTTTCAAATAAACTTGCCATAAAGGTATTAAATTTTATTAATAAAATTTTAAATAAACTTCATTTTAAAAAGGTACAAAGTTTTTATGAGAGAGCCCTGGATGAAATGAAACATTACCAAAAGAGTGCTCTTTTTCTAACAGAACATAGGGGAATCATCTACCGAACATTCTTAATATCTTTTATTCAACTCTTTTTTTACCAAAGTATCCCTTATTTTGTATATAAATCTTTTGGATTTTGCACTTATTCTATTTTTGATTTTGTATTTATGCAGGCTCTTTTATATGTAGGAGTTGCTTTTTTACCATTCCCGGGAGCAATGGGAGTAAGTGAGGGAAGCTTCGTGACTCTATTTAAGATGTTTTTTCCAACTTCTATTCTGAGTAGTGCTATGTTGATTTCTAGGGGAATTAGTTTTTATTTGTTTGTAATAATTGCTGGAGTTTTATTATTAATTTTTACTTTATTTTCAAAATATAAAAAAAAGGATGAGAGTTAATATATATATCAACCACCTATTTGATAGAAAAGAGAATGATAAGTATAGGAAAAAAACGGAATTTATAGTATAATAAAATAAAAGGAGAGATTAGATGAAAATTATATCAATAAATGCAGGAAGTAGTTCCTTAAAATTCCAACTTTTTGATATGGATAGTGAAAAAGTTCTAGCTAGTGGACTATTTGAACGAATTGGAATTGAAGGCAGTTTATATACAATTAAATATAATTCAGAGAAGATAAGGGAAGAAATTGAATTAGCGAATCACACAGATGCTGTTAATATTTTATTAGAAAAATTGATTGCTTTAGATATTATCGCATCATTAGATGAAATTGATGGTGTTGGACATCGAATTGTACAAGGTGGGGATAAATATAATAAATCTGTAATTATTACAGATGAAGTAATTAGTGATATCGAAGCATTCAAGGATTTGGCACCTTTACACAATCCTGCTGGATTATTAGGCATTCAGGCGGTTAGGGAAGTTTTACCTGATGTGCCAATGGTTGCAGTTTTTGATACAGCATTCCATCAAACTATGAAAAAAGAAAGATACTTGTACCCAATTCCTTATGCATGGTATCGTGATTATAAAATTAGAAAATACGGTTTTCATGGGACAAGTCATAGATTTATAGCATCTAAGGCAAAAGAAATTTTAGGAAGAGAAAATATAAAAGTAATTAGTTGTCATTTAGGTAGTGGTGGTTCTATCTGTGCCATTGAGAACGGGGCATCCATAGATACTACTATGGGCTTTACACCATTGGCAGGTATTATGATGGGAACAAGATCTGGCGACATTGATCCATCCATTATTCCATATATTATGGAAAAGGAAGGGAAAAATGCCTCTGAAATAATTGACGATTTAAATAAAGTTTCGGGGCTATTAGGTGTGAGTGAGACTAGCTCTGATTTTAGGGATATTTCTAAAGGAATAAGTGAAGGAAACAGTCAATGCCTACTTGCCCAAGAAATATTTATAAGAAGAGTGGTTGCTTATATTGCTGAATACTATGTATTACTAAATGGAGCAGATATGATTGTATTTACAGCTGGAATAGGAGAGAATAGTTTAGATGTTAGGGGAAAAATAGTAGAGAGGTTATCCTGCCTAGGTATTAAATTAGATGAAAGTGCTAATGACTCTAGAGGTGAGATTAAAAAGATTAGTACTGATGATTCGTCTGTTTTAGTTTATGCAATTCCAACAGATGAAGAACTAATGATAGCGAGGGATACCCTAGAATTAGTACAAAATGGTTAGAGATATGTATAAGTTAATATATAAAGAGATCAAGAAATTTGATACCATAGTCATTGCACGTCATATAGGGGTGGATCCCGATGCAATGGCAAGTCAGATTGCCTTAAGAGATGCTATTAAATTATCATTTCCAGAAAAACGTGTATTAGCAGTTGGTACAGGGAGTGCTAAGTTTAAGTATATTGGTAATTTAGATAAACTAGAAAATATTCAAAATGCATTGTTGATTGTTACTGATACCCCAGATAAGAAGCGTATAGATATTTCTTCCTTTGATGGATTTTGTTCTATAATAAAGATAGATCACCATCCTTTTATTGAAAGGTTTTGCGATATAGAGTGCATTCAAGATACTGCATCATCTGCTTGTGAAATCATCATGGATTTAATAAAGAATACGAAATTGGTTTGTGATGAGAACATATCAAGAACTTTATTTATGGGATTAGTAGCAGACTCGAATCGATTTTTGTTTGACAGTTGTAGTCCCAAAACCTTTGAACTTGTTGCTTATTATTTAGAAAATTATCCGTTTAAATTAAGTGAAACTTATAAAACAATGTATAAAAGACCATTAAAAGAAGTAAGACTAGAAGGGTATATATCTACCCATATGGAAGTAACAGAACATGGTGTTGGATATATTAAGATTACAGATGATATCATCAATCAATATAAAGTAGATTCTGCATCAGCTGGAAATATGGTCAATAATTTTAACTTTATTGAAGAAGTATTAGTGTGGGCAACAATTACGGAAGATATTAAAAACGAGATTATTAGGGTATCCATTCGTTCTAGAGGACCTAGAATTAATGATGTAGCAGAACAGTTTCATGGTGGAGGTCATGCCTTAGCAAGTGGAGCTAAAGTGGAAAGTTTTGAAATTGCCATGGAGTTGATGAATGCATTGGATAAACGAGTTAAGGAATATTTGGAAGAATCTTTTAAACTTAAAAAGGAGGATGAAGATGGAAATTAAAAAAGCAGAATTAGAAATTATGGCAACAAGACGTAGTCAATATCCTGAACGTGTAAAAGCCGAATTTTTATTAGTAGGAAGAAGTAACGTTGGAAAAAGTAGTTTTATTAATTCCATTCTATCTAGAAAAAATCTTGCCTATACATCATCGCGTCCTGGAAAGACGCAGACACTTAACTTTTATTCTGTTAATGATACCTTTTACCTGATTGATGTCCCAGGTTATGGATATGCACAAGTTGATAAAAAAACTCAGGCTAAATTTGGGATGATGATAGAAGAATATTTAGAAAAAAGAGATCAATTAAAAAGAGTTTTTATGCTTGTTGACTTTAGGCATAAACCAAGCGAAGATGATTTAATGATGTATAATTTCTTGAAATATTATAAAGTTCCTGTTACAATTATTGCAACAAAAGCAGATAAAGTGGGTGGAAGTAAAAAAGAAAGATGTTTGAAGACAATTATGGATACTTTGGATTTAGTAGTAGGTGATGATTTAATCGTTTTCTCAAGTGTTACAAAGTTAGGAGTAAAAGAAGTTTTAACAAAGTTGGAAGAATTAAATGAAATAGAGACCATTTAATTTTTTTTTCATATGATATTATAGGTGGTTTTTGTGAAAGTAGAAATAATTAATAGTGATATAATTAGTGTATTTATTAATAATTTTTATTTTAAAGATGTTGATTTAACAAAAAAGATAGAGTTTGTATCTATCATTAAAGACTTAATTACAAAAATAGATACAAGGTATAAACTAAACTTAAATGGTTTTTATAAAATAAAAGTATATCCTCATAAAAAAATAGGGGTTTTTCTGGATATTATAAAAATAGATGATAACGAATTTAGTAATGGAGCTGACTTTAGAATAGTCGTTTATCAAAATGAAAAGTTTTTCTTACAAACTGAGTGTTATGAACAAATAAATTCTGATATTAAGAAGCGATATTATAACCATAATTTTTATATAGATATTAATGATATCGATGATATATATCAACTAACAGATATAGGAACTATTATCTATGGAGATAGTGTCAAAGAAATGTTATGCTACGGGGTATTAATTAAATAAAAAAAGAGGAATTACCTCTTATATTACAATAGCAATCATATTATTAGATCCCTTATTAACGACCTTAGATAATGTTTGCTGTAATTTATATCTAATGTTATCAGGCATTAGATTTATTTTTGATTGGATTCCTTCCTGGACAATAGCATCTAGACTTCTTCCGAAAATTTCACTTTTCCAAATACTAGTTGGTTCCGTCTTATGGTCCTTCATTAAATAATCGATTAACTCTTTGCTTTGGACTTCACTACCAATAATAGGTTCAAAAGTAGATTCTACGTCAACACGGATCATATGAATAGATGGGGCAACAGCTTTTAATTTTACTCCATATCTAGGGCCTTGTTTTACAATTTCTGGTGTATTTAATTTCATATCCTCAATTGATGGAGTAGCAACACCATATCCAGTTTGTTTTACCATTTTTAATGCATATTTAATTTGATCATATTCTTTTTTAGCAATATTAAAATCTTGGAATAAAGATAATAAATCAGCTTTGTTTTTAACATCTACATTAATAATTTCTGTTAGGGTTTTATTGTATAAAGACGCAGGGGCCATTAGATTTACAGTAACAACTCCCGTGGATGGATCTACTTCTGATAAATAGCTTTTTTCAATCATATCATGATCTATAAAGTGACCAGTAATGGTCTCAATATCTCTTAGTTTATCTACTTCTATAACACTTTCTTTAATACAATTGATATATTCCTTTTTTACTGGGTGATCATGATTTAAAATAGCAATCCATTCGGGCATATTAACCTTAACTTCTAGAACCGGAAATTCATATAGGGCCTCCTTTAAGATATTATACATATCTTTTTCATTCATTGCTTCTACACTAATTGGAATAACAGGAACCTTATATTCCTCTTTTAAAGAATCTGCAAGTCGTTCGGTTTCTGGAAGAGTAGGATGAACAGAGTTTAAAACCACAATAAATGGTTTGCCAATCTCCTTTAATTCACTAATCACTCTATTTTCTGCTTCTAGATAATCATTCCGATTAAACTCACCAATAGAGCCATCCGTTGTTACAACAATTCCAATTGTGGAGTGATCCTTGATTACTTTTTCAGTTCCAACTTCAGCGGCTTCAATAAAGGGAATTTCCTCATTATACCAAGGAGTTTTTACCATTCTTGGACCATTTTCATCCTCAGCCCCGACAGCTTTATCAATCACATATCCTACACAGTCGATTAATCTAATATTACAACTAACTTCATCAATATGAATTGTAGCTGCATTATTAGGAACAAATTTAGGTTCTGTTGTCATAATGGTTTTTCCTGCAGCACTTTGAGGAATTTCATCAAGAGCTCTTTTTCTTTCGTATTCATCTTCGATATTAGGAACAATCAAGGTCTCTACCATACGTTTAATAAAAGTACTTTTTCCAGTTCTTACTGCTCCTACTACTCCAAGATAGATATCACCACCACTTCTAGCAGCAATGTTTTTAATAATTTCTTGTTTTTCCATATCTTTTCTCCTTTATTCAATTTAAATCTATGTCATATACCTTCCATATATACCATCTATAAATTGATTTTTTAATTAGAAGTATTTATAGTAATGATAAATTAAGGAAAGAGCTATAATTGAGACAATAAAAGTACTAAAATAATACAGAAAAAATATTATATGGTAAAAGATTTCTATAATAAGTGGGATATTCAAAAGTTAAAGGAAAATTAGTAAAATAAAAAAAGAGCTTAACTCCTCTTTAAAACATTTTATCAATATCTTTAGGTACATTATCTTTCATAATTGCATTTACAATTTTATCTTCTCTTTCTTTTTCTACCGTTCTGCCTGTTAAGGCTGAAATTTCTTGGACCATATCCCTTAGTACTTTTTCATCTTTCATATTATTAGAATTCTGTAATTTTTTAGCAAGAGATAAAATTGTGTTTTTATCCACATTAGTTTTTTTCTCAACCTTTTTAAAAAAGCTATCTCCAAACATAATAAACCTCCTAATAAATTATATGATAAAGATAAAATAATGTTTATAATAAAAGAAATCCTTTAATAAGAATTTCTTTCTTTTCGGTTTAGCTTTTTTTGATATTTAGCACGTTTTTTTGCAATTTCCTCACATTTTTTAGAAAATACTTCAATGGAAATTGCTTTTTTATCATAACGATCTTGTAAAATTTCCAATGCTCTATCCAATCCCTCTAATTCCGTCTTGGGATCTTTATTTTGAAAAAACATTATTCATCACCACTCCTATTCTTAAATTGTATCATGATAGGAGTTCCTTGTAAATCAAAGTTCTCTCGTAATTTATTTTCTAGATACCTATAATAAGAAAAATGGACTAACCCTTTATTATTGACCCTTAAAGTGAATTTTGGTGGTTTGGTACCAGTTTGGCTAGAAAAATAAATTTTAAGTCTTTTTCCCTTATAAGAAGGAGGGATATTTAATTGATAAGCATCTAAAATAACATCGTTTAAAATGCTGGTTTTAATCTCTCTTTTGATGTTTTCTTCTACTTTTAAAACTTCAGGCATTAAAGTATGAATTCTTTTTTTGGTAAGAGCAGATAAAAAGACGATGGGGGCATAAGTTGCAAATTGGAATTCAGCTCTCATTAGTTTTTTGTAATCATTAATAGTAGAATCTTTTACAGTGTCCCATTTATTAACAACAAAGATTAATCCCTTCCCTTTATCTATTGCATACCCTGCGATATGCTTGTCATGCTCAGTGATTCCTTCTTCTGCATTGATAACAACTAAACATATGTCGCTTCGATCAATTGCCCGCATAGATCTAAGGAGGCTATACTTTTCAATAGATTCAAACACCTTTCCTTTTTTTCTCATTCCAGCAGTATCGATAAAAATATATTCTTTTCCATGGTATTTTAAAATAGAGTCGATAGAGTCTCTGGTTGTTCCTGCAATATTGGAAACTACTACACGTTCCTCATTTAATAAGGCATTCATTAAGGAACTTTTTCCAACATTAGGTCTTCCAATAATAGAAAATTTCACACGATTATCAGCTGTTTCTTCTTCTATTTGATAAAAGTTCATTGTGATAGCATCCATTAACTCTATAAATCCTGTATTGTGAATACTACTAATGGGAATATAAGTATCAAATCCCAGTTCATAAAAATCATATAAATTGTTCTTGGAATCTTTAATATCCATTTTATTAATTGCTACAATTACTTTCTTTTTTGTTTTTCTAAGTAGATCTCTTACTATTAAATCATTAGAAGTAAGACCCTCTTTGCCGTCTACCATAAATACTAAGATATCTGCTTCCTGAATAGCAATTTCTGCTTGCATTTTAATCTCGGTATTAAAATTTGCCTTTTCTAAATCAATTCCACCAGTATCAATTAAAAAGAACTTTTTGTTTTGATAAATAGCTTCCTGATAAATTCTATCCCTAGTAACGCCTGGAATATCTTGCGTGATTGAAATTTTTTTACCTGCAATTTTGTTAAAAAGTGTACTTTTTCCAACATTAGGTCTACCAATAATTGCAACAACAGGTATCTTCATGGAATTCACCTCCAAACTTATGCTTAGTATATCATGTAGGTATATTTTTGTAAATATTTTGAAATTACAAGGAATGGCTTGACAATACTAATTTTATCCTGTATCGTATAGTAAAAAGGAGAGAGATTATGAGAAAAAAAACAGTATTTTTTGTATTATTATTCATGATTACAACACTGATCATGCCAAGTCATGTAGGAGCAGCTGGACTAGATTTATCTAAGTATACAAGTGAGAATTTAAGTGATGCTTTTACTGATGAGGGAATTACTGGTGTAGACTATGGAAACTACACGGATTCAGGCGATAAGGTAGTGATTTACTTGTTTCGTGGAAAAGGATGTAGAAATTGCATTAATTTTCTAAATTATGTTAAGGATACTTTAATTCCTAAATATGGGGAAAAGTTTAAAATAGTAAGTTATAAAGTAGCTGAGTCAGGTGTTAGTAATACCAATTTTAACTTATTAGATAAAACTGCTGATTTTCTTAATGGAAAATCTAGTAGCGGAACTTATCCAACTCCTTATATAGTAATTGGAGATCAATCGTTTTCTGGGGCTATTGATAGTACAAAGAAATCGCAAATCGAAGCTGCTATCCAGTCTGATACTAGATATAATGTATTGGATGAGATGGTAAAAGGTACTACAAATGTTGAAAATAATAAAACCTTTACGGATGGAGGAATTACTTTTACTACAAATAAAGCATTAAGTAGTGGTCATACATTAAAAGTATCACCAGTAAATGCTCAAAATATAAAATTGGGAGATTTTAACTATATTGCTGGCTATGATATTTCAATGTATAATGGTGGTACAATCGTACCATTGAGTAATGGATCATTTCGTATTAAAATACCTGTAGCTACAAAGTATGATATCTATAAGGTGGCTTATATTAAAAATGGAGCAATAGCTGAGGAGATTGCTGCAAAGTATGAAAATGGTTTTGTAATTTTTACAACGACTCATTTATCAGAATATGCCATTTATGGGAAAAATAATAATATAAGTACTATTACTACAAATGGGGAAAAGAATCCAGAAACCTTAGATTCGATACAACTTTATACAGCATTATTCATCCTTGGATGTATCACCTTATTAGGAAGTATTATTTTCTATAAAAGTGAAAGAAAAATATAAGAAATAAAAGTTCTATGTAGATACATAGAACTTTTTAGGAGTGTTTCATGATGAAGAAAAAACTACATCTTAAACAAAAAAGTTACCCCTTATTGCTTATGCTACTTTTATCATTGATTCTTACTGTTTATGGTTTGGTTCATATTATATTGTGGATATTTGATAATTATTATAATCAAAAAGAGGCAAATGATTTAAAAGAAAAAGTATCTATTTCTAATCGAAAAACAAAAGAAGATGAGAAGATGATTGACGAAGATGATATATCTTCTTTTGATCCTTATTGGGATTTTATAAAAATGGATTATATGGAAGTTGATTTTACAGATTTAGAAAAGGAAAATGACGAGGTTGTAGCATGGGTTTTTGTAGGTGGCACAAATATTAACTATCCAGTCGTAAAACATTCAGATAATGAGTATTACTTAAACCATAGTTTTTATGGTACCAAGAATGAGGCTGGATGGGTTTTTATGGATTATCGTAATCGGATAAGAAATTTTGACAAAAATACAATACTATATGCACATGGTAGAAAAAATGGTTCTATGTTTGGAAGTTTAAGGAATATATTAAATAGTAATTGGTATCAAAATTCTAATAATTATGTCATTAAGTTATCTACAAAATATGAAAATAGCCTTTGGCAAGTTTTTAGCGTATACCACATTCCGACTACAAGTGACTATATTCAAACTCACTTTTCAGACCAACATCAATTCTCTTCATTTTTAGAACTGATATCTAAAAGAAGTCATTATGATTTCCAAACAGGGGTTAGAGAAACTGATAAAGTTTTAACGCTTTCTACATGTTTTAATGATCATGAAAAAGTTGTGATGCACGCTAAACTAATTAAGATACAAAAAAGGTAAGGCATTATTTATTATACTTTTTACTTAGATGATAAAAAATTCATATAATTTACACATTTCTTATGGTATAATACTGATAATAGGAAGGTGATATTATGGAAAAAGAAAAAATGCAAAAAAAGGAAGCTGAAATAGTAGAATGGTATGATAATCCCAATTTTATAACAACTTTATCTATTATTGCTTTATTATTAATCATTATATTATCTCAGTCATTTGCGGTAAAAAACAATATAGGGTCGAATGCTATTTTAAGAAATTTATTAAATCATAATAGTATATATTTAGTAGGACTTTTATATTTTATACCATTAAAAACAAAGGTAGGTAAAAAATACTTTGATTTTTTAAACCTATTTTTAATTTTAATATATACAATTTTTACTGTTACTTCAGTTTTGACGATTATCCAGTCTCTTAGTCTGATTTCTTTAGTTACTTTAGGAATTTATGTAATGTTTTTGATTTATATGATACACTCTCTATTATGTAACACAAGAATTTGGAAAGAATTTAGGCTAGATAAGTCGCCTTTTAATGATATTGGTAATTTGAATTACTTTTATACGATAGTAATTCTAGGGCTTGTTTTGCTTACGATTAATTTAATTCAAACATCTACTTTTGATGGAGCAGTAATATCTATGTTAGTGACCGTTTATATCGTATTATTATCTAGATATATTTACTTGTATAAAGATTATGTTAGCAGGAAAAAAAATCAGAGTAAGAAGGGGAATAAGTAGTATGAATATGTTTGATGAAATAGAAAAGTTAAGGAAAGATTTACCAAGATTAAAAAAGGTAACAGATGAGGTGACTAAGCAGGAATTAAACAACTATCAAGTCGTTGCCTTAATAATTATGGGGGCAGGAATTTGTATAGGAATTATTTTTGGAAATGTATTTCCATCTTGTGGCACTACCTCAGGGTTATATTCCCAAACCTGTACTACAACTGAATTTAATTTTTCATTAACTCTAACAATTTGGTTTATAGCATTTCTTGTTTGCGTTTTTTTCTATGGAATGGGAAGTATAATTACCCTACTGAATTCCATTAATAAGAAGTTGGATAAGAAGAGGTAAAAAGCTTTTTATTTACGATAATGAAATTATTGACAGACTAGGTCCTTTTTTGCTATTTTTTTAAGGATTTTATTGCAATTTATAGAAATTCATGATAAATTCAATATGTAAGCATAACATACAAGTGCTTAAAAAATATTGGGAGGTATGTTTAAAAATGAAAAAAGTAGAATTAGTAGAAAAAGTAGCTGAAGAAGCTGGTTTGACAAAGGCAGATGCTACAAAGGCTATTGATGCTATGATTGCAGCAATTACAGAGGCTTTATCAAAGGGAGATAAGGTTCCACTAGTTGGGTTTGGAACATTTGCAGTTTCAAAAAGAGCTGCTCGTGAAGGACGCAATCCTAAAACAGGAGATATTGTTCAAATCGCTGCTAGAAATGTAGTTACATTTAAACCAGGTTCAGCATTAAAAGACGCTGTAAATGAATAATAGAAAGACGCCGATATGGCGTTTTTTGTTGACTTTTAGGAGGTATATATGGAACTTACAATAGCAACATTTAATATCCAGAATAAATATAGAATCAAAAATTATTCAGGAATTGATAAGTATGGAGATCATACAATAGAACTATTAAAGTTTTTAAAAAATTATAAAATTGATGTATTGGGTATTCAAGAATTAACAAAAAGATATCAAGATAGATTATTACCAATATTAGAAAAAAAATATGAACTAGCGGGTAAATATCGCTTTACTAGGTTAGGTAATAAGATTCCCCCATTTAATAAGTTCAATGAGGCTACTAGTGTAATTTCAAAATACAAAATTTTAGATACCGAAACAACTTATATACCATCATTTCCAAGTATTCCCAGAATCATTACGGAAATATTGATTGAAGTAGACTCTAAACGAGTAAAGGCAATGAGTACTCATATTGATGTTTTTTCTGATAAAATAAAGAAAAAACAATTAGAATATTTAACAAAAAAATTAAAAAAGGAGGTTTACCCATTTATTCTAATGGGTGACTTTAATGCCACAATAGGTGATTTCTATTTTGAAGATTTTATTTTCAAGATGAGAGAAATGGGGTATAAAAGAGTAGAGGTTAATGAACCGACTCATAAATGTAGAAAGTTACCTATTGATCATATTTTTATTCCAAAAAGTTGGAAAGTAGAAAAAGCTAGAGTAATCCATCTAAAAAATAGAATGAGTGATCATAAACCAATTATTGCAACCATTTCTTTTTAAAAGTTATTTTTCTTGTATTTGTATAGTTTGTATGATATAATAGGTCTGTTTTGTCAAGGGGGATGTAAAAGATGAAATTATTAAATGAGGGAAAGTATTTTAGTAAAAAGTTAGAAATGTTGGATTTTATTGTAGAAAATCTAGATAAAGATATAAGATGGGCAACAGCATTATCTATTCTAATTCAGGAGGATATCTGTATAAAAGAGTATACAAAAAATACACCACATTATATAACAACAGATGCCTCAGAAGTATTTTCAAAATTTGACGTTTATAATGAAGGATATGATCCTTATATAGAGATAACTAAGTTATTACAAAAGTACTCATTTTTAGAGGGAAACTGTTGTGAGATAGGTGCTGGAGATTATCCAAGATTAGCAGAGTTAGTAATTCCTGAAATAAAGTTAAATCATGGAAGTTTAACTATTTATGAACCAGAGATCTTATTTGCCGATATAGAAAATGTCACAGTAGTAAAGGAAAAGTTTACTAAAGATATCGATATTAAAAATTTTGATACTCTATATGGTTTATATCCTTGTGATGCTACCATTCCAATATTGGATAAGGCATTTGAAGAAGATAAGAATCTAATGCTTGCTTTTTGTCCTTGTAATCACTCTACAAAAGAACATCAAAAATGGATAGGAGACTACTGGGCAGAGGATGTTTGCATGGACTATAGAGAAAAATATGGAAAAGAAGCAGAGATTATTAACTGGCCCTCGTATACAGGAATTGATTTACCTATTATGATAAGAAAAAGTAGTAAATATAAAAAAAAGAAGAGATAGTGCTTATCTTTTCTTTTTTGAAAAGAAATTAGAATTCCTTCTTCATATACTCTTTCTTTTTTCATACCTCTTACCCTTTGCTATGATTATAAATAATGCATATTTAGTTTTCTGTTAAACACTAGTCTTTTTGTACACATGTAGTAACAAATACAACCATGACTATATAAAAGATTTTAAATATCTTGAAGGAACCAGTAGTAGAAATATTATATATTTTGTAGAATGATAGTAGAAAAAATTCATAGTGTAAAGTTAAAAGGGAAATCTTATGTACTATATCAATATCCAAATAATTTATGGTATAATAAAAATGGTGGTTTAGATGTTAAATATAGCAAAACAAGTATTAAATATGATTAATAACAATGGCTATAAGGCTTATATAGTAGGTGGCTTTGTTAGAGACTATTTACTTGGGATAGAATCAAATGATATTGATATTACGACCTCAGCAACCCCCAAGCAATTGCAGGAAATATTTCAGGATATAGATTTGGCTTCTGAGGAGTATGGATCAGTTACTCTAATGATTCATAAAATTAGATTTGAAATTACAACTTTTAGAAAAGAAATTCAGTATATAGATAATAGAAGACCATTAGAAATTGAATATATTGATGATTTATATCAAGATTTACAAAGAAGAGATTTTACAATTAATACGATATGTATGGATAAAAACTTGGAAATTATAGATCTTTTAAATGGCAAAAGGGATTTAGAACAAGGAATTATTAAGACAGTGGGCGATGCCAATAAAAAATTAAGGGAAGATAGTTTACGAATCCTTAGAGCAATTAGATTTTCTACCAACTTAGGATTTTGTTTAAGTAATGATATCGAATTAGCGATCAAGGAAAATAAACATTTACTAAGACATCTTTCTTACAATAGAAAGAAACAAGAATTAGATAAAATTTTTGCCAATAAAAATGCAAAACAGGGAATCGAATTATTATTGAGATTTCATTTAGATAGGGAATTAGAATTAGAACGATTAACAGATATTAAGAATACGGATTCTCTAATTAGTGTTTGGAGTATTTTAAACGTGATTGATATCTACCCATTTAATAATAGTGAAAAAGAATTGATCACCTCTATTAATCGCACTCTAAAACTAGATAATTTAGATCCTAGGGTTTTATATGATTATGGGTTATATGTAAATTCTGTGGCAGGTGCTATAAAGGGAATAGATAAAAAGAAAATCACAGAGGCCTATAACAATCTTAAGATCCATTCTAAAAAAGAATTGGAAATTACTAGTGAGGAGATCATGGAGTTATTAAAAAAAGAACCAGGAGAGTACTTAACCGAGATTTATAAAGACATAGAAAATAAGATATTATATGGAATTCTGGATAATCAAAACGATGTGATTAAGAACTACATTTTACAAGAGTATTAGGATTATATTTTATTTTTTTCTTGTTTGATTTATTTTAAATTGTTATAATTTAATTAGAGGGAGAAGTCGGGAGAATATGGAATTAAGAAAACAGGTAGAAGAATAAAAATTAAGATTAATGGTATTTAAAAGTTCTCTTAAGTTAGGAAAGAGTATAGATGATTATTTGCTGGATATGTATCATCTTGATAAGATTAGTATAAATTTATGGTTCCTATTAAAGAAAACTTTTTTGAAGATGGGCATTTAAAAGTAGAAATAGATGATATCGTTAGAGGAAAAGATTTTTTTCTATTAACAGATATAGGAAATATACTATGCATGGTCTAATTAATCATGCAAGTCCTAATGATTTAATGATGTAATAGAGGAATTACATAAGAGAAAAGCAAAAGAAATTTATTTGGTTGAACCTATTTCTTATTTACTAGAGGTATTGAAGAAGTTGATCAATATTATGAGCAAGGTATGTTGAAGGGCGTTTACACAACGAATCTTTCTTATATTCCACAATCTTATAATGAGAAAGAGTGGTTGCATATTTGTGATTGTTCTAGTCTAGTAGCAGACGTTATTTATAATATTCACAATGATAAATCGGTATCTAATATTTTAAGAGAAAAATTAGGTTCCATAAAATTATTAGAGAAAAATTAGGTTCCATAAAATTATTAGAGAAAAAGTTTGGAGAAGCAAGCGATAAACAGCCTAATCAAAAATTATAAGAAGTATTAGATATCTAGTGCTTTTCTTTTTATCCTATTTGTGATACGATACACATGAAATGGAGATGATATCATGAATGGTAATAAAATAGTTGATATTTTTAAAAGTGGTAACATCGTAATTCCTGTTTACTTATTAAAGAATTATAAAAAGTTAAATATAAAACTAGAAGAGTTCATATTTTTAATGTATTTATATAATAAAGGTAATAATCAAGTATTTAATCCGAGTCTTTTTTCTGTAGAAATTGGTAGTGATTTAGAGACGGTAATGTCTATGGTATCCACCTTAGCTGATAAGAATTATATTAAAGTAGAAGTGAGAAAAAACGATAAGGGGTTAATGGAAGATGTTGTTAATTTGGAAGACTTTTATAGTAAATTATCATTATTAGTAATGGATGAAGTAACCAAAGAAGATAGTAAAAACTCTAGTGTTTTTGATATGATTGAAAAGGAGTTTGGAAGAACATTAAGTCCTATTGAATATGAAATTATAAAGGCTTGGTTAGATAGTCATATTAGTGAAGAATTAATAAAGGAAGCATTAAAAGAGGCTACATTTAATGGTGTATCTAATTTGAGGTATATTGATAAAATTCTATATGAATGGGGAAAGAAAGGAATCAAAACCAAGGAAGATGTGCTAGAAAATAAGAAACAAAGAAATTCAAAAATACAAACAAGGGATAATAAAAAAATAGATTTAGATATTATGGATTGGGACTGGTTTGATGATGAAGAGTAAGTTAATAGGAGATTATTTAGACGAGTTATTCAAGGAACCAAAATGTGAATTGAATTATAATAAAGATTATGAACTTTTGATGGCAATTGTATTGAGTGCGCAATCAACAGATAAAAGAGTTAATATGTGTACAGATATCTTATATAAAAAATATGATTCTCTTAAAAAAATAATGCAGGCCCCAATAGAGGATATACAAAGAATTATTAGACCAATTGGTTCTTTTAACAAAAAAAGTGGATATTTGAAAGAGATTGCAAGAATTCTTGTGGAAAAGTATGATGGAGTTGTACCAACAAATAGAGAAGACTTAGAAAGTTTTCCTGGAGTGGGAAGAAAAACGACAAATGTGTTCTTGAGTGAATACTATAATATTCCAGCAATTGCTGTTGATACCCACGTAGAGCGAATTAGTAAAAGATTAAGACTTGCAAACAAACAGGATAGTGTAGGCATAGTAGAACAAAAGTTGATGAAAAAATTTCCAAAAAAGGATTGGGCTAAAAGACATCTTCAATTGGTTCTATTTGGTAGATATTATTGTAAAGCAGTTAAGCCGAGTTGTGATGGGTGTAAATTACAAGATGTTTGTATAGAAGAAAAGAAAAAACGATCACAGGTATAAAGAAAAAGAGAATTATTTCTCTTTTTTTGTTATTATGGGGAAGATGCAATAAAGTAATTGGTCCGTAGTTCATGAGCTCCTCCGTTATAAGTAATAAGATAGGTAATCGTGCACTGGTTAACTCCAGAAGTAAAAGTGGAAGAATCATCGGAACAATTCCCTAGATCTTTAATTTTAATAGAGTAATCTGATTTTGAAAGTACGGTTCCATTATTTTTTATAATACAATTATCTCCTGTTGGTAAAGGATCGCCAGCATTAACTTGAGTATCAGTACACCCTCCTGTAATAGTATCTGTGTGTTGCTCTTGCTTTGCAGTATAGCTAGCCGCATTACTTTGAGCACCACTATAGCTTTTATAAGTGGCAATTACTTTATATGTTCCGTATGGACTAGGGGTAGTAAAAGTATAAGAGGTTGCCTCTGTAAAGGTTAATAAGGTTCCGCCTTGATAAACATTGTATCCAAAAGTACCATAATTCTCATCTTCACTTAATCTATTTACCTTATTCCAACTAATAGTAACTTTATTACCACTAACAGCAACTTTTAAGCCAGTTGGAGTTGACAATTTTGTAGGTTCCTCATTTTTAGCATTTTTAGGTTCGTGTCCCTTTTTAAAATATTCGTATCCAGAATCGGAACCACCAATAGATGTTTTTACAACACTATTTGGCATTTTAAATTCTTCTTTATTTTTTTCAAAAGCCGCATTTGCTAAAGCTAAAAATAATTTATCTTTTTGTATCGTGGCAGGTAAGTTTCTTAAACAAAATTCCCTGTTAATAGTATCATAGCCATACCACATACCAATCACAGTCTTAGACGTATAACCAATGACCCAAGAATCCCTAATCGCATCGTTTGGTAAACTATATTTTCTCATAGTTGCTTCATCATAGTTAGTAGTACCCGTTTTTGCAGCAACATTAGCAGGTTTTCCTCCTGTAATAGAAACATCTTGAAGAATGCTAGAAATCATAAAGGCTGTAGAATCACTCATGACCTGTTTGGCTTTAGATTTGTGGGTTGTAGTTTTTCCAGTGTCCCTGAATACAATTTTACTAACTGCATAGGGTTCGTTATAGTAACCTCCATTGGAAAAGGCAGCATAGGCGGCACTCATTTTTAAAGGAGATACGCCTGTAAAAGCTCCAATAGAATGAGCCTCGTGTATTTTACCATTTGATACTTCAGGTTCTATTCCAAGTGAAGTAACAAAGTCAATAATTTTAGAATTATCTACTTTCTGGAATGCTTTTAAGGCAGGAATATTACGTGATGCTGATAAAGCTCTTCTCATCGTAATTGGACCAAAGAATCCACGATCCCAGTTATTAATAGATGTTCCATCAGAGTATTGGTATGGGGAGTCATCGAATAATTTATAATTATCGTCTCCATCCTGATATCCATAAGTAGACCAATTATTATATTCAATACCAGGACCATAATCAAATAGAGGTTTTGCAGTAGATCCAGGTTGTCTGTTGATTTGTGTTGCATAATTAAAGGTATTAGCCCCGCTTTTGTTACGACCACCACCAATAGCCAAAATCTTACCAGAAGCGGAGTCTAGTACAGATACACCAGTTTGTACTTTATCATTAATCCAACCATATGTTTTACCATTTAACACATCATTGATACCATTTTGTTTTGAACGATCCATATTGGTATAAATTAATAAAGGTGCTGTATAAGCATTTACCCCATACCTTTCTTCGACCTCTTCTACAACAGTATCAATGTAGGCTTGGTATTCAGAGGTTGATGCAGAAGATATCTCAGCAGTTAAAGAATCAACAGGTATTGCCTTAGCTATTTTTTCTTCTTCATTTGTAATATAACCGTGTTTTCTCATTAGGTATAAAACAGTATTACGTCTTGCAGTTGCATTTTTTGGATTGGCAGTTGGACGATAATAATTAGGTGATTTAAACATTCCAGCTAAGGTTGCGGCCTCACTTAAGTTTAAATTAGCAACTTCTTTTCCAAAATATTCACGGGATGCCTCTTGAACTCCATATATATTTCCACCTAAAAAGTGGTTATTTACATAGAATTCTATAATTTCTTCTTTTGAATAATTCTTCTCCAATTTAAATACTGCTAAATAGATATCAGTAAATTTACGAATAATTCCTTGAATACCACTTGACTCTGTTGAAGTGAAGGTGTTTTTTATTACCTGCATAGATAAAGTGGAAGCCCCACCTGCATCAGAACGTCCAGCTAATTGTCCTAATGAAGCTTTTAAAAATCTTGGAGCATCAAACCCATTATGTTGGTAAAATCTGGAATCCTCAGTTGCAACAATGGCGTCTACTAAAACTTGAGGGAGTTCCTCATACTTTACCTTATCTCGCATTTCAGAACCTAATTTAATAATTTCATTTCCATCTTTATCATAAAGGATAGTGGATTCCTTTTTATCGAGTTCCTTAGTGTTGAACTCAGGAGCCTTGATGGTAACGTAAATCAAGAAAGCTGAGAACAGGGTTAATAAAAGAATTCCACCAGCTAATAAAATAATTAGAATAACATTTACAATTCTTTTTTTCTTCTTATCATGACTCACTTTATCTAACAGCTTTGCAATTCCCATGATAATTGCAACCAAAATTGCTGTTATTATAGTAAATATAGTTCCCATGTTAATAAAGCACAACGCTAGAAGAATGATCAGTGTTATTGATAAAACAATTTTTGCATTTTTTGGTAATTTAGCAGGATTCGTAGAAATTCGTCTTTTGATGTTTTTCTTATTTTTACGATTACTATTAGAAATAGATTTCCTTTTTTTTATATTATTTTCATTTTTATTCATATTGTACCTCCATATATTTGATCAATTAATTCTAAATAATCAATCCTTGGATTAATTTTATTTTTGATAATATATCCTTTTTTTTGAAAATAAGATAATGGGATTGATTTTCTATCATACTTTTCTAAAAAAAGCAGTAAATCTTGGGCTTTCAATAAATACGTTTCATCTAGTCTTACAAATCTAACGATTAAAAAGGAGATTCCTCCATGGTTGACAATATTTTTTAGATGCCTAATTTGGTGTTTATGAATATTATTTAAACTAAAGGAAGTAGTAGATTTTGTTTCCTTGGCCTCAAAATCGATGTATTGTCCTTTGTATATTCCATTGTAATCAGTAGTAGATGGTTCTTGAAAATAGGCCTCCTTAATAGTTGCTAAATGTCTAGATTCATAATCTACTTTCACAATTTTGATAGGAGTAGGTTTTTTATAAATATGAGCCTTATCTATACTTCTATAGTATTGATTGGTTATATTTAAATCGCTTTCTAAGTCCATACCTCTATTTTTGTAGGAAATATTATGAAAAGTTTCCTTCTTTTTAATTCCATTTGGATAATTCATACTATCACCTATTCTTCATTATACTATAAGTTATATAAATTTACCATATTTTTTAGGGAAGAATCATCAAAAAAATTCTCTACTTTTGTCGAAAGTAAAGACAGTGTTTGAAAAATAGGATAGAATTTCTAAAAGGGAGGATATTTATGAATACTTTAGAGGTAATCAAAATTATGAATAGAATGATTGACGACACTAAATATATAAAAAGAAAAAGGAGAGTGATTGTTACAAAGACCTATGATATAATTATAAATTAAAAAGTCAAGTGCAACAAAATGAATAGTCTATAAAGGTAGTTTATGCCGAGAAAACTTTTGACAAT
>CAJTUT010000015.1 GCA_910579455.1 uncultured Bacilli bacterium
CATATGGATGTATAACTATTTATATAAATCAAATAATTATGGAGGAACACAGAATGATGATTCTACATATGGAAATCTAAGAAACGGAGGGTATTGGACCATGTCGTCGTATGGGACTAACTTTCAAGGTGCCTGTTTAGTGTTAAAATCTGGTATCTGGAGTGCCAGTAGAGTATACGAGACAGCCTATGGGGCTCGTGCGGTAGTAGTAGTTAATAAATAATTTAAGTGGGTCAAATTGTTGACTTTTTTCTTTTCAATAAAAAGAAAAAATGGTATAATTTTTATAGTAAGGAGTATATCATTATGGCAAAAAAGAAAAAATCAAAAACTAGCAAAAAAGAATTTCAACATAGTGCGGAGTTGTATGGTGTCTTATATATTTTATGTGCAATTTTAGGACTAGGTAAATATGGTCCTGTTGGAAGGTTTATTACGTCCTTCTTTGTTTTCTTGTTTGGGTCTATTTACATGGTATTTTTAGTGGTACTATTAGTTATTGGTGGATATTTAGTAATTAAAAGAGAATGGCCTGACTTTTTTACTTCCAAACTAATAGGGATTTATCTTTTTGTATTAGGTATTTTAATTTTAATGCATAAAGAATTTGTTGTGCAAAATGATGGAAGTATGATGATGATTTTTAAAGAAACAATGAATCAATTAGTCAGTGTTTTTCACTCTATTATGCAAACTGGAAAATTTTCTGATGTATTAGCTGTAGGAGGAGGAATTATTGGAGGAGTATTTGCAATTTTATTTGATAAATTATTTTCCTATACTGGAATGCAAATAGTAGCATGGACTTTAGTAGGATTAGGGGTAGCCTTATTTACAGGATTTTCTATCGTAGATAAAGTAAAAGAAAAGGTAGTAAACAGAATTCCAAAGAAAAAAGAAAAGAAAGAAGAAAAAGAGGTTATAATTAGTGATGGTGCAGAAGAGGAAGTATCAGATTCTAAAGAGGATAATAATAGAATTAAAATATCCAGTATTGATGAGATTACTAAGGCAAATAAAGAAGAGATTCCAATAGAAGATAAGAATAAGGAAAAACCACTATCTAAAAATAAAAATTATCAGCTCCCTAGCTTAGATATTTTAGATAAGCCAAAGAAAAAGTCAAAAGGAACAGATCAAAGTTTAATTGAAAAAAATATTATAACATTAGAAAAAGTGTTAAAGGACTTTAAAATTATTGGAAAAGTGGTAGAGGTTCATATTGGACCTACTGTTGTTCAATACGAGTTAGAAATTGCAAGTGGTACAAGAGTAAATAAAATTACAGCAATTAATAGGGAAATATCTTTAGCACTTGCAAAAAAAGACGTTAGAATTGAGGCACCAATTCCAGGAAAAAACACAGTTGGAATTGAGTTTGCAAATGATTCTCCATCACCTGTTAGTTTTTATGAAATTATTAGTAGTAAAAAAATGCAAAATTCCATGGATAAGAAATTAATGGTTCCTCTAGGAAAAAGTATCATGGGAGATATCGGTGTTTGTGAAATTAATAAAATGCCTCACTTATTAGTAGCAGGTACAACAGGTAGTGGTAAATCAGTTTGTGTTAACGGAATTATTTGTTCAATACTAATGAGAGCAACCCCAGATGAAGTAAAATTAGTTATGGTAGATCCAAAGGTAGTAGAGTTATCTGTATACAATGGGGTTCCTCATTTATTAAGACCTGTTGTTACCGATCCAAAACAAGCCGCTATTGCCCTTAGTAAGATGGTTGCAGAAATGGAGAGAAGATATAATGTATTTAGTGAGTCTAAAACAAAGAATATAGAAGGATATAATGCATATGTTGATAAATGGAATCAAAAGCATACCAATGAAGAAGAACAAAAGGAAAAAATGCCATACATTGTAATCATTATAGATGAGCTTGCAGATTTAATGATGGTGGCGGCAAAAGAGGTGGAAGATTCGATTCTTAGAATTACTCAAAAAGCTCGTGCAGCAGGAATGCATTTAATTGTTGCAACACAACGTCCATCTACAGAAGTTATCACAGGATTAATAAAAGCCAATATTCCATCTCGTATTGCCTTTTCTGTAGGATCTGGAATTGATTCTAGAACTATTCTTGATCAAACAGGTGCAGAACAACTTTTGGGAAAGGGAGATATGCTCTTTTTACCGATTGGAATGAATTCACCATTACGTATTCAAGGTTCTTTTATAACAGATGATGAAATTAAAAGAATTATTGATTATACAACATCTCAGCAAGAGGTTGTATATGATGATGCTTTAGTTAATTTAGAAAATGTAGCTGGTGAGCAAAGTGTCACATCAGGAGATAATAATTCAGTAGCAAGCGATGAAGCGGATCCTCTATATAATGAGATAGTAGAATTTGTAATTAATACTCAAAAAGCAAGTGCATCTCTTTTACAAAGGAGATTTAAACTAGGATATAATAGGGCAGCTAGAATTATAGATTTATTAGAAGAAAAGGGTATTATAGGTCCTGCAAATGGATCAAAACCTAGGGAAGTATTAGTGCAGCTAGATAAAAATGAAGCAACAGAAGAATAGAGTTGTTTATTAGAATAGTATGAGTTAAAGAGAATAAGAAATTATTTTCTTTTTGTTTTAGTAAAAACTTGAAATTTCTATGATTTACATCTAAAATAATACATGCTATAATGAACTAGGAAAGAAGGAGAGTTATGCCAACCACTCATATTGAAGCAGAACAGTCAGATATTGCCAAAATAGTGCTGATGCCAGGGGATCCTCTAAGGGCCAAGTATATAGCAGATAAGTTTTTAAAAGATGTAAGAATAGTAAATAAAGTACGTAATATGTATGCTTACACTGGTTATTATCAAGATAAAAAAGTAACCATTTTTCCATCTGGTATGGGAATTCCAAGTATAGGAATTTATGCTTATGAATTGTATCATTTTTATGGAGTAGAAGAAATTATTAGAATTGGTACTAGTGGTTCTAATAATCAAGAATTAAATTTATTAGATATTGTTGTAGCATCAGCCTCATATTCTCTATCCAACTATCCAAAACTTTTTGATGGAGATGAAATTCATTTAATAGATGCTGATAAAAATTTAAATCAAAGAATAAAAGCGGCTGCAATCAGAAATAATATTAATATAAAAGAAGGGAATATTATTACTAGTGATATTTTTGACCCTTATATTGATTTTGATAAATACATAAAAAATTATCCAGAAAATAAGGAATTTCTAGCAATGGAAATGGAAGCCTTTGGGTTATTTTATCTAGCAAAAAAGTTAAATAAAAAGGCAGGTTGTTTATTAACAATTGTTGATATTATAGGAAAAGAAAAAAAAGAATCTATTAGTAGTGAAGATAGGGAAAAAAGCTTAGATCAAATGATAAAGGTAGCCCTTGAATCGATCCAGTCATAAATTCCAGAAATAAAGACATAATATAGTAGGAGGTGTATCGTATGCAATATGTAAAAAAAGACTTAGGTTCCTATAAATTACACATGATTAAAACAAATAAATTTAAAACAATCAAAACAAGAGTTTGTTTTAGAAGACCAATTAAGAAAAGTGAAATTACTATGAGAAATATTTTATGTAATATGTTTACTCAGTCCTCTAAAAATTATAAAACAAAAAGGGAGCTTGCTATTAAATCTCAGGACTTGTATGCAGCAACAATTGTAAGTAGTAATTCAAGACTAGGTAATTATATGAATACTGAAATCACTTTAACGGTCTTAAATGATAAATATACAGAGGATAATAATTTTAAGGATGCTTTGGATTTTTTAAGTGATGTAATTTATAATCCAAATGTAGAGGGGAATAAGTTTGATGATAAATCATTAGAAATTATTAAGTCCAATGCAAAAACAGGATTAGAGGGTCTAAAGGAAGATTCTAACTTATATAGTGTGATAAGGTTACTGGAAAATATGGATGAGAATAGTCCGATCTCATATAGGGGAGTGGGTTATCTAGAGGATTTAGAAAAAATTAACAGTAGTAATTTATATACCTATTATAAAAAAGTATTAGATAAGGATTTAATGGATATTTTTATTATAGGAGATATTGATTTTGTAGAAACAGAAGAATTAATTAGAAATTATTTTCCAATTAAAACCTTTAAAAAGCAAAGAGCAGAATACTTGATTGAACAAGGCAAAAATAGAATTAGAAAAAGAACAATTATAGAAAAGGAAGAAAATAATCAATCAAAATTAGCAATTGGTTGTCGGGTAATGGGGTTAAGTGAATATGAAAGGAATTATCCTTTAACCTTATACAACATCATTTTAGGTGCTGGAGATGACTCTAAATTATTTAGGGAGGTTAGAGAAAAAAAATCTTTATGCTATTATATTCATTCTGTTCCTAACAAACTAGATAATTTAATTATTATTAGAGCAGGAATTGATAAAGAAAATATCCAAAAAACAATTGATGTGGTAGAGCAACAAATAAATTTAATGCGTAAGGGAAAATTTAGTAAAGAAGATCTAAACACAGCTAAAGAGTATTTTAATACAGCTTTAGATAACATTACAGAAAGTGAATCGTCTATCATAGATGCTTATTATATGATGGAATTGCTGGGAATTGATGATATTGAGCAAAGAAGAAATAAAATGGCAAAGGTTACAGTAGAAGAAATTGTAAAAGTTGCAAAGAAAGTAAAAATAGATACCATCTATTGTTTGGAGGGAACGAACCAATGAAAGAAATCTCTTTAAAAGGATTAGATCAAAACTGTTTTATAGAAACCTTAAAAAATGGTTTAGAAATTGTTATGATACCATATAAAGACAAGAAGAATTATTATATGACTTATGCAACAAGATATGGAAGTGAAATTAACTGTTTTGTTCCGAAAGGTGAGAAGAAGATGACTTCCTTTCCAAATGGAATTGCTCACTTTCTAGAGCATAAAATGTTTGAGCAAGAAAATGGAGAGGATCCCTTTACGTTCTTTTCTAAAAGTGGTACAGGAGCTAATGCATCTACTTCTTTTAATAGTACACAATACATTTGTTATGGAACAAAAGAATTTGAACAAAATTTGAGGTTCTTATTAAATTATGTAAATGAACCTTATTTTACAGATGAAAATGTAGAAAAAGAAAAGGGAATTATCAAAGAAGAGATTAAAATGTATGATGATATTCCAGAAAGTGTTTTGGAAAATAAATTAAGGGAAATGATTTATCAAACATCACCAAGAAAATATGATATAGCAGGAACCACTTCAGATATAGATCAAATTACTAAAGAAGACTTATATAAATGCTATCATACATTCTACCAACCCAGTAATATGTTCCTTGTAATAGCAGGTAATTTTGATCCTTCTATAGCGTTAAAAATTATAGAAGAGGAGATCGGATCTATCGAATCAGATTCCACTAATATTAAAATTAAGGACTATAAGGAACCTAAATCTGTTTGTAAAAAAGAAGAAGAACTTTCTATTAATATCAAAGTTCCCAAAATAGGATTAGGATATAAATTTTCTAAAGATAGTTTAGGAATAAAAGATGAGTTAGAACTTGATCTATATTTAGTTATGTTAACAACCTTACTGTTTGGGAGTTCATCATTATTTAGAGAAGAAGCTAGAAGTAAACATTTAATGACTAACTTCTATAATGAATGGGACACGATCAAGGATTATAAATCTCTAATGATCTTTTCTGAAACAGAAAATCCCGATCTATTAATAGGGGAAGTAGAAAAGGCATTACAAAATATAGAAATTACTGTAGAAGATGTGGAAAGAATCAAAAAAGTTTGGATTGCAAACGAAGTAAAAATGATTGATTATGTAGAGTCTACAATTTCTAATATTTATGATGATATGATTAGATATCATAGAGTTGTTGATAATAAAATTGAATTAATTAGAAAAATGAATAAAAGAAAATTGGATAATCTAATTGATAATATGAAATTTACTAATCGTAGTAAAGTAATAATTTTACCAAAGAAGATTATAACCAGGGAACAATAATATAATCTTAAAAATTTATAATGGGTCTTTGCCTGTTCATAATTGTATCGTTTTCAATAATGCTATAAAAAATCAATAAACTAATTGTTGACATTATTTATTGAATATGATATATACTTATATGACAAGGGGGATCTATATGTCATATGTAAATGTTAGATTACGAAATCCTGACATAATTTTAATACCAATTACAGAGGATGAAAAAGAATGTTTAGATGAGGAAGATTTATATGTTTTATATAAACTACCAGACTCTAAACAAATTCAAATTGGTATGCTATCACCATCAATGCGAGAATATTTTCCATCAACAACAAATATTTGGAATTTGATTTATGCAACTTCAAAGGCATATTTCTATAATGGAGGTTCAGAGTTAGAAGCTGAGTCCTCTCAAATAACGGAAAGACCTGTTTATAGAGTTGGTCCTACTGATGATAGAACGGTAAATGAATATACTATTTTAAATGCAACAGATGAGAATAATTTGTCAATTTGTCTTAAAGATGTGATTGAAGGAAATTACATAGTAGAGAAAAGTTCACCATCGATACTTAGAAAAACAAAGTAACAATTAATTTTGTTATTTTTTATTTAATCTAGTTTTATATGGTATAATGGAAAAGAGGTGAAGATATGCTTAAAGTGGAAAATATCCAAAAAACTTATGGGAATTTAGTGGCAGTTAATCAATTATCTTTTGAAGTAAAAGATGGAGAAATATTTGGGTTACTAGGAGAAAATGGTGCTGGGAAAACGACGACATTTAGAATGATTATGGGACTTCTAGAATCAGATAGTGGAAA
The DNA here is from genome assembly GCA_910579455.1 of uncultured Bacilli bacterium. Lineage (GTDB taxonomy): Bacteria > Bacillota_I > Bacilli_A > RF39 > UBA660 > UMGS995. The sequence goes on from CAJTUT010000015.1 coordinate 6,810, forward strand.
GATTTTGTTGGATAATAAAAAAATTGATTATAGTATTACTGACAAAATTGGTTTTGTAACAGAAGAGAGAAGCCTACTTACAAAAATGACAGTAAAGGAACAGATTCTTTACTATGGTGCTTTAAAAGGAATGTCTGAAGAGAAGATATTACAAGAATTAAAGTATTGGTTAAATAAATTTGAAATTAAGAAATATGAAAATAAAAAGATTAAGGAGTTAAGCAAAGGAAACCAACAAAAGATTCAATTTATATCAGCAGTTATTAATCATCCTAAGCTTTTAATTTTAGATGAACCATTTACAGGCTTAGATCCAATTAATGTTAAACTCCTAAAGGAAGCTGTTTACGAGTTGAAAGGGGAAGGATGTTCTATTATATTTTCTTCTCATCAAATGGAGCATATTGAGGAGTTTTGTGAAAAGTTAATTATTTTAGTAAAAGGTGAGGTAATACTAGAAGGATATTTAAAAAATATTAAAAAGTCATATGGTATCAAAAAGGTAGTAATTAAGGGTGAAAATATAGATATGACTAAAATAGAAAAGATAGAATCTGTAGAAGACATTAAAAATATGAACGGAGAAATTATAGTTCATATTTCTGATGAAAAAGCGGTAGAAAAAATATTTAATGTTATTAAAAAATGCAAAATTCTAAAATTTGAAGCATTAGAACCATCCTTAAACGAGATATTCATTGAGAAAGTAGGAAATAGTCATGAATAAGAAATTATTATTTTTAACAAAAACAAGTCTTGCAAAAAAGACAAAATCGAAATGGTTTAAAATTATTAATCTTCTGTTATTAATCTTAATTGTAGGGGTTATTAATATTGATTCTATTATTACATTTTTTGGTGGTGACTTTAATCAAAAATTAGAAATTATAGTAATTGATCATACCAATGAAGTAGGTGAAACATTTAAAACGAATTTGAAGTCTTCTGAAAAAGCATTAGATAAGGATCCTAAGATAGTGGTGAAAACTACTAAAGAAAGTAGAAAGGAAATAGAAAAGAAGATAGGAGACAAAGTTTTAATTATATTTGATTCTTCTCATAAGGATTTTTTAAAGGCACAAGTGATTAGTGATGGGGCAATAGAGTCTAATGACTATCAGTTAATTACAACAGCACTTTCTACAACAAAATACAATTATGGATTAGTACATTCGAATATCAATCCTAAGGAATTAGAAAAAATTTCGTCTCCTATTAAAATTGATAGGGTGATTTTGGATAAAGAAAAAAATTCAGATAGCGATAATATGGATATGATTATGGGTACCGTTTTCCCAACTATTATTTTGCCATTTTTTATGCTAATTATATTTCTAGTCCAAATGATAGGATCAGAAATTTATGAAGAGAAATCTACAAGGAGTATGGAAGTTATAATTTCAAATGTATCTCCTAAAACTCATTTCCTATCTAAGATGTTTTCCGCTAACATATTTGCGATTACTCAGGGATTACTATTACTCATCTACGCAGTGGTCGGATTATTAATAAGAGGAAGTATAGGCAATTCATCTGCTGTGACATCCTTAACATCTCAGATTTCTGATATTTGGGAGTTACTTGTAAAAAGTGGATTTGTAGAAAAATTATCTTATATTATTCCCTTAACATTAGTGTTACTAGTACTTAGCTTTTTTGCTTATTCTCTAGTTGCGGGGATTCTAGCTTCTATGACAGTTAATATGGATGATTACCAGCAGATACAAAGCCCTATTATGTTAATACTTGTAGTGGCATATTATCTAGCAATTATGGCTAGTATGTTTCATGGTTCTCTCTTGATTAAGATATTATCTTATCTTCCATTTATTTCTTTTTTACTTTCACCGGCACTTCTTGTATTAGGACAAATTAGTATTTTAGACATTACGATTTCAATTATTTTATTACTTTTATTTAATACTATTGTAATGAAGAAAGGATTAAGAATTTATAAAGAAGGAATACTGAATTATTCTAATGAAAAAGTATGGAAAAAAATTAAACAAACACTAAAGAAAAATTCTAATAAAAATTAGATATATAAATAAAAAGAACTATTATGAACAGTTTATAAATAGTTCTTTTTATTGATACAATTCTTGTTTTAAAATTTCTAGATTTTCATTCATCAAGGTAATATAATTCTTTCCCTCATCCCGATCGCTGTCAGTAATGTTATCTATTTTATTTAACTCTAAAACTTTCATGTTGTGATTATAATTCGTAACTTCTTGGGCATTATGAGATAGCTTTTCATTCTTAAAAGTAAATATATAACTAATGACTCCTTCTCTAGATAAAGTTTTAACTTCTTCTATTTCCTTTTCTGTAGAGTCGTTATCCAGACAAATAACTTTGAGACCAAACTTTTCCAAAAACTTTAATGCAGAATCTGATACAACAATAACTTTATTATCAGTATTGTCTACTGTAAGATGATACTCAGCATCTAGTTCGGATAATTCTATTTTTAATTTATTATATGCTGTGTCAACCTTTTTTGAAAGGTATGTACTAGTAATATATTCCTTTAATCCTAGGCGAACATTTTGGGCCATCATAAGTAAAGAGGAGGGATTTAACCATAATTCCTCAGGTGAATATTCAGTTTCCAAAACATAAGAGGTATCGATAATTTTTAAATCTTTATTGATATCTAAAAGTTCTATTGCTAAGGTTCTTTCCTTTTCTCTTAATCCTGTGTAAATAAATAATTCCATACTACTAAAGTTTTGTTTTTGTTTTTTTGTACTTTTGTAACTAGAAATATCAACACCGTCAGGATACACGGTATTAATTTTAGCATGTTCTCCATAAAGCCTATCTACAATATATTCATTTGGATAGTTCGTAACAGCAATATCAATATCCTCCATATTATCTTGTTTACATCCACTTGCACTAAAGATTAGAAAGATTCCAAAGCCTAGTAATAACAGTTTCTTTTTCATTTTGACTTCTCCTTTTTTTTAACAGGATCATAACCACTAGTACCAAAGGGGTTACACCTTAATATTCTTTTTATACTAAAATAAATTCCCTTAATTGTCCCATATTCCTCAATTGCTTCTATTGCGTAATTAGAACAAGAAGGGGTATGGCGACACATATTATGAAAATTACCGGGAATTTTTTGATATAATAGAATGATAGATATTAGTATTTTTCTCATGTTATCACCGTATTACAATTTTACTATAATTCGTATAAAATATCAATTGTCTAAGAAATAAAAAAAAGAATTGACAACTTCGGACAATTTTTAATTATTATGATAAAGTTTGTTTTTCTCTTTCACGATGCAATTGGTGATTTTGTTTATCAAGTTTGTAATCTGTTTTTGACTCATATACCTCTTTTTAAAGTACAATGATAGTATATGTACAGGAATATAAAACTATACTATTTTTTTTATTTTTGTTATACTTAGAATGGTGATAAATATATGAAAGAATTATATGAAAAATTAAAAATAGAGCCAAAGGATGAAAGAATTTACAATATCGCAGTTTCTCACTCCTCATATGCAAATGAGCATCGAGCAAAAAAAGATTATGAGAGATTAGAATTTTTAGGGGATGCTGTAGTTGACTTAGTAGTTGCAGATTACCTATATTCCAATCATAATGAAGATGAAGGAGAAATGACCAAAGTTAGGGCTAGTTATGTTTGTGAGAATGCATTATATGAGTATAGTATGAATCTAGGACTACCATCTTTTATTAAAGTGGGACATGGTGAAGAAAAAGAAGGTGGAAAGTATAAAAAAGCCATTGTTGCGGATATTTTTGAGGCGATAGTAGGTGCTATCTACTTAGATTTGGGCTATGCTACTGCTAGACGAACTGTTTTAAATATCATAGTTCCTTATATAGAAAATCCCACTATTACTTTTTTCAGTGACTATAAATCTTCCTTACAAGAATATGTTCAAACGAAACAAAAAAGTATATCCTATCAATTAGTAAAAGAAGAAGGACCACCTCATAATAAAATTTTTACAATTGATATTGTTATTGATAATATTGTATATGGGACGGGAGTTGCTGGTAGTAAAAAAGAGGCTGAACAAAATGCTGCGAAAGAGGCGTTAAAAAAACTTGCGAAATGAAAATACTTTTGATATAATGTAGAAGTTTGTTAAACTTATAACAAAGAAGAAAGGAGAAAAAATGAGCAAAATAAAAATTTTTAGTTTAGGTGGACTAAACGAAAATGGAAAAAATATGTATATTGTTGAAGTGGATAAAGATATCTTCATTTTTGATGCCGGTTTAAAATTTGATAATGATAGAAATCTTGGAATTGATTATATTATTCCAAACTTTGACTATATTATAAAAAATAAGAAAAGGGTAAAAGGAATTTTTTTAAGTCATGGTCATGATAGTAATATGGGGGCTGTTCCAGATTTATTAGAGACACTACCTCAAATTCCTATTTATGGAGCTAGGCTAACTTTAGAACTTTTAAAAAATGATTTATCAGAAAGGGAAATCAAAAAATATAAGTTAATTGAAATAAAGGCTCATACTAAAATTAATTTTGGAAAGAATTCTGTTTTTCCAATTAGTGTAACCCATTCCATACCAGATGCATTATGTTATGTTTTATATACCAAGGATGGAGCAATTGTCTATACAGGAGACTTTACGATTGATGCTACTATGATTGGGAATTATAAAACAGATATTGGAAAATTAGCTTATGTGGGAAAACAAGGAGTACTGTGTTTACTTTCAGAATCTATTTATGCAGAAAGATTAGGTCATACTTCACCAAATAATAGAGTAGGAGGCTTTATTAGAGAGGTACTAAATAGAAATGAATTTCGTATTATTGCAACAGTGATGCCAGCCCATTTTTATCGTATCCAAGAAATTTTTAATGAGGTAAGTAATACCAATAGAAAAATTATTATTATGGGAAAAACTCTACAAAAAATGATTAATACAGCTATTAAAGAAAAATACCTAACCATTGATCCAAATAAAATAGGGGATTTAAGTAATATTCATGAAAAAAATGCAGTAATTTTGATTTCTGATGAAAAAGAAAAACCATTTGCTAACTTAGAACGTATAATAAAAGGGTATGATAAATATATTAAGTTATTAGAAACAGATACGATATTTATTACAGAACCATCTTATGCAGGAATAGAAAAAAGAATGGCCCTCATTATGGATGAAGTAGCAATGCTTGGAGCAAATGCAATTTCACTATCTAGTAAGAAACACCTATTACATCATGCATCTGGAGAAGATTTGATGATGATGATTAATCTAATGAATCCGAAATATTATTTTCCCGTAAAAGGAGAATATAAAAACCAATACGCAAATGCAACAGTTGCAGAAAAGGTAGGAATTCCAAAAGAAAATATTATTCTAAAAGAAAATGGAGATGTAGCTCTATTTATAAACGGTAAATTAACTCCTACAAATGAACATATTGAAGTTGATGACACATTAATCGATGGAAAGAGTCAAGATGATATTGGAGATTTGGTTTTAAAAGATAGAGAAATGTTAGGATCTAACGGAATTGTTATTATCAGTTGTACTCTAGACAAGAAATCAAAAGAAATCATAGGTGGTCCTGAGATTTTAACTCGTGGTTTTGTCTATGTAAAAGAAAGTCAAGATTTACTTTTAGAGACCAAACAACTAGCTCGTGAAGTCATAGAGGAAAATATTACTCCTAATATGCAAAGAGTAGATTATTCTAAGATTAAAACGGAAGTAAGAGAGGTCCTAGGAAAATTTTTCTATAAAGAGACTGAATCAAAGCCAATGATCATTACAGTAATCCAAGAAGTATAAGAAAAACTTATGAAAAGATAGTAGAAAGGAGAATATCTATGGAAAATAAAAACAGTGATTTTTTAGCAGACCTTAGTATAGCTGCCGCTATGGATAGCTTACATGGTGATACAAGGAATATGGATCGTATAAGACTAGAAGCTTTAGAAAAAGAATTAAAAGAGGTAAAACAACGGCAAATAATTGAAAAACAAAAATTAGAAAAAAGAGTTAAAAAAATCCCTTTCTGGGTTATTGAAGGTAATAAAATAATAGATCCTCACCTAATCCCTATGTGGAATGAATATGTCACTTCTTATGCCATTAATGGATCAGGGGAGGGAGAAGAATATGATGTAGCATTAGAAATTATGACTCATTTAAAAAATGATGAAACGATGGACTTTGCAAAACAGATTCTAGAAAAGGCAACTGAAAATTTTGAATCATCTAAGGATATATTTTCTATTCAAAATATTATTTTTACCTTTTCTGCCAAGGGTCCAGATTTTGTAGAACAGACTCTTAATCGAGAACTTTCATTGGAAGAAAAAGAGGTATTTGATAAGAAAAGAGAAGAAAACCTAGCACATCATAAGGAGATGGATTTAATATTTGATGATACTGGTAAATTCTCTTTAGGAAAGAATAATATTATTCAAGATGACTTATCAAAACCCAAAAAGCACTAAACTAAATAAATAGTTCTTTTCTAACACTTATAAATAAAAATACTTGATTTTTAGGTGAAAACATGGTAAACTATGCGTAAATTTCAAAGAGAGAGGGATATATAATGAAGATTTCAAACTTAGAAGCTAACATTGAAATAATTGAAGAGGAAGTTAGGAGAAAATTATATTTAAGAGAACTATTAACTGGGAAAATACAAGGTCCCCTCACTAATATTCCTAATATAGATATGGAATGGCTAATGAATTATTCTGAAGATCAAATAATGAGTCCACTACCCAAAAAGACCATATTAGGTTATATGAAAGAGAACAACTTAATTCACTTAGATGATATTGCCATAATTTATTTTAATAAAAAAATATCTTATGGAGAATTTTTTAAAAAAATAGATGCTTGTGCTGCAAGTTTTATAAAAAATAATATAAGAAAAGGTGATACTGTTACCTTATGTATGCCAGGAACACCCGAAACTTATATTGCCTTTTATGCTTTAAATCAAATAGGTGCCATAGCTCATATGGTTCATCCATTATCAAGTGAAAATCAAATTAAAAATTATGTGAATGAAGTTGGTTCAAAAATGATTATCACAATAGACTCTACATATGATAAGGTAAACAATATTATGAATCAAACAAGTATAGAAAAGGTAGTTTCAGTAGCACCGAATGATTCTATGCCTTTTCCACTAAGTAGAATTTATCCTTTGACAAAATCTGCAACAAAATTAGAAGATAAAAATGGAATGACTAGCTGGAAAGATTTTATGAAAGAAGGGGAAAAAATCGATATCAAAAATTATATTGCAGACTATGAAAAAGATCGTATTTCTGTACTTTTACAAACGGGTGGGACTACAGGAATTTCTAAATGTGTAGGCTTAACGGATGATAATTTTAATTCGATGGTTGAACAATTTAAGGCAAATGTACAAAATTTTGAACGAGGCGATCATATGCTAACAGTGATGCCGCCATTTCATGGCTTTGGACTATGTAGTTCCGCACATTTACCTCTTTCTTATGGAGTTACTATAGTAGTAGTTCCTAAAGTTGATATCAATCAAATTGATAAAATGATTATGAAATATAATATCAATTATATAATTGGAGTTCCTACCTTATTTAAGGGAATGAAAATGGTCGTAAATAAGAAAAAGAATGGTGGAAAAATCAAGAAATTTAATTTATCAAATCTTAAGTATGCAGTAAGTGGGGGCTCCTTAGCAAAAAACGGATTTGAACAGGAAATTGATGAATTTATTAAAGAAAATGGTGGAACTATAAAATTAAGTAAAGGGTATGGGCTATCTGAGGCTGTAGCAGGAGTAACCTTTGCCGATGAGGCGATGAAAAATGAGAATACAGTAGGGATCCCTATGGTTCACACGAATATAAAAATCGTTGATCCAGAAACCAGAGAAACTTTAGAAAATAATCAAATTGGAGAGATATGTATAAAGGGTCCTTCTGTGATGGAGAAATACTATAATAATCCAGAAGAGACGGAAAAATGTTTAGTAGATGGTTGGTTACATACAGGAGATATGGGATACATGAATAAGGGGCAACTATACTTTAGTGAAAGAAAGGGAGATATGATTATTTCTAGTGGAGTTAATGTATATCCCAATGAAATAGAACAAGTAATAGAATCCCATAAAGCCGTATCAGCATGTGCAGTTATAGGGATAGCCCATCCATACAAAGAGGAGGTCCCAAAGGCATTTATCTGTTTAAAGGATGGATATGAGCCAACAGATGAGATAAATAGCGAAATTGAATATTTATGTAAGCAAAATTTAGATAAATATTCACACCCAAGCTCTATTGAGTATCGAGATAAACTTCCGCAAACACTTTTAGGGAAAATTAGTCATGCTCAATTAAGGAAAGAAGAAGTTGCAAAAAGAAGATGCAAAGTATATGAAAAAAAATAGAGGAGATGGGAAACATGAAAGTAGCATTTGATGTAGATGGTGTGTTTACAAATTTAGAAAGATTTCAACTACACTATGGTAGAAAATATTTTAAGAATGTGAAAGAACAAGATATTCATATGGATGAAATTGATATTGAGGATATCTTTAATTGTACAAGAAGCGAAAGAGAAAAATTTTGGATTAAATATATATGGAAATACTGTTTTATGCCATATGAGGAAGGAATAAGTGCTTTGATTAGACAATTGAAGGAAAAAGGTGATGAAATCTTTATTGTTACAGGAAGAGCCCATACAACAGAGACAGGAATAACTGGGAAATTATTTAGAGCAATGCTTTTTCATATGATAAAAAAAGAAGGAATACCATATGATCATATCTTCTTTTGTTCAGAAAAAGACAGTGATATAGAAAAACCAATCATATGTGAACAACATGGGATTGATGTGATAATAGATGATAAAAAAGAGAATATAGATTCTATCAGTAAAGTAACAAACGTTATTTGTAGGGACAGAATCTATAATAGAGATTATACAAATCCCAAGGTCCCAAGAGTGAAAAATACAAATCAAATGTATGTAGAAATTGAGAAATTAAGAAATCCTAATTATTTCGAAAAATTACATCATGAAGATATTTCTAAAATGAATACAAGTCAAAAGATAAAGTATTTTGAGCAACTAAGAAAGTATTATAGTGAATTACCATTCGATGATATAAAATATCAAAAAACAGAGAAAAATTATAAAATTTTATCAAAAGTAGGGTTGGCAATATATAATCGTTTTGCCGAACCAACAGTTTTTAACAGAGAATTAGTACCTAATGAAGAGGGTGTATTATTTATTTCAAATCATAATAATTATTATGATCAGTTTCCTATTATTTCCGCAATTGGGGACCATAGACCAATTCATTTTTTAACAGCTACAAAGATGTTAAAAATGAAAAGGGGAGCTATCTATTTAAAAACAGGTGCTATTTCAGTTGATAGAGAAGACAAGGATGATCGAGAATTTGCAAAAGATGAAATAAATAAATTGTTGGCTCATGAGAAAAATGTATTCATTTTTCCAGAAGGAAGAACCAATAGAGGAGAGGATTTTCTACTACCATTCCAGCCTGGCGCAGCAGCTAGTGCACAAGCAACGGGATGTCTTGTAGTGCCAACAGCGGTTAGTTTTAATGATCCTAAATCAATAAAAGAATCTATCGTGAGATTTGGCAAACCATTTAGAGTATCTCCTACAGAAAAGATTTTAGATAAAACACAGGAAATGATGAACATTGTCGGAGATTTGAAACAAAAAAATATAGACTGGTTAGAGAAAAACAGAGTAAAAGTAAAGTCAAGAACAAAGAAAAATTGAGAATGAATTAATACGTAAATATACGTATTTTTTTATTGTTGGATTTGAATAATTATGATAAACTTACAAGTAGTAAGATAGTAGAGGTGTTACTATGAATAATCTATATTTTTTAATTATAAGTTTTATCTATATATCTTTAGTGATGATTATATATTTTAAAAAAGAAAGAATAGATACAAGAGAAAATAAGTTGTTCTCTAAGTTATTAATTATCTCTTTTATTGGAATCATACTTGACTTTTGTAGTGTCTATATGGCGTTTAATAATTCACATGGGATAATTTTTAGAATAATTAATCAATTATATCTTGTTTATTTGTTAACTTGGATATCTTTAATTACAATATATTCTATTACAATTTCTTCTAAAAAAGGTCATGATAATAAACTGGTTAGTATAATAAGAGGAATATATACACCAGCTGCATTTTTTATGTTTTTGTATCCTTTGTCCTATACAGTAAAGGGAAATGAATTCTATACCCATGGATTAAGTGCTAGTATTATGTATATTTTATCAACTATATATGTAGTGATTATGCTAATTCTTTTACTAAAGGATTTAAAGAATATAAGACAGAAAAAATATACTCCAATTCTTTTTTATATATTCATTGGAACTACAATAACATTGATTCAAGCTGCTCATCCTTCTATTTTAATTATTACTTCTATGGAATGTTTTGTGACAATTTTAATGTATTTCACAATAGAAAACCCAGATATGAAGTTAATTAATGAATTAAATATTGCTAAAAATCAAGCAGAAAAAGCAAATCAAGCCAAAAGTGAGTTTTTATCTAGTATGTCGCATGAAATTAGAACTCCCTTAAATGCAATTGTTGGTTTTTCTCAAGCTTTACTGGAAGAAAATCTTCCTGAATCTGCTAAAGAGGAAGTAAAAGATATCGTGATGGCGTCCGATTCTCTTTTGGAAATTGTAAATGGAATTTTAGATATTTCTAAGATTGAAGCAAATAAAATTGAAATTATTAACAGTAAATATGAATTTAGAGAGATATTTGACAATTTAGTAGTATTAACGAAAGGTAGAATGGGAGATAAACCACTAGATTTTAGGATGACTTATGATGATAGTATTCCCGCTATTTTATATGGAGATTATACTAGGGTAAAGCAGATTATTTTAAATATCTTAACTAATTCTGTAAAATATACAAAAGAAGGATTTATAGATTTTCGCGTTACTTCTTTGATAAAAGATGATATCTGTAGATTAATTATTTCAGTTGAAGATTCAGGGATTGGAATTAAGCAGGAAAATATTCCAAAATTATTTTCTAAATTTGAACGATTAGATCTAGATAAAAATGCGACGATAGAAGGAACTGGTTTAGGACTTGCTATTACTAAAAAATTAGTAGAATTGATGCATGGAACTATCGTTGTTCAATGCGTTTATGGAAAAGGATCTAAGTTTACAATTTCTATTGATCAGGGAATTATTAGTAAGGAAAAAGATGTAGTTGAGAAAAAAGAGGAAAAAGTACTTCCAAAACAAATTGATCTATCCTCTACAAGAATACTAATTGTAGATGATAATAAAATTAATTTGAAAGTAGCTACCAGACTATTAGAAAGTTATAATGCCCAAATAGAGTGTGCAGAAAGCGGCTTCGAATGTCTTGATTTTATCAAGAATGGGCAAAGTTATAACTTGATTTTAATGGATGATATGATGCCAAAGATGAGTGGTGTTGAAACATTAAAGAAACTAAAAGAACTAGAGGGGTTCAATACTAAAGTAATAGCCTTAACAGCAAATGCAATTGCTGGAATGAGGGAAAAATATTTATCAGATGGATTTGACGATTACTTAGCTAAGCCAATTGATAAAGAAGAATTAAGTAAGTTAATGATAAAATATTTAACTTCATAGTTTTTTATGATATAATTTATATTAGTAAAAGTAGGTGATTAAAATGAAAGATATGAAAATATTAACGATGCATGGTGTAGATGTGGAAAAGGGATTGGAACTATTAGGAGATATGGAAATGTATAATTCTATTTTAAATGACTTTTTAAGTGGTTACCAAGATAGAATGGAAAGAATTGAGGAGTATAAAAATGCCTCTGATATGCAAAATTATGCCATTGAGGTTCACTCTTTAAAAAGTGATTCTAAATATTTGGGATTCATGAAATTAGCAGACTTAGCTTACCAACATGAGATGAATAGTAAGGCAGGAGATATTACATTTGTTATAAATAACTATCAAGCCCTAATTATAGAAGCAAATAAAACGTATAATATTGCAAAAGAGTATATGGAAAGTGATGGGAGTGGCAGTTCATCAGTAATCAATATCCCAAATAATAATCAAAGTGATTCTGCAACACAGGTTCGAATGATTTCTCCTGAGGAGGTTTCTTTATCCACAAAGGCAATTTTAGTTGCAGATGACTCTAGCATTATTAGAAATTTTATCAATGATATTTTTAATGGGAAATATGATGTCTTAATGGCTAGTAATGGACGGGAAGTAATTAATATAGTCTCTTCGAATAAAAACCAAATTGCTGCCTTACTATTAGATCTGAACATGCCAGATATGAATGGTTTTGAGGTGCTAGAGTATTTTAAGGAAAACAATCTATTCTCTGAAATTCCTGTATCTATAATTTCAGGAGTAAACGATAAAGATTCCATTAATAAAGCATTTGAGTATCCAGTAGTAGATATGCTAAATAAGCCCTTTACGAGGGATAATGTAAAACTAGTTGTTGAGAAAACGGTAAGTTTTAATCAACAGATATCATAATATGCCATGTGGTTTTTAATTTGTCATTATTAAAAAGAGACAAAAATATAAAGAATCAATCATAGAAAATAAAAAATGGTTGATTTTTTAATTTGTTTTATGTATTCTAATAAAAAAGGAGTACATTACTATGTTCGAAGTCGTTGATAGGATAGACTATGAGATTATAAATGTTCAATTAATTGATAATCCAGAAAATAAAAAAATTTATTTAGATACTTGTTTTATGAAACAAAATATTAGTTTGAATGATGGGTTTACAAATAACAATTATATAGAAAATGACATAAGAAACAGTCAAATAGAAGAGGACTTTGCAGAATGTAGTTTAGATGAAGTAATGAGGTTATTAGTAGAAGATTTAGACCTTTATAATTTTATTTATGATATGCCTAAAATCACTATAGAAAATGAAGAATGGGATTTATTCTTTACTACAGTGTTTCAATATTATGAAAAGCTAGATCTAAATCCTTTTTTCTTACATGATATGATAGATTTAAATCGTTATGCCATAGCACTAGCTTTAGTATATGGGAAAGATGTCAGCCTAGATATATATATGAATGCTTGTAAATATATATCATCAGATGTTATTTATTCCTCTAACATAATAGAGATTATGGATATATTAGATAATAAATTCAAAAAAGATATCTCATCTATTGATTTTGCAGTCTTTTTTAATAAAAGAGAGGAAGTACCAGTAATCTATTTAGAAGAAAGTTTAAATATAAAACATCAAACTGAGAGTTTAAAAGAGCAGTTAGAAGAGTTAGGGTATGAAGTAGAAACATCAATTAAACCAAAAGATACTTGTAAAATATTAAATTTAGAAGAATATAGAATGGAAAAAAAGAATAGAAAAAAATCATTTACTAATCAAATATAAATATAATAGTATTGATTTACTAATAAAATATGAGGATTTGACAAAAGAAAATAACTTATGATATAATCTATACGTTTGATGCCTCATGCTCAAACCGCATCAAAAAGGTAAAAACAAGTACTCTTGTACCTTCAGAGCGAGTCTTAAGTTTAAAATAAAGGAGGTAATGATATGAACGCTGTAATTAAAGTTGGTGGAAAGCAATATAAGGTTTCTGAAAATGATGAAATTTTTATAGAAAAGATCAATGCAAATCCGGGTGATGTTGTAAAATTTGACCAAGTATTAATGCTTGACAACCAAGTTGGAAGCCCTTATTTAGAAAGTGTTACTGTTTTAGGAGAAGTGATCAAAAATGGTAAACAAAGAAAAATTAGAGTCTTTAAGTATAAGAGTAAAGATAGATCAAATCGTAAGACTCAGGGACATAGACAACCATATACAAAAATCAAGATAACAAAAATAGCTGGTTAATTATGATAAAAGTAAAAATAAGAAAAGAAGAAGACGATTATAAACAAATTAGTATTTTGGGTCATGCTATGTATGATGAATTTGGTAAAGATATTGTATGTAGTTCTGTTAGTAGCATTGTAACAACTACTGTGAATGGTATTTTATCATTTGATCAACATAGCTTAACTTATCAAGTAGATGAAAAAGGAATGATCATACATATTTTAAAAAACGATCATATAACACAAACGCTAATTAGGAATATGGTTCATCTTTTAAAAGAGTTACAAGAAAGTTATACAGAATTTATAGAAATTAAATAAGGAGGAAAATGCGAATGAGATTTTTAAAATTAAATATCCAATTGTTTGCCCACCATAAAGGACAAGGTTCTACTTCAAATGGTCGTGACTCAATTGGTCGTAGATTGGGTGCAAAAGCAGCTGATGGGGAATTCATAACTGCTGGAAGTATTATCTATCGTCAACGTGGAACTAAAATTTTTCCAGGAATGAATGTTAGACGTGGAAATGATGATACATTATATACAACAATTGATGGAGTTGTAAAATTTGAACGTATCGGAAGGGATAGGAAACAAGCATCCGTTTATCCTGTAGTAGAATAATAGAGCGGGTAAGCTCTTTTTAATATTGATTTTTTTTGGGGGTCAAATATGAGTATCCAAACATATATAATAAGTAGTTTAGAGGATAGAATTAATAAAAAAATATCAAGTAATATAATGAAGAATGAACCTTCCCTATTAGTTATTAAAAAGTCATTATTGGAGGTTGCAGTAGAAAATATTCTATTAACTGAAAATCAAGACGACTTAGTAGATGATTTTGGTTTTTTATTAGATCATTTAGAAAAGAGCACCGACTTTACATTAATAAGTAAAGTTAAGATGTATAATATATATATTCAAAAAATGACTCGATTTTTCAACTTAAATGTAGAATGGAATAATGTAGGATGGAATAACAAAAAAATTAAAAATATAGTGGTTCCCAATTTTACTCATGAGGGAAAGGAATTTCAATTAATAGAAGAAAAAGATCAGATTATATTTACTCATGGATATGATGCTCTCCACTCAGGAAAAGAGGCAGCAATTGCCTTATTCCAATATATTGACTCTAATTTGAATAAGGAAAGGACGCTACATAAAGTAAAAGGTAAGGAATGATAATATGTTTGTAGATGAGGTTATAATAAAAGTAATAGCAGGACGCGGTGGAGACGGCTGTACTGCATTTCGTCGTGAGAAATATATCGCTATGGGGGGACCTTATGGAGGAAATGGTGGTCATGGAGGAGATATTATTTTTATGGTGGATGAGGGACTTCATACACTACTTGATTTAAGATATCAAAAAACTATAAAGGCACCTAAAGGAGAAAATGGAAAAGGAAAAAATCAACATGGAAAAAAAGCAGAACCTTTAATTGTAAAGGTACCAATAGGAACTGTCATAACAGATATGGATACCAACCTAATTATAGGGGATTTAAAAACCAAAAACGACTCCGTAATAGTAGCAAAAGGAGGTCGTGGCGGAAGAGGTAACACAGCCTTTAAAACCCAAACGAATACTGCACCTGATTTTTCTGAAAATGGAGAAGAGGGGGAAGAAAAGATCTTAAAAGTAGAAGTTAAGATGTTAGCAGATGTTGGATTAGTAGGCCTTCCTAGTGTCGGAAAAAGTACGATTATCTCATGTGTATCCAGATCAAAACCTAAAATAGCAGCGTATCACTTTACCACACTAACCCCAAATTTAGGAGTAAGTAAAAGTAGTGATGGAAGAAGTTTTGTAATAGCAGATCTTCCAGGGCTAATTGAAGGAGCTAGTAAAGGGGAAGGCTTAGGAGATAAGTTTTTAAGACATATTGAACGAACAAAAGTAATTGCTCATGTAATTGACATGAGCAGTTTAGAAGGAAGAGATCCATATCAAGATTATTTATTAATTAATAAAGAATTAGAGGAATTCAATAAAAAATTATTGAAAAAGCCACAGATTATTATTGCGAATAAAATGGATTTAGAACATGCTAAAGAAAATTTAGAAAATTTTAAAAAATCGTTATCAAATAATATAGAGATCTTTGAAGTGAGTGCTGCTACAAATAAGGGATTACAATCTGTTTTAGATCGATTAGCGGATTTATTAGAAGAAATCCCTGAGCAACCTCTTTTTGACGAAGAACACTTAGAAAGTCATGTTTTATATAAATTTGTAAAAGAGGAACCTTATACGATTGAAAAAGAGGCAGAGGATCTTTGGGTAATTAAAGGAAAAGAAATTGAAAAGATATTTAAGATGACAAAGTTTTCATCGGAAGAGGGAATCTATAGATTTGCTAAAAAACTAAGAAGAATGGGAATTGATCAAAAACTAGAAGAATTAGGTGCAAAAGAAGGAGATCAAGTGCGAATTTTAGATTTTTACTTTGATTATAAAAACTAAGAATACTAGATATTATCAAGTATTCTTTTTTTTATCAGAGACTATCCTTAGTTTTTGACCAATTTCTAAAAAATCGCAACTGCCTAATGGTAAGATATAGGTATTGTGAACTCTACGTTTATAAAAGATTCTTTTTTCAGATTTTAACTTTTTATACATATATAAGATATTATAATCGGAGTCTGTCATAACTATATCGACTTTTTGACAAAAAAAGTAAGTAGATAAAAATTTTCTATTTTCCAATAAAATTCCCTCCTTTAATGGCTGTAAGTCAAATTTTAGCATTTTAAACCGATTCCAAAATCCGTCTACTTTTCTAATGTTTAATTTATTTTTTCCAAGATTTAATTTCATACATATCACTCTCAAACTAATCTTAACATAATACCAGTTAATTTACAAAATATATACATCTTATCTTTTGTAGCGATTGATAGTTGGTAGTATTTCATATATATTCAATTGATTATTACAAAACAAAATATAAGAAAAAGAAAAATTAACTTGTACTTTATCTATCATAGATTTTATGATAATATAAATTGTGAAGAGTATAATGGATAAAGGAGGAATGGGCATGAGTGGACATTCTAAATGGGCAACCATTCATAGAAAAAAAGGTTTGATAGATGCAGCACGTGGTAAGGTATTCCAAAAACTAGCCAAGGAGATTTATGTAGCAGCAAAAAGTGGAACTCCCGATCCAGAGCAAAATGCATCTTTACGTATGGTTGTAGAAAAGGCAAAGGCTGCCAATATGCCTAAGGATAATATCCAAAAGGCAATTGATAAAGCAAAAGGTGGAAGTGAAGGGGAACATTATGATCAAATAAGATACGAGGGATATGGACCAAGTGGAGTTGCTATTATGGTAGATTGTTTGACGGATAATAAGAATAGGACAGCATCATTTGTTCGTAGTACGTTTACAAAAAGAGGTGGTAATTTAGGAACGGATGGGTCTGTTAGCTATATGTTTGAAAGAAAAGGATCAATAGTAATTCCCAATACCTATGATGAAGAAAATGTCATGTTAATCAGCCTAGATAATGGTGCTTTAGATATAGAAAATGATGGAGAAAATTATAATATTACGACTACTGCAGATAATATGTTAAATGTAAAAGATGCTTTAGAAAAGTCGGGAATTAATACATTTTTAGAAAGTGAAATCACTTATTTGCCAAATATGGAAGTAGAAGTAGACGAGGATCATAAAGAAAAGGTTTTAGGACTCATAGAGCAATTAGAAGAACTGGATGATGTTCAAAGTGTATACTTTAACATGAAAGATTAAAATATCTATTGTAGATCTTTTTTTTCTTTGTTATAATGAATAATAAGATATACGATAATAGGAGTGAGGAAAGTGGGAAAACAAAGAAATACCATAAGAAATAAGAGAAAAATTAAAATTGCCAATTATCAAAATGATATTATAGATACGAAAGATGCTAAAAGGAGAATATCAAAAAGCTTTTCGCGAGAATTAAAATTTACAATAGTTTCCATTTTTGTGGTTGCAATTGTTATGATTTCTAGTGCTTTTGCAATCTTTTCTTCTATTCAAAAATCAAATAAATATAATACCTTGACTGTAGGAACTTTAAAAGTTGATTTTATTGATACAGAAGATGGAATGGGAAATATAATTAATCTGAATGGAGCATATCCAGAAAGTGATTCAGAAGGATTAAAGGAATCTCCATATTCTTTTAAAATCACTAACTCAGGAACTTTAAGGGCAAGTTATAAAATTAAAATATTAGATGACACAGATGTTATTAATGAGGATCAATGTGGAAATAACTTACTTCCTAAAGAAAGAGTTCGAGTAAGTATAAATGGAGAGGCACCATTTACTTTATCTACAACAGAGGGAAGTGGGTATGAAATAAAAAGAGGAGCCATCGCATCAGGGAAAAGCGAAAACTATGAAATAAGAATCTGGATTGATGAAAATAGTGGAAATGAAGTACTAGGAAAACACTATCATGGCAAAATAGTAGTAGAAAGTGTTAATGCTAAGGAAGAAAGTAAAAATCCGAATATCGTAAGTACATATGCTTATAATGTTTCTACTTGTATAACAGGAGAAGAGTCATCCTGTGTGGAAACTACTTGCTATCAAGATCAAAGTGCAAATAGTTGTGCTAGCGGTACAATTTTTAAATATAAAGTGAATGATGATGAAATAAAATACTTTTATGTCTTACATGATGATGGTTCTACTATTACATTACAACAAAGGGAAAATACAATTGGAAATATAGCATGGTATTCTGATGAGAATGCGAATTCAAAAGGGCCAATAACTGCTTTACAACAATTAGAAAGTATAACAAATGACTGGTCAAATGTTACAGAACAAAATTATTCTATGGGAACTACTATATTTAAGGAAAATGCCTTTACAGGATGTTCAGAACAAGGATGTAGTAATAATACCTATACCATGGATAATAAAATTGTTAAAGCAAGAATGATTACTATGCAGGAAGCAGCCTCATTAGGGTGTAATGTAAATCAGAATTCATGTCCAAAATGGATGTATAATTATTTATCAGAATCTACTAATTATGGAGGTTCTATCAATGATTCTGGAAATAAGAATGGCTATTGGACAATGTCTACCTATTTACCAGATTCACCAGGTCATGTTTGGTATCTTGATACCCAAGCTAGGGCATTTCATACAGAGGTAACAAATCCAGAAATAGGTGTAAGGGCAGTTATAGTGATTAATAAGAAGGTTTAAAATAAAGAAAAAATACGATCTTATCTGAATTTGTAAGACTGTATTTTTTCTTTTTCTGTACAAATGTTTGTATTGATGATAAACTATTAAATAGGAGATGGTTCTTATGTATGACTATTTGATTGGAATAGTAACTGAAATCAAATTTAATAGTATTGTATTAGAAAATAATAAGATTGGATATTTAATACATGTTTCAAATCCTTTTTCTTATCAAGAGGGTAATGAATATAAAGTATATGTATACCAACAAATAAAAGAAGAGGACAATACTTTATTTGGATTTCAAAATACAGAACAAAAGGATTTATTTTTAAGATTAATTGCAGTTAAAGGCCTAGGATGCAAAATGGCCTTGCCTATGTTTGCAACAGGATCAACCGCTGGTATTATAGATGCCATTGAGCGAGAAAATATTTTATATTTAAAAAAATTTCCTAAAATTGGAGATAAATTAGCTAGGCAGATTATTTTAGACTTAAAAGGAAAGTTAAGTACTTTTGATAATAATATAAGTGATAATAATAAAGAAGAACTAATCGAAGTATTAAAGGGATTAGGGTACAAGGAAAAGGAGATAAAAGTGATAATGAGTAAGGTAGATGACTCCTTGACAATAGAAGAGCAGGTAAAAGAGGCCTTAAAGTTATTACTAAAATAAAAAATATGAGTAGTAATATTATTGATTTTGGGGAAAAATTGAAAAAAAGAGTATTAATCTCAAGTGAAGAAATGTTTAATAAGTCATTGACGCATGGAATTAAGCTGGGCTTTTCTATGCAAGAATTTGAAGCTTTTAATCAAACAATATATCAACTGTATCAATCTAAGAAAAATACTGCTCATTATGTAGAGAATATGAATTTATTCATAACAAATGCTATCACATCAAAAATAGAATCTCCTAATAGAGTGTTAAAGCTAGAGGATATTCTAGATAGTATTTGGGATGTTACTGTAAATAAAGATAAAACGATAGAAAAGGTAAAAGCAAAATATTTAGAAAAATTTTATAAAAGCATGTAGGAGGAATGTTATGTCTAACAAGGAAAGTATTTTAAGAAATGTTGAAGTAGAAGATGACGGAATTTTAGATAATTCTATTAGACCCGAAATTTTAGATGAATATATTGGACAGCAAGATGTAAAAGATAATGTCAAAGTGTTTATAGAAGCAGCGAAAATAAGAGAAGAAGTTCTAGATCATGTATTATTATATGGACCACCAGGTTTGGGGAAAACAACCTTAGCTTATATTATTGCCAATGAAATGGATGCAAATATAAAAACGGCTAGCGGACCTAGTATTGAAAAGTCAGGTGATTTAGCTGCCATTTTATCTACTTTAGAGCCAGGAGATGTACTATTCATAGATGAAATTCATAGAATGCCTAAATTTATAGAGGAAATCCTATATCCCGCTATGGAAGATTTTACTTTGGATATTATTGTAGGGGGTGAGGGAAATAGCAGGAATATAAAAATAGATTTACCTCCATTTACCTTAGTAGGGGCCACAACTAGGGCAGGAGATTTAACTTCTCCATTAAGGGACCGTTTTGGAATTGTTGCAAAATTACAATTTTATAAGGATGAAGAACTTACACAAATTATTAAAAGAACAGCAAGAGTTTTAAAAACCGATATTCAAGAAGAAGCAGCAAAAGAATTAGCACGACGTAGTAGAGGAACGCCGCGTATTGCAAATAGGCTTCTAAAAAGGGTAAGAGATTTTGCCTTAGTAAAGGGAGAATCCATTATTAGTGAAGAAGTTACGAAACATGCGTTAGATAGACTAAAAGTAGATAAATATGGATTAGATGATATTGATCACCAATTATTGTTAACGATTATCCATAAGTTCAATGGTGGTCCTGTTGGAGTTGATGCAATCAGTAGTACCATTGGAGAAGAAGTTAATACGATTGAGGATGTTTATGAACCATACTTACTACAACAGGGATTAATTAAGAGAACTAGTAGAGGAAGAATAGTCACTCAATTGGGATATCAGGCTTTAGGAATTGATTATCCAAAAAATACCTAATAGAATAGGTATTTTATTTGTGTAGTTGTCAATGATGTGACACCCAAAAGGTGAAAAAAAGAAAAGCGATATGATAGAATGAAAATGCTAATTAT
>CAJTUT010000016.1 GCA_910579455.1 uncultured Bacilli bacterium
TGTAGCGAAAAGATATTATAGATTATTCATATGTCTTTTTCAATTATGAAATGTTGCACTTCAAACTTAAATTAACAATCAAAAAAAATAATGACAATAATTTAGAAAATATGTTATAATGTCTTAAAGGCAAAGATTAAGAAGTAGTAATAAAAGATACTTTTTAAGAGAGCTTGTGGTTGGTGTGAACAAGTAAAGTGATTTTATGAATTCATCTTAGGAGTCCTTATTAATAGTAAGCGTAATTCTTGCGTTAAAAGAGTAAAGTGTATAGAAATAACTATAAATTAAGGTGGTACCACGGGTAATCTCGTCCTTAAATTTATAGTTATTTTCATTTTATGAAAGTTTACTATGAAATGAATAAAATAAGATAGAGGAGGAAATTATGAGGGATAATAAAGTAGAAGAGGTAGAAAAACGATTAGAAGAGGATAAAACTAATATTTCTACTTTAAATCAATTAAACGATTTAAAAATAAAATATTTAGGAAAAAAGGGACTAATTAGTAGTTTGAATCAATTAATAAAGGATATTCCAAACGAAGAGAAAAAGGAATTTGGACAAAGTGTAAATCAAGTAAGAGAAAATTTTAACCAATTTTATGAACAAAAAAAGAGATACTTTGAGGATGAACAACTAAATAAACAATTAGAAAGGGAAACTATTGATATTACACTGCCTGCTACAAAAGTAAGGAGGGGAAGTAAACATCCTGTCAATAGAATGATTGAAAAGATAGAAGATTTATTCGTATCTATGGGATATGATGTTATGACAGGTCCTGAATTAGAAACAGATGAATTCTGCTTTGAAAGATTAAATTTACCAAAAGGACATCCAGCGAGAGATATGCAGGATAGCTTCTATATCACAGAGGAATATCTACTTAGAACACAAACAAGTGCAGTGCAAGCAAGAACATTATTAGCAAATAAAAATGATCCTAAACCAATAAGGGAAATTGTTCCTGGAAAGACATATAGAAAAGAAGATGATGCGACTCATTCTCACCAATTTTGTCAGTGCGAAGGCCTTGTAATTGATAAAAAAGAAAATCATGTTTCCTTGGCAGATTTAAAAGGAACTTTAGAAGTGTTTGTGAAAGAGGTGATAGGAGATAACCTAGATTTAAGGTTCAGACCTAGTTACTTTCCTTTTACAGAGCCTTCTTATGAAGTAGATGTTTCTTGTTTCAAATGTGGTGGAAAAGGATGTCCTTTATGTAAAGATACTGGATGGATAGAAATACTAGGAGCTGGAATTGTTCATCCTAATGTTTTAAGAATGAATGGATATGATCCGGAAAAATGGGGAGGTTTTGCCTTTGGACCAGGACTTGAGAGACTTACTATGTTTCGATATGGAATTCCAGATATGAGATATTTATATACCAATGACATAAGATTTTTAGAAGAATTTGATAGAGGAGATGAAAGTGATGCTATTAAGTAGAAAATTCGTTAGTGACTATATTGATATTCCAAAAGAGGAAACAATAAAAGACTTAGCAAATAAATTAACAGATGTAGGAAATGAATTTGATTATGCAGAAAAATTAATACCAGCTACTAATTTAGTAATTGGTGAAGTAATAGAATGTAATGATCATCCAGATAGTGATCATTTACATGTATGCAAAGTAGATGTTGGGAAAGAAATTTTACAAATTGTTTGTGGAGCTCCAAATGTAAGAAAAGGAATTAAGGTAATAGTAGCACTTGATGGAGCTGTTTTACCTGGAGGAGTTATCAAAAAAGGAATTATTAGAGGAGTGGAATCAAATGGAATGATTTGTTCCATAGAAGAACTAGGTCTAGATCATAAGTTTTTACAAAAAGAGGATATAGAAGGTATTAAGGAATTAGATAATGGTGCAAAAATTGGAGAAGATCCGATTACCTATTTACAATTAGATGATGAAGTAATTGATTTTGACTTAACAGCAAACAGAGGAGATTTATTATCTATTCTGGGAATGGCCTATGAAATTGGATCTATTTATGACAAAAAGGTGAAAGAAATTGACTTATCTTATCAAGAAAATAAAGAGAAAATAGTAGAACATTTTAAAGTAGATATAAAGACAAATAATTGTAGCTTATTCCTGGCAAAAAAAGCGCTTAATATCAAAATCATGGAAAGTCCTAGCTTTATTAAAAATCGTTTAATTGCATCTGGAATAAGACCTATTAACAATGTAGTAGATATATCGAATTATGTTATGCTAGAAGTAGGACAACCCCTTCACTTTTATGATGCTGATCGATTAGGGGACACTTTAGTAGTAAGAATGGCAGAAAAAGAGGAAAAATTAATCACTCTAGATAATCAAGAACGAATATTAACAGAAGAAGATATTGTAATAGCAACTGATAAAGAGGCAATTGGTTTAGCTGGAGTTATGGGAGGACTTTCTACAGAAGTAGAACAAGATACTAAAAATATTATCATAGAATCAGCCATTTTTAATTCTACTTTAATTAGAAAAACAAGTAATAAGATATTACGAAGTGAGGCTTCTAACCGTTTTGAAAAAGGAATTGATCCAAATAGAACCTATATGGCAATCAATAGAGCTTGTCATTTATTAGAAAAGTATGCAAATGCAAAAATTGTATCAGAAATGATATGTTATGATAAAACAGACAAAGAAGATAAGAAAATTAAAATAACTGTTCAGAATATTAATGATGTTTTAGGAACTAAATTGGAAGTAGAAGAAATTTGCGATATTTTTAGAAGGTTGGGATTTTTTACAAGTGTTGAAAAAGATGAGATTGAAGTTACAGTACCAACTAGAAGATTAGATATTTCTATTAAAGAAGATTTAATTGAAGAAGTGGGAAGAATTTATGGGGTGAATAATATAAAAGGGAAATTGCCTGTTACCTCTATGAAAAAAGGGAGTTATGATAAAACAACAAGACAAATAAGAAATAAAATGATTTCACTAGGATATAATGAGGTATTATCTTATAGTTTAGTTAATGAAGAAGAAGCATCCCAGTACACCAACGATTTCTTTGATGTCGTGAAATTGATGGATCCTTTAACAGAAGATAGATCTTGCCTAAGATATTCTATGATTCCCTCTTTAATGAAAATATGGGAATATAATAAAAAAAGAAATATCAAGGACATTTCAATTTTTGAAATAGGGAAGGGATTCCATAAAAAAGATACCTATGGTGAAAATAACAGATTATGTGCTTTGATGTATGGTTCTTATTATTTAGGACTTCATAATCAAAAGGTCGATTTCTATATGATAAAAGGTATTGTAGAAGAACTTCTTGACTATTTAGGTTACCAAAATAGATATAGTTTTACAATAGAAAATATTCCAAAAGAACTACATCCAGGTATTTCAGCATCTATTTCTGTTAATCGTGATATAGTAGGTATTATAGGGAAAGTTCATCCTAGTATTACAAAAGAAGATATCTATATCTTTGAAATCAATCTAGATCAACTACTTGAGAAAAAGGTAGGAAAAATGAAATATAAAGAAATTTCAAAATTTCCAGGAATTACAAAAGATTTAGCATTTATCGTTGATAAGAACATAACTGCTGGAGAAATTGTTTCCACAATAAAAAAAGTTGGAGGTAGATTACTAAAAGAAGTTCGTATTTTTGATGTATATACAGGAGATAAACTACATAATAATCAAAAATCAATTGCTTTTTCCCTATATTTTGAGGATCCGAAAAAGACATTATGTGATGAAGAGGTTATGGAAATATTTAATAAAATTATCAAAAAAATTTCCACTGAATATCAAGCGATATTAAGAGATAAATAAATATTAAGTTTTAATTATATTAAAAAATCATTGGTAAACAATTACTATAATAATAAAATAACATTATCACAAAACGATTACAAACATTTGAATAATGTTTAGTTGTCAATGATGTGAGACCTAAATAAGTCGAAAAAATATTAATTAGGAAGCACTGCAATTGCAGAAGCTTCCTTTATTTTATTTCTTTTCTCAGTAGGAGAAATCCACCCTAAAACTTGCATAGGAATATTATTAGAACGTTTTAAATAAGATTTCATTTGTATTTTTAAATCTTCATAAGAATAAAATTTTAAATAATTATAAAATCTATTTTGATCATTTCTGTGACTTCTTTCAACTTTTCCGTTGTGCCTAGGAGTACGAGGTCTTATTAATTTATGTTCAATGTCTAATTCATTACAAAGAACATCGAAAGGATGAATTCTTTTAGTATTTGCATGGTGAGTAAATTCAAAACCATTATCAGTTTGTATAATTTTAGGTTTATATCCAAAATAAATAATAGATCTTTTAATAAAATCAACAGTAGAATAAGAAGATTTAGATATTTTATATCTTCTACTAACAATAATTATGAAAGAAATATTAGATCAGCAAAATCTAGGATGAAGATTAATGGACAATTTCAAAATATCAATTATGCAAAATACTATGCTAATATCAGAAGTTATATTGAAACCTATAAAAAGAACGAAATGAATATAATTGATGTTTGTAGACGATTAATGATTGACAAGCCCTATACTCTTGATGAAATTTTAACCTATGAAAAAATTAGTGAATAAATCACTAGTTTTCGGTGTGACTTTAAGATTTTTCTTAAACAGCTGTAAATAGTAACAAAAAAAGTTGCATATTCTTAGAAAATATACTATAATATAATAAAAATTTTATAGAGGGGTGTTTTTTTGAAGGGTTTTAGTCGAACAGAAATAATAAATTTATTAAATGCTAATAAAAACAATTTATCTGCTTTAAAAGATACGAACATTATCATTGAATATTTTAAGCTTCTTGGAGCAAAGATTCAGATCTATGGTACATCATCAGAAAATGATATTATTATGCCAGAAATAGAAAGATTATTGAAATATTATAATTATAATTGTCAATTTTCGGAATCTGGAATTTTTGTTGGAGCAGAAAAAATATTAGGTTATGACAATGACTGTAATATTTATTGGAAGAGAGGAAAAAATCGTACAAATTTTTACGCAAGTGGTTTTTATGTTGGAAATACAGTTGGTTATAGCAAATGGATAACTGATTTTACAGACCTTTTGGAAGTGGAAAAATCTAGTATTTCAAATACTGCACTAATGCAAATACAAAATCCAGAAGATAATAGTGCCATGTCTTTAAAAGAAATCATTATTTTCAATACAATTACTTCGGGCATAGAAGTTAGTAAAAAAGTTATAGAAGAATATCAAAATGAAAAAAATCCAGAAGATTGGGTTGATATTTTTCAAACTATGACGTACTCCCCAAATGATCCTACTATATGTTATGACAGACAATGCATTGCGTCACCACATATACAAAGTGATTTAAATATGTATATAGAGAAATATCACATAAATTATACTAGTAATCCTTCTATTGATATGGGATTAGATAGGGTTAAACTACCAAATTATGGTGATTCAATCATGCAATCATTTATGAAAGCAGATGAGAAATACGATTATAACAAACTATATACAAATTTAATGAGATATCATCAAATATATCCACTAGAGGTACATCCAATATATATTTACATTCGCAAATATTCTGGATTCATTAGAAAATATTTACTGGAATTGGAAGATGATTTTAACTTCCATAATAAAATACATACTTCATCGGCTAGATTTGAAAGCGACTTAACATTAATGAAGCAATATCGTTTGACTCATCCATATGAAATTAATCCAAGATTTTTTGAAATAATAGAGGGGGGGTATATGATAGATATGTAACAGAAGAACACTTCAAAAGTTTATGTAAAAAACAATAGATCTAAATAACAGAAAAATAGAAGTGGCAATAGATATTTCATATATATAAAGTATTGTATAAGTAATATTATTAAAGAAAAAATATAAAAACGTCATTATAAATAGTAGTATTTAGCAATATCTAAATCTACCTTTTTAAGACGATTTGAATACTAAGAGATTATTTTATATTGTAATTAAGTTAAGCTTTTATAGATAATGCTGTGATAATATGTTGTAAATTAGTGAGAAAATAATTATACAAATAATGAAAATAATGTAAAAATGCAGTTAATAGTGTAACTAATTGTCAGAAAAAGATAGTGTAGAAAATTAAGCAGAATGAGATAAAGAAGTAACATAACCATTATCTAAGATGGAAAGATTAGAAGAACTTGAATTTTCAAAAATAGGGAAATCAAGTTCTTTTTTGGTGTAAGAGAGCGAATGAAAATTTTGTCTAATGTTGCTACAAGAAATTTTATCAATATAGGCTGTGAATAGTAACATAATTATATCAACAAGAATGTTTGTGAAGGAGGAAATTATGCTAGAAAATAATGATAAATATTTTGAAGTATTAAATGACATTAAGAAAATCCTAATTACTACTAGAAATAAGATAGTTGAAAATGCTAATAAAGATTTGGTATTGATGTATTCTAGTTTAGAACGATTAAAAGGAGGAAAAGATTATGATGAATATAGGGGACATATACTAGTATACACAAAAGGAAATTAGTAAAATAAAAAAAACGAAGTTATCCGTTTTCTTTTTGTCCTTGTGATACTCTATTTTTGATAATTTCTAGCATTTCATTTTTAAGTCTTTGATCGGCCCCTTGCCAAACAATTTCAAAAAATACTCCCATACCAGGTAGTGTTACTTCATCTTTGGATTCAATAGACTCATTAATAGCACTCTGTAAGCTATCATAATCGTCTCCTTTAAAATTATTAATAATGTGATCTCTTATACTTATATTCATAATTTCCTCCTTACTTTTATAGTGCTAAATTAATTAAAAATTATTCACAAAATAAAAATTTTATTTTGAAAAAGATTGATATATGAATTAAAAGTATGGTACAATAAAATTGTCTAAAAGATGCGAAACTGGCAATTTATAAAACCGACTAAATTAACGATACGGGAGTTTTGATCAGTCATCTGTGTTGAATACCTGTTCTTAACAGGGATCCTAATGATGGCGTAAGAACACCCACCTGTAAATAAGCAGGTTTTATCGTTTCGCTAAGCCGCTCTTTTGGACTTTTTTTATTTGCAATCTAATTTTTGGTATGATATAATAACAAGACAAAGAGGTGACTGATATGTTAGTATTACCGATTTTAAATACAAATAAAGATGGAGTCTCTATTTTGTTTTTAGTAGAGGTTACATATCCTAAGGCCATAAGAGTAAAGGAAGGCGTAAGTGTTAAAGGATTAGAGGAAAGTGATGTTATATTAAATGGAGCATCTTTCAATCGTTCTATTTACAATACTAGAGGAATAGAACCAAATGTAATTACAAACTTTCTTAGAAATTTTAATTATAAGGCAAATAAAAAAGAATTCTTAGTTACTACCAGGCAATATGCAGATTCAGACTTATATCATTTATACAGTGTTCCAATACCACCTAGAAAAATAGCGGCTGGATTAGATAATTTATATGGAAGCGTCATTTTAGACTTAAAAAAGGAAATTCCAGGTATAAAAAAGGGACGATATATATCCTTAAAAAAATTGGGAGTTGATAGGCATATTACTCAAGAAAAATTAGAAAAACTTCAGTATTTATCAGAAACCGAATTGGATAAAAATAAAAGAAAAGATATATTCCAATTGAATGGAGTAAGCGATTTAGAAAAAACAATTGATTTTATGAGATTGTTTGATTTTACCATTATAGGAGAAGCTACTTTGACAGAAGAACAGTTGACTAGCATGATCACTAAATTACAATATGTGAATACGCGAGATTATAGAAATTTATCTAGATTATATGAAATTGCTAAAGAAAATAGGGAAGTGTACTCTAAACTAACTAGAATTAGTAAAATTATCAACAAAAAACCATTACACTTAATTAAAAGTAGTAAAAAACCAAGGGTATTAGTAAAAACAAATAATGAATCAGCATAATATATTCGACAGATTAGAAAGTCTAATTGGAAAAAAGGGACTAGAAAAAATTAGGCAGAGAACCATTCTGGTAATAGGAATCGGAGGGGTAGGAGGCTATGTGGTAGAATCCTTAATTCGAAGTGGCATTTCTAAAATAATTATAGTAGATCCAGATATAATAGAAGAGACTAATATCAACAGGCAGATTATTGCTCTTAATTCTACAATTGGTCAGAAAAAAGTAGATGTTATGGAATATAGAATAAAAGATATTAATAACACTGTAAAGGTTATAAAATATGATTGTTTTTTCAATCAAAATACGAAAGATAAAATTTTAAGTCATGATATTGACTTCATTGTGGATTGCTGTGATATGCTAAAAAGTAAACAACTCCTAATAAAGGAATCGTTGAATAGAAAAATTCCGCTTATTTCTAGTATGGGTACTGCTAATAGATTAGATCCTTCAAGGTTAGCAATTATGGATATTAGGAAAACCTATAATGATCCGTTAGCAAGAAAAATTAGAAAGTTTATAAAAGATGAAAAAGTAACAGAAAAGATCATGGTTTTGACGTCATTAGAGATGCCTAAGAAAAATGGTCGAATACTAGGTTCTACATCTTTTGTTCCAAGCTCAGCGGGTCTATTGATTGCAAGTTATATTATAAGAAAAATAATAGAGTAATTCCTTTTTTAGGAATTACTCTTTAAATGTAGAAAATTGGCTTGTTATCATTTTGCGTAGGGATTGTAGTAGATTCTTTTTTTTGACTATTATAGCTTGAATTTTTAGTATCATCAGTATCCTTCATAGCCCCTGCTATTCTAAACATGGTTTTGGCATTGTTCACAATAGGCTTTACCTGATAAACTATAGGAATAGCTTGATTAATAATACCGAGAGATTTCTGAGTATTAGTTAAAAGATTTCCCCAATTAATTCCACCAGCAGCTGCTCCTCTAAATAGCCGACTAAACAGACTTGGTTTGACACTTTGATACAAAAAAGGGTTATTGTACATATAGCTCCACCTCTATTACAATATATGTTTGAACTAGATTTTTGTTCTAAAAACTAGTTGTTTATATACTATTTTATGGTATAATAAAAAATAGAATAGGATAGTAAGGGAGTAGATTTTGTGGAAATTGTTATGAAACCATTCATATTAATTTATCATGCGGTTAGTAAAATTCTAAGTTTTCCTACTACAATAATAAAAAAATCTAGCAAAGAGTTAGAAGAGAATATAGAACAAAAAAAATTAAAGAAGAGCAAGGAAGAAAGCATAGTAATATCACAAGCGGACAATGGAGATTTTACTAATCATATCGACAATGAAGATAATAAAGCTCAAAACGATAATTTTGGTGGTATTACCTCTGAAAGAAGAAATAAACCTATAAAACCACTAATTTCTTATAGATATACAGTTTTAAATAGCAATAAGAAGAAGATTACAGGAGTTTTTGAAGCAGAAAATGAAAACGACGTAAAAGGATTTTTAACGACAGAAGGATATGAGATTGTAACCGTAAATGTAAAAAAGCCTTACGATATTGAGTTAGGTGGAAACGGAAAGCTGAAAACTGGGGCCTTAGCATTTGGACTTACTCAACTTTCTACATATATTAAGGCAGGAATTCCTCTAGTAGATGCAGTACGTATTTTATCAAAACAATCAGTAAATTTAAATGAAAAAAGAGCCTATCAAAGATTAGTATATGATCTTTTAAAAGGAGAAAATTTATCAGAGGCCATGATGAGGCAAGAGAATAAATTTCCTAAGTTATTAGTGAATATGGTTAAAACTGCTGAAATGACAGGAGATTTACCTACTATATTAGATGACATGGCGGACTATTATACTGCTATGGAAGAAACTAGAAAGCAAATGATTAGTGCTATGACATACCCAGTAATTGTTTTATTATTGGCAATAGCAGTTTTAATATTTATGCTTACCTATTTAGTACCACAATTTGTTCAGATGTTTGAAAGTCAAGATGCAACTTTACCTGCTATTACTTTATTGATAATAGGTGCGAGTAATTTTCTAAAGGAAAACTATGTTTGGATTATATTGGTTTTAGGAATCTTTACAGGAGGATTTATCTATCTATATAAAAACATTAAACCCTTTAAAAAAGGAATACAAACAGCATTAATGCATATTCCCGTTTTTGGTAATATTATTATCTATAGTGAAGTTGCTAACTTTACGAAAACGTTTTCCTCTTTATTAAACCATGGTGTATTTATAACAGATAGTATGGAAATATTATCTAAGATTACAAATAACGAAGTCTATAAGAAGATTATAGCAAGGTCTTTAGATAATCTTGGTAAAGGAGAAGCAATTTCAAAAGCATTTAAAGGAGAATGGGCTTTTCCAGTCGTTGCATATGAAATGCTAGTTACTGGTGAGAATACAGGACAATTGGGTGTTATGATGGAAAAAGTTGCTAGTCACTTCCAAAGTCTACATAAAAGTTTAGTAAATCAGATAAAAAGCTTAATTGAACCAATTATGATTATCATTTTAGCTTTTATTGTAGGTGTCATTCTTTTATCTATCGTAGTACCAATGTTTGATATATATGGAAAGATTCAATAGGTGATGTTAATGAATATAGTATATTTTATCTTATTTTTTATATTTGGTCTTTTTATGGGATCTTTTTATACAGTAGTAGGACTAAGATTGCCAATAGGGGAAAACTTCATTTTATCACGTTCTAGATGTGAAACTTGTCATCATCCACTATCACTTTTGGATATGATCCCAATCCTCTCTTATTTATTTTTAAGAGGTAAATGCCATTACTGTAAAGCTAAAATAGATTCCCTTTCTACTTATATAGAATTTTTTACAGGGTTACTATTTGCCGTTTCTTATTATAGTTTTGGTTTTTCCTGGAATCTTGTTTTGGCTCTTGGAATTGTCTCTATTTTGGTCATTGTCATTGTAAGTGATTTGACGTATTTAATTATTCCAGATGAAGTTCTAATTTTCTTTAGTATATATTTTATTGTTTGTAGATTTTTTCTAGAAGGACTAAAGGGAGTGATCTATCATATAGGAATTGGGATTTTTCTATTTTTAGTTATGTATAGTATCATGCTTTTAGGAAATAAAATATTCAAAAAAGAAAGTATGGGCGGAGGAGACGTTAAAATGATGTTTCTATTTGGTTTGGTTTTAGATCCCTTACTAGGAACACTAACTATTTTTTTAGGAAGTCTTTTTGCTCTTCCTATGTCCCTCGTTTTATATATTAAGAAAAATGAAAAAGTGATACCATTTGGTCCATTTTTGCTAATTGCATTTGCCTTTATTTTCTATACCAAAATGACATCCTTAGATATTTTAAAATTTCTAGGTTTTTGAAGCTTATGCTTTTTTTTTTCTTTATTTTCCATTATAATAATTAAAAGGTGATTCACATGAAAAAAAACTTAACAATACTACCAGCTGATACCTATACAGTAGTAAATAAAACCATATTAAGTAATCATGATAGAAAGTTAATTCGAATGTTATATCAGCCAATTATGGGTCATAGTGCCGTTAGTCTTTATTTTACTTTACTGGATGAGTTAGATAAATTGGAAATATTAAGTGATAATTTGACTCATCATCATCTTATGGCTACTATGCAATTAAAATTAGAAGATATTGTAAAATCCCGTAAAAAACTAGAAGCAGTAGGACTTTTGAAAACATATTTTAAAAAAGATAACATTAATCACTATGTTTATTTGATTTTTTCTCCGGTTTCTGCTAATGAGTTTTTTAATCATCCTATTTTAAATGTGGTGCTTTATAATAATCTTGGTAAAACAGAGTATGAAAAATTAATAAATTATTATAAGGTTCCAAGATTGAATTTAAAGGACTATCACGACATCACATGCTCTTTTAATGAAGTTTTTTCCCCAGTTGCGGGAAGGAGTTTAGAGATAGTAGAAGATATTGTAAAAAAGAGTAACAATCATCCATTATTGAATCAATCTATCGATTTTAATTTGCTAATTTCTGGAATTCCAAAAGAAATGGTACATGAGAAATGCTTTTCTTCTGATATTAAGAATCTAATTAATGCACTTTCTTATACCTATAATATTGATGATACTACAATGATGTCACTGGTAAGAGACTCGATTAATGAAAAAGGTTATATTGATAAAACACTATTAAGAAAAAGTTGTCGTAACTATTATCAATTTGAAGAAGCTGGTAGGCTCCCTACACTTATTTATAATAAGCAGCCAGATTATTTAAAAAAACCAGAGGGGGATACTAGTAAATGGGCAAAAATGGTATATACATTTGAAAATATCTCTCCTTATGAGTATTTATGTGCAAAATATAAAGGTACAAATCCTACAAGCAGAGATTTAAAATTAGTAGAAAGTCTTTTAATTGATCAAAAACTATCTCCAGGAGTAGTGAATGTATTATTAGCATATGTATTAAAAATTAATAACCAAAAGTTAAGCAAAAATTATATTGAAACAATAGTAGGACAGTGGAAAAGACTTAATATAGAAACAGTAGAAGATGCTATGAGGATAACAGAAAAGGAGCATAAAAAAATGAGAAAGATAATTCATAAAGAAAAATATCCCAAAGCAAATAGTACGAAAGAAATATTACCTGCTTGGTTTAATAAAGAGTTGGATAAAAAAGAACCAACTCCAGAGGAAAAAGATGAATTAGATAGAATATTAGAAGAACTTGTCTAATTTCTTTTTTTATGATATACTGTAGGAGTTCTATTAAGTGTAAAATTTTGTAAAAAAAACTATTTAGTAACACAAATTATTTATTGGAATATAATATAATTAGAGTAATTATAATAAAATAGATGTTTATATCTACGATATTTTTTCCTTGTAAATAACCAAGGTGTATATTACTATTAAAAGGTAGAAATTGAAAGATAAAAATAAAGGGTGAACCATTTCATGAATAAACAATATTTGAATGAGGAATTTCAAACAATAATACAGCCAATATTGGAAAATAAAGAATTTAGAAAGACAAAAGAAAAATGTCATCATGGTATCAATAGATTTGAACATTTGCAAAGAGTTTCATATTATTCATACTTAATTACTAAAACGTTAAGATTAAATTATAAAGAAACAACTAGAGCAGCTCTGTTACACGATTTCTTTTTGGATGAGACAGAGAACGAATCATCAATCAAGGCTTTACAGAATCATCCAAATTATGCATTAGAAAATGCAAGAAAATATTATCAGTTGACAGATAGGGAAGAAGATATTATTAAAACGCATATGTTTCCAGTAACATTTAGACCACCAAAGTATTTAGAAAGCTGGATTGTAGATATCGTAGATGATGTGGCTGGAATGTATGAAAAATATAAAAGTAGTTGTAATGAAGTAAAAGCAGCTTGTACATTCTTAGTTATATTCTTTATCAATATTATCCAAAAATAAGGCTATTTTAATGGCTTTTTTCTTTGGAAATATGGTATAATAGTATCAGCTAAAAATTATGAGAAATAAAAAACATGTTCTTGTAGCTCAGTAGGATAGAGCAACCGCCTCCTAAGCGGTAGGTCGGCAGTTCGAATCTGCCCAAGAACACCATTGGGAAATCTGTTCGAACTATTCGAACTTTTAGATATAGAATCAATCAGAAATGATTGGTTTTTTCGTTTTAAGAAAAAATCGTAGAAAGGTTGGTGTCTATGATTAAAGTAATCAAAAAAGAAATTGATATGGAGGAATCTTTAAAAAAACGATTAGAGATAATATGTGATTTTTGTAATACTACTCCAACTATTATAAATGGTAGTATAAGAAAGATTGATAAGACTAATTTAAACTATGTTGAGCCTCATAGAATTATCATTAATAACATAATGTTTCTTGCTTTTAATTATTCTAACGAAATCTATATCAATAATTTAAGTAAGAAGATTAAAATATCAGAATTAGAAAACTACATAAAAACTATGAACTAATGCTTATTCCCTACAAATGGGTAATAGACAAAATAAGAAAAATGTTGTATTATGTAATTGATTTTTACAGAAGACTTATTTTGAGAAGTAAAAGTATTAGTTTGTAGTACCTTTACTTCTCTTTTTTTGAAAAATTAGAAAAAGGGAGATGATAATTTGGTGTATGATGATATAAAGAAAATTGCAGGTTTGTATATTAGAGTAAGCACGGAAGATCAGGCTAGAGAGGGTTTTAGTTTACCAGAACAAGAAAAGCGTTTAAGGGCTATGTGTGAGTTCAAAGGTTATGAAGTATATAAAGTGTATGAGGATGCAGGAATAAGTGCTAAAACAGGTAATAAACGCCCTGCATTTGATGAATTATTACAAGATATTAAAGATAAGAAATGTAATACCATTGTTGTATTAAAATTAGATAGATTAACTCGTTCTGTTGCCGATTGGGAGAAGATTTTAACATTCCTAGAAGAAAATGATGCTTTTCTAGATTGTGCTAATGATGATATAAATACCACTAATGCTAATGGTAAGATGATTTCAAGAATACTTACTTCAGTTAGTCAACAAGAAATAGAAAGAACTTCAGAGAGAACTAAAATTGGTTTAGCAGGGGCTATTAAGGCAGGTCATATTCCTCACCAAAGTCCATTAGGATATAAAAGAAAAGATAAAATTCTAGTACCAGACTTAACTGAAAAAGATGTTGTAATTAGAATATTTGAAATGTATCATAATGGTTTATCTTATAAGAAAATCAGTAATGTCTTAAATGAAGAAAAAGTGTTAGATAAAACAAATTGGTATGACACTACAATTATGAAAATATTACAAAATGAAATATATAAAGGTGATTTTGTTCATGGTAAAAGAACAAAGAAACCTACTTATTATTCAAATGTTGTTGAACCTCTTGTATCAAAAGAATTATGGGAAGAATGCCAAGTACAAAAGAAGAAAAATTCTAGAAGTTATCAAAGAACACTTACTTATCTATTCTTACAAAAATTAAAGTGTCCCAAATGTGGAAGAATTTTAGGTGGTAAAGCAACAACAAAGAAAAATGGTAATTCTTACTTCTATTACTATTGTAATGATTGTAAATTAACAATCAAAGAAAATGTCATTGAAGATTATATTAGTAAATTTATTGATAATATCGTGGAATATGATTCGGTTGTTAATCAATTCTTCTTACCTATGATAAAACAAAAAATAGAAAATCCAAAAGAAGATATTGAAAAAGAAATAAAAAAACAAAAAGATAAATTTGCTAGAATTAGAGAGGCTTATGTTAATGAGGTATTTACTCTTGAAGAATATGACCTAGAACGAAAAAAGGTAGAAAATACTATTGAAGATTTAGAAACAAAACTAAACGAATCAGAAGTATGTGATGAATTAAAATTTACTCCAGAAGATATTCTTGTTAAACGAGATATAGATTTCATCAATTCAGTTAAATACCCAGAAAAATATAAAGAATATAACAAGTCTTGGAAAGATTTTACAAGAGAAGAAAAAGCCAATTTGATTATGAATTATATCGAAAATATTACTTTAAAAGAAACCTACAATAAAAAGTGTGATGTTGAATTTATTAAATTTAGAGAAAGCATAGTAAATCCATGTAATGATTTATATTTTAATGGCTACTTAGATAGAAAAGATTATGCAATCTTTGGTAATGTAATGGGAACTTTAAGATTTAGTGAATATAGAAATGATGATGAAGTATGGCAACATATTTTAAGATTACGAGAGTTCTATGATGTAGGATTTTATCAAGCAACTTATAATACAGAAACTTCAATGTTCTATTTCAACATAGATGAAGATAGTCAAGCAATCGTTAGAATATTTCCTATGGAGAATTATAGAGAGATTGATCCAGATATGAAAATGAAAGAATATGATTTAGGAGTTCTTTAT
The DNA here is from genome assembly GCA_910579455.1 of uncultured Bacilli bacterium. Taxonomy (GTDB): domain Bacteria; phylum Bacillota_I; class Bacilli_A; order RF39; family UBA660; genus UMGS995. The sequence goes on from CAJTUT010000016.1 coordinate 15,866, forward strand.
ATCAACAAAGATAGTGGAACAATTCTTGAAGATGAAGAAGCAGTATTCAAATATATTCCAGATAAAACCGACGGAATACTTACTAGAGAGGTAAAGCCTACTATTGTTAAACCTGCAAATGTTATTGGACTTGCTGAATGTACTATTTATGAAGAGGAAGAAGAAACTTCCGAAGAAGTTGTTTCTTCATAATCTTTATGTAATTTTGTTTTATTACGAAGTTTTAAAACAATATGGAATAAAGTAAAACGGATTCTAAGGTGTCCTTAGCCCACGAGGTCATTTTGCTATACTTGGCAAAATACCTAGGGGGTTAAATATTTTGTCAAAGCCAAAAATATAGTTAAAAAAACACTGTTAAAACAATTCTAAAAAATATAAAATTAAAGGAGCGTGATGATTATACAATTAGCATATTCATTTCATTTAGGTAGTGATAAAAATAAGAAAAATAGTTCTAGAACTAGTGCAAAATCTAATGTAAGTGGTACAACATCTAAAAGCAACAATGCAATACAAAATTCAGCAGGATTAACAAAGTGTGATAACCATAATTATAGGAAATACGATGACAGAGAGTATGATATTGAAATTATTAGAGGCAGTTCTTCTCTTGTATATGATGTGAAGAAGTTATATAGAGATGAGTTTGATGAGGCAAAGGAAGAATACAATGCTAAACAAACAAGAGAAAACAGAAAAATAAAAGACTACTTCACTCATATAAGTAATAATTCTAAAAGTGATTTAGCTTGTGAGATTATTATAGAACTTGGAGATAAAAAGTATTGGAATACTAAAGATAGTGATTTCAAAAAACGGATGACAAATGTATTTAAACAACAAATTATTGATTTAGAAACAATGTTACCTACTTTTAAAATAGCAAGTGCTATTATCCATTATGATGAAACTTCTCCACATCTTCATATCGTTGGTGTTCCCATCAAAATCGGTGGTAAAAATGGTATGAAGAAACAAGTTGGAAAAAGTGATGTATTTACTAAAGAATCACTTTGTAAGCTCCAAGATAAAATGAGAATGCTTTGTATTGAATCATTCAATAAAGAATACAATCTTACTAACTCGTTAAAAGGCAAGAAAAAAGGCAGAAATCGAGATTATCATATAACTGAAATGGATGACTATATGGAAATGAAAGAACAACTAGAAAAAAATCAAGAAAAATTGGAGATAGCCAGTAAAAAATCATTAGAATTAGATAATCATACTAAAGAAGTAAAAGAGATTATAACCGATTTAAAAACAACTTTAACCTCAAAAGAAAAATATGTTTTAAAACAAGAAGATAAAGACAAATTAGTATCTTATATTGATTCAGTTAGTAAAACAAATGATGAATATAAAAAAGTACAAACTTTATCTGTAACTCTTAACAATGTAGATACCGAAATTAAAGAAAATCGTGATAAAATCAAAACACTTACTGAAAACAATGAAGCACTTACTTTAAGAGTAGAAAATCTTACCAAAAACAATGAAGCACTTACTTTAAGAGTAGAAAATCTTATCAAAAATATTAAAAGTAAAGATAAGGAAATCGAAGAACTCAAAGAAGAAAATCATTCATTAAAAACCACATTAGAATTTTGGAAAGATAAATTTTTACGAGTTATGTCTTTAATCAAAGATAAGTTGTTCGGTAAAGAAAAAGAACGAGAAAAATATTTTGATGTATCGAAAGACTTATATAAAAAAGGCATTATTAAAGAAGAGACTTTCAATGAATTAAAGGATAAATATAATTTTAACAAAGAACATGATAATAAAGGAAAAGATGATTTTGAAATAGAGATATAGATTGTAATTCTAGATTAAATCTAGAAAATAATGTATAATATTCTATAGGAGATGACTGATTATGAATCAATTATATTCAATTTGTTGGAACATCACAAATAAATGTAATGAAAATTGTAAATTTTGCTATAGAAAAGTTTGTAGGGATAATACATTAGCAGAAAATAAACAGATATTTGATAATTTATCAAAAATTCAAGTGGATAAAATAACCTTTTCTGGAGGAGAACCATTATTATATGATGAACTTTTTGATTTAATTGATTATATTAAGTCTAAAAATCCAAAAATAAAATTGTCTTTAACTACAAATGGTCAAAAAATTGATGATAAATTACTAGAAAAAATAATAAAAACTTTTGATTGGATTTCCTTTTCTATAGATAGTTCAAACGAAATAATCAATGAGGAAATTGGAAGAGGAAAAAATCATCTATCGACTATAATAAAAATCTTAGATAAATGTAATAATAGAATTAGAGTCAAAATTAACACCGTTGCTAATAAGTATAATTTAAATGATTTAGAAAATATCTATAATATTATTTCAAAGTATAATATAAATCGTTGGAAAATTTTTAGATTTTATCCTTTAAGAAAAGGAAAAGATAATAAAAACTTGTTTTATTTAAATGATAATGAATCAAAAGAAGTTGAAAAATTTATCAATAGCAAAATAAATGATACAAAAATTAAGATTCATTATAACGATTTCAATGAATTTACAACATCCTATTTTAATATTTATCCTGATGGAAGTATTGAAAATATGAAAGATGAGGATATTGGTAATTTATTACGTGATGATATTTGTTATATTTTAGAATTAAAAAGTAAAGAACTTACTAATCATAATTTACGAAAAAATAATGAATAATTCTACAAAATATGTTAAGATATATTTAATGATTGATTCTAATATCAGTTTTCTTTGGTAAAGTTGTAGATAACTTCCCCAACGGCACCATTGAGCAATCTATTCTAACTTTTGTTAGATTTAAACATATAGTATCAACTTCAAAGGAAGTTGATTTTTTGTATTTAAAGAAAGGATAGATTCAGATGATTAAATTAAAAACAAAAGAATTGCATTTTGATGAAGAACTAAAAAAGAAGATAGAATTTATTCGTGATTTTTGTAATACAAAAGCTATTATTATAAATGGTAGTATCAATAACATAGAACACACAAATTTGAACTATATTGAACCCCATAGAGTTATTATTAAAGGAATTACTTTTTTAGTTTTTAATTATTCTAAAACTATATATGTTGGAAGTCTAGCAAAATCCCTAGAAATAAAAGATATTGATGATAATATTTTTCATAATCAATTTGGTTCAAAAATAGCCCATGACATAGAAATCTTGAAAAACTCCAAATTATTTCATATTATGAATGAAAAAAAATTAAGGGTTAACAGCATTCATACATGTATTACTAAAAAAGAAGAAATTAAAAAGTATAAAGTTGCAGCAACATGTCTACTTGATAATACAGTTGAGGCAATTGAATTAAAGATAAGATCTTTGTAATGAGGATTAAGTGGCATCCAGAATTAATTGAATCTATGAATCTTATATTTTATGAGTTTGTTAAAAAATGTAGCGGAAATAAAAGATAGCTTTATTTTAGGTTTTAAAATCTTTTTATTTATGATATTATAATAAAAAAACATAAGAGTAAAGGAGAGTATTATGTGGGTTTTAATAGGAGTACTCATTTTAGTCACATTTATTATAATATTATATTTTGTGATTATGATAAAGTTAAAAAAATTATCTAGGAAGATTTTTGGAACTTCTGATATAGGAAAAGTGATACAAACGGGAGAATTTTTAGATGAAGAAACCCCTAAATCTTTATCTAGTTTAGATAATTTATATTTGGATCAGATAAAAAGAGATTTTCCAGAAATGAATATTAATGAATTAAAGTCCCTGGTTGAAACTAATATTATAGAATGCATGGATGCTATAGAAGAAAAAAATATAAAAGGATTAAAGACTACAAATGAAAAGATAAGAAGATATGTTCTTGCTAAAATAAGGGATTTAAAGGATAATCATATAGAGTATAAGGATATAAAATTTCATAAAACGGTTGTAAGTAAATATGAAAATAAAAAAGGAATTGCCACCATTTATTTTGGTACTGCCTTTGAGTATTTCTATAAAAAGAATCAGGGGGTATTTCACAAAAAACAAGATCGTATAATTACAGAGTGCATTTATGTAATAGATTTTGAACAGGTAGACAGTAAGATAAAATCTCTTGGCCTTAATTGTCCGAATTGTGGAGCTCCAATTAAAGCATTAAAATATAAAAAATGTAGTTATTGTAATAGTGGAGTGATTGATTTAGTAACAAGGAGTTTTACAATTAACAATATGGAAAATAGGTAGGACTAGTATTCATACTAGTTTTTTGTTATAATAAAAACAATGTTATAATGGAGGGAAAATGAGAGAAACTTTATTGTATAAAATAATAAGACCAATTATAAAAATATTTTTCAATATATTATATCATCCTACATATATTGGAGTAGACCATATCCCTAAGAAAGGATCACTTGTTTTAGCAGGTAATCATACGAATTACTTGGATTGCTTACTATTGATGTCATCTACTAACCGAGTGATTCACTTTCTGGCTAAGAGTGAGCTTACAAAAGGAATCAAAGGGATTTTATTTAATCATATGGGAATTATTCCAGTGAATAGAAAAACACACGATAAAAAGGCTTTAATGCAAGCTATGGATGTTCTTCATAATAAAAAAGTAATTGGCATCTTTCCAGAAGGGACAATCAATCGTACCAATGATATCATAATGCCTTTTAAAATAGGTGCAGTTAAGATGAGTAAGGAAACCAATAGTCCAGTGATTCCATTTGTTATAACAGGAAAATATAAAATATTTCGAAAAAGTATTCAAATTAAATTTTTTTCTCCATATAGGATAGAGAAAGATTTAGATATAGAAAATGAAAAGTTAATGAAAAAGATAGGGTTAGAGTTAGAAAGGGAGAATAAAAAATGAGTATATTCCATATGAAATTTTTTAGATTTTTAGGTTTTAAGAAAAAACCAGCCGCTCCTTGGAGCAAATATTATAATAAAAATCAAATGGACTTAGCGATTCCCAATAAATCATTATATCAGTATTTTGTTGACTGTGCATTAAGTCATAAACAACTAATAGCACTTAATTATTATGGGACTAAAATCACCTATAAGGAATTGATAAAAAAAGTGGATAGTTGTGCCAACTCCTTTCTATCATTAGGTATAAGAAAGGGGGATGTTGTGACCATCTGTATGCCAAATACTCCAGAAGGAGTGATTTCTTTTTTGGCATTAAATAAAATTGGTGCAATTTCTAATATGGTTCATCCTCTAGCTAGTGAAAATGAAATTAAAGATACTTTAATCGATACGTCAAGTGTTATGTTATTACTAATTGATATTGATTATAAAAAAGTGAAAAATATATTGGATAGTACAGAAGTATATAAAACAATTATAGTAAGAGCTAGTGATTCCATGTCCTTTCCATATAGTTTTGGATATAAAGTAACAAGTGGATATAAAACAGAATTACCTTATAGAGACAATAGATATATTTATTGGAAAGATTTTATAAGATTAGGTAAAAATTATAACAAAAGGAAAGGGAACTTCATAGGAGGTAAAAATATTCCTGCTACTATGCTTCATAGTGGTGGGTCTACTGGAAGTCCAAAAGCAATAGTCCTATCCAGTGGTAATTTCATTGCCTTAGTTGAGCAAGCTAGGATTGTATTTGAGGAATTGAGGAAGGGTGATAAATGTTTATCGATCATGCCAATATTTCATGGTTTTGGTTTAGGGGTTTGTGTTTTTACTCCACTGTGTTTAGGTGCCGAATGTATTTTAATTCCTCAATTTAAGGCTAGTGATTTTGATAAGATCTTATTGAAACATAAACCAGAATTTGTAATAGGAGTTCCTACCTTATTCGAAGCAATGATAAATAGTCCAAGAGAAAATAGATTACAATTAAATTATTTAAAATATGCTATTTCAGGAGGGGATAATCTAAAACCATCCTTAGAGAAAAAGATTAATGAATTCCTATATCAACATGGGTCGTCTACTAGAATTACTCAGGGATATGGTATGAGTGAATGTTTAGCGGCCGTTTGTCTAGGTTTTAAAAATATTCCGAAAAAGGGGAGTGTGGGAATTCCTTTTCCTGGTTGTTATATTGGGATATTTTCACAAGAGGATAAAGAATTACCTTATGGGCAAGAAGGTGAAATTTGTATTAGTGGTCCTAATGTAATGCTTGGGTATTATAATAACGAAAAAGAAACCAATTTAGCTCTTCATATTCATGAAGATGGTAATATTTGGCTTCACTCTGGAGATTTGGGAATTATGGATGAAAATGGATTTATTAAATATACAAGTAGATTAAAGCGCTTAATTGTATCATCAGGATATAATGTATACCCCTCACAAGTAGAAGCAATATTAGAAGAACATGAGGCAGTGATGTTATCTAGTGTTATTGGAGTTAAGCATGAATATAAAGTAGAAGTTCCAAAGGCTTACATTGTATTAAAAAAGGGATATCATGAAAGCAATAAAATTATAGAGGAATTAAAAGAATTGTGTAAGAAAAATTTACCAAAATATGCCTTGCCATATGAATATGAATTTAGAAAATCTCTCCCTAAGACATTAGTTGGAAAAGTGGATTTTAGAAAGTTACAGCAAGAAAATATGGAGATTAGAATGAGGAGTAAACATGGGAAAACAACGATTTAAAGGAGAACGAGCGTACAAATTATTAACACCACTGATGAGGATACTATTTAATATCTATTATCATCCAACAATTTTAAACCAGGAGTATATTCCTAAAGAAGGGCCAATTTTAATTGTTGGAAATCATAAACATATTTATGATCAATGTTTAACTATTATGGCAACGAAGAGAGTGATTCATTATTTAGCAAAAAAAGAATATTTTGATGGTAAAATGGCATGGTTTTTTAAATTAGTTGGTTGTATTCCGATCGATAGGAGTAGAAAAAATAAGAAAAGTACAGATTATGCAATAGAAATTTTAAGAAATAGTGGTGCTATTGGATTGTTTCCAGAGGGAACTCGTAATAAAACAACTGATCAACTGTTATTGCCGTTTAAAATGGGGACGGTTTCTATGGCAAAAAAAACGAACGCTACGATAGTCCCCTTTGCAATTACTGGGAACTATAAATTTAGGGGTAAAAGTTTAACGATTCGTTATGGAGAACCATTCCAAATAAATAATATGAGTCTAGAAGAAGCAAATGAAAAATTATATCAAGAAATAAAATCGCTTTTATTACAAAAAAAGTGATTTTTTGATGACCTTTAAAAAGTATAATATACAGATGTATAGTGAAAAAAATATTATTTTTAGGAATTTTAATAAACCATTACATATAATATAACTAGAGAATATATAATCTATATGATAAAAACGACAAAATCCGACAAAAAACAATGATAGAATATAAAATATGCCAACAAAAAAGGAGAGATAAGTTTATGGAACAACTCATTAGTTATAATAATGAAGATGGCATTGTAAAAAAGAATAAAAAACTCAGTTTTATAGATGAAAGAGAAAAACTACCAGTATTAGTTCAGTATGATTTAAAGGTGAAGGAAGAAACCTCATTACAAGATATCTTTTCTTTTTATCAATCCCTATATGGTATGAAACTTGATTCTAGTTTGAGTAGTAATTGTCCATTAAAAAAAGGAAAAATTACACTTGACTTAATTATGGAATTTAATCAAATACTGACATCCAATAACGATAATATGAATTTCGGTGGAGTCTTGTCAATTTTTAATTCTGAAGAATCAAGTAAAACTATAGTATTACAAGAATCAATGAGAAAATTTATGAGTTTATTTGAATTTGGAGAAAAAAAGGAATTTCCAATAGAAGATTATATTATTATGGATCGTTTTTCCAATCATCCAAGTTTTATAGGACAAAAAGAAAGTGTAGATGCTAGAAATGTAGTAAATAGTATTGACAGCAACACTAGAATATTAAGATATCACTCATTAGAAATGATTCCCAAACTTAAGAAAACAAATAAAAAAGTTGCAAATCAGAAGATAGAGTCAACTACCTATTTAGCAGCTACAAAACATAAAAAAAGGGTTGGATAAAGTGTTATATATAGAAAACACTTTATTTTTTTTCTAAAATGTTATAAAATGTTAATTGTATAGATTGCCCTATAGCCAAGTGGTAAGGCAGTGCGCTCTGACCGCACGATGCGTTAGTTCGAATCTAACTAGGGCAGCCATTTGAATAATTAATACAGGAGCGTGTATTTATGGATAAAGAAGAAAGAGTAGAATTGGCAAAGCTTTTGTTTCCTAATGTTTCTAAAACAAGAGATGATTATGAAAAAATGTATCCAAAAAGAAAACTAAATAAAGATGCTATGGTAACCAGATATGGTCCAAGCCCCACTGGAAGTGTTCACCTAGGAAATTTATTTTCTGCATTTTGTGATATGGTCTATGCAAGGCAAAGTGAAGGCTCTTTCTATTTAAGAATTGAGGATACTGATCAGAAAAGGGCTGTAGAAGGTGGTATTGATAATATTACAAGTGTTTTAAAAGGATTTCAAATTTTGCCAACAGAGGGATATCATTTTGAAGGCGAATATGGACCGTATCAACAAAGTAAGCGTACAGAAATTTATCAAACTTATGTAAAGGAATTAATTGAGAATAATCTTGCCTATCCCTGCTTTATGACAGAGGAGGAGCTTAATCAAATTAAAGAGGAACAAACCATAATAAAAACTAAAATTGGAATTTATGGAGTTTATGCAGTAGACAGGGATTTATCATTAGAAGAGATTAAACAGAAATTAGCAAATCATGAAGAATATGTAATTAGACTAAAGTCTCCAGGAAATGCAAATAAGCAGATTGAAATAGTTGATTGTATCAAAGGAAAATTAAAGTTTAAGGAACATGATATGGATACAGTTTTATTAAAAAAGGATGGGACCCCAACTTATCATTTGGCACATGTGATTGATGATCATTTAATGCAGACTACTCATGTGATTAGAGGAGACGAGTGGGTATCTAGCTTACCACTCCATATTCAATTATTTGAAGTATTAGGATTTATCCCTCCTAAATATGCACATATTGCCCCACTTACGATTAAGGATCAGGAAACTGGAACTATTCGTAAGCTATCAAAGAGAAAAGATCCTTGGGCGGGAGCTAAGTTTTATGAAGAGCAAGGAATTCCTATTGATGCCCTGCATTTATATCTGGCAACTATTGCTAATACAAACTTTGAAGAGTGGTACTTAAATCATAGTGATAAGAAAATTAGTGATTTTACCTTCACATTTGAAAAGCAGGCAGTAGGTGGAACGTCCTTTGATGAGGATAAGTTAACTAATCTATGCAAAACATATTTTTCTCATAAAAATGGCGAAGAAGTTTACAAGGAAACATTAGCATATACAAAAAAATTTGATCCACAGTATTATGAATTATTACTTTCAAATAAGGATGTTATGGTAGCCTTTTTAAATATCGAAAAGGATGGACCTAGACCACGAAAAGATATTTCTAAATATAGTGACGTGAAAGAAGAATTTTCTTATGCAATTGATGAATTATTTGAAAAAGAAAATTATTCAAAATATGATGGTGACAAAGAATATGATGTTCGTTTGGTTTTAGAATATTTGAATGATTTGAATTTAGACCATAGTAATGAAGAATGGTTTCAAGGTATCAAGGAATTTGCAGTACAAAAAGGATATGCACCAAGTCCAAAAGAGTATAAAAAATCACCAGACAAATATAAAGGGCATGTCGGAGATATTTGTGAAGCTATTAGGGTTATGTTGACAGGTAGAACAAAGTCACCAGATTTATTTTCAATTATGAAAATTTTAGGAATAGAGAAAATAAAAAACAGGGTTGCTTTATATCAAAAAGTAGTTGCTAAATAACTACTTTTTCTTTTACAAGATGTAATCACAAATAAAGTAGGAGGTAGAATGAGTTATTTATTGCTAATTATAGGGGTTATTATAATAAAAGCAAGTGAAGCACTTGAAGAAGCATTATGTTTTGGCTGGATTGATGGTCAGATAGGAGCTTAGATAATAAAACTTATAAAAAATATTTTTCTATGCGTAGAGATAAAAGTAAATGGTCTGAAAAAAATAAAAACTTAACTAAAGTTCTTGAAGAAAAAGGACTTATGACTGAATAGTGAGATGAAGTATTATGGATTTAAAGAAAATTGAGAAATTTATTGATAAACAAAAGGTTAGTTTTATATGTTCTATTGATGATGAGCCCCATCCTAATGTAAAAGCAATACTAAACCCTAGAAAAAGACACGGCTTAAAAGAATTTTACTTTTCTACTAACACTTCATCTATGAGAGTTAATCGATATAAAAGTAATACCAATGCTAGTATTTATTTTTATCATAAAGGACTAATTAAATATGTTGGTATTATGATAAAAGGAAAAATGGAAATTTTAACAGACCAAGAAACCAAAAATATGATTTGGAAAAAGGGAGATACAATGTTTTATAAAAAAGGTGTAACTGATCCAGATTATTGTGATTTGAAAACAGAAAATTTTGATATTAAGTAATTGCAAAA
>CAJTUT010000017.1 GCA_910579455.1 uncultured Bacilli bacterium
TTAATGAATGTAGCTCTTACTGTCATTAGATTTAATAACACTTTTTATGACTATTACCATAAGAAAATATCTGAAGGTAAATGTCATAGAGTTGCTTTATCTCATGTGTGCAAAAAACTTATTCGAGTTATTTTCATTCTTGAAACTAAAAATATCCAATTTGATCCGTCTTTATTGAAATAATTGATTACTCAATTTTTCAAAATTTCACTTTTGTGAAATCTTTTTGGCATGGGTTCTTTTCCAATTTTAATTTTTGAAAGAAAACTATTGACTTTTAATAGTTAGCCTTTCGTTATCAATAAGTAACTATCAACCAATAAAAAATGCGAAGTTAACAATGATGATTATCATAATCAATATCTCTTATTTTAATACCAAATAAGGGTGCAACCTCTAGTAATTGATAGTTACTAATAGTAACTCCTTCCAAATCCTTACTTATCGCTTGAATACCAGAAAGATTACAACTAGATAAATCCAGTTCACAAAGTTTTGTATCAATTACCTCTAAATTCTCTAAATCACAACTCTCAAAAAAGAGTTTCTCATACTTCAAATGATATAATCTTAACTCTTTTAGAAAAGAATTTTTTATAAAAACAGAACGGAAAATACTATCAGAAAAGGTAGAATAATTTAGATTACAATTTTCAAATAATATATCATGTAATGAGGTTTGATCAATAAAAGATCCCAATAGTTTACAATTTTTAAATTGACTTCTAATCATTGTATTAGATGACAATTTTAAATTTGACAAATCACAATCTTCAAAAATACAGTCAATAAAATCGATATGCTCGACCTTCACATTAGAAAAATCGACTTTCTTAAAAATACAAGAGTTTAATTCACAATCTAGCAGATCCTGAGTAATCGTTTCTTTTTGAAAAATCTTATCCTCTATTAAAGAAATATTTTGATAAGAATTTAAACTCTCCTGTTCTAAAAATTTATTTAATTTTGGTTTCTTTATAAAAATTTCACTGCTCCTCTTCTGTTTCATGATTTATTTTCCCTCCTAAAATCTATTATAGTAAGAAAAAAATATATATCAATCAAAAACCATATACAATTAAAAATTTACGTAAATAAAAAAGACTAAAAATAGTCTTAATATAACCCATGAAGTTTTTGCCTGTCTGTATCAGTAATATCCTGCAATTTCCATTCTCCATCTTCTTTTGTTAAATTAAAAGTAATTGTATAAGTGGTTTTATCAGTAACATCCTTCAACTCTTTTATCCTATAATCAGTATATTTTTTTATTCCATTTTCATCTTCGTCTGTTACAAATTCATCTTTGTGTTCATCAAAGTACTTTTTAGATTTTGTAATCGATGTTTGGTAATCATATACCTCTATTTCTGCATCTACAGTAGCAGTGTCATCTTCTACTTTTTCATCAGTTATTTTATAAGATAAATTTTGATATTGTTTTTCCATCAATGATTTATAATCCTTCTTTTGATCATCATCCATTTCAGAATCATTATCAATTGTTAAATCTAACTGAGTTAGAACATCATTATCCATTTTCTGATATTTTCCTAGAAAGTCCTCGACTTTTTTACTTGGTGTATTAGTTGTATCTGTACATCCCACTAGTAAAAGAAGACCAAAACAAATTGCTAATAACTTTTTCATTTTTCTCCTCCTCATTTATATCATGAGGATTTTTTCTAAATTTATACATCATTTTATTCAACAGTTACTGATTTTGCTAAATTCTTTGGTTTATCAATATCACAATTTCTAAGTTTTGCTGTGTGATAAGCAATTAATTGTAGTATAGGAACAATCAATAATGGTTGTAAAAATTGATTTATAGTAGCAACAGAAAGATCTCCATCCATCGATTGATTCAAATCATCTGTTGTTATTAAAATTTTCTTTGCACCACGAGCAGTTACCTCAATAATATTAGATATAGTTTTTTCTGCAATAGTTTTATCTGTAATAATTCCAAACACTGGAGTTCCTTTTTCAATTAAAGAAATTGTTCCGTGTTTCAATTCTCCTGCCTGATAAGCCTCACTATGAATATAAGAAACTTCCTTTAATTTCAAACTTCCCTCTAAGCAGATTGCATAATCAATTTTACGCCCGATAAAAAATACATCCTCACATCTATAAATTTCCTTAGCTATTTTTTGACAAATAGATTCTTTATCAATTACATTTTTTACGAAACCTGGAATTTTTTTAAAATCACTTAAGTAGGAATCTATATCTGTAACTATTTTTTTATCATAAGATAGTTTTAAAGCTAACAAAGAAAGAACAGCCACTTGTAACATATAAGCCTTTGTAGTAGCAACAGCAATTTCCTCCCCAGCTTCTATAAAAATACACTGATCAGCTTCCCTGGCAATCGTTGAAGTTTTTACATTTACTACTGCCAAAGTATCCTGACCATTTTCCTTTGCTTTTCTTAAAGCTGCTATGGTATCAGCAGTTTCCCCTGATTGAGATACTAAAATTACTAAAGTTTTTACATTATAAATATTCTTTTTATAGCGATATTCACTAGCGACCTCGACTATCGACTTAGTATTTGCCTCTTCCTCCAAAAGAGTTTTCCCAATCATTCCAGCATACATAGCAGAGCCACAAGCTACAATATGAATTTCCTCATATTTGGATAAATTAGGAACCTGTTTAAAATCATCCAAATATTTTTTTAAAGTATTTTCCAATACACTCGGTTCTTCGTAAATTTCTTTTAACATAAAATGCTCAAATCCATTCTTATCTTTATCTTGGGCCTCTACATGAATAGTATTTACCTTTTTTTCAACCTTATGTAAATTGCTATATACAATAACATCTTCTTTTGTAATCTCTGCTATCTCACCTTCATCTAAAAAAATAAAATCATTTGTGTAAGTATTAATCGCTGTAATATCACTAGCAAAAAATGTTTCTCCTTCTCCTACTCCGATAACTAATGGAGAATCTTTTTTTACTACATATAGTCTGTGATCTTGACTTTTTACAATAATACCAAGAGCAAAAGAACCTTTTAATTTGTTCATTACCTGATTAATCGATTTTAATACATCCTTTTCTAAATACTTATTTAAAAGAACCGCTATAACTTCTGTATCTGTCTCAGATTGAAAACAAATCCCTTCATGTTTCAGCTCTTCTTTTAATACATCAACATTTTCAATGATTCCATTATGGACTAAGGTAATATCTCCTACCTGATGAGGATGTGCATTTAAAAGCGTTGCTCCCCCATGGGTTGCCCACCTTGTATGAGCTATTCCCATTGTATAATCATCTAGTTCCATAGATTCTAATTTTTTTTCTAAGTTTGATATCTTTCCGACACTTTTTATAATTTCAATTTTTCCATTTTGTAAAAATGCTAATCCTGAAGAATCATAGCCCCTATATTCTAAATTTTTAAGACCACTCAACAAAACTTCCTTGGCACTCTTATTACCAATATATCCTACTATTCCACACATTTCATTTCCCTCCATACAAAAAATTTAGTGTGGATATATATCTTTGTTATAATTTTAATTTTATTTTTTTAATATATATCTTACGAACCACTTTACATCCGTAGTAGCATCCGCCGAACATCTCGATTACTACTATCCTCGTCAGCCATAGGCTCTGGCGCTCAAATGGAGTCTATCCTTTCTACCTTCCATTCTAATAATATTATACACAAATAATAAAAAAGTGACAATGTATTGATATAATCTCTCAAAATAAAAGTATAAAAAAGCACTGCGAAAAATAGTAAGTATAATAAAAGGAATGGTAAAAACAAAGGCCATTTTTTGATTCAGATTTAGAAAATCATATGTAAATTTTGTAAAGTAGATATATTTGATATACTGATGTACATGAGAGAAAAAACAATTTAAACCTTAAAATTAAAGATTTTGATATTTATTAAAACAATATAAAAATCATATCAAAAAAGAAGTTGGTAATCTTAAACAATCCTGGAAGGTTAAATATAAAATCGTAACTTCAATTATTGCTATTTTTTGTAATAATAATGATGAGATGATAGATATGAATGATTTTATTACTCTAAAAAATTTCTTTAAACAATTCTTAAAATTGACTAGCGGCATTACTTCCAAGGATATTTATAAAAGAGTTTTGATTCTTATTGAACCAGATGTTCTTCAAGATTGCTTGAATCAACGATTGTATACAAACATACTACCAAAAAAAGAAATCATTAGTCTTAGGTAGTTCTAGAAACAAATCTTTAGCTAATAGTAAAATAATTAAATCCCTAATGTTTTAAATTCATATTCCTCTAATCTATCTTTGTGTTTATGTTCCCAACAAATAGATAGTAAAACAAGTGAAATCCCTAATATACCCACTATCATGAATAAAATAAATATCACTAAACCTGGGATACTCTTAATACTCAAACTACCAAGGTTGAAATTATGTGATTTTAATGAAAGCTAACCAAGAAAATTTTTATAATAATTTAATTGTCTATTTTAACAAAGATACTATAGATAAAATACGTATAGGTAAATCTAAAAGAGCATATAAAAAAAATGTTGAAAAAGCAAATCCTAAAATTATCACATATGAATATTTTCAAACTAAAGATATAAAATGGTACCATAAAAAGGAAGATTAGACATAAATTAGAGTCAAATTCAGAAGCAACCCCCTAAAGTTATTCTCTATTTTACAAAAATTCATATTAAAAGCAGTATTAAAGTACTGCTATTTCTTGTTCTAAAGAGTCTGTAAATTTTTCATACATTTGTCTTAATAGTTCCTTCATTTTAATTTTCACTACTCTTATCTATAATAAATTATTGTTATAGTATCTTTAAGAAGTATAATCAACTAGTTTTGAAATACTACTTATTAAACGCCTTTGACAATTCTAATATAAAGTCCATGAGTATCAATTAGTTTTATCACTTTTTAAAAAGTACTTCTTAAAATATTACTAACAATTTAAATTATAAGTTAACTACTTGCTAACATAATAGCATACTTGACATTTTGTTTACAGGCGTTCTTCTACTAACTTAATAAATCTCTTTTTCTGCTCCTGTCTAGATTGTAAAACAGAATCAGATTTTTCACTATTGCTATAAGCATCCATATATGATTGATCTAATAAACAAAGCATATCATATGCTACGCTATAACTTGGTCTACATAAACTAGTAGGCTCACATTCTTCCCTAATTACCCTATGAACATTTGGGAGTACCATTACACAATCCTCATATAAACTTAAACCTTTTATTACCTTATCTTCAACCGAACCTTCTTCTAACTCTTTTTTTGTTTTTTGGATAATATGGTCCATAATATCTATGGAAGCTATCATCTTTTTTTTATATGTTTTCGATGCTTCCAAATCTTTAAATGAACTTGACATTATTATTTTCCCCCTTCTCATGAAATTTTTTATACTCTATCATATTCATCCCTTAGTTGTCAAGGGTATCTGTAATGATAATGTAGTAAAGAATAAATAAATGATTACTAAAAACCAATATGATATTTAACTGCATCAGTTTTATGAATTTTTTCTCTAGTAACAGTTTTTTAGTATTTTAATTGTATATCTAATAAAATAAACTAAAGGGGTGAATTTAAAATGAAATTATATAGAAATACTTATGTAAAGATAAACTTGGAACATATAAAAACCAATGTATCTAAAATAATTAAAAAATTCAATAAATATGAATATTATTTTGGAGTAGTAAAAGCTGATTGCTATGGACACCAAAACTTCCCAGTTGTAGAGGAGATTATTAATAGTGGATGCAACTATCTAGTTGTCGCCCTTCTAGAAGAAGGGTTAGAAATTAGAAAAAGATTTAAAGATATTCCTATTCTTTGCTTAGGAATTATTCCTACTGACCACTTACATATTGCAGAACAAAACAATATAACAATAACTATAAACTCAAAAGATTATGCCAAAGAAGTAATACCATTAAAATTAGGAAAACTAAAAGTACATATAAAAATAAATAGTGGCATGAATAGACTAGGAGTATCTTCAAAAGAGGAGCTTCAAGATACTATTTGCCTTTTGAACCAAAGTAATATGTTTGTTGAGGGGATTTATACTCATATTTATAATGCTGAGAATAAAGAAGATACATTAAACCAGTTTAAAAAGTATAAAATGATGCTTAGTGATATTGAAAAAGAAAAAATCCCAATATTTCATATTGCCGCAAGTGAGACATTGACATCTTATGAAAAAATAGACTTTATAAATGGTTGCAGACTTGGTATTATTATGTATGGGTTTACCAAAGACAAGTCATTAGATTTACAATCTACTTTTAGTTTATATAGTAAAATTATTCAAATTAATCATTTAAAAGCGGGAGATAAACTTGGTTATAATGGTATCTATATCGCACGAAGTGACGAAAAAATCGGTGTTGTATGTATTGGGTATGCTGATGGAATAATAAGAAAAAATACAGGAAGAGAAGTCTATATAAAAGGAAAGCCTTATCGTATTATAGGGAATATATGTATGGATATGTTATTTATAAAAATTGATGATACCGTTAATATAGATGACGAAGTTGCTATTTTAAAAGATAACGAACATATTATACAGATTGCAAATTATTTAGATACTATTCCTTATGAAATAATTTGTTCTATAAGTAAAAGAGTTCCTAGAATTTGTGAAAATAAATAATATGCTTGGTATAAAGAAAAAAGAAACCAATTTTTCCACACTTCTACCAACTCTTTTTAATTGTAAATATCTATTTTTATTTATAAAATAAGGATATTCACTTATTAACTACAAAATAAATTCACATAAAATTCAGATCATACTCATCTCCAATTTAATCAATCTAATCTTTCATACTCTGGTTCGTCTGGTTTTAATTCTGCGATTTCATCCTTAAACCTTTCATCAAAGTTTGGTATTTCTTTTCTTATAACATCAGGATACACATTCTTAGTATTTAAAATCGCCTTTCGAAAATCCAAAATATTAACTTCTTTTCTATTCTCAAATAAGGCATTAGAAAATGCCTCTTGAACTAAGGTAAGAGAAATATCAGGATACCTAGAACCTATTTCATAAATCCTTTTATATTCACTAGTGATATCTGTAATAAACTCCATGATTTGCTGCCTTACAAAATGAGAGTACAACATTTTTATACCTGTTTTTTTCTCCATTTTTGGTATAGTTCCTACTAAGATCGAGATATTTTCGTCCCTCGTTGGTTCATGGATTTCTACATTTTGAAAACGTCTAACAAAAGCTTTATCTCTTAATATATATCTTTCATACTCTTCAGTAGTGGTAGCACCAATAACCTTAATATCTCCTCTATCAAGAGCAGGTTTAAACATATTAGCAAAGTCTAGGGCTTCTCCTTTACTTCCCATTAAGGTATGAATTTCATCAATAAATAGAATTAAATGATCATAATTTTTTAATTCATCAATTAATGTTTGGATCTTAGCTTCCCCTGTCACAGGATCCACTCCAAGTAAAGCCGAAGTATTAATCTTAATTACTTGATAATTAGCTAAAGCATCGGGAATGATCTTTTCATTAATTCGATAAGCAAGCCCTTCTACCGCTGCAGTTTTTCCAACGCCAGGAGGTCCTGTTAAAATAACTGACTTATCTGGGGTTAACAAAATTAAAATCATCTCTTTAATCTGTGCATCTCTTCCGATTGCAGGATTAGTAATATATTCCTTATCATTAAAGTTTTCTCCATAATTAGATAAAATACTAATTCGCCTTTTCTTAATATCAAATTCTTGGTTACCCTCTCTATTAATATTACCTATATCATTATTCATTTTACTTAATCTTGTTATTTCCTCATTATTCATGGTATCACTTTCCTTATTTATTATTATATCATATTTTAAAAATAATAAAAATTCTATACCCCCGTAATTTTACAAAATAGAAGCATGATAAATTTCATCAATAGTCTCTTTTAATTTTTGATCAAATTTCCTTTTACCATCGCTGACTTGCAGCCCCTCTAAAAGTGCTCTAGAAAAACTTGCGATCATACCATGATTTTGTGATAATTTTTGACATGCCACTTCTTTTTTATATCCGCCAGATAAGGCAACAATGCGTACTACCTGACTATAATTCATTAACGACTTATAAAAATCAGGAATGCTGGGAATTGTAAACTTAAAAATCACTTGGATATCTTTTGGTAATCGTTCTAAAGCTTTCTCAATCTCTGCCTTTAGTATTTGCTCGCATTTTTCCTTATTTTTAGAATGAATGCTAACCTCTGGCTCAATAATCGGCACAAATCCCTTGGAGCCAATCGTCTTTGCTAATGTAAATTGCTGTTCTACAACTTTCTGAATCCCCTCCACATCATCATCATGAATCACTGAACGCATCTTGGTACCAAAAATTTCTCTTTTAGAAGCTTGATCTAAAACCTTTAATAAATCGGGAATAGGTCTCATTAATTGCACTCCATCTTTTTCATCTTCTAAACCCTTATCCACTTTTAAAAAGGATAGTATATGTTTCTTGCTCCATAAATAAGAGGCCGTAAATTCATTTTCAATCTTTCTATTCATAGTCTCTTCAAACAAAATAACACCCAAAACCTGATCACTTGAAAAACTTTTACTTGTTATAATTCGAGATCTCATTTTATGAATCAAATCAAACATTTCAAGATCATTATGATACTGATCCTCTGCAATCCCATACAAATCTAAAGTTTTTTTACTGCTCCCTCCACTCTGATCTAATGCTGCTATAAAACCCTTTCTGGATTTCATAATTTCTAACTTTTCATCTATCACTATAATCCCTACTTTCTTCTCACTATATCATTATACCCTATTTTTCACAAAACAAACGAAACAGAAAAACAACTATACATTACTTTACAAAAAAAGAGTTCCCTAAAAAGAAAAAAACAAGAGAGGAAAATAGGGAAAATCCCATCACAAACAAAAAATAAATTACGGCTTTTTGTCCCGAGATTTGAACAGTACCCAATCTAGAAAAAAGTAAATATAAAAAACTACTACTAAAAATAATAGAAGAAATGGTCATAATAGTAATATAACTATTAGATATACCATGAATCAAATTCCTATAATTTTTTAAATATGCTAAAACCGCACTAATTACAATAATAGATAATAATATTAGTACTACTGATAATATAATCTTTAACTCTCTTTTCATTTTATCCCTCATAAATAAATTGACTCATTTATATAATAAGTATACAAAAAAACAGAAATTCAATATTAATTTCCATCTCTTATTTTTTAATGAAATTAGTATCCGAATACACCCTCCAAACTATCATCCTGTTCAACAAAATCATCTACTAATATTTCTCTATATTCTCTCTTAGAATCCCTAATTACTATTCTTTTGATTCCTGAATTAATAATCATTCTTTTACAGAACATACAAGGCATTGCATGTTCTACATAATTTTTTGTTTTAACCTCAATACCAACCAAATATAAAGTAGAGTCCAGCATATCCTTACGGGAAGCTGAGATAATTGCATTTTGTTCAGCATGTACACTTCTACACATTTCATATCTCTCTCCTCGAGGAATATTTAGCTTTTCTCTCATACAGTATCCTAAATCAGTACAATTTTTCCTTCTTCTAGGAGATCCCACATACCCAGTGGAAATAATTTCATCATTTTTCACAATAACAGCACCAAATAATCTTCTAAGACAAGTACCTCGTTCTAAAACAGATTCTGCAATATCCAAATAATAATTATTCTTGTCAATTCTTTTTTTCATGATACTCATCTCCCTAAAAAAATTATATCAGAGTCAATTTTCTATATCAATAGTTTTAAGTAAAAAGAGGATTCTACTCCCCATTTAATCACAAAACAAAGATTTACTTTCTACTAAATCTAAATGAATAATACACTACTTCATAATCATTAGCTTTAATCTCTCTTAGTTTCTTTATTAGCTCCTGTTCCTCTGAATTAACAGATGTATACCAAGAGAAAATAAAATCCATCTTATATCCCTGTTCTTCTAAAAGAATTTTAATATCTTTAATCGTATAATGATGAAGTTGTGCTTGAAAAACAGAATCAAAATTATCATTTAGTAAAGATAAAAATCCCTTAATACTAGCTATATTATTAATTTCCCCAATAATAGACCCATTTTTAGATAAATAACCCTTCAAATGATTTAAAAACTCTTTTGGATTTGATATTTTTTCTAAAATGTCTCCAATTAAAATACAATCATAATCATAATGATCCAAATCTTCTAATGAATGATAAATCAGAGTAGAATATTTAGCAATCTCGTATTTAGATAAGTCACTTTCTACTCCATGAATAACGGCATTAGGATATTGGTATTTTATTTTAAAAATGGTAGGAGAAATCCCACAATTTAGCTCCAAAATTTTTTTAGGATTCTCCATAATTTTGATAGATGCATTCTTTACCTCATCAAAACAAAAAGCAGAAAATCCCCATTTTTTCAAAAAGTATTCCCTATTTTTTTCTAAGATTGGGTAAAACTTATTTAAGTCCTTACGAAAGGCAGTTCCTAGATAATGATGAATAAAGGAATCATGACAAAGAACAAGTTTATACCCCTCCTTGATAATCCTTAAAGACAGATCATTATCTTCTATATATCCCGGGCTATATTCCTCATCTAAATATTTGATCTTGTCAATAATCTCTCTTTTAATCAAAAGACAAAATCCAATTAAAAATACTTTTTCCTCCCATCTACTCTGATCCGATACATTATTTATTTTAGCTAACCTTTGCATACTATCAAAATCATCATAGGAAAAATCACATCCCTGTTCATTCTCATTATGATTACAAATAGAACCAACCGCTCCTATATTAGAATCGCTCTCAAGACATATCCTTAAATTTTTTAGCCAATTGGTAGTAACGATAGTATCGTTATTCAACAACAGAATATCATTGTCTCTATCTGCAACATCAATTCCCTGATTACAGGCTTTAGGAAAACCTAAATTTTCCTCATTCAATATCACCTTAAAACTCTTTTGATCCTTTAGCCAATCACGAGTTCCATCTGTAGAACAATTATCCACAACAATAATTTCATAGGTATTCTTTTTTGTATACTTATCGATACTTTCTATACAATCTTTTGTATAATCAAAATTATTATAAGTAACAATAATAATAGATGTTTTTCTTTTCATATTAACTCCCCATTTATAACATATGAAAAATTAAGCTTTATTGATACTTTTAATTATCATTTTACAAATAATAATTTTTCTTCTTCAACAAATTCTAAATTATTCTTCTCGCCAATATATGGATTAGCATTGTCATTTGGTTTAAAAGTACCTATTGATTTTGTAGATGAAGTACAGTAAGTATAATCTCCTATTATTCCTGCCCCTGCATCACATACAGTATTTCTAACTTCTGCAATATTTCCTAATGGAATTGTTACAAAATTTTTGCTCTTTTCTCTAAATAACTCACAAGTATCTTTTATAAACCATTACCTCTATATTCAGGTAAATCTATAACTCCATCGATATCGGCACATTTCCCGTTGATATATGGAATAAAACTTTTAATTTGTTCCATCCTTGTTGAAATTGATAAAAATATCCAAGCAATCATTTTATTCTTATAAAATACTCCATATATTTCTCCATCTTTTAAAGGATTATTTACAATTCTTAAGCACTATTGTTCTGTAAAGGTTAAAAAATAACCCTTCTCATTTTCTTCAAAATTATTAATTACTATTTCTTAAATATTATAAATATCTTTAACATCATCACTATTACAAATTCTAATTTGAAGATTATTTAAATCTATTTTAGGAATCATTTTTCCTCCTTTTGTTATTTAGTTTTACTTCTTGAGTTGTATAAATTTATGGCTCTTTTTAAACCATTTTCTTTAGCAATATTCAAATAATAATCTGCGAAGTCATAATTAACTTCTGTTCCATTTCCATTAAAATAAAAATTAGCACCTAAGTCATAAATTGCAGCAATATGCCCTTTATCAGCACATTCTTTAATAATTTCAAATGCTTTACTATTATCTTTTTCAATTCCTCCAAGTCCAAAATAATAATATGCCCCCATTACAAATCTAGCGTAAATTCTTTCTATTTCAGGGATATTTTGATTGTTAATTAAATCAAGGATTTTAGGATAAGCATTAGTTAAAAGTTTTTTAGCTTTATCTTTATCAATTTTCATTACTTCTCCTAACCCTAATTCATAAGAAATTCCTAAAGAATATGTACATAATGGATAATCTATATCAAATCCCCTTTGATAATAATATAACGCCTTATTACAATCTTGATCTACACCATTTTCTTCTAAATCATAACTTCGACCTAGTATATAATAAGCAAAACCCACGTTTTGATTTTCTAATTTTTTTAAATCAAATTTAATTATTTCCATAAAACATTTCACCTCATATTAGTAGATTAATCCTTTTATTATACCCTAGCAAAGTTTATTGTCATAACGTCATTTAATAATTACTATTCATTAAACAATACCTTTCTTATACTAAAATATCTTTCCTCTAACAACTTTTTAGTTCTAACACTTAATTTATTATAATCTCTCTCCAATTTCTTTTTAACAAATTTTGTACCTTCATTTAAATTGAGATTACGTTCTTTGAAAGCTAAACTAAATAATGCAGGTATTGAATCAAAATGTGCAATCACATCAGCATCTGCAACAATTTCTTCTTCGATTGTATTTCTAGGTAAATCTTTAATTCCCCTATGATTTAAAACACATTGTTTTACTGCCTCTATTTTATCCTGTGGATAATTATATTTTATTAATAATTCCTCTGCTATCTTAGCACCATAAATATGCTGTTCTTCTCTTGGACCTATATTAGATGGCATAGCTATATCATGAAGTAATGCTCCAAGTTCTACTATTTCAACATCTGCGTCATATTTTTTTGCTAAAGCAACTGCATTCTCCACAACATATTTAATATGATCCTCATAGAAATCAAATCCATCACTATCTTTTGATTCATTGCACCTTTTTAATAATTCCTTTTTTATAAGCTCTACAATATTCACTTTCATCAACACCTAACCTTAACTAGAAAATTTATTGATCGTTATCTCCTAAAAAGTAGTTAACCATTTTTTCATAATCATCCTGACTATTCAAACAAGTATCTACTAAATAACCCCTTTCATTATTAATTTGATACTCCTTAATACCCCTTATATAAAAATCTTTATTTCTATCTTCTATAAAGAAAGGCATTATATCATTATATAAACATTCTCTAAACATTATCATTCTTACTACACGACCATTTCCATCCTGAAAAGGATGGATTTTCTCAAATCTAACATGAAACTCTATTATATCTTCAACAGTTTTATTGGATATTTTATCATACCACTCTAATAAGTCTTTCATATCACTTTCTACGGTACTTGGTAAAGATGTTGTAATATTACCAACAAAGTTCTTTTTCTTTTTATACTCTCCAACATTAAACCATTCTTTTTCACTATCAGTTAGAGTTCCATCTTTCAATATAAAATGAAACTTTTTTATCATATCTTCAGAAAGCTTATCGTTAATTGTATCTAACATATATTTAAATAAAGTAAAATGATTTTTTGTTTCAGTAGCATCTTTTAGTACAATAACTTTATCACCACTTGTTAGAATTGTTCCTGTATCATAGATACTTGCCGTTTCATCAGGCGTTATGGTAGAACCCTCAATATGATTGGTGTTATATGCAAAATCTAATTGGGTTTTATGATAAAGATTACCAGACAAATTCATATTTTTTTGTTCAATTAATGCCTTTTTTATTGTATCTATTTCCATTTTAGCAGCCTCCTTATATATTATAACACGTATAATGCTGAACATAAAGTTTTTGAATTTGATTTCTTTATGTTTTTTGTTATTACAACAAACATCAGTAAAAATGTATTATAACAGATACTTTGAGTACGGGAAAATTATGGAACACACTTTAAGTTTTGATATTGCTAAGCAGAAAAGAGTTTATTGTTTTATTGGTCAATAAAACAATATCAGCACCTTAACAGAACACAAAAAAGATGAATTTGATAATATTATATTAAAGCCTATGATAATTTTTATCATAGAAATGATTATCTAATTAACTATCTAAAAACAGACCAAATAAGAGTTATCGTTTTAAAAATAAAGTATTAAAAATCAAATTTATTTCTTCTAGTTCTTTTTGTTTCATACCAAGTTCAAACTATTGAAATGATTCAATACCATAAATCAGAAATTAATAAATCATATAATTTGAAACAAACAAAAAGTGGAGCCATAAGGCTCCTTCAGGGGGCGATTTAAATTAAAAAGAGATTCATACGAATCCCTTAAAATATCGACATATTTTAAAATTTAAGTTTATTAAAATTTAACAAAATTATATCAAATTTATTAACATTTGATGGGTAGCTGATGGGTAGAAATTATTCATCAGTTTTTTCTTCTTCTGTAATACTTATACCATTAATTATATTTTCAAATATTTTATGACACTCTTTTATATAATATAAATCATCATCATTCAAGCCAGCTAAATCATCTAATTCTAAAAGTTTGTATAACTTTCCAGTTTCATATTTAAACATATTATATATTTCTTTAGCATTAAGAGTTTTTTTACTTTCGGATAATAATATTAAATTATCATCATCAAACTTAACATTAATTGAATTATCTTCATTATTATAATATACTTTCACTTCTACTATTTTCATATAAAGCAAATCTCCTTTCAATAGCTTCTTTTCCTCCATCCATTAAATTAGCAATATTTTCTATTACAGAATAGTCTTTTTCACTGTATTCTAAGCATCCACTTTCAATAGTAATTATATCCTTATTATCTTTATTTAAACAAATAACATTATCAACATCTAAATTAACTACTAACAATGGATTATGAGTAACAATTATAACCTGCTTTTTATCTCTAACTTTTTCTATATAACTAATTAAATCATTTGAAATTTTATTATTACTAATATCATCTTCTGGCTGATCAATTAATAAGACATTCTTTGTTTTATCAAAATTACCAAATTTAAAATCGTAATAAACAATTGATATTTCCCCAGGTGTTTTTCCTATTATTTTTTTATCAGATTTTTTTTCGATCGTTGTTTCCTCACTAGAATATTTTTCTGTAAATTTATCCACAGAATTGTACCATGTACTCAATTGTTCAATGCTCTTAATACCAGTTAAACTTTGAACTAACTCATCTTCATTATCTATATTGAATATATTAGTTTTATTGTACCCATTATTAAAAAGTTCTTCAAAAAAGTCATTACTTAAATCTGCGTTATCATATTTTGTTTTTTTAACGAAATAAAATCCTTCATTCGTTTTTTCTGTTTTTCCCGGTAATGGTTTAGGAAAATTCGGAATCTTTCTATCACTTATTTGTTGTTTTAATGCTGATACTATTTCATTGCAAAAATCATTTAAATTATTTAGATAATCATTATTTTCTTTTTCCTTATCAGTACGTTTTGTCTCCATATTAGAATCAAAAGTATCTAACGATGATTTTATTAAATTTATTATATCATTACACTTAGCAATTTCTTTATGTTTGTTCTCCAAATCTTTTTGTATAACATTCATACTTTTAATAATAGATTCTAGATCTTTATAATTTTCATTATAAAAACTTTGATTTTCATTATATTCCTTTTCTAATTCAATATAAATTCTATTTAATTCATTATATCTATCCTTATATACATCATTCACATCATCAATTTCCTTATTAATTGATGGGATATAATTTTTTTCGGTTACTATTACAGGTAAAAAATTTAATTGTTCTAAACTTTCAATCTTATTATTTACATTTATGGTTTCTTGTATATAATTTATTAATTTAGTACTATAGTCTTTTATATTCTTTTTAAATATATCCTTATTAAGGATATTATCAAAATAATTATTATTTTCTTTTTTAAAAAGTTCACCTTTTTTAACATTATCAATAATTTCATTTTGTTTAATATATTCTACTGAAGGACTGCCTTTCTTTTCTATCTCCATAAAATTACTTTTTATTATTTTATTATAAAATGATTTAATATTCGAACTACCAATCATTTCTAGTAATAATGTCTTACCCGAACCGTTATCTCCTATAATCGCATTAATTCCATTACATAATTGATATTCTTTATCATTACATTTAATAGATTTTATATAATTCATGTTTTTGTTTTCTACTCTATTAAATCTTGTTTTAAAGCTTGTAAAAGAAAAAACCAATCCATCAAATGTAGGTAATGCTTTTATCTTACTTACATAGTTTTTATTACCACTGTTCTCATCTTTACAAGGATAGCATTCCCACTTATGACAGTCACTACCAATTACTGTTGCTATGTTTTTTTCTGTTTTCTTTAATGAATTAATAATCATTCCCTGAACAGATGGTTTTTGATATTCTAAAGCATTAATATAACCAGTTGAAATATATTCATATACATCTTCAACTGAATTTGATAAACTTCTTTTTCCACCTTCAGGATTATCTAATGCTTTATGTTGATGAGCAATTAAAATCACACTACATTTTATCTCTTTTAATATTTTTTCAAATTCATTTTTATTATAAAAATCATCTTTTTTTGTTAAAATCCTATTATCATTTACTACATGTTCAATTTTCGAAATTTTTTCTAAATCCGAATCATCAAAAATCGCTATTATATGACACGATTCTTTATTATCTTCAAGTTGAACATCAAATTCTATTCCAGGTAAAATATTTTGAACATTAGGGTAATCAGGACTGTTTATTCCATTTTTTAATTTTGTATACAAATTATAACTAAATCTATTATGATCAGTAATTGAAAATAAATTTATATTTTTTTCATTTAATTTTTTTAATAAAACATCAATGTTATCTTCATTACTGTTTGATACATAATCCTTTTCTTCTTTATATTCACTGTAAATAGAATGAATATGTAAATCAAAATTTATTATCTTATTCAACATATGTAATACCTCCAATCAAAAAAGAGCATATTTCAACTCAAATAATGAAATACACTCATATTATTAAATATCATACTTTAAGATTATTTAAAATGACATTATGACATTATATTTATATATGCCTATTTACTTAATAATTTTTCTAATCTATGTTGCAATTGATATAAAGTAATATTACTTTCTACTTCACCATTTAAATCCTTAACAGCTTGTAATAATATTTGTTTTTTAGATGGATTACTATTATTAGGAACTTCCATATTTGTTTCTTCTTCGTATATTCCTAATGTGCCATCATCTTTTGTTTTAGAATAATATGTTTTATTAGTCAAACTAGATTTAAACTTTATTTCTTTAAAATGATGTCTATTTTTAGATAATTCTCTATTCTTTTCAGCAGTTTCTTCTTCAATTACTTCTTCTTTTGTTGGTTTATATAAATGAAGTCTATCTTTAGTACCACTAATAATTGCAATATCCTCTAATAATTCATAAGCATCTTCTGGAGATATTAAATAGAACTCTCTAACTCTCACTTTATCATTTATTGTATCTATACTTCTCAAATCAGCATTTAATTTATCGATTATTTTATGTAATACTTTATCAGCAGATTGAGTTTCTACATCATATGTAGCATATAATCTAAAAGCAAAAGGAACTGCTTCTGAATTATTTAATCTATTTAATCTTTCTTCTACATTTTTTGAGTATCCAATCTTAACATAATCTGGAAAAGATGGATTTGTTAAAATATAAATTTTTCCTACTATATTATCATTCATAATTATACTTCCTCCAAAATAATTCCATATTTAGAACATAAAAAATTATTTATCTTCTTAATATCATCTTCTTTAATTAAATACTCTATATCTATATCTGAAAATTCAGGTATACTAAATTTTTTTATATAACTTTTAGCAAATGAATAAAATCCACCTGAATATGGTTTACTAACAATTCTAGCATAATAAGTAAATATATCAGATTCTAATATTTTTTTTAAAACAATTTTATTCATCTTTTCATCTGTTTTTATAGAATATCCACAATAAAATAATAAATCCTTTTCATCAGAAATAATTGAATAACATTTGTCTGATAAATATGGAATAAATATTTTTTCATAATTACAATTTAACCCTTGTGTTCTCCCAAAAGCATACCATTCGGGATATACCTCTTTTCCTTTATCTCTTGCAGCTAATATATCTCTATTTTTGTAAAAAAACTTATATGTATATGGATAATTTTGCTTCAAGTCTATATCTTTAATAACAGTTAATTTATTATTCTCATAAAAATATGGAAAAATTATTTTTTCTCTCTTGTATACTAAATCCTCTTCTGTTTTCAAAATATTAGGTTTTACAATATCCCTACATATTTTCTTTTCAATTTTATATTCTTTACCATTATAATTTCTATAAAAATACTCTTCATCTTCTCTTTCTATTTTAAATATATATATATCATTCTTTAATGTTGCAATTCCATTTTTTATTTCATAATTTTCAAGTTTATTGGAAAATGACTCAATTATTTTAATATTATTTTTATCATTTATTGAGCTTAGTCTCCATGTATTATCATCAAAATCTTTATATTTATAGCTATTAAACATTAATTCATTTATATTATCAGGATTACAAATCGAATACTTGATTTTTTTTGTTTTTTCTAAATTTAATAAAACAATACATGTATATGTCATTATATTTTCAAACACCAATTTATTTTTAAAATCAACTATACATATACTATTTGTGTTATTTAACATATATTCCCTAAGCTTTCTTCCATTAGTGCTAATAAAGAACGTGTTTGGCGTAATATAGCCTAATACTCCATTTTTATTCAACAATTCTATTCCTAATTGATAAAAAGGTATATATAAATCAGTATTACCAGTTGTAGCTACATACCATTTTTTTAATGTTTTTTTATTCTTTAAATCTATATTTTTATTTCTTACGTATGGGGGATTACCTATTATAGCGTCAAATTTTATTTTTTTACTAGTATTAAATTTAAAATCATATTCAAGAGAATTATGACAAACAAGATTAAAATTATCAACAACTTCATTATTCGATAAAGCTAAAAGTTTTAGTATGTCTTTTGCTTTCAATATATTATCTTCTAAAATATCTACTCCATAAAGAAATTTTTCTATAATTGTCTTATAACATATATCATATTTATCATGAAATACAGTTGCGATTGAATATAGAAAAGAACCACAACCACATGAAGGATCACAAACCAAGAATGGTTCAATTCTATTATTAACAATTTCCGTAACAATGAAATTCTTTACATTATTTGGAGTATAGTATACACCATTTATTTCTTTTTCATCAGGAAGTATTATCAATTCAAACATTTTAATTAAGGAATCAATTGAAAAAGTATCACCTATTATTTCTCTAATTTTTTTGTATCTCTCAATATCAATATTATTAAATTTTTCTACAAAATATAAATCACTTTTATAGTTAATATTATTTATTTTAACATAGCAATAACACAACAAAGTATGTATTTCATTTATATCAATTGAAATATTATATATTGATTTCATTAAGTTTTCATTCATATAAATCACCTATTATTTCAATTCTATCGATTCTACCTATGGAATTAACTAGTCGAATTTCTTCTTCAGTTAAATTATAAAGTTTACATATCATCATATCAATTTCATCCCATAACGATTGTAATTCGTATTTTAAAACATTTTGTAATGCAAACGGTAATTTTATATATTGATTTTGCAAATCGAAAATTTTGTCATAAAAAATACTTAGTTTTACTACAACTTCATCATCTTCAAAAATACTTATTGGAAATGGTACATCAATTAAAAATTGTTTATTAAATTTGAAATAATCATTTTGTTGTGGATTAGCTTTAGCTTTTGCAAAAACAGAATAAACTGTAGAATTTATAATCATTGACATAGCTTTCAATTTTGTAACATCATCATCTTCTATTGAAATAAACCAAACATTTGAATTATCCATATAACAATCATAATCACATATAACAGAAGCAAATGTATCTTTAGCAGTCATTGGAATTATTATCTTCTTCTTTTTTAATGATTCATGGTTATGTTCTCGTGTGTATGTATGCCAAAATTCGCCTTCATTACATTCGACATTATCAAGAATAAAAGATTTTTTATCCTCTAAATATTTATATAATAAAGGCCATTTACCTTTTATTTCATTAATAGACATTTTTTCTCTATTATTATCACCTTTGTATGGAAAAATTGCACATGCTCCAGGAACAATTTCTTTACAACAATAAAAATTTTGATTATATATAACAGGCTTTACTGAATCAAGTTCAACTTTTACCAATTCATTTAATCCATTATAGCCGATAACATACTTATCTTCTATTTTGTATTTTGTTAAATGATATATTTTTTTATATAAAACTTGTATTCCATCTTTTATATTTATACCATTATTTCTTAAAGCTCCCAACGTTCCAATTTCATTTTTTTTACGTGATATAATTTCATTTAATTTATTAGATTCAAAAGACCATACATCATCTAAAGCATTTGAATTACATACATCAAATGGATTTTTATTAAAAACTAATCCAGATTCAAATAAATATTTTAAAGCTATTGGATCATCTTTTAATAGCGAGTACATATACGAATTAACTGATTTCTTAGATAATTGCAATATAGATACATATGTAATTCTATTTTTAAAAATATCCGTAGCTTTAAAATCAACTACCAAATCAAGCATTTTATTTGTATTAATATATTCTCTTATTTTTTTACCATAATTTGTTTTAAACCATCTTTTTTGAATAATAAAGTTCAGTTTACCATTGTCATTTAATAGTTTTAAACATTTTTCTATAAATAGTACTGATAAATCTGCTTTACCCTCAAAAAAATCATAATTATTACTTAAATATTCATGCATTTTAGATGACGCACTTTTGTAATATTTTGTTTCTACATAAGGCGGATTACCTATTATATAATCAAACCCTCCAGTGGATGTTATGTCATTAAATTCTTCTTTTATATTTATTGGTCTAATTGAAATTAATTCATCTGTTGATAATCCTTCTATATTTTTTTCAACTAATGTATTTCCTAATAATATATTTTTTTGAATACTATGTAATATATTTTGGTCAAATGCTCCAACAGTTTTTAATAAATTTATTGGTGTATCATCAATTATTTTTAAAGCTAATGACATTTTAGTTACTTCAACAGCATTTAAATCATAGTCAATACCATATATGCAATTAATTATTAATTGTCTTTTTGCATTCATAGTTAAATATATTTCATCATCATTAACGAACCAATTTTCATATTCTTTTTCATATTTACCATTTTTAAATAACTCTATGCACACCGAACATAATTCTTGCAGTGCTGATACCATAAAGATACCTGAACCACAACAAGGGTCCAAAATTTTTATTTTTAACAATTCACCAATTGATTTAAAAGATGATGTGTCTATGCATAAAGAAACTATTCCATCAACTATATATTTAGGTGTTGGAACCGCACCGTTTGTTTTCGTATAGTCCTCTTTTAAACATTCAACTAATGTTCCATTCCTAGGTAGTAATTCCTTAGATAAAAAATCTTCATAAATATTAGATATAACTGATGTAGGAATGATATCAAATTTATATGGAGAAGGATAATATAGAGAATTTATAAAATCTTCAAAAAGACTTAAGTTTGAAATTTTCAATTCATCTAATTTTTTAAATTTAAAAAATAAAGGCCCATCATAGTGAATATTAAAATTTAAATTAGACTCTTTGCAAAAATTTTTCCAAAAATCACTATTTAACATTTCTTTCAATTTTTCCAAAGGTTCCAAACCTCTAGATTCACATACTCTAATAAATAAGATTCTATTCATTATTATTTGTACAAAAAAATTTAATTCGTAATTGCTTATTTCATTATTTGCATAAATTTCATTTGCTAAATTCAAACGAAAGATAGATAATTCCTTATTAAATTCTTCGTCTAATGTACTTTTTCCTTCGATATTTATTCCATCATAAATTCTTTCTAGATTTCCGTTTAAAACATTCCCAATAAATAAATAATCATACAACACATCAAAATTATCAATATATTCATTAATGCTCAATTGAATAGTCCCGTATTTTGCACTTTGATTAACATTAGGAAAAAATCTACAATCATAAATTACAAATTGTTCAAAATTTGTAACAAATGAACATGGAACTTTTGCAGACCATCCATATGATCTAATTTGAAAGGCAACTTCTTTGTCATTAAATATATCAACACCTACTTTTTTTGCATCTAAAAAAGCTTTTTTATTTTTTAGTAAAGTAAGAGTATAATCTGGTTTCTTATGTTTTGAATTAATTTCTCTTAAACGAGCTGTACTATTTTTATCAAGAATTTTCTCTTGTAAAACGTAATCTTTATCTTTAACATCCCAACCAAAAACACCTAAGAAATCATTAATCCAACTTCTTACCATTTCTTCACTTAAATCTATACCATTTTCTCCTACTTTATTTTTGTACAGTTCAATTAATTTTGATAATTTGTTTTTAATTTCTTCTTTATTCATCAATTCACCTCCTACTTATTTCTTGGTAATTTTGAATAATCATATTTTTGTTGTATCGGTTTAAGTTCTTCAATTACCCGTTTAATATCTTCTGATATTTCTTTTTTTGTATAATTTTTGTTTAATTTTTCTGATGTTTCAATTCTATTTTGAATATCAAATAGCTTTTTCCCTACTTCAGAACATTGCTTTCTTTTTTTTGCATCCCAATCCAGCAATTCAAATTCAGATTCAGAATATTTATCCAATAATTCTTTTAATTCTCTATCAGACATACCTTCATATCTATCGACATTTAACGAACTTATTACACCCTTAAATCCACACGCCTCTAGCAAGTTTTCTAAATTTAATTCTAATATATTCGCTATTTGATAAAGATCATCTAATTTGATCTTTTTTATTTTTCCGTTAACTATATCATTTAAAGTACTTCTACTTATTCCACTTAGTCTTGCAAGTTCTCTTTGAGAAATACCTTTTTTATCTATAGCATTTAATAATAAATTTTGTAGTTTTTCTGAGTTCATATCATCCCTACTTTCTTCCCGATTATTCCTTTATAAAACTATTTTATCACTTTAAATTTAAATTGTCTATATTTTCGGACAAAAAAGTATTGACATTTTTCTCGGACGTGTATTATTATTGAATCGTCCAATAGTTTGGACACTGAATTGTTCTTTGAAAATTTAGTCTTAGTGGAAATCGCCGATATGCCATTAAGTAAAAAATGCAAGGCTATTAAATAACCAAACACTGGCAAATTGGAGTTATGGTATGACTAATATACCAAGTTATAATTAATAACTAAAATCAGAGCACGCTACCCTATTTAAGAAAGTAGGTGTAAAAAAATGAACGAAAGATATTTTACTCTAATTAGAAAAGATGTTCTTCATAATAATGAATTATCTCTTGGAGCTAAAGGACTATACTGTTTAATCTGTTATGACGTTACTAAATCGTTAAGGAGATTACTATTAGACCCTACTACTAGAGATGAAGTAAAAAACAAAGATTCATATATTGGTCTTCATATATCTGTTCAACCAGAAGATTCATTTAAAGAAAAGATTGATTCAGAATGTGAAAAAATGAAAAAAGAATACGAATTATAAGGAGGTGTTATATGAACGCAAATGAAACTTTACAATTAATCGCACAACATTGGTGCAATCTAAACGATCTTATGAAATTAGCAGGAGTTGGTAGAAACTCAGCACTTAAGATTAAAAATCAAATAAAAACTACATTAGAAAGCGAAGGAATATATGTTCCAAAGAATACTGTTCCAATGCAAGAAGTTGTTAAGCTACTTGATATAGATATTGAATATCTTGAATCAAGAAATAAAAGTTTGAAGGGAGATGTTAGTATTGCTTAGTTCAATTAATCAAATAGATACAAGTATAAAAAAAGACATCATAGTTAACAACCTAATGAAGTCTAAAGATGTGTATCTATTAGTATCTAACCCTAAAGTAGGAAAGTCTATGTTGGCACTGCAACTTTCCTGCTCCGTTTTTAGGACACAAAACAAATTCCTCACCTGTTTTATATATTACCACAGAGTCTGATAAAGGTCAATTAAGGGAACGTCTAGAATTCCAAGAATTATCGATAAATAATGATAATTTATTTGTAATTGATAGAGATAATAAAAGTAATATATCTTTAAGAGATATGGAACTAGATATTAAAACCTTTGTAGAAGAACACAATGGTAAATTAATTATACTAGACATGTTAAAGGATATTGATTTTGGAGTACAATATGATATCAATAATTATCAAGATGTATCTCAACAAGTATTAAATCCTTCTACTAACAATAAAGATAGTGAATGGTATATATCTAGTCCTAAAACAAATTCATCTAATAGAACTATACCTGTTCCAGATGTTTTACTAAAAGATTTATTAGAATTAAAGAAAAGTAATGAAGCGTTTAAGAAATTTAAGTTAACTTGGTTTGTATTAGGTGATGATCAACCTATTACAACTCATCAGTTTTATAGTAGACGTGATTTATATGCAAGTAAAGCTGGTCTAAAAAGAATAAGAATTCATGATTTTAGACATAGTTGTACAAGTATATTAATATCTGCTTCTACTCCAATTACAGCTGTATCTAACTTTTTAGGACATGCTGATTCAACAGAAACACTAGAAACATATGCTCATTTAATAAAAAAAGATTATCAAAAGATAACCAATTATTTCGATAATATGGAACAACAATATAATCAAAAATCAGAAGAATAAACCATATTAAACTTATATAAACCATCAGTAATGATGGGTAATTGATGGGTAGCGTGCTCTGATTTTAGTTATTAATTTTTAAAAAGCCCCGTAAATTCAAGCAAAAACAAAAAGTGAGTCAGCTTTTGCTGACTCTTCAGGGGGTTCGGTTGAATATATACTCATCCTATATATCAATGAGTAATATATCAGCATGATATTAAACCATCATGCATCTTAATCATAAATTATAATTCATAAAAAGTCAATTCCTATTTTGAATTTTTACTCTACTTTACATATTAACTGTAGCAGCAGTTGCCGTAGAAGGAACGATGATTGGATGTCTTTCCTTTGTCTTTACCTTTCTTTTTAAGGGAGAACAAAGTTTGGAATATTCCACAGAAACATCTTCCTTTTCCCTGCATTTATATGCCGCTATAGAAATAATAGTATCATTCAAACTAGGATTCACATTATTTCCAAATACATTAGTATATACTTCTACATCACATTCCGAAATTTGTCTTTCTCTATAAACTTTCGTAATATAATCTGAAATTCGGTTCAACCCTACATCATGATACATTTTTAACTCTACATAGATAAATGATTCCTTATTATCTAGCAATTTCCTAATAGTTTCATCAGAATACGATTGCTTCATACACCATTCAACCTCTTCTACTAAATCATAAAACAAATGAAGAAGTGCAAGATTTTTCTCACAATATCCCAGTTTTCTTAACAATTCAATATCTCTATATTCTTCATAACCTAAACCTTCTAATAATTTCTCATTTTTCTGACCCAGTTGACTCATTTAGGCTTCTCCTTTCCAAATAATACTCTATGCTTTTTGGCGACAAAAAAACACAGGGTACTAATATTTCCTAGTGACTCCGTGCATGATGCCCGTGTAGAATTATAGAATTCCAGCATAGCTCACATAATATTATATGCTTATATGCTCTCACCGATATAAAATAATATCATATAATTGACATCTTGTCAATTATGAATTACTATGTTAATTTAAGTTTGAAGTGCAACATTTCATAATTGAAAAAGACATATGAATAATCTATAATATCTTTTCGCTACA
>CAJTUT010000018.1 GCA_910579455.1 uncultured Bacilli bacterium
GTTGTTGCTGCATAAACGCCTATTCCTGATACAATCACCCCTATTACAAATCCCAACATTAGTTTATAGTTCTTTTAAGGAAATATGTTTATTTAGGAAATATTCTATCCCATCATTATTATTATCCTTGGTGATTTCCTTAGCACAATTTTTAACTTCATCTAAGGCATTTTCCATAGCAACGCCTAAACCAACAGATGATATTAATTCTACATCATTTAGACCATCTCCGAAAAAAATCATATCCTCCAATTTAAATCCTAAATTCTGTCCTAACTTTTTCAAAGTCGTTTTTTTATTAATTCCTTTGGGATTTAAAACCAGCCATTTTTTATCATCATTAGAATTCTGCATGATAAAACAGTTAATATTTTTAAAGCGATCATTTATATCATCTCTACAACATTCTATATTTACTTCATCTAGTAGGAAGATATTCATTCTAATTATCCTTTCTTTGATATCTGATATATTCTGAATTATTTTAATAAATTCATTTTCCTCTTCATTTGTTAGATATAAATAATAAATAGAGGCTGCACAATAGTCTATTTGTCTACTTATGCCCCTCATCTCATCCGTAATATTTTTAATATCTTCTTTTTGAATAATAGATTGATATTCTCCCTTCTTTTCTTCTATGTTATAAATATAACCTCCATTATTCAAAATTAAATAATCGAAAAAAGACATATCATCACATACACTTTTTATACTTCCTAAATTTCTAGCAGTTACTCCTACTATTATATACCCATAATCCTTATATCCCTTTAAGGCATCTCTAGTTTTATTAGTAATTTTCTTTTGGTCATTTAACAATGTCCCATCAAAATCCATGGCAATTAGTTTATACTCCATTACTACCTCCTAAACAATACAAAAAAGAGAGTCCAAAAGACTCACTTTTCTACTTAATTTCAATTGCCTCTAGTTTTTTTACTACATCTTTTGTAATATCTACTGCTTTATCTCTTAATTCCTCTGCGGTCTTTTTTAAAATTGGCGTTCCTTTAGCAATTGCCAAATCTACTAATTCTTCAGCTTTTTGTTTAATTTCTGCACCCTTTTTCTTTGCTATTTTTAACACCTTTTCCTTATCTAGTTCTGATAATTCTTTTTTTATCTCTTTGATTTTTTTATCAAATTCTGCTTTTACCTCATCTTTGTCCAAAGACTTTACTTGTTCAATAATTTCATCAAACTTTTTCTTGATATCTGCTCTCATCTCTTTTCCCTTTTTAGGTGCAAACAAAAGTCCAAGTCCCGCTCCCACAGCAGCTCCTGCTATAAATTTTCCAATACCTTTCTTACTCATAAAAATCATCCTCTTTCTTTCTTTTGAATATTTTTTCTATTAGCCCAATAACACTACCAACTACTTTACTACTAATTAAGTCTATGCTATTAGTAGCTTTATTAATAACATTAAAAAATCCATTTAATGTATTAACCTTTTCTTCAATATTATCTATTACCCTCTCCGTTCTATCTAACACTTGAATTGTTCGAATTCCAAGTATTGTCATTACGATAAATAATATAATTCCAAATATGTAAAATAACATCGGTAAAACACTATCAATCATTGCCATAAGTTCTATTCCTTTCTAATCCTTGTCATACATTGAATCTATTAAATCAAATAAATTATCATCATCCAGATCTTCTTCCATAGATCCTTTGGTCTCTACATTATTTTGATTCTTATCTTGATCCTCTTGCTTAGAAGCCAATTCTTCTTCATAATTTTTATTCGTTCTTCTTCCTGTTGCCTTTTCTTTTGATGTATCTTTATAATCTACATTATATTCTAACCCCAAATCTTCAAAATATTCTTCGGCATCCCCTACTGTCACCTTTTTCACCTCTGGAGTATCAGTGTCTGTACTTAAATCTAATAATGAAGAACCATCCTCTTCCTCATCATCTTCATAACTTATTATATTAACTGGTTCTCTATTTTCCTTAAATTCTTTTTCAATATCACTGGTTAAATTTCCATAGGCCCTTTTTCTAACCTCATCTAAATCTAAATTTTCGTGTGCATAGCTACTAGTAAGTCTTACTTCTTTTCTATCTCTTATTTCTTCTTTTTTATAGTTCTTATCTAAAATACCATAAATTGGAGAAATGATTGGAGAAGGTTTAAAGTAAGATCTCTCTTCCTTTTTTTCATACAATCCATGCTCCTTTTCAGGTATATCAAACTCATCTAGACCATATGGTTTTAATTTTTTTTCGTGTGAACTTTTATTCTCTGGTTTTCTTTTTTCCTTTTTTACTGGTTCTTCTTTTTTCTTTAGTTTTTCCCTTGGTTCCTCTTCAATCTTAAAGTCTTTATCTTCCATCACTGGAAATTTAAAATCATTTTTGTTCTTTTCGGGAATTTTAAAGTCCTCATCCAATAATTCTGGTCCCTCTTCTATTATCTCTTTTCTTTCTGGTTGAACAATCTTTTTAGCAATTGGTTTTTCTTTGGCCTTTTGTTCTTCCCTTTTTCTTTTTTGCTTTTTTATCTCTTTCTTTTTTGGCTTTTCTTCCATTTCTACATATTCTTCTTCAAAAAGAGCATTCTTTAATTTATCTAATAATTTCATAAAGACACCTCTATTCTCCCTCTTCTATTTGTAAATTATCTTCGTCTTTTTCTTCCTCATCATATGAATCATACTCTTTGACATAATCTAAGAAATTTGTATTCTTCTTTTTCGTTTTAAATATATTATAATTTTCTTCTTTATAATTTAATATATTTTCTCCAATAATAGTATCTAAAACTTTATCATTATATTTTACTGATGCCAAAATAGTAGCAATATTTGTTAAGGCTTCTGGTAGGCTTTTCTCATCCACAAAAGACTCAACTTTCATATAATTATACATGATTTCAATAAAATATTTATTTTTTACTTTATTGATTTCTATATAACCAAATTTTTTCTTATTTTTTATCTCACTTGAATAATAGGCATTTTTATCTGCCTTATACTTTGCTTTTACCTTGTGATATCTACTAACTATATCTACATATAAATAATAATAATTACCATATTGATCTTTTAAAGTAGCATTATAATCATTTTTATCTAAAAATACTAATCCTTTTGGAATATAGTAATTATAGCCTTCAAAGTTAACATTCTTTAATTTTGATTCCTTCTTTAATATCTTGTTTACTATATCATCTATATTATTAGAATTTACTTGGTTCACACTACAACCCGATGTAAATATAGCTAAAATACAGAGTAAAATAATTAATTTTTTCATAATTCACCTACTCTTGTATTATATTATAACAAAATTTGAAGAAAATTAAACTATTTTCCATCTGGGTTTACTATTTTAGACATTTTATAAGATAGCTTCCAATGAAAATATGGATTTATCATCTTTTAAAAATTTATCCTCATACTCTGTTGTAATCAAATCTAACTCTTTATTTTTATGTAAATTAAATGTCACATTTTTTAGTGAATAACCTTTAGTAGATAAAGTTTCTATTGAATAGATAAATAATTCTTCATTATCTGTACGCAAATAAATTTCTTTTTTATCCTTAAATACTTTATCATATTTGTCTAAGAATATTTTACTAGTTAATCTTCTAAAATGATGTCGAACTTTTGGCCAAGGATCAGAAAAATTCAAGTAGATGCGATCAATTTCTTTGGAAAATACTTCATCTATCTCCAAAGCATTCATTCTGATAAATACTAAATTATCTAATTTTTGATCTAATTTTTGAATTGCTCTAACCATAATACTGTCATACTTTTCAATCCCAACAAAATTGATATTTGGATACTTTTTTGCATTTTCAATTATAAATTTTCCTTTTCCCATACCTATTTCTATATAGAGAGGATGGTTATTTTTGAACAATTCACTCCACTGTCCACATCGTCCCTTTGGATTAGAAATTAATTGTTCACACGAAGATAATATCTTTTCTTTATCCTTAACATTTCTTATTCTCATAAAATCACCTGTTTGTTATATTCTATTTGTTTTGAATTTGTTCCCACTTGTTTAAAAAAAGCCCTTGCATTGGAATTTCTTTTTCCAACATAATAAAAATTCTGAATTTGTTGATCTTCTTCTTTCAAGGTTTCTTCACCAAACTCAACACCGTTTTCTTGAAGTTGATAGTCCCTTATAAATTGAATAGATAAAAATTCCTCTAAGTTATTGAATATCTCTATAATAGTTTCTATAGACTCTTCCTGTTCATGTATATTCATTTTAGCCATTAGTAATCGCTTATTTGAATCTGTTTTAAATTTCCCCTTATCCATTGCTTCCTTTTCTTTAAAATATCTCACTAATGGTTCCATATTGATGATACCATTTCCATTAGAAGTTGAAAAAATAGAATTTAGGGTAATATATAATTTTGGATAAAATCTTAACTCTGATATACTAGTACAATATCTACTATTTGGATCATAATTTCCTGCCATAGGAAAAGCTTCCGTATCTAATACATCATATAGAATTCCTTCTGAGCTAAGACTTAATAATTTATCGTGGTTGTCTAAGAAATCGGTATCATTATAAATAATATCTGTATAACCATACTTATTTTTAATTTCCTCTAGATATTCATAATACCCTCTCTTCCTTGAAACCTGATAAAGTTTCAATTGATTCTCTTCTAATATTGGAAATATCATATCTTTATCTAAATTGTTTTTTTTCATGTTCTACACCTCTTTTATATTTTAGCACAGATAACTTCTTATTGCATATAATAAAACGAATAAAGGAGTAGTTTATGAA
Organism: uncultured Bacilli bacterium; assembly: GCA_910579455.1. Taxonomy (GTDB): domain Bacteria; phylum Bacillota_I; class Bacilli_A; order RF39; family UBA660; genus UMGS995. Next base: position 4,786 of record CAJTUT010000018.1, read on the forward strand.
TAATATGTCTTATCCATTTATACCAGATATCAATATGATGAATCCCCCTTTCTCTTATAATCAAAATTACCCTAATAATACAATTGCTCAACTAGAAGAACAAATCCATAGATTAAATCGAGATATAAGACGCCTAGAACATCGAGTAAATTTATTAGAAAAAAAGAGTCAACCTCATATATCCAAGACTAGTATGGATGATCATGACGATTCTGGTATATATATGATGTAGAACACAATTGTTGTTCTTTTTTTATGAAATTCTCTAATTTTATTTTCATTTGTGGTATAATAGAAAATAGAGAGGTATAAGAAGATGAGTAAGCTAATTAAATTGAATAAAAAAGAATATGAAAACTTTGTCATAAATCATAAATCAAAGTCCCATTTTTTACAATCTTACAGCTGGGGTGAGTTTTCTAAGGAAAAAAAGAATCTCTTTCCCTATTATCTTGGTCTAGTGAGTGATAATGGAAAAATTATGGCAGCTGCTTTGTTACTACAAAAAAAACTTCCTTTTAATCTTTGCTATTTTTATATTCCGCGTGGTTTTGTTATTGATTTTAACAACAAGGATTTAGTAAAAATGATGACAGAGGAAATCAAAAAATTTTGCAAAGAAAAAAAAGCAATATTTTTTAAAATAGATCCTGATATTATTCATAGTCAATTTAATTATTTGGGACAAAAAGTAGAAGTATCTAGTGATCAACAAAAAATTCTTCAAACTCTGAGATCCTTGGGATATAAGCATTTAGGCTTTACTAAAAATTTTGAAACCAGTCAACCAAGATATACCTTTAGAATTGATTTAAATCAAGATTTAGATACCATTATTGATCATTTTTCCAAAACTACCAAACAACGCATCAATAAAGCTAAGAAGTTAGGAATTGAAGTAGAAATCGGTACTGAGGAAGATCTAGATACCTTTTATCAATTAATGATGTTAACAGAAAATAGGAAAGATTTTGTATCTTTTTCTAAGGATTACTACAAAACACAATATCAAATATTAAAAAAAGATCATATGATTGTATTATTTTTGGGAAAAGTTAATACAAAAGAAATTATAAAAAACTATGAAGAAGAACTAAAAAAGGTACAGGATGCTCTTCAAAATATAGATACTGAGACTCTTAGTAAGAGTGCTAAAAATAAAGTCAAAAATTTAACCAGTCAAAAAGAAAATCTAATAAAAGAAATTAATAAATTCAAATTGGCAAAGGCAAAATATGGTTCTACGATTCCTTTAAGTGCCCATATGATTATTACCTATGGAAATAAGGCTTGGGTTTTATATGCTGGAAATCACAATATTTTAACGGAAACCTATACCAATTACGCTACTTATTTTGAACATATCAAATATTGTAAGGAACAAGGGATTGAAATTTATGATCAATTCGGAACTATCGGAGATTTATCTAGTGATAATCCTCGCTTGGGTTTACATGAATTTAAGAAAAAATTTGGTGGAAACTATATTGAATTTTTAGGTGAATTTGACTATATCCTAAAACCATTTCTTTATTTCGTATTTCAAAAATTGGTACCATTTTATAGAAATATAGTAAAAAATAAATCTAAAAGGGAGTTAAAAAATGAAATTGAGGGAAATAAATAAAAAGGAATTTTTTGATTTTTGTAAAAAAGAGTCAACTAATAACTTTTTCCAAACCAGAGAATATGCAGAGCTATCTAGAAAAAAGGGATGGTATACTTACTTTTTAGGGGTAGATCAAAATGGGAAAATACGTGCTGCGACTTTGTTATTATCTAGAAATCTCAAGTTTTCTAAATTCAAAATTTTTTATGCCCCTAGAGGTTTCATCATAAACTTTAAGGATTTGGAATTGGTTCGATTTTTTACAAAGGAAATTAAAATTTTTATAGAGGAAAAAAAGGGTATCTTTTTAAGAATCAATCCATATCATCCATTAAAACAGATCGATGATAGCGGAAACTATGTCCCTGGAGGATTTAATAATCAAAAGTCCCTGGAAGTTTTAAATCAATTAGGCTACAAAAGAAACCAAGGGGTAATAACTGCTCCTCAGTTTCTCTATACTTTAGACTTAAAAGGAAAAAACGAGGATGAATTGCTTACAAATTGTAGTCAGCCTTATCAAAAAATTATTTTAGATAATATTAGGCGTGGATTTATTACAAAAGAAATAGAGGAAAATCAACTACCAACTGTTTTTGAATTGATTTCTAATAGTAGGCAAAAAATTAATTTCATTGAAGATTTATCTTTATTTAATGAATTCTATCAAATTTTTAAAGAAAGCAATATGCTCAAAATCTATTTAGTACAAATGGACATTGATCTTTATCTAGAAAACCTCCAAAAAGAAAAAGAGAATATAGATGCAGGTATTATGGATCAAAATCATTATAGCCAAATTTCTAAGGAGTTGGAACTAGTAAATAACTTGCAGTATCAATACGGTCACAAGGTAATTCTAGGATGTAATATCTCCATTTATTATGGCCGTGAAGTGACTACTATTGTAACTGCTATTAACAATAAATTTATTGAATTTAATCCGCTTTATACCCTTACATGGAATACTATAAAGGATGCTAAAAAAAATGGATTTGAAATTTACAATTTTTATGGAGTCGGGAATAATTTGTCGGACCAAAACCCTATCTATCAATATTATAAGGGATTTCACGGAGATCTCATACAACTTATTGGAGAATTTGATTTAGTTATGAATGAATTTATTTATAAGCGTTATTGTGAATATAGTTTTAAGCATAAAAAGAAAATTACAGATTTTAAAAAATAAATCAACGAGTTTATTTCGCTGATTTTTTTTGAAATTTTTTTAATAATTTATCACCAAATACTTCCTGAATAGACTTTGTCTTTATCATATAAACAAAATATATACTCCCACCTATTAAGGTATAAACTATAATGATAGGAATATTTAAAAATCTAGTTGCTGATGAAATAGGGATTACTAATTTTAAAATAAATAGGGAAATTACCATCAATACAGTACCACATAAAATATTAATAAATTGTTTCGCTGTGGTTTCATATTTCACACCACACTTTTTATTAAGTGCAACTAAACAAATAACAAAAGATAATCCATATCCAATAATAGTTGCTAAAATAGACCCATAGTAAGCCGGAAGACCAAGATGATATAACTGATTAATTAAACTAACATTTAATAGAGCTTTTAATACAACACCTGAAAATAAACTAATAAATACTACCTTATAATATTTCAATACCTGGGTTATTGTAATGGCTGTAGTGAATAAACAAGTAATAAGTGCAACAAATACATAGAAATTCAAAATAGAAGGTCCATACTTACTAGCACCATAAAATACCATATAGACAGGTTTTGCTAAGAAACTAAGCCCTACTGTCATGGGGATAATTAAAAACATTAACATTTGAAAACTTTGATTAATTTTTCTATGAACCTCTTTTTTATTTCCAATTACTGCAGCTGAAGTTAAATTTGGAGTTAGACTAACTAGCATACCAGTTGAAATAGAAATAATAATCATATTAAATTTGGCTCCCCAAGTAGATAAAATACTCATAATACTTTCTGCTGTCTTAGTTCCATAAATATTTCCTAAGGCCTTTACAACTGTGACAGAATCTACCATACTATAAAGAGATTTAAAAATATCAATCATTATTAAGGGAAAAGCATAAATCATAATTTTCTTTAAAATTTGCTTATTAGTAATCTTGGGCTCTTTGACTTTTAATTCCTTTTCTTCAAATTTGTTTTTATTTTTTCTTCTCTTTTCAATTAAATAAAAATAAGAAGCTAAGGATCCAACGGTAGCACCAAAAACAGCTACTCCAACCGCTGTTGTTAAAGACAAGTGGAAGACTTTTAGGGTTAAAAAACTCCCTACTACAATTACTAATACTCGCATAACTTGTTCGAATACTTGAGAAATAGCAGTAGGTGTAATGAATTTGTGTCCCTCAAAGTATCCTCTATAAATACTAAGTACAGGAACTACAATAATTGCTGTTGAGATTACTCTAATGACAAATGTAACATCTTCAATGGTATTCCCGCCCTGTAGATCTCCCAATATAGCAGATGATAACTGTGGGGCAAAAATAAATAAAATGATAAAACATACGATACCCAAGGTAATAGCTATCTGCTTTCCTATTTTAAATGCCCTTTTTTTTGCATCATAATAGCCTAAGGTTTGATATTCACTTATAATTTTACTAATGGCAAGAGGAATTCCCGCTGATGAGATTGCCATAAATAGTAAATACAGGGTATAGGCATATCCATATAACGCTCCTCCCTTTTCGCCAATAATAGCATAAAAAGGAATTACATATAAAACCCCTAATATTTTTGTAATAACAATTCCTAGGGTAGCCACAAATGCTCCCTGAACAAAGGAGTTTTTTTTCATAATATTCTTATTTGCACGTTTTTTCCTCATTACAACACTTCCTGTCATTATTTTATAACTTTTCTGATTTTCTTATCTAAGAATACCATAAATTATAAGGTTATGCAATGATTTCAAAAATACAGGGATTCCTTTAAAAATATCAAAAATAATTCTATTTATTTATTAATAATAAATAATCATAGCCGAAAAGCAGTAAATTTGCTCTTCTCCAAGCATCGCACAACTTACCTGATATTTAATGTCTACTATTTCTTTTTCCGATTCTTCTAAAAACTTATTCACTGCCTCCTCTAAGTCTTTTTCACTCTCTTCATCAAATATTTTTACCTTCATAATATCACCTAATTCAATGATAAAATATTTTATCCACAAAAATTGTGGTAAATTGTCCAAGACAAGTACTGTCAATAATGAAATTAAGTATTTACAAATATATCATTATCATTTAGAATAATGATAATATAAAGGAGATTCATGTGAAAAAAATAATAGAAGTTAAAAATTTGACCAAACAATATAAAGAATTAAAAGCTATTGATAATTTATCTTTCGATGTAGTAGAAGGAGAGATATTTGGTCTTTTAGGACCTAATGGAAGTGGAAAATCTACAACCATTAATTGCATTTTACAACTTTTGAGTTTTGAAAGTGGTAGTATTAAAGTATTTGGTAAAGAAATGATGCCAGATAGTTATGATATTAAACAAAAAATAGGTGTAGTATTTCAAGAGGTTGCTGTATTTGATGAACTAACAGTTTATGAAAATATAGATTACTTTTGTGGATTATATATTAAGGATAAAAAATTAAGAAAAGAATATGTTCAATATGCAATTGATTTAGTAGGATTAAATGACTTTGTTAAATTCCAGCCTAAAAAACTATCAGGAGGTCTACTTAGAAGACTTAATATAGCTTGTGGTATTGCTCATAAACCAAAATTAATCATTTTAGATGAACCAACTGTAGCTGTTGATCCTCAAAGTAGAAATAATATTTTAGAGGGAATCAAAAAATTAAGAGATGATGGGGCAACTATTATTTATACCACGCACTACATGGAAGAAGTAGAAATATTATGTGATAGAATCATGATTTTAGATAAGGGAAAAATCCTTGCCAGTGGAAAAATCGATGAGTTAAAGCAACTTGCTAACATAGAAGAGAAAATCACAGTAGAAGTAAATGATATCACGAAAGAACAGTTATCGAAAATGAGCAAGTTAAAAAATGTTGAGGATGTATCATTCAATCAACCTAATCTAGTAGTGACTTATAAAAAAGGGAATAACAATATTGTAAAGTTTATGGATTATTTAAATAAAGAAAAAATAACTTACACTAAAATCTTTTCAGAAAGACCAACTTTAAATGATGTCTTTTTAGAACTTACAGGAAAGGATTTACGAGACTAATGTTTATTCATAATTTAAAATATTTCTTTAAAATCATTTTTAGAAATCGAATGCTTATTTTTTGGACCTTTGCTTTTCCTATTATTTTAGGAACATTTTTTAATATGGCATTTTCTAATATAGAAAAAAATGAGCGATTAGATATCATTGATATAGCTATTGTAGATAATCAATTATTTAAAGACGATGAAGTAATGAAGAATACATTTAAAGAATTAAGTAATAAGAAAAATAAAGATCAATTATTTAATACAAAATATGTTGATTTAAATAAAGCCAAAGAACTATTAAGTAAGAATAAAGTAGTAGGGTACCTTTTATTAGAAGATAATAATACGCAAGTTGTCGTTTTAGATAATGGAATAGATGAAACTATATTCAAATATGTTGTGGATGAAATAATTCAAACAAAGGAAATGTTACCAGATGTTATTGAATATGAACTGCTAAATAGTACAAAAAAAGATCGTGAAGTAAATATCAACGAAATGTATAGTAATATAAATAAAATGATCCAAGAAGATAAGTCTAAGATAAAAGATATTTCAAAATCTAATTTGAGTTATACGATGATTGAGTTTTATACATTAATTGCTATGACTTGCTTATATGGTGGAATTATTGGTATGAGTGCTATTAATATGTGTCTTGCTAATATGAGTAACAAGGGAAAAAGAATTGAAGTTAGTCCTATATGTAAAACGAAAATTATTTTATCGAGTTTATTTGCTAGTTTTATTATTCAGTTAATTGGCCTTGCTTTACTCTTTATTTATACTATCTTTGTATTAAAAGTAGACTATGGAAGTAATATATTAGCAATAATATTATTATCTTTGGTAGGAACATTGGCAGGACTTTCTTTAGGTATCACAACAGCTGTATTGGTAAAAAAAGATGAAAATACAAAAATAGGAATCATGATTTCAACCACTATGATAGGTTGTGTTTTATCAGGCATGATGGGAATTACCATGAAATATATTATAGATAAAAATATACCTATAGTGAATAAGTTAAACCCTGTCAACATGATTACTGATGGATTTTATTCTCTTTATTACTATAGTGAATCAAATAGGTTTTTATTCAATGTGATTAGTCTTGTTATATTCTCATTATTTCTCATCCTAATATCAAGTATTAGATTAAGGAGGAATAAGTATGATAATATTTAAAACGTTTTTAAAAGTACTGAATAAATGTAAATTCCCACTAATTTTATATACAACAATTTTAGTATTCGTCTGCGGTTTTAATATGCAAACGAGTGAGAATAGTCTTTCCTTTGTAGAGTCAAGGCCAGATATACTAATCATTAATCAAGATGAGGAGAAGGGAATTACTAAAAATTTAGTAGAATATATAAAAGAAAATAGTAAGATCAAAAAAATTAAAGATAATGAACAAGCAAGAGATGATGCTTTGTTTTATCGAGATGTAAATTATATCATTTACATTCCTAAAGGGTATAGAGAAGATTTTTTAAATGGGATGAATCCGGAAATAAAAATAAAAAGTACAAATGACTATCAGGCATCGTATGCTGATATGATCTTAAAAAGGTATTTAAAAGTTGCTAACACCTATCAAAGTATGGAAAAAAATGAGAATAGATTAATTGAAAAAGTGAATAAAACATTATCTAAAAAGACAAAAGTAGAGCTAACTACAAAAAAGGATACAGATAGTATTGAAAAAATGTCATTTTATTATAAATTCTTAAATTATAGCATACTAGCAGGATCTATTTATGTTATTTGCTTAATATTATCTAGTTTTCATGAGGAAAAAATCAAAAAAAGAATAACAATTAGTAGTATTAGTTACAAAAAGCATAACCAGGTTTTATTATTATCGAATTTATTATTATCTTTAGTAGTATGGATGATTTATGTAGTATTAAGTATTGTTTTATGTGGAAAAATAGTTTTTACTTCATATGGACTAATATGTATTATGAATTCTCTAATATTTACCTTATGTTCTTTAACGATCGCCTTTTTAATTAGTACTTTAGTAAACAACAAAAACGCTATTAATGGGATTATCAATGTAGTAGCTTTAGGATCAAGCTTCTTATGTGGGGCTTTTGTTCCTTTAGAATTCCTCCCAAAAAGTGTATTAAAGTTTGCTCATATTTTACCATCCTATTGGTATATTAATACTAATGAAATGATAAAAGATATGGAAGTAATGAACATAAATACAATTCAAGGTATCTTATTGAATATGGGAATATTAATAATCTTTTCTATAATATTTATCATTCTTGCTAATATGGTAACAAAAAAGAAGTTGAAATCAAATTAGGATTAAGATAAGAAAATGAGTAATGATTTTCTTATTTTTTTATGACTTATTTAAAGAGATAATAAAAAACAGTATAATGACTATTTTCTATTTCTACTATCTTTATTTTTATTTCGTAAATCTTGATTACTACCTATCTCAAACATTGCTTCTTCCATCTTCCAAAATTTTTCCCCTGAAGGAACTGGATAATGATTCCCTTTAGTTGCTCGATCTCTTAATTCAAAATATATATCACATAAGTTTGGGTTTTGATCTTGTACACTTAATTTGCCTAATAATAAAGCAAATTTTTGATATTCTTCATTTGATAAAGGTAAGGATTTACTTAACTTCTGATCATCATTTGAAGAATGATAATCAGCAAGAATATCATATTTTCCTCAACCTCTATCTTCATACTTTTCATCAATTTGATTGATTAGTTGACATATTTATGCTACAATAAGCCACATGTGTGTCAAGGGAGTAGATTATTTATGGGAATAGATATAGAGAAAATTTCTACATTAAATTTAAATGAAAGTGCAATTATTAGTTATGGTGGAACGGCTAAAGTATATAGAACTATGGGAGATGATTTCTGTTATAAAAAATATAAAAAAACTTTAGGAATTGAAACAAGAAATATAATAAAAGAAAATCTTACGAATCTTTCTAATACCAATTGTCCCCATTATTTAGTTACTCCTGATACGATCTATTTAGATGAAGAAGGGAATTTACAAACTCAAAAAATGCTTTATATAGATGGAACAACAGGATATAGACAATTTCATCAAGAGTCTATTGAACATAAAACCAAAATTATTGATAAGTTAACAGAATTAGTAATGAGAATCACCAAATTAGAGTATATCGTAACTGACTTAAAGTTGAATAATCTTTTATGGGATAAAAAATATAATTTCTTTGCGATTGATCATGACTTTACATTTTATCACACTGTTCCAGATGAGGTAGGAAAATTAATCAAAACAAATAAGAATGTGAGAACATACAATGATTTATTTGGGGAACTAAAACCAGAATATAATCTATATAGATTATATTTTATTCTAGCTAGAATGCTAATTAGTATAGATGAGTATAATCTTGTCCATTCAATAAAACTAAATAAGAAAAATATTAGAGAAGATAAAATGTTAAAAACATTAAATTATTTTATTCAAAAAAATAGAAGTATTCCACAACAATTGAAAATGCAAATGAGAAATTTATTTACTGGAAATCAAGAAATTATCTTTGACAAAAATATGAAAAAAGATCTGCTTATATATTCAAAAAGAAAAAAGGCATCTTTATAATAAGATGTCTTCAAAATTATATTGGTGAATACTCAAAAGAAAATTTCAATATTCTCTTTTTTAGTTTATGATAATGTACATTATAATGTCTAATTTTCTTCTATTCCTAACAAAAACTTGTTGAAATCATCATAGTACTTTAACTGTTTTGTTCTTCTTCGAATCCAATACCAGATATTAAAGTAGTATTGTTTTTTTGTAATTTGATTGTTGTTCAACTCACTTTTCTTTCTATTGATATTGCGAACTATTGATCTTTTCCAACACTTAAAAATACAGGTTCTTTTAATTATTACTTTACCTTTAATTTCACTTAAACTTAAATATCTATATATATGTTGCCCTTCCAAAACATAGATAACAGACTCATTTATATTGTCAATATAATTTATAATTTCCTGATAATAGTTTTAAAAATATCTCTCATTGTTCTGATTTGGAAACTTTTTTTGTAGTATTCTATTAATTCTTGATGTATCTTCATTCATATTTTCCTTATCTTGTCCACGATATAAACAGTCTAAGGAAATAACAATATAATTGTTGTTATCCCTATATTTATCTGCTAATGTTGTTTTACCTGATCCAATCATTCCCGTTATATTAATTATATTATGATCTACACAAAACTTCTAAATCTTTTTGATCTACAAATAGCTTAATCTTTTTCTTCATATCCTTTGCCTCATATCTATATTATTTATGAATTTCAACTAGTGCCACAAGGAAAACTTTTTAGTTAGAGGATCTATAAGCTCTTTTTCCCCAAAAGCAGTTATGCAAAAATAATTCATATCTTCATTTGAAGTTTGCTTAGTTTTATCTAATTGTTCCTTATAAGTATCACCTGTCATAGTTTCAGTAAAATCAGTAAATAAAACATGATTATCAATGAAATTTTGTCTTAACCTTTTAATTTCGTTATTTTTTCCCCTTAAAACAATTAATGATAAGCCTGATATACTTTTATGTAATAAGCCATCTTTATCCTCAAAGTCTAGAAAACTCATTTTTTCTTTTATCTCTTCTGGCGCAATTCCAACTAGCCCAGCACAAGAATGAGCAATGGCGTTTAAAGCCTTTCCCATTTCCAATTTTTTATTAACTACTACTACAAATTTATGTGTTTCATTATATACCATCATATCCATCCTTTTAAACTCATTTATTTTACAACGATATTCACAATTCGATCTTTAATCACTATTATTTTTACTATCGTTCCATTTTTTGTATGATTAATTACATTTTCAGCACTTAAAGCCTTTTCCTTTATTTGCTCTTCACTATCATTTTCTGTAATTTTAATTGTTGCACGAACTTTTCCATTGACTTGAACCGCAATTTCTTTTTCATCATCTTTTGTTTTATTCTCATCGTAAGTAGGCCATGGTTCAAAAGCAATCGTATCATGATGACCTAATATCTCCCATAATTCTTCAGTAATATGAGGAGCAATAGGATTTAATAGTTTTACAAATCCTAGAGCATATTCTTTTGGAAATATTTCTTCTTTATAAACGGCATTAATAAAGATCATCATTTGACTAATGGCAGTATTAAAATTAAGTGTTTCAAAATCCTCTGTTACCTTCTTTACTGTTTGATGATAAATCTTTTCTAGTTTTTTATTTTCTTCTTCTTTGACTTTTCCTGATTCATATAGTCTATAAATTCGGTCTAAAAATTTCTGTGCACCCTCTACTCCTTGTTGATTCCATGGTTTAGAAGCTTCAAGTGGTCCCATAAACATTTCATAAAGTCTTAATGTATCTGCTCCATAGTCATGAACGATATCTAGTGGATTTACTACATACTTTGGAAATCTTTTTCCCATTTTTACTCCATTAGATCCCAAAATCATCCCTTGATGAACCAACTTTTTAAATGGTTCCTTAACAGGAGACAAGCCCTTATCATATAAATAACGATTCCAAATCCTTGCATACATTAAATGCCCAACTGCATGTTCAGGTCCTCCAATGTATAAGTCCACTGGCATCCAATGTTTTAGTAATTCTTGATTGGCAAACTCTAAATCATTATCTGGATCAATATATCTTAAAAAGTACCAAGAAGAACCAGCCGAACCTGGCATAGTAGAAGTCTCCCTTATACCATGCATACCATCTTTGTGATATTTCTTCCACTCCGTTGCATTCTCAAGTGGTGCTTTTCCTCCATGTCCCTTATAATCTTCTAGCTCTGGTAAAACTAGTGGAAGTTCCCCATCATCTAGAATATGAATACTACCATCTTCTAAATAAACAACAGGCATTGGCTCTCCCCAATATCTTTGGCGAGCAAAAATCCATTCTCTCATACGATAATTGATTCGTTTTACACCAAGGTTTTTCTCCTCTAACCAAGAAATCATTTTATTAATAGCATCCTCTTTACCTAGTCCATTTAAAAATTCAGAATGAATATGGTTCCCATCTTTTATCATAGCAGCAGGATTTTCTACATATTCAAAAGTCTTCCTATGAAGCTCATCTGTTATTTCTCCTAAGATCACTTCTTCAGATACCCATTCTACTTTAAAATTTTCATCCTCATCTAAGTTTTGAGCAACTTGACTATCACTCTTTAATTTAAACAGGATGGGGGTTGCTTCAATATTAAAGTATTGATCCTTATTATAGGCATAGTAATGATGATTGATTTTAAATCCTTCTAAAACAAATTCAAGATCTGTATACCCGGTTTCTTCTTTAATTTCACGAAGTGCACAAGTAATTGCATCCTCCTCATCTTTCCTAGTGCCTCCTACAAATAATCTTTCCCCATTACTACCCCAGTTAATAGTTAAATATTGATCTTTTTTCTCATTATATACTACAGCAACGATTGACTTCTTTTTCTTTTCATTTGTATGAGGTGCACCAGTTTCCTCTTCTAAAACTTGAACAATTGGAATTTCAAATTTTGTAGCAAAATCAAAATCTCTCTCATCATGGGCTGGAACTGCCATAATCGCTCCAGTTCCATAGCTTGATAACACATAGTCAGATATATAAATAGGAATTTCTTTATTATTTACTGGATTAATTGCATAAGCACCTATAAATACTCCTGTTTTATCATGGTTTAAGTCTGTACGCTCTAATTCACTTTTTTTAGAACATTCTTCTTTATATTCTTTTACTTCTTGTTGTTTTTCCTTTGTTGTTATTTTCTCAACAAGTTCATGTTCAGGAGAAAGCACACAATAGGTTGCCCCGAATAAGGTATCACATCTAGTAGTAAATACCTCAAACTGATAATTGGTATCTTTTACCTTAAATATTACTTCTGCTCCAATAGATTTTCCAATCCAGTTTCTCTGCATCTCTTTCGTAGATTCTGGCCAGTCTAATTCTTCTAATCCCTCTAAAAGTTTTTCTGCAAAAGCGGCTTGATCAATGACCCATTGTTTCATATTTTTACGAATAACAGGAAAACCTCCCCGCTCACTTTTCCCATCAATCACTTCATCATTTGAAAGCACTGTTCCTAATTCTTCACACCAATTGACTGGCATATCAATATATTTAGCATATCCATCTAAATAAAGTTGTTTAAAAATCCACTGTGTCCACTTATAAAACTTTGGATCACTTGTTTTTAAAACTCTACTCCAATCATAATCAAACCCTAAAGACTCCAATTGCTTGGTAAAGGTTTCAATATTATGATCTGTGAAACCGTTAGGATGATTTCCAGTCTTTACTGCATACTGCTCAGCGGGAAGTCCAAAAGAATCATACCCCATAGGATGAAGTACATTATATCCTTGCATCCTTTTCATTCTAGAGATTATATCTGTTGCTGTATATCCTTCTGGATGTCCTGCATGAAGTCCTACTCCTGATGGATAAGGAAACATATCCAAAGCATAAAATTTAGGTTTACTAAAATCCCAGATATCTGTTTTAAACGTTTCATTTTCCTTCCAATATTTTCTCCATTTATCTTCTATTTTTTTAAAATTATACATCTATAACCATTCCTTTCTTTTTATAATAACTTCCAATAAAATGATAACTTATAACAATGATGGGGATAACTAGTAGTAATGCTATTACAATTTTGATAAAATAACTATCGAAAATTAATATTATTGTTACAAGAATAGAAATATCTAAAGAGCTTACTAAAGATATTATAAGTAATAGCTTTTTATAATTTATTCTTTTTATATCAACGTGATATTTATTAATTAAGTAATTGACCTCCATTGGTCTTTTTTTACTATTTTTCCTTTTTGCCTTTCTAATGATAAAAATTTGATAAATAAAAAATACAAATAAATAAGTCATTAAAAACAATATAATCTCATTCATATTCCCTCCTTAAAATAAAAAACGCCCCTATTAATAAGGACGAATTTTTCCGTGGTACCACCTTAATTCATATTTCTATGCACTTAAATAGAGTTAACGATCTGACCCGAAATATTTAAAGGATAGTCAAGTTCATAATGTATTGTTATCTATTTCCCACCAATTCATAGACTCTCTTTTTAACAAATTCATTATTACTACTACTACCAATATTTAAAATATATTCTTAGTATATTAAATTTATTGATATTTTTCAACTTTTTTAAATAAATACAGTGAAAAAGGGTAAAAATTTTTTACAAAGAATGACAGAAAAGGCTGCATACATTTCCTTTTTTATTTGATACAATTTATCTATAAGCATAAAGGTGCTATGTAGTGATGAATAAAAAGCTAGAGGAGAACTTAGAAAAGATAAAGATTTAGTAAAAGAATTATATTCTATCATATGTATGTATCTTCCCAATTTATTAACACTGTTTGATAATCTGACTGATACTAGAAATCCAAGTTATATAACTTATAGTATGAAAACCATTTGTGTAACAAAACTACTTTCACTCCTTTGTAGACTACCTACTATGACTGATATTTCATCCGATAATTTTAATACCGATGAATGTATCAATAATCTTTCTAAAATTTGTAATCAGAATTTGAAAGAGATTCCTTACTGCAATTCCATATTTTATTTTTCTACTTTACCTAGGATTTACTCTTTCTATAAGTTTGGTATAAAATCATGATCCCCAATATTAAAAGAATAGCTCCTAAACAATATCCTATATATGCCGCTTTAAATGTATCCTTTACATCTACTACCTGATTTCCACTTTTGCTTTCCTTTACCGGTATATTAATTACAGAATTCTTACCTGGTGCTTCATCTTTTACCACCTTATTTATTTCTACAACTGCTCTAGCACCATGAGCTGCAGGACCCTCCCAACCCCACGTATAATTATAGTCAATATCTCCCTCTGTGAACATATCATATGCAATAGTATTATTATATGTATTCATTGTCCAATAGGCATCATCTGCTGCACTATCATTACTAGTCCCTCCATAGGATGCAGATCGGGCTAAATAATTATATAGCCATACTGGGCATGTTTTTATTTTCTTAAAATAGCATCCAAACGATACTGCCTCCTGTACTGTTATCATTCTTGCTTTTGACGTTCTACTAGGAAGTGTGTAAGTATTAGTATTACAAATCGGTTGTATACCATGTGAAGCAGGACATCCTGTCCATTTGTTCGTTTTAAATACCGTTGTTCCCATTGTATATGATTGATCCTTTACATTCGTCCATCCCGCAGTTTTCTGTTCAAGCACAGGTAATATAGTTAAAGGCCCATGAGTGGAATCATTAGATGCTGTTGAGGTACCATACCATACAGAATTATAGATTGTATTTCTTTGAGATTGCATAGTAAGAATGTTGTTCTCATCAAACATAACATGAAATCTAACAGTTTCCTGATCGTTCACTTTATAATCTATTATGGTCCCTGCGGCACACTTTGCTTCGGAATTCTTAATATAGCAAGACGTTTCTTTACAAGTCGTCTCTGTTCCAGTTATACAATAATTATTTGCTTTTGGATCCTGATTATATGTATATGCTTTTACCACAGGAGAGGCTCCCACCTTCCCCATATAGATTATTGTAACTGCAAATAAAAGCAAAATAATATTTTTCACTTGCTTCATTTTATCACTCCCTGTATCCTATGTTTGTAATATATCTATTCTTTAAACACTTTGTCAATAAAATGCATAATATTTTCTTTGTCAATCCCACCACTCCAAATTACCTCATACCTTATATTTAGTATAATATGAAATGAACATTTAAACAAGAAAAAATACACATAAATAAAAAGACAATTGTAGCGTTACAATTGATGTGACACCACTAATATAGAAAAAAAGCAATAAATCCGATAAAATATTAATTGAAACAAAAAAATTATCGAAAGGACTTATTGCTTATAACTAGTATATCACATACTCAACGTTATATTCCACATGATTTGAATACAAAATTTTATTCCTACGAAGACTTACAAAATCAAATGAAATTTTATTTAAAACGTTCCAATAATATCCCAATGCAAGTACTAGGTTGGATTTTTCCTATTGAGAAAAGGAATAAAATAAAGGAAGCTTATGTAAAAGCATCGCTTCCTAATTAATATTTTTTACGACTCATTTAGTTGTCCCATTATTGACAACTAAACAAAGTATATAAAGACGTTTTTTGATTTTATCGAAAACTATAGAGATTGATATTGTACTTAAAACTCACTAATATACTCTAGTAATTTTAAAAATAACATCATATATTCCTTAGATAGTCCTCGTTTTCGTAATTTTCTAATAGCAATTCTTTTTCTACTGATTGTGTCTTTACCAAACATAATACTATCAATCTCTTCTTTTAGATAAGTATTAATTTTTAAATCTAGTAAGATACTTCTAATATCATCATTAATTACACGAATCGCATCAATCTCAATATCATTTCCCCTACAACTAATAGTTAATTGTCCTATTGTTGGAACCTGCTTTACTTCTACTATAAAGTCATTTACATCTACACTGGATTTACAGGCCACTTTTTCATTATTAAAGTAAGCATTAACATCATCTGCCTGTTTTACATTTCTAAATACAACTTTATAATTTCTCTTAGTAGGAACAATACCACTTTTCCCATCAATAGATCTAAAAATCACAGTATAGTTATTTTTTAGATAATTATAATCAATAGATGTTTTTAAATAAAATCCATCTTTATATAGTAAAGTGACTCCATCATCATCATATAAATTGTATGTATTAGAAACTCCTGGAAAGATATGTATCTCCATATCAGTTGGGATTCCAGTATTATTATAATCACTTCTATTAGAAAGTGGAATAATGCTTCCAGCATGAGCAAAAACGGGGTAATCTTCATCACGATAAAAGGATACATACTTTTTATTTCCTAAAAACTTTTTACCTGTCTTGAAGTCATACCAGGTACCATCTGGAATAAAAAATCTATGAATCGTTCTATTCATTACAGAATCTTTTTTAGTAAGAATCGGACATACTAATAATTGAGATCCAAAGTAATATTGATTCTTATATAGGTCATCATCGTAAGTCCATAAGTAATTATAATAAAAGGGTTGAACTAAAGGTGTACCCGACTTTGTATAGTTATACGCCTCTGTATATAAATATGGAATTAATCTGTGTCTTAATCTAAGGTAGTCTGTTGCGATACTCTCCGTTTTGGGATCCCACAGCCATGGCTCTTTTTTATAGTATTTTCCACGTGCGGAATGAAACCTTAAAATAGGTGAGAAAACACCAAGTTCCAAATATCTAATATAAAGTTCACTTTCTTCTATACCACCATGATTTCCCCCAACGTCAAAACTCCACCAGGAAACACCAATATTAGCAGCATTTAAATATCTCATCGGGATTTTTTTTAACTCTTCCCAAGTAATCTCACTACTTCCTCCATAAAGAACTGGATATCTTTGTGGAGCATAAATCCCATTTCTAGCTAAAAGCATTGGCCTTTTAGCAGCATTTCTTCCTGAATCTCGATACATATAATGATTATTAAACCATAAATTTGTTAAATTAAGATTCCCATTATAATCACTCCAAAAAAAGTCCACCCCTATATTCTCTAATGGATGAAGAAATACTTTAAAGTAAATGTCCATTAATTTGGGATTCAAAGGATCAAAAGTAATAATTTTATTTCCATCAATATTTAAATACTTACAAGCCTGACTATAATAGGCTTCATGTGGATAAATTCCCTCTTGTGGATTCACCTTTAAACTAAATCTAATTCCCTTATCATGCATTTTTTTTATTGTTTCACTAGGATTCGGAAATAGACTTTTATTAAAAGTAAAACCAGTTTTTAATCCGATATTTTTACCAACGTTTCTATAATGCCAGTCATGGTCTAATAAAATAATGGAAATCGGAATTTTTTTCTTCTCAAATTTTTTTACTACGTTTTCTAATCTTTCATCATTATAATCGCGATTTCTACTCCACCAATTACCTAGTGCATATCTAGGAATTAATTCTGGATATCCAGTCATTTTATAGTAGTCTAATAAGGCTTGTTTAAAATCCCTATCATACATAAATACATAAATATCCACACTACCTACTGGTCTTTCTGATAAAGTCCCATCCGTGTTTAATATTTTATTCGGCGTATCATTGATACTTGCAAAACCCTCTAACGAATAAAGTCCTCGGTTTAATATTTTATTTCCTGGAATATCAATTGATACCATATTCCCATTCATATTTCTAGCCTCGGGATGATTATAATACCAGGTTCTTTGTCGATCTTTCTCTCTAGACATTAGGGTAATCTTTAAATTCTTCATGGGGTCGATTTTAGTTCCTGAAAAAGGTTGACGCTTCATATATGTTAATTGAAAGTATTTTGTAGTGATCTCAATAAAATTAGGGTCCTGATTTACTCTAAATTCAGGATATCCTAGATTTCTTTTTTGAATTAATTGAGTTGGTTCATCTACAAATTTTCCTTCTGGACTGAATTCTAATCTTACTACACGTTCTGTAATAATACTAATTCTATAGTTAGTACCCTTATAGATTGCTTTACTCTCTGCTTGGGTATTTTTATAGTCTATTTCAAATTGCTTTCCAAGTGGATACATAGACAACACCTTCTTATTATTCTAGTATCATAATATCATAAAAAGGGGGTATTTCCAAGTAAAAAGTGTTTTATTCCATAACAAAATTGTAGCGTTACAATTGATGTGACACCACTAATATAGAAA
Source organism: uncultured Bacilli bacterium (assembly GCA_910579455.1). Taxonomy (GTDB): domain Bacteria; phylum Bacillota_I; class Bacilli_A; order RF39; family UBA660; genus UMGS995. The sequence continues at coordinate 23,439 of CAJTUT010000018.1, forward strand.
AAAAGCAATAAGTCGTATAAAATATTAATTAAACAGAA
>CAJTUT010000019.1 GCA_910579455.1 uncultured Bacilli bacterium
TCTGTTTAATTAATATTTTATACGACTTATTGCTTTTTTTCTATATTAGTGGTGTCACATCAATTGTAACGCTACAACTATTGGTTTTTAGTAGCAAGTTTTTGTTGACAAAATTCTGATTTTATAGTATAATAGCGAAGAAATAAAGGGGGATATTATGGAAGAGATTAATTTAAAAGAGTTGTTTAGGTTTTTACTATCTAAAATTAAAGTTATTATATTATGTATGTTAATTGTAATGTTACTAGGATTTATTTATGTATATTTTTTATTAACACCAATGTATCATAGCTCCACTACATTAATATTAGTAAGTGATAACAATAATACAAATAGTTCTATGGTTCAAAGTGATATTAACTTAAATAAAAACTTAGTATCCACTTATAGTGAAATTGTGAAAAGTAGAACTGTTTTAAAACAAGTTATTAAAGAGTTGGACTTGGATATGACAGTAAAAGAATTATCTAAATTGATAGAAGTAGAGCTAGTGGAGAATACAGAGATTATCAGAATTGAAGTATCTAATAAGAATAATAAATTAGCTAAAGATATGGTAACAACTACGGCAGATACTTTTATGAAAGAAGTCCAGGAGATTTATAATCTTACCAATGTGTCAATTATAGATAAAGCTTATTTAGAGAAGGAACCATACAACATTGATTTGCCAAAACAAATGATTATTTTTGCAGTTTTAGGATTTGGCTTTGGAACTTTAATTACATTTTTAATTTTCTATTTTGATACTACTATAAAGTCAGCATCTGATATAGAGGAAAAGTTAGATTTACCAGTAATCGGTAATGTTACATTAGTAGAAAAGAAATAAAAGGGGATATGAATATTATGGAAAATACAGAATTAATTGTTAATAACAATCCAAAATCATCATTTAGTGAGTCGATTAAAACAATACGTACTAACTTACAATTTTCATTAGTAAATAGTCGTACAAAAACCATTCTTTTAACATCGCCAGAACCAGGAGATGGAAAGAGCTTTATTTCTGCAAATCTTGCAGTTGCTTTTGCTCAAGAAAATAAAAGGGTATTACTAATTGATAGTGATTTAAGAAAGGGACGTCAATATAAGGTATTTAAGGTTAAAAATGATCGAAGCAAGGGATACTCAAACTTAATTCTATCTGATAAAAGTGATGTTACTATTAATAGTTTTATTATAGAAACAGATATTAAGAATTTATATTTATTACCAAATGGAGTAACACCACCAAATCCATCAGAATTATTATCTTCTACAAATAACAGGGAACTATTGGACAAGTTAAAGGCCATGTTTGATATTATTATATTAGATTGTGCTCCTGTTTTAGGTTTAAATGATACTCTAGTCATGACGAAATACTCTGATGTAAACGCAGTAGTTGTTACCAATAAGAAAACAAAAGTAGAATTATTAGATCAGGTGAAAAAAAATTTTGAAAGGGCGAATGCTAAAATAGATGGAGTAATATTAAATCGATTAAAACAAAAAGAGACATCTTATTATGGATATTATGGAGAGAGTGAATAATGAAAGATATTCATTCCCATATTTTATATGGAATTGATGATGGCTCAAGAGGTGTGGAAGAGAGTATAGAGTTACTGGATCACTTATACTATCATGGTGTTACAGATATTATTTTAACTCCACACTATATTGAAAATAGTAAATATAGTTGTAATAATAAAAAAAAGGCAGAATTACTTCAAGAACTGCAACAACAATATAAAAAAATAAATTTGTATTTAGGAAATGAGGTCTATATTACAGAAAATATTTTAGATTTATTAAAAAAAGAAGAAATCATGACCTTAAATTATTCTAGATATTTGTTAATAGAACTTCCTATGAATAGCGAAATAAAAAATTTAGATAGTATTATATTTGACTTAGTTAGAAATAATATAATTCCTATTATTGCTCATCCAGAAAGATATCGTTATGTCCAAAAAAATATTCATTATTTCGATGAATTTAGAAATATGGGGATTCTACTACAGGGAAACTATGAAAGTTTATTTAATCAATATGGATCTTCTGCTAAAAAGACTCTAAAGAAATTACTAAGAGAAGATATGATTTCCTTTCTAGCAAGTGATATGCATCGTATAGGATATATGACTCATATAGAGTTATTAGATAAAAAGTTGGCAAGAATCGTGAAAGATACTAAAAAAAGAAAGGCGTTATTAGAAGATAATATAGAAAAAGTAATTCATGATGAGGATATATAAAAAATTATATATTCTCTTTTTTTCTCTAAAAAAGTATGCTATAATAGTTTCAGAATAGGGGAAAGTAAAGTGGGGATATTATAATGAGCATATTAACAATAAAAGAATTATCAGCAAAGCAAACAATAGAAAAAAGGCTAAAAGATATTTCAAAGAATATTTCATTTGCTGTTGCCTTAAGTAGTGGAATGATATATAAAAGCAAAATGGAATGTTTTTATAAAATAATTGCCAAAGAATTAAAAGAATTAATTGATAGTGGACTATTACAAAGTCTTACACTATATAAATTTCATAATCATTATCTAAGAGTTACATTACAAAATAAGAGTCTTTGTTTTTTAAAGAATAATATTTTTACTCAAGAAGAAAAGTTAAGTGTCGATAATTGGTTAGACCAAAGATTTGTATATTTGGAAAATCAAGAGTTGCCAGACTTTTTATCAACTAAGGAAAAGGAGGAATTGATACAGCTAGTAGATGGGGATTTGGAGGCTATTATTATTAGAAATTACAGTAGACAGGAACTAAATAGTGATAAATATCTACTTACTTTAAATAACGGAGATAAACCTGTTTTACTACGAATTTTTCGGAAGTATAACTATTATGATATCAACGTTCGAAAGTATATAGAGATTATGGCATCCAATTTTGATTATAGTATAGAAAGTAATCTAGAAAATAAACAGATGAAAACAACTTATAATAATTATATCTTAGAATTGGGTTCTTATATTTCAAGAGAAATAGATGACTATTTGAATAAAGGAATTATCTAAAAAAAGATAATTCTTATTTTTTGAATCATTAATATATTCAGAAGTTTTTTTTCTGTAAAATTTTGTCTAAGTTTTGGTTTTTTGGACTATTATAGAATTAGTTATGATATACTATTGCAAGAGAAACGGAGTGAGGCTAACATGTTATTATTAACAAAAGCTATCTTTGCAATCATGATAGGATTTTTATTTTCATCAGTTTTAGGTCTTTTTTTAGTACCATTATTTAAAAGATTAAGAATTGGACAAAAAATAAGTGTATTTGTAGGGGAGGCACATCGTAAAAAGGAAGGAACGCCTACTTTCGGAGGTTTGATTTTTATCATTCCCACTATCATCATTACTCTGGGATTATTAATAACTGGTAAAATTCCATATACATCTAATTTAGGAATTGTATTGCTCGTATTTACTGGGTATGCTTTTATTGGATTTTTAGATGATTATTTATCCATTAAGCGAGGAGATAATGAAGGTTTGACAACTTATCAAAAATTATTTTTACAAGTCTTAATTGCAGTTGGTTTTTTCTATATTTATATGAAAAATGGAGGACAAACTGCATGGGTAGTAGGAACGCTTCATATTGATATTGAAATGGGTTGGTTATATGGCCTGTTTATTTTACTAGTATTAGTAGGGTCATCTAATGCAGTAAATTTAACAGATGGTTTAGATGGATTGGCTGGAGGACTTTCGGCAATTGCTTTTGTTGCTTTTAGCTTAATTTCGTTAATGGTTGGTTTTGAAGACATTGGAATATTTACGTTGATTTTAGTAGGGAGTATTGTAGGTTTCCTAATATTTAATACTCATCCTGCTAAGATTTTCATGGGAGATACAGGAAGTCTTGCTTTAGGAGGAGTTATGGGAGCTATTGCAATTCTTGCACATCGTGAGTTAACCCTACTAGTTGTAGCTGGGGTATTTGTAATAGAAACTTTAAGTGTAATTATTCAAGTTTTTTGGGTTCAGGTTCTACACAAAAGGTTATTCTTAATGACACCATTACATCATCATTTTGAAAAGCTTGGTTGGGTAGAAACAGACATTGTAAAGCTATTTTGGGTATTTGGTTTAATTCTTGCTATGGCAGGAATCATATTTGGTGTATGGTTATAAAAAGTAATGTTTCATTACTTTTTCATATTTTGGAGGGATAAGATGAAAAAAAGAACAGTAGCACTAGTAATTATGGATGGAGTAGGAGTTAGTAATAATAGTTATGGAAATGCTGTTAAAAATGCGAATACGACTAATTTAGATTATTTGATGGAAAACTATCCAAACACCCTCATTCATGCTTATGGTACTTATGTAGGACTACCAAGTAATCATGACATGGGAAATAGCGAAGTAGGTCATAATGCACTAGGATGTGGTCAAATATATTCTCAAGGAGCAAAACTAGTTAATGAATCACTTGCATCAGGAAAACTATTTCAGTCTAATACTTGGAAAGAGTTGATTTCCTATTGCAAGGATCAAGGTGTCCTACATTTTATTGGCTTGTTATCAGATGGAAATGTTCACTCTCATATTAACCAGTTATTCGCATTATTAGATAAGTCAAAACAAGAGGGTGTTAGAGAGGTACGTATTCATATTCTTCTAGATGGCAGAGATGTAGAAAAAACAAGTGCTCTAAAATATGTACATTTATTAGAAGAAAAATTAAACAAGTTAAATGATTATAATTTTCATTCTATGATTGCCAGTGGTGGTGGGAGAATGAATATTACCATGGACCGATATGAAGCAAATTGGGGTATGGTAGAAAAAGGATGGAAAACCCATGTCTTAGGAATTGGTAGAAAGTTTAGGAAAGCAGAGGAAGCGATCCTAACCAATCGTAGAGAAAATATAGGAGTAATTGATCAGGACTTAGATCCCTTTGTTATAGTGGATGAAAACAATAAACCGGTAGGAGAAATTCATGATCATGATAGTGTTATCCTATTTAATTTTAGAGGAGATCGTGCTCTTGAAATTTCAAGATGCTTTGATGAGGAAAATTTTTTACCATTTGATCGAATAAGAACACCAAAAGTATATTATGCAGGTATGTTACAGTATGATGCTGATTTTCAGATTCCTAAAAAATATTTAACAGAGCCACCAAAAATAAAATATACATTAACAGAGGAACTAAATCAATATAAAATTTCTGAATATGCAATTAGTGAGACACAAAAATTTGGACATGTTACCTATTTTTGGAATGGAAACAGATTAGAAAAATTAAATCCAGATTTAGAAGAATATGTAGAAATATCAAGTGATATTGATGGTTTTGATAAAAAACCAGAAATGAAATCCTATGAAATTACAGATAAATTTGTAGAGGCAATACACTCAGGAAAATATGAATTTTTAAGAATGAATTTTCCAAATGGGGACATGGTAGGTCATACAGGAAATTATGAGGCAACTGTAAAAGCAGTAGAAGCTGTTGATGATAACATAGGAAGAATTATGAAAGCTATAGATGAAGTAGAGGGGATATTAATTGTTTTAGCAGATCATGGTAACGCAGAGGAGATGTATCAAACAAACACTCAAACTAAAGATGCAAAAACTTCACATACTACGAATCCAGTTCCTTTTATTCTTTATGGAAAAAATATAGAGAATATCAAGATAAAAAAAGGTGAATTTGGACTTGCTAATGTTGCTAGTACTATTACCACCTTACTGGATATAGATCCTAATCAGCATTGGTTAGAGTCTATTGTTACAAAAACAAATTAAAAAGGAATTTGCCAAAATGCAAGTTCCTTTATCCTAATGCAATATCCATAATCATCATAATAGAAAAGCCAATAAGTGTAAAGAAAGCCATCAAGTCTTTCTTTTTATTTGTCTGACTCTCAGGAATCAATTCTTCAACTACAACATATATCATAGCACCCGCTGCAAAGGCTAATAAGTAAGGGAGTAAAAACCTTACTTTAATCACTAAAATCGCTCCAATAACTCCTGATATGGGTTCTACAATCCCACTTAATTGTCCATAGAAAAATGATTTTGTTCTAGATAAACCTTCTCTTCTTAAAGGAAGACTAACAGCCATTCCCTCTGGAAAATTTTGAATTCCGATTCCAAGTGCTAACATATAAGCAGAAGAAAGGGTCGCTCCATCAATTCCATAATATAAAGATCCAAAGGCTACACCAACGGCTAATCCTTCAGGAATATTATGAAGAGTAATAGAAACAATTAGCATTAAACACCGTTTAAAGCTAGAACTATTGGTAAAACTTTTTTTTGCCTCAATAATATCAAAGACTTTATCTCCTGCAAAAAGTAAAAGCCCTCCTAATAAAATACCCACTGCTGTTACAACCCAAGGAATTAGCTTTAACTCCTCAGCCATAGTAATAGCAGGGGATAATAGGGAGAAGAACGATGCTGCAATCATAACACCTGCTGCGAATCCGAGCATGGCATCCATAATATTTTTATTTACCTTTTTGAAACAAAAAACAATCGTGGATCCTAAAGATGTAATCCCCCAAGTAAATAATGTTGCAATTAGAGCCTGAATAGGATAACTTAGTTCTGTAAACCAACTAATCATGAAAAATACCTCCAAATTCTAAAATATTTTATGTTTTCTGGTTAATTGTGTATAGACGAAATCATTAGAAAGTTCTTTTTCTTAGTAGTAAATAATAAAATTTATTAGGTGATCCTATGAAAAAAAAATTTGATATATCTCTTTTTATTGCTGTCATTATTTTGATATTCTTCGGAGTAGTTATGATTTATTCAGCCTCCTCTATTTGGGCTGATTATAAATTTGATGATAGTTTTTATTATGTAAAAAGACAATTGGTATTTGTTATAATTGGTATTTTTTTAATGATTGTAATTTCGAAAATAGACTATAATATCTATCAGAAAAATTCAAATAGAATTTTATTAATCTGTTTTATTTTGTTAATATTAGTGATTATTCCAGGAATTGGTAGTATTAGAAATGGGAGCCGTAGTTGGTTTGGAATAGGTTCCTTTGGGATTCAACCTAGTGAAGCGGCAAAGCTTGGGATGATTATTTTCACAAGTAAATATTTATCCAAAAGTACCAAATTTTTAAAAAGCTATAAAGAAGGCGTTTTTCCTATTCTAGGGATTTTATTCATCTTTTTTGCATTAATTATGCTTCAACCAGATTTAGGAACAGGTATGATTCTAGTTATGTCTATTATTGCTATGCTTTTTATTGCTGGTGTTAATATGAAATTCTTTATTGGAGGAGGGGTATTAGGTCTAATTGGTGTTATTATCCTAATTATTATTGCACCATATCGAATGGATAGGATCACATCCTTTATCAATCCCTGGAAAGATCCGTTAGGAACAGGGTTTCAGATTATCCAAAGTTTATATGCAATAGGACCAGGAGGGCTTTTGGGAACAGGTTTTTTAAATTCGATTCAAAAACATTTTTACTTACCAGAACCACAAACAGATTTTATATTTTCTATTATTTCTGAAGAGTTTGGGATCATGGGTGTTATTATAGTTGTTTCTTTATTTTCTATTATTATATATAGAGGACTAAAAATTTCCCTAAAATGTAAAGATAGTTTTTCTAAGTATTTATCTTTTGGTATGACCTTTCAATTAGCTTTTCAAACATTAATGAACTTAATGGTTGTGATTGGAATGATTCCAGTAACAGGGGTTACTTTGCCATTTTTATCTTATGGGGGAAGCTCCTTATTAATTACTCTAGTATCGATAGGAATTTTACTTAATATCTCTAGATATCAAAAATAACAAATATTTTAAAATGAAAATAGATATGATATAATAGAAAAAATTGAAATGAAAGAAGGTATATGATGGAGCCAAAGATATGGATTCAGGCTAGTAAAAAAAGTAATTTGTTAGACTCTTTAATATATTATATGGAAATAGAAAAAATAGATTATGTTATATCTAGTACACAGCAAAAGCCAAATAATGATATTACCAATATTATTTATATTAGAGATGATGATAAAAGTAATTTAATAGAAGAAGAGAATATTCCTATTATCTATATAGAAAGACAAAAGAATATACTGTATGAGAGAAAACAGATGATAAATTATATCATTACAAACTTAGTTGATGATGATACTAATTATACTTCCGTCCAAAAAGAGTATTTATTTAAAAAAGGAATCTACTCTATCTTTTTACAAAAAATAGGCGAATTATTGGAAAATATTCATGATTATAATGGAATGATTTATGACTTAACAGAAATTAAATCGATTCCTGATAATTGGATCTTTAATTTTGATTCAATAGCAGAAACCTATTCTTGGTTATCTAAAATGAATCAAGCACTTCCTGATAATTTTCCAAGAATGGTAGTTAATTTTTATAGTGATAAGGTATACAATGACTCATTAAAAGAGATTAACTATTTAACAGAAAAAATTATGGAAATTAAAAGTAAAAAGAATATTATTGATTTATTTATTTGTACTAAAGAAGAACTGAATTTATTAAGGAAAAATTATTTTTTTAAATTATTATTAAAAAATATATCAGATACTTATCGATTATATTTAGTAGATAAGAAAAAATTAGAAAACAATGAGGAAAACGTGTTATCCCAATTACTGGATGGAGTAATTATTTACCCAGACTGTATTTATAAAGATACCTATCAAGATGAATTGTCTTTGGGATATGTAGATTGTAATCAAAAAACAATAGGAAAGTACCAAGAGTATTTTGAATATGTAAAAGATAAATACGGTTATAAATTAGAGTCGGAGAGTGATATAGATGAATTTCTTAAATAAAGTTGTTTTAGTAACTGGTTCATCTAGAGGAATAGGTAGAAGTATAGCAGTACAATTTGCTAAAGAAGGAGCAAGTGTAATTGTTAACTATAAAAGTAGTCAGAAAGAAGCAGAAGCAATAACAGAAATTATTTCCAGTTATGGAACGGATTGTATTTGTATAAAATCGGACATTTCCAAAGAAGACGAAGTGAAAGGTATGATAGAACAAATTATAGAAAAATATGGCAGAATTGATATTTTAGTTAATAACGCTGGTATTGCGATCGATAAAGAGTTTGAACAACATCAGGTAAAAGATTGGCGTGACACTTTAGATACAAATTTGGTTGGTGCTTTTTTAGTATCAAAATATGCAGGCAAGTACATGTTAGAACAGGAGTATGGTAAAATTATCAATATTTCTTCTACTAATGGAATCGATTCTACCTATCCTTATAGTGTGGATTATGATGCATCAAAAGCTGCCATTATTAATTTAACAAGAAATCTAGCCATTGAGTTTGCTCCCCATATTAATGTTAATGCGGTAGCACCTGGCTGGATAGATACAGAGATGAATAATGATTTACCAAAAGAGTATTTAAAAGAAGAAAAGCAAAAAATTCTTTTAAGGAGATTTGCAGAACCTGAAGAAATAGCGGATTTAGTATTATTCTTAGCATCTGATAAATCAAGATATATTGATGGGGAAACAATTAGAATTGACGGCGGTTTTAAATTATAAATAAAAGCAGGAAGTGTTTAGTATGAATTGCAAAATCGGTATTTTTGATTCTGGAATTGGTGGTTTTAGTATTTTAGGGGAGCTGAAAAGGGTATTACCTAACGAGAACTTCCTATATTATAAAGATTCTAAAAATAATCCATACGGAGAAAAGACAGAACAAGAACTATTTCATATTACCTCAGCTATTGTGGAATATCTAAAGATAAGGGGATGTAGGATAATTGTAATAGCCTGTAATACTGCAACTACAAGATGTATAAAAAAATTACGCATGGTCTATCCAGAACTTATTTTTGTAGGAACAGTCCCTGCCATTAAAATAGCTTGTGATGGAGGCTTTCAAAATACAATTATTATGGCTACTCCTTCTACTATTGAATCGGAAAGAATTTCCGAATTGATAAAGGGTAATAAAAAAGAAAGCCAAAAATTTTATTTACTGCCTTGTAAAGGATTAGCACATCTAATTGAACTTCAGAAGCAAGAACAAATAGAAAGCCTACTGCTTAAACTATTTAGTCCTTACCAAAACAAAAAAATTGATTCTATTATTTTAGGATGTACACACTATTCATTGATAAAAAAGGAAATTTCTAAGATATTTTGCCATGCAACTTTAATAGATGGTACAAAGGGTGTGGCACAAGAAGTAAAACATCAAATGAAGTTAAATAATTTAGAAATGGCAAGAAATAAACAAGAAATTAAAGTGGTTACATCTAAAATATAAGATATGAAAAAGAGATAAATTCTCATTTTTTGTTGACAAATATCATCCAATTATGATATAATTTAGCACTGTAAAAGGGGGATTCTTATGAAAAAGGAAATTCAAAATTATGAGGATTCTATTGTTAAATTTTTAAAGTTCTATAAAGCAAAATATGGTTTTGATAAAACAATGGAATTAATGGATGATATCATTCAAAAAAAAGCAATTAATTGTTTACCTAAAGATTTGAGAAAAGCGGGTGCAGAACGACTAAGTGAAGAATTATCAAGAATTATTTTGAGGCAACTTAAAAGTGAGGACCCAGATAAATATGATGTAACTTCATTACTTCCTAGTATATTGAAAAACCATATGACAGTTTCTAATAAGAAAGTTATTCCACATAATAATGTTAAATTTGTTAAAAAAACTTTTATAAAGGCAGCTATACTTGCGTGTACCACTATGATTGTGGGGATATCGAAACCATCAACTGCTAATATAGGAGATATTGCCCAAAACAAGTTAGTTTCACAAGATTTGATGATATCTCCCAAAAAACTTCAATTTGTGTTTTCTAATATATTAGGTAGTACCTATAAGTTAAATAAGAAAAACTATAAAATAGCAGACCACAAAGTGGTAACACCTTCTGCTGTTTCTGTTCCAACACCAACGCAACTACCTGACCCAACTCAGGAACCTACTAAGGTTCCTAATATAGATGCTGCATCTAAAAGGAATGTTAAATTAGATACTAATAGTCGTAAAAAAGTAGTGGAATTAGATGAAAACGAGTCCGAATTAGATGCGATGTTAGAAATGAATGAAAACAAAGACATAGAGGAAGATAAAAAGAATGAAGTTTTAAATGATTTCCGTAAATGTAAAACGATTGATTCTATCTTAAAACGACAAGAGGAGTTAGAAAGTTTGGGGTTAACTAATAGTGATAAATTATATAAGGATTGTAAGTTATCAGCTCCTCTACAGAGATTTATTTATGAACAGTCATTAGCGTGGAAGCTAACACCTCCAGACTTTAGCTTTGCCATTATTGATACAGAAACTAGGGGAGGGTTTGGATCAAGTGGTTCCAGAACCTATAACAAAAGTTCTAATACCAGTGACTTAGGCCTTACTCAACAAAACGATTATTATCGTGTAAGACCATTTGCACAGGCTTATGGTATTAGTTATAAGAAAGCTAAAAATTTAGTACAACATAATGATTATGTAAACGTAGTATGTGCTTTTTTAGAATATCAGGAAATTGCCTCTCATTTTGATGAATTTAATGCAGAAGAATATGCTGGTTGCTATAATGGCTGGCTTAAGTGGAGAAGTATTTCAAGTTCAAGAAATTATGTTAGAATCTTCCAAAATGCTTATCAAAATAAATATACAAAATATCATAAAATTCAATCAGTTAATACTATAAAAAAAGGAGAAAATAAAGTATATATTAAAAAATAATTAAATCTGTCAAATAGACATAACTCTCAAAAAAATTGAGAGTTTTTATATGTAACTTGAAGATAAGAGATATTGCATGATATAATTTGAACGAGGTGAAAGGATGAAACGTATCGTAATTGTCGGTGGAGGGGCCTCTGGTTTAGTAGCGGCTATTTATGCTAAAACCAAAGATAATGAGGTCATTATATTAGAAAGAAATGAAAGCTGTGCAAAAAAAATTTTAGTAACAGGGAATGGAAAGTGCAATTATTATAATGAAAATCAAGATTTAAAATATTATAATTCTAATAATAAGGAAATTTTAAGCGAAATATTAAATCAGAATAGCCAAACAGAAATTCTTGCATTTTTTAATCGATTAGGAATTATCCCTAAAATAAAAAACGGATACTATTATCCAAATTCTAACCAAGCATCTAGTATTAAAAATGCACTTCTTATAAAAGCTATGCTTTTAGGAATTAAAATAAAGTGTAATGTCTTAGTACAAGAGGTAATGAAAGTGAAAAAAAAGTTTGTAATTGATACAAATAATGGAAAAATAGAGGCGGATAAGGTAGTGATTTCTACAGGATCAAAAGCAGCTCCTAGAACGGGATCCGATGGAATAGGGTATGAAATTGCTGAAAGTTTTGGGCATTCTATTATAGATGTAGTACCAGCCTTAGTTCAGTTACGAGCAGAAGAGGATTATTTGCCTATTTGGGATGGAGTTAGAAGTGATGTCAAACTATCCTTATTAGAAGATAATGTCTTAGTACAAGAAGAGGAGGGAGAAATTCAATTAACTGATTATGGAATTAGTGGAATATGTACCTTTAATATTAGTAGTTTAGCATGTCGTGGTTTAAATGATAATAAATCAGAAGTGGTGAGAATCGATTTTTTACCATCGATTCAAATGGAAAACTATAAAGAATTTATTGCCTATTTTGATGAAAGAATAAAACTTTTAGTGAATCAAAATATGACTCAGATTTTAGAAGGAATGTTAAATCAAAAGCTAGTGACAGTCATTCTAAAAAGGTCTCATATTGATCCAAATACAACATGGGATAGATTAGAAACATCACAAAAAAAATCTTTATACCAGAATGTAAAACTATTTGAACTTCCTATTACTGGTTTTAATTCTTTTGAACGTGCTCAGGTATGTAGTGGAGGAATTCCCCTTACAGAGATTAATCCATTAACCATGGAGTCCAAAGAAGAAAGAGGATTGTATCTGACGGGAGAATTATTAGATGTAGATGGTTTTTGTGGGGGATATAATTTAACGTTTGCTTGGATTAGTGGAATGCTAGCTGGAAAAGGAGTATCATTTAGTGATTAGAATCAGACAAGTTAAAGTTTTGGTAAACAGAAATAGTGAAGAAGAATTAAAGAAAAAAACAGCCTCTAAGTTAAAAATTCGTCCTGGTAGAATTGAGAAAATTTCGATCAATAAGAGATCGATAGATGCCAGGGATAAAAATAATGTTTTATATGTTTATGAAGTAGATATTTCTATAAAGAATGAAAACCAAGTTTTAAAAAAACGATTTTCTAAAGATATCTTTAAATCTCCTAGAGAAGCTTATCAATTACCAAAGTGTGGAACAGAAAAATTAAAAACACGTCCTATTATAGTGGGAAGCGGACCAGCTGGGTTATTTTGTACTTATTTATTAGCAGAAGAAGGATATTTCCCACTTTTAATAGAACGTGGTGAAAAAATAGAAGATAGAGTGAAAACAGTCAACACTTTTTTTGAACAAGGAATTCTAAATCAAGAATCGAATGTTCAATTTGGAGAAGGAGGGGCTGGAACATTCTCAGATGGAAAGCTCAATACTTTAGTCAAAGATTCTTTTTTTAGAAAAAAGAAGGTATTAGAAATCTTTGTAGAACATGGAGCACCCAAGGAAATTTTATATGATAATCATCCTCATATTGGAACCGATATTTTAAGAAAGGTTATCGTAAATATCAGAAATAAGATTATAAAAATGGGAGGAGAGATTAGATATCAAAACTGTCTTACGAATTTAGTAATAGAGAATAATCGAATAAAAGAAATTGAAATAAATCATAAATATAAACTACCGTGTGAAATTTTAGTCTTAGCTATAGGTCATAGTGCCAGAGATACTTTTCAGATGCTTCATCAGAAAGGACTAAACATGACCTCTAAACCGTTTGCTGTAGGAATCAGAATTCAACATCCTCAAAAAATGATTGATACAGTTCAGTATGGGAGCAGTTCCTGTTTAGAAAAAGCGAGTTATAAATTGGTCTGTCAATCATCCCATAATAGAGGAGTTTATACCTTTTGCATGTGCCCAGGAGGTTATGTAGTAAATGCCTCATCCGAAGAAAATCGATTAGTAGTAAATGGAATGAGTAATTATAAAAGAGATAGTATAAATGCTAATAGTGCTATTGTAGTCACAGTATCAGAACGTGACTTTGGACCTCACCCCCTAGATGGAATAAGTTATCAACAAAAATTGGAAGAAAAGGCTTATAAACTAGGGAACGGAATGATACCGATTCAGTTATATCAAGATTATAAAAAGAACCAGATCACGAGAGGATTAGGGAGTATTAAACCTGTTTTTAAAGGGAGATATTCCTATGCAAATTTAAACGAATTATTTCCAAAGGAAATTAGTGATTCAATCAAAGAGGCAATCGAATCATTTGCTTGTAAGATTGATAATTTTAATCGAGGTGATGCAATTTTAGCAGCAGTTGAGAGTAGAACATCTTCGCCTATTAGAATAGTACGTGATAAAAACTTAAATACCAATGTAAAAGGAATTTATCCATGCGGAGAGGGCTCTGGTTATGCGGGAGGAATTACAACCTCTGCTATGGATGGTATTAAGGTAGTAGAGCAAATTGTAAAGATATATACGAATTAATCGTATTATGATAAATTATATTGATGGACCATAGATATTTAAATATTTCTATAAGAGTCAAACCTCATTACAGACCTAAAAAATTTTAATTGATTAAATTAGAGTATATGATGTAATAAAAGAGGCATCAAATAAAATGTTAGATGGTATTAAATGTATTAGAACTCGAGATCTAAAAAAGTTCAATAAATATAGGCATAACTAAAAATATAACAAATAGCTGGATTTATTTGTTATATTTTTTATGATTAGTATAAATAAATTTTTTTCCAAAAGAACAGTCAATTCCCGTATCATAAGATGTGTTAGGAAATGCTTTTTTTACCTTTTGTAGTGTGGCATTTCCATATAAAAAGTGATGTACTTCCTCAGTTAATTCTAATGATTTAACAATGGATTTAGAATATAAATCGTCAAAGTTTTCCGTACTCTTTTCTCCAGAAAAGGGACTCCGCCATTCCTGATGAGTTGAGTTGAGAAGAAAGTCTTTAGAAATATGATTTTTTTCAAAGTAGGTTTTATAATTTAATACTTTAGTAATCAGTCTTTGATTCCCTAGTTTGATATTAGCTATCTTGTCTAAAAGTCTTAAAGCCCACAAAGTTTGTTTATAGATATGAGAAATGTTTCCGTGCTGATAGGTAATTTGATATATTTCATCTATCATTTGAGTGGTCATTTTGTCCAAAATATTTCCCTCCAACAAGATTTGATTGATAGAGTCTTTTTTTGAAGAGGATTGAAATAGGTAATCATCAATAAAGTATTCAATAGTAGTATGAAGGGGAAAAAAGGTGACCTTATGGGTAGCATTTTCTCTTGAATAAATAAATGGATGAAGGGTAGAATCTAATGAAAAATGGGCAATATGACCATAGAGATAGGCCATTGCTTTTGGATTTTCATATAGTCTATGTTTTTTAATATAAGCAGTTAAATTTAAAAAGAAATCCTGAACCCTTTCTGTATGAGTTTTATCAAATAATCTACTATCTGAAAAAGTGAAATCTTGCCCAATAGAAGCAATGCCAATATCTTGATATGAAATATCTAATTTTATATGCTGAGGCAATTGAATAAAAAAGTCCTCTGCCATAATAATATGACTTGTATAATTTGGCATATCTATCACCCGAATTTATTTTATCACAAAAATGATATTATTTGATTTTTAATAGTTTTTTTTTAGTGTTTATGATATACTAAACATAGATTTAAAGATAAATAGTAAAAATCTTATGAAGAGGTGTTTCGTTATGAGAGGAATTATAAAATATAGAAAAAAAGAAATGGTAGTCATTACTATTATTTTATTATTTGCCATCCTTACTACTAGATATATATATTATAAATTTAAAGATATGTCTCATGTAGACTATAATACAGCTGCACTAGATATTACTTTTCATGAAGAAAGTGGAGGGGAGGTTAATTTACTAAAAGTAACACCAGTTACAGATTCTGTAGGTTTATCTTCCAAGGCCTATAAATTTAGTATTAAAAATAATACAAATAGCAGTATTCAATATTCTATTAATATAAAAAATAATAAAGAATTAACATTAAAAGATGGATGCTCAGAGTATCAAATTCCAACTAATATTATCCGATTCTCCATTCATAAGGAAAATGAAAAAAACAAGATTTATACTTTAAGTGATTTGATTGATGGTAAGGTACTAACTAGAATTATTAAGGCCAAAAAAATAGAAGAGTATACTATGAGATTTTGGATTGTAAATAACAATACGTTACCAACTGGAGCGAAGCTTCATTATCATGGTATCATCAATGTGGTAGATGAAGGTGTAGAAATTGCAATAGGATCTTAATTATAGTATTTACAAATAGATTAAAATTAGATATAATTTATAAATAATAGGATGTGTGTTTATGGAAAAATTAGAAATGAATAAAAGGGAAAATAAATTAGGATTAGTTGTTTTAATATTAAGTATTTTTATATGTGTAGCAACAGTCGGATATGCACTATGGAGTCGTACAGAATACGGAAAAAAAGAAAATGTATTAAAAACTGGAACTTTAGTTTTAAATTTAAATAAAGAAAGTAATCAAATATCAGTGAAGAATGCAATTCCTCTTAGCGATAGTGAAGGTATGAAACAGATAGCGTATACATTTATGCTAGAAAATACGGGAACTACAGCGGCTAATTACAGACTTTCTATTGTTGATGATGATGAGTATTATCTTCAAGATGGGTGTAGCGATAATAAACTAGATTGGCTACATCTTAGATATGCTTTTGAGGAGGGGAATACTACTCCTATCATCGAAGATTTAGTAGACCGATCAGGAGTTTTAAAGGAGGATACAATTGAACCAAATGAGTCTATTTCATTTTCCCTTAAATTATGGTTAAAGGGGAGTAATACAACCCAAGCAGA
The DNA here is from genome assembly GCA_910579455.1 of uncultured Bacilli bacterium. Classification (GTDB taxonomy): domain Bacteria; phylum Bacillota_I; class Bacilli_A; order RF39; family UBA660; genus UMGS995. The sequence goes on from CAJTUT010000019.1 coordinate 17,068, forward strand.
TATGGGGAAACATTTCCATGGTAAAATCAAAGTGGAAGCCATCCAAAGTGATCAAGAATTAAAATAAAAGGATTCCCAGAAAGAATCTTCTTTTTTTCTTAAGTGAGGCATAAAATTATGATATAATAACTAAGGATGTGAAAAAGAATGAAAGCAATTATTTGTGCTGGGGGAACAGGAGGACATGTTTTTCCCGCTTTAGCGATTATTAATAAAATTAAAGAAAAGGATAGTCTGAGCAGAATTTTATATATTGGAACAACAGATAGAATGGAAAAAGACCTAATACCTAAACTAGGAATTCCTTATGAAGGAATAGAAATGGAAGGAATTAGTAGAAAAAATATTTTCAAAAACATACCCATTTTTATTAAGTATAAAAAAGCAGTTAAAAGGGCAAAAAAAATAATAAAAGAGTTTAATCCTGATATTGTAATTGGAGTAGGAGGTTATATTACGGCACCCGTTATGATTGCCGCTCATAAACTAAAATATAAAACAATGATTCATGAGCAAAATTCAGTTCCTGGTGTATCCAATAAGTTGATCGCTAAGTACGCAGATAGAGTTTGCGTTTCTCTACCCAATACCCTTTCTTATTTTGATAAAGAAAAAACAGTATATACAGGAAATCCTAGAAGTGAGGAGATTATTTCTACTAAGGTGGCAAATAAAAAAGATTTTGGCTTGATGGAAAATAAAAAATTAGTAATGATTGTTATGGGATCCCTTGGTTCTACTACTATGACAAAAAAAATAAAGGAATTAATACCAGCCTTTAACATCAAGGATTATCAAGTGATCATTATTACAGGAGAAAATTATTATGACAGTTTTAAATCGATGAATCTACCAAAAAATGTTGCGGTGGTACCATTTCTGGAAAATTTTATTCAACTATTAAAAAAGACCGATTTAATCATATCAAGGGCAGGAGCTTCTACTATTTCTGAAATTACTGCCATAGGTCTTCCTTCTATTTTAGTACCATCTCCTTATGTTACTGCAAATCACCAGTATTTAAATGCAAAGGAGTTAGAAGAGAATGGGGCTACGAAATTAATTAACGAAGAGGATTTTTCTATGAATATCGTGATTTCTGCTATTGATGAGATTTTAATGAATCGAGAGGTCTATGATAAAATGAAAAGAAATGCCCTAAAATTAGGAGTAAAAGATTCTGCAACTAGATTTTATGAGGAAATTAAAAAAGTAATTAAGGAAGATAGACGATGAAGGAAGTAATAGAACAAATAAAACAGCTAGGGATAGGAAAAATAGAAGAGAATATCGTTTTAAGTAAATATACTACTTATAAAACGGGAGGAACTGCTAGTTGTATTGTGTACCCAAAAGATATAGAAAAATTAGTTTGCTTATTAAAGTTAATTAGAAATAAAAACATAGAATATAAAATCCTAGGAAATGGTTCTAATTTATTATTTAGCGATCGAGAGTATAAAGGAATCTTAATCAAGTTAACAGAATTAAATCAATTAGAAATCATCTATAATAAAATAAGAGTAGGAGCAGGATTTTCCTTAATTAAATTATCAAGAATAGCTGCAAGAAATTCATTAACTGGCTTGGAATTTGCATCAGGAATTCCAGGTACTGTAGGTGGAGCAGTTTTTATGAATGCTGGTGCCTATAAAAAAGATATGGGATATATTGTAAGAAGTGTTAAGGTGTTAACCCCAGATTATAGAATTATAGAATTAGAAAATAAAGAGCTGAATTTTCACTATCGAACTTCATTTTTTAAAACACACCCTGATTTTGTATGTTTAGAAGCTAATATTAGATTAGAAAAGGGAAGCAGAAATGCAATAGAAGATTTGATGAAATCAAGATTAAAAAGAAGGCTGGAGTCTCAACCATTAAATTATCCTAGTGCGGGCAGTGTTTTTAGAAACCCAGAAGGAATGTATGCTGGAGAGATAATTGAAAATTTAGGATTGAAAGGATTTAAAATTGGGGGAGCCATGGTTAGTGACCAACACGCCAACTTTATAATCAATGTTGGAAATGCTACTAGTAAAGATATTATGGAACTAATCTGTTATGTAAAAAATCAAGTAAAAGAAAAATATGATATATTGTTAAAAGTAGAACAAGAATTTGTAAATTGGGAGTAAATATGGAAAAAAAAATGGTCAAAAGAAAAAAACTAAAAGTATTTCGTCTACTTCTAGTGATATTAGTACTAGGAGGGATTGTTTTGGCTATGGAATTATATTTAAATACCCGTATTAAAAACATTACTATAAAAGGAACTAATTACTTAAAGGATGATTATATTTTATATCTTGCCAATTTAGAAGATTACCCTAGTTTTTACTATACTACTACAGGAAAGATTAAAAAGAAATTACAAAAAAGTCCATATATTAAAAAAGTAAATATCAAAAAGGGATTTTATCATACGATGACTATAGAAGTAGTAGAGAATAATCCATTGTTTATTTCAGAAATTGATCAAAAAGTAGTATTGGATAATCAGAAGGAAGTTGTTTATACGAATGAAATTAGTTTATTTAGAATTCCACGTCTTATGAATAAAATTCCAAATACCAAATATCATTCATTTAAAAAAAATATTTCTAAAATTGAATCATCTATACTCGGTAAAATTTCAGAGATTACTTATGTACCTAATGAATTTGATAAAGACAGATTCTTATTATATATGAATGATGGGAATAGCGTTTATCTTACCTTAACAAAGTTTAAAATGATTAATTATTATAATAATGTTTTAAAACAGTTGGAGGGAAGAAAGGGTATTTTATATTTAGATAGTGGAAATCATTTTAAGGTAATGGAATAAAAATCCATTATTTTTTTTATATGAGATGTAGTTAAAAAATAGTGAAAATCCTTGGAGAAAAGAAAAAATTATAGTATAATAGTGATATTAGGATGGGAGTATGATAATATGAATCATTATTATACTAGTGTGGAACTAGGTACTAATAGTATTAAAATATTAGTTTGTAATAAAACGAATCATAAATTTCATGTAATCGCTAGTATTGACTTTCCATCTGAAGGGATAAAAAAAGGAATTGTAGTAGATACCAAGAAAGCAGTAAGCTCTACTAGAAAAGCATTCAGGAAGCTAGATGAAATGTTAGGATTTAAAATTACAAAGGCTATTGCTTGTGTTCCTACCAATCAATGTAGAATGGACATTGTAGTTGGCTCTACTAAAGTATTAGATTATCATGAAATAAAAGGAGAAGATATTAGTAATGTTTTAAAAGATGCCCTGGTTGGGCAGATTGGTGAAGATGAAGAATTAATAACGGCTATGCCAATTAGTTTTAAGGTAGATGATGAGGAATATATCAAAGATCCAAAAGGCTATGTAGGAGAGTTATTAGAAGCTAAAGTATTAATTTCTGTATCTCCTAAGAGTATTATTTATAAGGTACTAGAGGTATTAAAGCTAAGTGGTGTTGAAGTAGTAGATATTGCCTATACCTCCACAGGTGATTATTATGAGGTCAGGAATAAAAATTTAGATAAAACCGTAGGTGCGATTGTAAATATTGGGGAAGAAATTACTAATATTTCTGTTTTTAATAAAGGAATTATGATCAAAAATAAAATACTAAACTTTGGAAGCAGAAATGTAGATCATGATATTTCTTATATTTATTCTTTAAAAAGAGGGGATTCTAGGAAATTAAAGGAAAGTTTTGTAGTTGCATTATCATCTTATGCGGATAGTAATGAAACAGTAGAGGTAAAAACAAAAGAGGAAAAAATTTTGCAGATCAATCAGTTAGATTTATCGAAAATAGTCGAAGCTAGACTAATAGACATATTAAAAAAAGTAAAAAATGAATTAAAAAACTTAACAAAAAGAGAAATACGTTATATAATTATAACAGGTGGAATAAGCGAACTAGCTGGATTTCAATATTTAACAGAAGATCAATTAGGAATTAAGGCAAGAGTTTGTAATATTACTACCATGGGTGTAAGAAATAATAAATATAGCAGTGTACTAGGATTGGTGAAATATGAAGATTCTAAACTGGCGTTAAGAGGAAAAAGCATAACAATGCTGAATGATAGTGATATTGATAATTTAATTTCAGTAAAAGAAACAAAAGGAAGTAGTGACAATATTATTAATAAAGTATTTGGCCGTTTTTTTGAAAATTGAGGAGGATAAGGTTATATGTTAGGCGGATTAGAAATGGATCAATTAGCTAAGATTAAAGTAATAGGTCTTGGTGGTGGTGGCGGAAACGCCATTAATAGAATGGTGGAGTCTGGTGTAAAAGGAGTAGAGTTTATAGCAGCGAATACTGATTTACAGGTGTTAAATAGTTCTAAAGCAGATGTTAAGATTCAAATTGGAGGAACTCTTACAGATGGATTAGGTGCAGGAGCAAGACCAGATATTGGAAAAGAGGCAGCACTAGAAAGTAAGAAAGAAATTGAAGAAGCATTAACAGGTGCTGATATGGTATTTATTACCTGTGGAATGGGCGGAGGAACTGGAACAGGTGCAGCCCCTATTGTTGCAGAGATCGCTCAGGCATTAGGTGCCCTTACAGTGGCAATTGTTACTAAACCATTTTCATTTGAGGGTAAAAAAAGAATGCAAAATGCACTAGAAGGTTTAGAAGCATTAAAGAATCATGTAGATACGTTAATTGTAATTCCAAACGATCGTTTAAGAGAAATCATAGATAAAACAACTCCAATGTTAGAGGCATTTAAAGAAGTTGACAATGTTCTACGTAGAGGTGTACAGTCTATTTCAGATTTAATTGCTGTAGTTGGTCTTGTTAACCTAGACTTTGCCGATGTAAAGGCAGTTATGCAAAACTCAGGAAGAGCAATTATTGGTATTGGTATTGGTATGGGAGAAGATAGAGCAATGGAAGCAGCAAAACAGGCCGTTTCCTCTCCACTTCTTGAAACCTCGATAGAAGGGGCAACGGATGCAATTGTAAATATTACGGGTGGAGTTAATCTAACGTTATTTGAAGCAGAACAAGCAGCGGAGGTAGTTAGGTCAGCCGCGAATACCGATATTAATACGATATTTGGTTCTGTGATCAATGAAAATTTATCTGATGAAGTGATCGTTACAGTAATAGCAACGGGATTTGAAAAAGAACCAATAATAATAGAGGAAGAAAAGCCAGTTTATAGTAATGTTTCTCAAACACCAACTAGAAGAACAAGGATAGAACCAGAAGTTAGTTATCAGCCAGATGAGATTTTAAATACTATAGATACCTCAGATGAGTCGGATGATGCAGAAGAGGAGTTTGATCTTCCACCATTTTTAAAAGAAAGAAACTATTAAAAAGCCAGTTAATGTGCTTTTTTTATTGACAAATCACTCCGGGGGGGGG
>CAJTUT010000020.1 GCA_910579455.1 uncultured Bacilli bacterium
AAATCTTTTTGGCATGGGTTCTTTTCCAATTTTAATTTTTGAAAGAAAACTATTGACTTTTAATAGTTAGCCTTTCTACATACATTTACAGTATTTTTGTATGTAGAAGGGAACATTATTCTTGTGAATCAATATTTTTAGTTTCTAATACTAATTCATCAAAATCAGATATATATTTTTGATCTTGTACTACACGATATTTTTCATATTCATCTAGTGCTAGTTTATCTGCTATTTCTCTTTTAATTTTACCATTATCTTTCAAAATGTTATATTCGTTTAAATTCAAAAACATTTCTAATTTTTCTTTCCATTCTTGCATGGAAATGATATGACCTAATTTAACCTGTCTTTCAGCAAAATCTAAATACATAGACACTAAATTATTAAGTTCTTTTATTTCTTCTTCTGATAAATAGTTTTTAGCAATAACTACATCTGTTTCAAGTATTTTACCATCAGGCGCATTCTTCCAAGTTTGAAGTCCCATATAATCTTTTTTTGAATCAACTCTATTATATATAATCTCTGGTGCTGTCATTCCTGTGATAGCGAAGTGTAATTTATTTTGCACATTTTTATAGAACTCTTTTGTTGTTTCACTATTTTTGTCATAATCATAACTGCATTCTTTATAAATATCGGTAATCTTTTGATAAAATCTTCTTTCACTAGCTCTAATTTCCTTAATCTTAACTAATAATTCATCAAAATAATCCTTACCAAATTTTGGACCATTTTTTAATAACTCAGTATTTAAAACAAAACCTTTTTTTATATATTCTTTTAAAGTATTTGTAGCCCATATTCTAAAATCAGTAGCTTCTTTTGAATTAACACGATAACCAACAGCTATAATTGCATCCAAACTATAGAAGGAAGTGTTATAATTCTTACCATCCGAGGCAGTTACTCTAATTTTTTGAGTAACTGAATCTTTATTTAATTCACCACTTTTAAAAATGTTTTGTAAGTGATAAGTAATATTATTTTCCACCACATTAAAAAGCTCTCCCATAGTCTTTTGTGTTAACCAAAAATCTTCATTATCATAAAGTACCTCAATAGATTTATTTGTATTTTCACTTTGATATAAAATTAAATCTTTTAGTTTGTCTATTTGCATTTACAAAAATCCTCCTTCCTTTTGTTATATTTCAATCAAATATTTTACCTCTTTATTATTCCACCATGGCATTTTAAACAATAAATTTTTACATCATTTTTATAAATAGTTTCTTCACCTTCAAAATAATCAATATCTCCTAAAACATTAAATGTATATTTATATTCTCCATTGATATATTCTTTGGGACCTCTTACAGGAATTATATCATCCTTTCCAACTTGCATAAGTGCAGGTCTAAGTGCTTTGTCCATTGCTTCTTCACTTAATGATTCATCCAAAGTAACCCCATAATAGTTCATACCCCAAATTGGAGTAGTATCATCTAAATAAACAACTTCTTCTCCCATAAATTTTGTACCACCAAAATAGGTATCATGATAAGTCATGTTCTCAGAACTATATTCATAGTCATGTGATCCCATTATTGTAGATACACTCTTTTTTACGTTTTCATTTGCATAAGTTTGCTTTTTAGCTTCAATTAAAAACTTTATTAAATCTTGATTCATAATTTTCCTCCATTCTTAATAAATCTTACAATTTATGAGTTTTGCATTTCTTTCTTGTTTTTTACCAGCTCTTCATGATAAAAATAATTAATGTAATTTATGCCATTTTTATCACAATAACCATTGATTTCATTTGCTAAATTGTCCCAATATTTTTTATCATTTTTTAGATAAATAGCAATATAATTATCGTAATACTTAGGATATTTTTCTTTAATGTAATTCATTATATAAGTTTTATATTGTCCTCTCAAATTAAGATTTTCAAACCAATATTCATCAATATAATTTTTAGATTCTTCTATTATTTCTTTCCATTCAGTAATAAAGGGAAATATAGGTGACATAAATAAAACAGTTTTAATACCATTATCATGCAATTCTTTTAAAGTATTTAACCTTTCTCTTATTGTACTTGCATTATCCATATCTTTTCTAAAATTTTCATCAAGTGTATTAATTGACATGCTTACGGTTAAATTTCTAATTTGTTTTAATAAATCGATATCTCTTAGTATTAGCTTTGATTTTGTAGAAATAGACAAATAACAATCTGAATCAACTAACTGTTCTAAAATATTTCTAGTCAATCTATATTTTTCTTCTAATGGATTATAACAATCTGTTACAGAAGATAGAAATACAGTTTTTTTACTTATTTTATTTAAAGTAATTTTCTTTTCACTTTTTTTAATATCTACAAAAGTTCCCCAATCTTCTATATGTCCAGTAAATCTTTTCATGAATGATGCATAACAATATTTGCAACCATGTGGACATCCAACATAGGGATTGATAACATAATCACTTGCTGGAAGATTTGACTTTGTTAAATATTCTTTAATTTGTATTTCTTTTATAACCATAAAACACCTCATCAAGCAATTTAATTATATCATTTTTCCTACTAATTTAATATAGGTATTACCACATTTCATGCTCAATATCTTCCTCAACATCTTTAAACCAACCTAATTCTTCATCCCATTCAAGTTCATTATTTTTTAGTCTAGCTATATTATTTAAAATGGAATTCTTTAAATATCCAAACTTATTTTCTATTTTTTCGTCATTCTCATCAATAAAATAACGATCTAGTACTCTTGGTATAATATAGTGCAAAATCATCAACAAATCCTTTGTTTCGTACTCATTTAATAGGTTTTCAAATAACTTGTCATAATTATAAATATCAGTATCATCTTTTGTAATATATTTTCTATCTATTAAATCAATAGTTAGAAAATTATGATTATCTTCAAAAATTTTATTTTTGGTTTTATCTATTTTATCTGTTTGTTCTTTAATACTTTGTTTATTAGTATTTAGTTGTATATCATTTTCAATATATTGAAAATCAAGGTATTGGTTTTCGGTATCTTGCTTTTGTATATCTGGTTCTATTTGTGGTTCTTCATAGATATTATAAATATATTCGATTTTCTTACTTTCCGTTTGATTAGGATATAACTTAGTTATAGATAGATAATGATTTTCTTTTAATTCATTTAGAGTATTTCTAATTGATGTTTTACTTTCTTTAGAATTAGCAACAAGTCCTGCAAGTGAATAGTCCCAATCATCTGGCAAAGATAACATATAAGAAAGAAGTCCTTTAGCTTTTAAACTTAGATTTTTATTTTGTAGATGGTGATTACTCATAATTGTAAAATTCTTAGTTTTTTCAACTTTAAATACAGCCATTATAATCACCCTTTCTTTTATTTTTAAACATGAAAAAAATCCTAATTTCTTAGGACTTTAAATCAAAGATATTACTCTCAAATATTTCTTTAAATGGTTTTATAAAATGCCTCCAATTGTCAGGCACTTTATCATTACCACTTTTTACATAATCAACTCCATTGTAATAGGTACATTTTAATATCCAATAGTATTTGTCATAATCATAACTTTTACCATAATGACCATTCCAAATATTAGGCTTGTAGTTCTTAAAACTAGAAAGAATTTTATTTTTGTTATCAATTGTAAGAAATTCATTATTTTTAATAGATATCCAATTGATTCTCAAAGAATATTTTGGATTTTCTTTATCACTAAAATCAAGAATATATCTATAATAGTTATTGTTCATACAAATGATAAAGTTAATGCTTGATATATCAACTGTGTACATAACTTTTCTAGACTGAAAAGTATTCTTGCATGTCTTACAATAACGATTAGGTAAATGGCTCATTAATTTTTCACCATCAAAATCATACTTTTCAAACCTCTTACGATAAGATTCATTTAATCCAATATCCTCTTGGTTAATATAATTCTTTTTCGTTTTCTTTTCCCCTAAATAACCATAGGCAATATTAAATGTATTTTGACTATTACAAAACGGACAATTAGCTTTTCCCATCTAATTCCTCCAATACTTGCAAGTTCTTAAACAAAAAAGCCTTTATTTATAAGTTCTCCCTATATGTCTTAGATCGGAGTAATTATGGGAGAACTTTTAGTCTCTAAAAGTGGATTAGGCTATTTGATAATGTATGGATCACAAGTGTTTAATATAGATCTTGTTATTACTAGTGTTGTTATCTTGGGAATTATTTCATATCTAATGTATTTTATCATTGAAAAATTAGAAGTATTTATTCAAAATAAAAGAAGCTAATGTGTAAAATTAAAATAAGAGCATTATTTAAAATTGCTCTTTTTCTTTTGACTTCTTGAATCATATAAATCTACAGCTCTTTTTAATCCGTTTTCTCTGGCAATATTTAGGTAATAATCTGCCAACTCATAATTAACATCTGTACCATTGCCATTAAAATAAAAGTTAGCACCTAAATCATATATTGCAGCAATATGGCCCTTGTTGGCACATTCTTTAATAATTTCAAATGCTTTACTATAATCCTTTTCCACTTCACCAATTCCGAAATAATAATATGCACCTGTTACAAATTTAGCATAAACCCTTTCTGTTTCAGAAGTATTAGGGTTATTAATTAATTCAGTAATTTTAAGATAAGCATCAGTTAGAAGTTTTTCCCCTTTATATTTATCAACTTCCAATACTTCTCCCAAACCCAACTCATAAGATATTCCTAAAGAGTATGTGCATAACGGATAATCTATATCAAATCCTTTTTGGTAATAATATAAAGCCTTATTATAATCTTGTTCTGCACCATTTTCTTCTAAATCGTAACTTCTACCTAATAAATAATAAGCAAATCCTGTATTTTGATGTTTAAGTCTTTCTAAATCAAATTTAATTATATTCATAAAATCAACCTCCTAAAAACTACCAATTCCTTTAAAAAAATTTTATAATGATTATTTTATTCATTCTCACAACAATTCTTCACTCCTGGAATCTCTATATCCATTATATAAGGACAATGATCAGAACCCAATTGCCCTTTTAAATACTTTACATCTTTGATCCCCTTTTCCAAACTCTGTGATGTAAATATATAATCAATTCTCCACCCCATATTTCTCTCTCTGGCATGAAATCCATTGGTCCACATGGAATAGATATTATCATCATGAACCAAACATCTAAAACTATCAACAAAACCGAGGGGAATATAAATATTAATCAAAATAAATTTATCATATTCTAGCAAGATAAATCTTCCTTCTTTATCAAATCTATCTAATCCTATTTGATATTGAACATTTAATGGCTTTTCCCTAGTAAATATCATTACTCCGCTATAACCTTTTTTATTTGCAAAATTATAATAACAAAAATATTCATATTCATTTAAAATTTTATCATTCATCTTTATTTCTTGTAAACAAATAATATCAGGATTGGTATTTTTTATCAACCCCCTTGAAACTGTTAGTTTTTTAGTGCTTCGATAACCATTTATATTCCAAGTTATAATTCAAATTTCAATCACCTTCTAAGAATATTATACATATATATCAGCAAATAAAAAGCCACTAGTTCAACTAGTGGCTTTTGACTTCGGCCTTATAGGCCTATTACTGGCAGCTCCCAACATGGGAGCTTTTTGATTTGCCAATCTCCTTTGTCACTCTAACTAACCCTTAAAAGGGTCTTCATATTCCTTAACACTCCTACTATCTTGTATTCTATCTTCTGTTTCTTGCTCTCGTATATATTTCTTTATTGTATTTTTATTTAGTCCCACTGTACTTGCATAGTATCCTCGTGCCCAAAATGTTCTTTGTCCGTATTTATACTTTAGATTGGCATGATTCTCAAATATCATTAAGGCACTTTTACCTTTCAAGTATCCCATAAATTGTGATACACTTAGCTTAGGTGGTATTTTTACTAGCATATGTATATGATCAATGCATGCATGTGCTTCTATTATCTCCACCTCTTTATATTCACATAATCGTCTTAGGTATATCCCAATGTCCCTTCTTAATTTTCCATATATTGCTTTTCTCCTAAATTTTGGGATAAAAACTATATGGTACAAACAATTGTATTTAGTATAGGACAATTGGCTCTCGTCTATGTCTCTAGGCTTCGTTTTCACTTTTAACATATAAATCTCCTCCTGTTTTTTTATATTTGATCGGCAAATCATTTATATTATAACAGAAGGAGATTTATATGTTTCCTGGTGGGCGGAGCCCTTTACTATTCTCACCAGCTCAGCTGGTGGTTTTAAATGGAAAACTGATGTTTTCCATTTAAAAGTGGAGTTTTATTACTCCACTTTCATATTCAATAAATATAAATTACGGTTTAAATTATTTAGTCATAAGGCATTTTATTTTGTCTCTAATACTAATCCCCTTTAAATTCAAATGTATTATAACAAATCCTAAAGATAGAAATAAAGAGCCAATAATATAATTATGAATCGATTGATCAGATGTTGTATTTGGAACTTCTACTATCGTTGGAGTTTCTATACTTTCATTTCTATTATTACTATTTCCTATATTGGAGTTATTAAAGGAATGATTAATATCAGGTATATTATTTGATGTATTATCCCCTATACTAGGTTTATTTTCTGAGGCATTATTATCTCCTATACTTGGTTTATCTCCTGAAGCATTATTGTCCCCTGTACTTGGTTTATCTCCTGAAGCATTATTATCTCCTGTACTTGGTTTATCATCCGAGGCATTGTTACCATTCTTAATCCAGTTAACTGTTGCTGTTGCTTCACCTTTATTTCCCTCTTTATCAACAAATTCAAAGGTAAAGGAACCATTTTCCTTAAAGGTATAGGTATTACTACCATTATTATTCACAATTGTTATTTCGGAACTTGGATTAACTAATGTTGCCACTACCCCTTTATCTGTTACAGATGTAGTACTATATTTAATTTCTGCAGTCGGAATTACTCTTTTTGTTGCATCTTCATATAAATTGAACATTCTAGCAGCCATGAAAGATCCTCCACCTGCTGATGATGTTTTTGTTCCCACTATTTTAACATATTGTAATTTCATAGGATTATCGAAAGTAATAGCTTTTACTGTTTCATCATTTTTCCATGTAACTTTTCCTATTTCTTGATAATTTTTTCCATCTAAGCTTCCTAGTATTTGCCCTTCTAGTATCTTTCCATTTCCTCCGCCTTCTGGTACATAATCAAGTGCTGATAAGTATATCGGAGTATCCACTTTGATAGTGATATATTTATCATTATCACTTCCATTCCACGCTGAATGCCAATTGGTATTATAATTTCCATCTATCGCATTCTTCGCATATCTTCCTTGTCCAGTTGCTTCTGTTGATACATTCTCTATTGATAAATGAGAAATTGGTACATACTTCTTCTTTTTGTCTACAACATCTTTTGTATAATCTAAAGTAACAGATTTACTTTCTAGATAAACTTCCATTTTTCCTACTCTTACTTCTACTGTCTTATCTCCAGTTAAGTCTGGTTCCTTCTCTTTAAAAGAGGTCCAACCATCATTATTAGCTGCCCTTGATTTCTTGGAATTTACCATTCTCCATTCCATGGTATCTGTTGCACCAATTACTTTATTTTCTAAATCATTATTATAAATATTTGTTGGTGCTTCTTGTTCCTTGATATCAATTTTGTATAGATTTTTCTCATCATAGTTAACACCTACAATATGTACATAAATATCATTTTCAGCGGTAATGCTATCTAGTTCTTTTTCACTTAATTGTAATTTATGTTCCTCTTCTGCAGTAAAGGATACCTCTTTCCATGTTTCCTTACCATCCAAACTATAATCCCAACGGATTCCATTTCCATCAAAACGATTAGCTAATACGATTTTTCCTGCATCCTCTCCATCAAATGAGAATTTGGCAATAGAATTATCTGCTTTACCTAATAAGTAATTTGCTTCTAGTCTTGTTATGGATGGTTGATAGACATAATAATTATCTGCTGTATTATTTGGTACTACACTTGCTTCTTTTAATATTCTATCTTGCATTAAAGCAAATCGGTAAGAATTCTCTATACTCGTTAACTTTGATTTGATTAAATTAGATAGTTGATACATTGGTAATGGAAAGTATTTTAGCTTTTCAGATAACTCTTCTGCTAAATTATAGTAGTCCTCTTCTGTTTTCTTTTCACTTTCATTATAAACCTGAATTAATTCATACCATGCATCAATATTTAGTGGTTGAATTTCTAAAGCTTTTCTGTAAACTTCCTCTTGTTTTACTAAATCTCCTTGGTAAGAATTTCCTAGGATTGTCATTTCCTTACTTTTTTCAAAAGTTTCATAATCATTTAATACTTCTTGTGCTAATACCATATATACTACTTGGTATGATCCTTTTGTATAACTGGCATTTCCCCAGCCTAATAACATTCTTTCGCCTTTTTCTGAAAGTGTCCAACCACTTACGTCATTATCAATTCCCCAATAACCTTTTCCATTTGCATCTTTCGAATAAAATAAAAGTGCTGCATGGCCTGGTTGACCAATAACTGTTGCAGGTATTCCATGTGTTGCACGAATATTTGATCCACTTTTTGAGATTCCTCCACAAACTGCTCCAGTTCCAAATTTATTTCTAAAATTCATCCATACCTTATATAATTTATTATCTGTGGTACTTCTTGTTATAGATATATCATAAGTTGGATTACTTTTACCTCCTGGTATCATATACTTTAAATCAAATAATCCTATTTTATTTTCAGATATTTTTTCATCTTTTACTGCAAACAACTCATTAAAATAATCTTTATTATTTTCATCATAGTAAACTGGATTTGAATAATTTGGCCATACATAAGCCATATGTGGATGAGGTGTTAGCCATGCCTTTTTTGGTTCTTCCATTATCTTGGTTTTAACATAAGCATTAAGCCATAAAATTTCTTCATCATCGATAGCATTGTTCATAATAAAACGCATTTCTTCAACTTTCAAATCTTCAAACCATGATGTAAAATCTAAATTATCACTTGCTTTTAGTTTTTCATTTTTATGTAAATATTTGTATATTGCATAACGTTTAAGAGCATCTGATTGATTTTCTTTCGCACTTGGTTGCATCCATAATGCCACTCTTGTTGAATGTGTTAGGGATAGAGTTATTGCCATTTTCTTATATAAATCGCCTAAGACTGTCCCATATTTTGTTACTTCTTTGTTTTCAAAGTCTGGTTTATATTCTTTATATAGTTCTGATAAGACCTTAATAGAATTAATATAACTTCCATCTGGTTTACCACCCATAATATATAATTTTAGATTTTCTACATTATTCATTAACCATAATATTGCTTCTTTATTGTCATCACTATATTTTACAAATGATTGTAATATGTCATACCCTACACTATTTACAAATTCCCTTTGCAATATTGTTAATTCATTTGTACTTAATTGATTCGATAGATTTTGACCTTTTATAATTTTATCATAATCTTCCACTGTTTTGATAAAATCAACTGTACTTGTATCTTCTACATACCCATCTTTAAATAACTTTGCATCTGCATATACTGCATGATCTGCGGTATTACTTCCATTACTATTTGCATATAGTTTTAAGTATTTTACACCTTTGATATCTATCTTAATGAATTCTGCTTCACTATCTCCTTTTTTTACTGGTGGTGATACTAAAGTATGTAAATCCCAACTTTCACCATCTTTTGATGTATAAATAGCAAATTTTACTCCATTACCTGTAGATCCTCTACCTGCATCTACTCCATAATAAGTAGAAAAGTAATCATAATCATATCCTGATAAATCATATACGAGTGTACTAGTAGCATGAGCACTTATTCCTTTAAAGAAGGATTTTTTCTTTCCATCTACAATTAAGGATATTAATCCATTATTTATACTAGTATCTAAATTTTGATCTAATGTTATAGCACCCCAACCTACACTAGATTGTTCCTTAATGTAGTCTATATCAGACAAATAGCGATACTGTTCTGTATTATATGCTAAATATCCATAAGGCTCATTTTCAATAATATTTTTTTCAGATGATTCAAATTCAATTCCTAAGCCAATTAGAATTGATGATAAACTTAATAAAATAATAACAACTAAAGTATTCCTTTTCATAAAACCTTCCCCCTCTTTTATTGCTGACTATTATACACCATTTTTGTAAAAAAATCAAGAAAAATTTTCATTATTTCTTAAAAACACATAAAAGAAAAGTTACAATATTGCCCATATGGTTAAAAATCTACAGATTATAAAAATAAAAGAGTGAATTATTTTTCACTCCTCTTTAAATATTTATAAACTTCCATAATCAATAAAATAGAAAAGGAAATAATAAGCAAGTAAATTAGATCCATAAAAGGAATACTAGTCGTTTGTAAAAATTGACTTAATAGTGGTACTTCCATCACCACAATTTGTAATAATATAGATATAATAATAATGAAAATAACTAGTGGATTATTCTTAAAAGAAACTTTAAAGGCAGATTGTATTTCACTTCTACAATTTAACACATGAACATTCTGGATAAATACCATTAAAGCCATTACATATCCGCGTGCTATATATTCATTCATTCCCACTTGTGTAATGAGATAATGCCATACCATAAATACTATAATTCCAATTACAAAACCAGATACTAGTATTTCTCTAAACAAATCTTTATCAAACAAGGGTTCTTTTGGATTCCGAGGTTTCTCTTCCATAATACCACTTTCCGATTTTTCAAAGGACAATGCCAAGTCCTGCAAACCATCTGTTACAATATTTAACCATAATAATTGAATAGCCACTAAAGGCATAGGCAAATTAAATAATATAGAAAGCATAAAGAAGAAAACCTCAGCAAATCCACAAGAAAGCAACATATAACTAATTTTTCTAATGTTACTATAGGCATTTCTTCCCTCCTTTATACCTGCTGCTATCGACTTAAAATTATCATCTACTATAATCATAGAGGAAACTTCCTTTGCTACATCCGTTCCACTTCCCATGGAAATTCCAATGTTAGCACTCTTTAATGCTGGTGCATCATTTACACCATCCCCAGTTACAGCTACATATTCACCTTGTCTTTTATAAGAATTTATAATATTTAACTTATCAAGAGGTGTCACTCTAGAAAACACCTTTTTTGCTTTGATATAATTATCATACTCAACATCTGTTTTTAAAGAAAGCTCAGCTAAATCTGTACCAGTTGCTACTTCACTATAATCCTTTACCAAATCTAACTCCTTCGCAATTGAATATGCAGTAAGGGGATGGTCTCCTGTAATCATAACTACCTTAATTCCAGATTTAACAGTTTGTCCAATGGCTTCCTTAACGCCCTCTCTAATTGGATCGATAAACCCACAGATTCCTTCAAAATTTAGATTTTTAATATCCTTCTCCTCATAATGATCCTTAGTCTCAACCCTACCATTAGCAATTGCGATCACTCGGTAGCCATCTTTCGCTAACATGTCATTTTGTTTGAATAAAACCTGCTTATCAATTTTTTCTAAACTTTTTCCCATAGTAGAAGATAAAGAAAATAATTTTTCAATGGAACCCTTTACTGTACAATATGTATCTTCCCCTTTCTTATAGAAAACTGCTGAATACTTATTTTCAGATTCATAAGGAATTTCAGAGATTACCTCTATATTCTTCGTATCTATTCCCAACTTTTTTCCTAAAAATAGAAATGCAATGTCTATAGAATCTCCAAAAGATTTCCATTTTCCATTCACATATTCAATATTAGCCTCATTATTAAGAACCGCTAATTTGCCTAATTTTTTTGCATCCTCCATCTTAGCATCTTTTACTCTTTGGATATTACCCAGATCATTATATCCAACTCCTGATATTTCAAATGTATCATAATTAGGTAATATAATTTTTTTTGCTGTTTGTTCATTTACCGTTAAAGTTCCCGTCTTATCACTGGCAATTAAGGTACAACTTCCCAAGCTTTCAACAGAATTAAGTTTCTTAACAATAACATTCTTTTTAGACATTCTATTAGATGCAATTGTTAATGCCATAGTTAAAGCAAGAGGTAAACCCTCAGGCATAGCAGAGACTGATAATGCAATTACGGATAAAAATATGCTTTTCCCAGGCTCCCCTTTTATTAATAGAATAAGGGAAATAATAATTGCGATTATAACAATAGATAAACTAATTTGCTTTGAAAATTGGTTCATTCTAATAGTTAGCGGCGAATCTTCTTCCCTCGTATTGGAAACATGATCTGCAATCTTACCTACCTCAGTATTTATACCTGTTGAAACCACAATAGCCTTCGCTCTGCCAGTTAAAACACTAGTTCCTGCATATACCATATTACTACGTTCACTTAATGGTACCTCCTCTGATATAATACAATCTCTTTTTATAACAGCCAAACTTTCTCCCGTTAGAACAGACTCATTTAATTGAAGATTAGTTGAATCTATCACTCTTAAATCTGCACTGATTCTATTACCTGATTCCACTAAAATAATATCTCCGGGAACTAAATACTTCGATTCTAGTATAATCTCTTTTTCATCCCTTACAACACGAACCATAAATTTAATCATATTAGATAAAGATTCTGCATTTTTTATTGCTTTCCATTCCTGGACAGTCCCCATTATTAGGTCTAATAAAACTATAAATATAATCGCAATTGCATCAATATACTCTCTAATCACAAAAGAAAAAATAACTGTTATTATTAATATTAATACAATAGGATCCTTTAACTGACGGAAAAATATAGTGACAATATTATCAGGATTATTCTTAGGCAATTCATTATATCCATACTTCTCTAATCTACATTTAACCTCCTCTGAAGTTAAGCCAATCTCCTTAGAATCCAATTTATTAAATAAGTCTAACTTTTTTATTTGATACCAATTATCCATTTTTATCAACCCAATTCTAATTTTAAATTCTATAATCTCTATTTTTAACAATTTCAAAGCATTTGTTCTAAAACTTTTTCATTCTAATATTACTCAAACACTATAGTTATCCTTAGCAGCCAAATAAAATAGACAACATACACACAATTTTCAATACTAATAGTATTTTACCATTTTTATCTATATTTCACTCTACCATTTTAAAAAATTCATTATTTAGAAACCACTACAACTGCTCTTACACTTCTGTTTAAATCCTTAGTAGTAAAACTGCGGCTAATACTACTATCATTGACAATTGCAAAAACATGATTATCGCTAGATGAAATAGTATTCATTGTCCAATAACCAGAATTATTGGAAGCTCCATTTTCGAGATGTTTATCATCCATTGTACCACCATTATTTATAGAATTATATAAATAATTATTCATGAAATTTGGACAGGTATGAGGTGCTATATATTGACAACCCAATTTTAAAGCTTCTTGTACTGTAATCAGTCTACTTTTTCCACTTCTTTTTTCTAAAGTATAAACATTCATAGTACATGTTGCCACATCACTACTCCCTTTTATATAACTACATCCAGTATAAGAATTAGTTCCATTAAAATCTGTAGTACCCATCGTATAAGTTTGAGTTTTAACATTTTTCCAATCTTTTGTAGCCTCCTCTAATTTTGATAATACTGTTACTGGACCCTTTGTCTTATCATCATAATCATTCCATACAACATTATAAATTGTACTTTCCCTTTGCTGCATAGTTATTTCTATACCATCATCATGCAGTACATGAAAAGTTTTAATAGTACTATCATTGACCCTATATTCTATAATAGTTCCTGCTTCACAACTCCCAACATTTTTATTCTTATAACACGTTGTCACCTTACAAGTTGATTCTGCCCCTGTTAGACAAGTAGAAGGATCATATATATAAGCGACTATAAAATTAGATTGACCTTCTGTACAAGAACCTGAGCTAAGATCTGACCTTTGATATAAATCTTCAATTGCTCCTTGTACATTATTATATGATGAATGCGACTGACTATTATCATATGAAACATCCTTACCAGCCAAAATAGTTTCCGCATAAACTACAATACCTGATACTAGAATTCCTAGTACAAAGGCACTTATTATTTTATAATGATTCTGTATTATCCTTAACAACTTTTCTAACATTATTCTCTCCCCATATTATTATATTTCTATCATACTCTTATACACTTCTTTTGCCAACAATAACTTACCAGTTCCTCTTATTTAGAAACGACTACCACTGCTCTTGCCCCACGTCCCGTTTGAGTTGTCGGATAATATAATATTAACCCTGAACGTGTTACCGTAAATCCATTTTCAACATTGGCAGAATCAGCATTCATAGCCCAGTATGCCTTATTTGATGTATTTCCCTCATTTGTTCCACCATACAATGTCGCTTCTGATAGATAATTATATAGCCATATTGGACATGAACGTCTTTCATTAGTGCATCCCAAATCCCATGATTCCTGTGTAGTTATCATACGAGCTTTGGAAACTCGTTTTTCAAGTGTATATACGTTTTTATTGCAGGTAGTACTATTACATCCTGTATATTTACTTTTATATTTACCCGTCCCGAATTCTGTAACTCCCATGATATATTCTTGATTGTTGACATTATCCCAGTCCCTTGTTACCTCTTCTAATTTGGTTAATACTGTTATAGGACCTTTACTATTATTCGTCGAATTTTCATACCATGGTGTACTATCAAGTGTATTTTTCTGGGTTTGCATAGTCATAGTATCTCCATTATCATACATCACATGAAATGAAGCTATTTCATTATCATTAACTCTATATTCTATTATTGTCCCTGATTTACATGAATCCACTGATTTTGTTTTATAACACTCTGTTTTTTGACATGTTGATTCTTCTCCAGTTACACAATAATCAGATGTCCTCACCTTTTGATTATAGGAGTAAGCTTGTACAAACTTACTTTTAACTGCTGAAGTATTAGAAAATTTTCCATATAATTCATCTAATGCACATTGAACATTTTTACATTCTGTATTTACTTTATTATTATCAAATTGTAAATGAGAGGCAGTAGGTTTTTCAAATTTATAATTCATTGTTGCAATTTGTGTAGTGTCAGAAAGTAATGAATCACTATTATATTGGAACGTAATATTCACTAAAATCTTTGAATTCTTTGGGACTACCTTTACTATTCCATCTTCTACTGTATAAGTAATATTTGGATTTACTAAATCACCTGTAATATCACTAACTAAGTATACATGATCCGATTTATTTTCTATCTCTACTTGATAAGTGATTTTAGAATTTATATTAGGCAAGGTTGTGTACATATTAGTAGAATTTTTTGAATACTTTGCTTTATATGTCTCATAACCTTCATTTTCAGTATGTAAAAACTTAATCCCAACTACTCTTATTTCCTCATCTACTCTAACATAAGCACTTCCTGTTATCATCATAGAGGTATTCATTGAAGCATACGAAATAGATACAAAAGATACAATCAGAAATAATCCGAGTGTTGAGAATAATAACTTTTTATTTTTGATAAACTCAATTATTTTCATTATCTGTTCCTTTTTATCTTATTTGATTTAACTCTTCTGCATCAGGATTACCCTCTAAATATGCTTTTGTTAATCTATATTTATATAATGTTTTATCCTTAATTACCAAGAAGAAACTCTTCTGTCCTGGTATAGCTTCAAAGAATATAATGGACGTTCTATTATTTTCAGCAGCATCTACCAATTCTGTAAAGCTACTTACTGGTATTACTCTTTCAAATTTATCTTCGCTAATATTTTCCGTTGCATTTACAATAAGTCGGTCATAATCTCTTAAAAACTTATGTAGCGTTAATATATAAATATTTTTTCTTCTATAGCTTACTATTAAATCTATAGATATTATTAAGCCAGTTAGTGCTATTAGTAATAATATTGTTCCTAGAATAAAGAGAACTATATTTGTAATAACTGGACCATCCACTGTAAATAATGCACCCTTATTATTAATCTTATCTGACGCAATATTAATGTCAATAGTCTGTTCTGATAAGGGAATATTAATTTGCAATTTATTCTTGTGATTCAAATTTTTTTCTGTTATATCGCTCTTTCCCTTTACATCAACATTCATTGTAACAACCAGTTTACTACTTGCACTAATACCATAATCTCTTTTATAAGAATTAACATAGTTATTATACTCATCGTAGTCTATATCAATATCCTCATTAATAACTAAATTATTTGAGTTTAATTTTTCTGTTTTCGGACTTAATAAATGGTACGTTTTTGTATATAATACCTTAGATGAATCATTAGTATCATAAATTATTAAATCTCCTGTGATATTATAGGTATATTGATAATCTAAATTTTTTTCAGAATGTATTTCATAGTTGAACTTTGTATTAACGCTACTAATTAGACTTGCGACATATTGCATACCACTATCTAAGTACTTTGTATCATAATAATTATTATCCTTTAAATATACTTTATAATCGGCATCCCCTATTTCATGGTATCCAGCATCTGTAGCTTTGCCATTCAATTCAATAGAATAATTAAGTAAGATACATGAAACTATCAAAATAAGTATACATAGTATAATAAATAACTTTAATACTGCTCCTTTCTTCAGTATTCTCTTTTTATTCTCTGGCTTTACTTTATAAGCCTTATCTTTACTTTTGTATTGTAAATCTCTCTTATTCACATTATACCTCCACTAACTTTCTTAACCAAACACTAGGATATCCAACCATTGGAATTTTTAATTTTGTTACTCCTACAATATCCTTATTAGTAACTACCCAAGTATCTATATTCTGTCCCTTTCTATCACCTTTTGTTAAAATATAATACTTTCCATTTTCCTTATTTATTTTTACGATTCTATGAGTATAAATAGTATCCTTCATTTTAAAAACCAATACTTGCCCCTCCTTCAACCTATCTTTTTTTTCTCTATATGTTTTATCAATTAAGATCATATCCCCTATTTTTAAAGTAGGGTTCATGGAACCACTTCCTATAACTGCTATAGTGTAGGGAAATAAATTACTATAAAGGGCAATAACAATGACTGTAACAAAAAGAATAATTCCTGTTGCTACTTTTACTACAACAGAAGTATCTCTAATATCTTTTATTGTGTTTTTTTTAAACCTAAGATAAATAAGACTTCCTACAAATATTGGTAATAATATTGCTAATATAGACTCTAGATATATTGATAAATTAGGAAATATCGGCATAGTATATAAGTACACGTTGGTAATTAATTGATATATTATACACACTGTGTATCCATATTTATAGACAAAAAATGATAACATAGTATTTCTAAATATACTAGGAAACATAGTCAATGTAATTAGTTCTATTATTTTGGATTTATCTGCAAAATTATATAAATGAATACTTAATGATATATCAACTAATATAAATAGTAGAATAGAAAAAGCAATAATTATCTTCCGCTTTTCCCCTTTTTTACAAATATGATACCTAAATATCTCCTGAACAATAATTAACACAATAACAGGAAATATATTTTTAATGATACTAATAGGATTTAGACTATAAGATGTTTTTACATATCCTGTAAAAATACCAATTCCATACATAATGATTAAATATGAAATGGTATAAATCATCATATTTCTAATAATGCATTTTTTATCTAATACCTTTTCCTTTTCAAAACTAGATATAGATAAAGATATATATAATAAGCATAATAAAAAAATCAATAGATAATAATAATTTGATATTTTCATATAAACTATATTTAGAATTAGGATAAAAATAGATAATATCTCTAGTATAATTAATTTAATCTCTGTTTTTTTCATCTATTCACACCCCTAACAAATCTAAAAGAAAAAGTGCAATTATTAACAGATTAGATTCTCCATATTATCCCTACATTACACTTTTATATTTCATAAATATCTAAATACTATGATTGACTATATACAATTGTCGTTGATAGATTACTAATAACAACATCATTTTTTGGTAGTTGTTCAGATGTAACACTATTGGCATACTTCAAAGTAAGTATCATTGACTTTGTTTCTCCCTTACTTAATGTATCATTCATTTGTACATTAGATCCATCATCATACGTTAATGTATAAGTAATATTACTACATACATTATTACTATCTACTACTGCAGTATCGCCTGTTCCTGTACAGGTTGGAGTTGATATCGTGACACTAGATACCTTTGCATCAAAGGTTCCTTCATTCACAACATCAAACTTATAAGTAACTGTATCCCCAGGATTCGTCAATGATACCGAATAATCTCCTATTTTTGTATCTTCCTCATTAATTGTTGGTGCAGTTATTTCCTTTGCTTCCCCAGTAGTTGTAACTGCCGCTAAATTAGAAAATTTAATTTTCCATGAAGATGCGGTTACCTTGGCATTACCATTAATATTTAACTGACTTGAAAAAGCAGCATATGCAATTCCAACAGCCGTTATTGCAGCTATTGCAGCTATTGCAGCTATTGCAGCTATAATAATAGTAAATATAATGGTATTTCTTTTTTCTTTCATAATATCCCTACCCTTCTATATTCTATATTATATCATAAGAAAGATTATTTTACAACCATGTTTTTTCTATTTCAGATACTAAATAATTACTTACTGATCATGGATTAATGAATGATTAATGATAAATTTTAATCATTCACTATTTAGATATCACTAAAAACATAATGAAATAATTAAAATATCATAAGGAGCTTTTTCCTAAATTAACCTATAATCACAACTTTTTTTAATTTCATAATTTTACCTTCATAATAATACTTTTTATCTCCTGTCTTTCAAAATAAGAAATTTATTTGAAATCGCTCCTGTAACCGTTGATACAGATCCCTATTATGTATCATTGGTTAAGAATATATTTATCATTTATAACAAAAAAGGATTAGTTCAATTTATCATTTGACTTTGAATTCAATGATAAATCTGCTATCCTTCCCAATCGATATGCGTAATAACCAGCTGCCGCTATCATAGTGGCATTATCTGTACAATATTTCATAGAAGGGATAGTAACATTCAAACTCAGCTCTTCCTGCAAGTCTTTAATTTTTTCTCGTAAACCTGTGCTTGCTGCTACTCCTCCAGCTACTATTAAATTTCTAATATTATTTTCAATTAACGCCTTTCGTGTTTTTAAAATGAGAGATTCCACTGCTACCTTTTGAAAGGATGCAGCTAAATTTTCCCTATTAATAGATTCCTTTCTCTGTTCTAAATTATGATTAAGATTAATCACAGCACTTTTCAAACCACTAAACGAAAAATTATAAGAATCGTCACGTAAGGGAACAGGTAATTGATAACTTGGAGTTCCCCCACAGGCTAGTTGATCTATTTTAGGACCACCTGGATACTCTAATCCTATTACCCTGGCCACTTTATCATAGCATTCACCAACAGCATCATCTAATGTTCCACCTAATTTCTCAAACTTATAGTGATCCTTCATCAAAATGAGCTCTGTATGCCCTCCACTTACTACTAACGCTAATAATGGAAATTCCATCTTTTTTTCCAAACTATTAGCATATATATGCCCTGCAATATGATGGACAGGTATTAATGGTTTATTATAAATGAATGATAAAGTTTTAGCCGCCTCTAATCCTACCAATAAAGATCCAATTAAACCAGGTCCATAAGTGATCGCTATCGCATCTATTTCCTCCATAGTCATATTTGCCTTTCCTAAGCACTCTTCAATTACAATTGTAATATTTCTAACATGATGACGACTAGCTATTTCGGGAACAACACCACCATAGTTTTTATGAATGTCTATTTGAGAAGAGATAATCGTAGATATATCACTAACTCCATTCTTCACGATAGCACAACTAGTCTCATCACAACTACTTTCTATTCCCAATATATATATATCCTTCATAATACCACTCTTTCGCTTTTGTTATTACTAAAAATTAGGTATGTAAAAGACAACTAGTAGCCTTTCGCTCCATTAAAATACCATCGGTTCCCTGATAATATTTTTTTCTAACCGCCCTCTTTTGAAATCCAAATTTTTCATATAAACTTAATGCTTCAAAATTGTCTTTTCTCACTTCTAAAGTAATATCCTTATCTACAGTTTTTATTAAGTATTCCATCAGTCTATTAGCAATGCCACAATTCCTATTAGCCATTTTTACCTCTAATTGGTTTATTTCAACTCTCTCATAAATTTCACTATAATAGAGATACCCAATTATTCTGCTTGCCTTTATATAACCCAATATCTTAGCAAAAGGATTAACCTTAAGCTCATGTAAAATCTCATACTTAGAAAAAAGGAATCCCTCAAAATAATCTAAGTTATTTTCAGTTAATCTGATAATCAAACTACATTCTACTTTCTTCTGCTTCTGTTAGTTTTAAATACTCTGGGTTAACCATGTGGGGGTTACATGATGATCCTTGACAAAATCTATTCACTATCGTTTCAATATTTGGATTATATCCACACTTTTTCTCGCCTAAGTCAATTTCATTATTAGTTATAAACATATAATCTTCAACCTCACTTAAATGAGACAACAAATCAGATAATAAAATATGCTGAGGTTCCAAAATAACATCGTCATTATTATAAATAGCAGCATATACATAACCTCTCCTGGCATCTATTAGGGGAACCTTTATAGGTGCCGAAATTGATGTAGCCATAGCCTCTAAACCATTAATCGGAATAATTGGAATTTTTAGACTCCATGCATATACCTTAGCAATCGTAATACCAACACGAATCCCTGTAAAAGATCCAGGCCCATTTACTACCATAATTTTATCAATACTATCGGGTCTTAATTCGTGTTCTTCAAACATAGAAGCAATTCTAGGTAAGGCAACCTTTGACAAATCTAATGATAAATCTTCTTTTATCTCTGAGATCAAATGACCTTCCTCAACAATACCTGTATATAGATAACTACTTGATGTATCTATATATAAAATTCTCATAAAACTGCCTCACAGATTTCTTCGTACTTTTTACCATGAGGAATTAATGTAATGCTCCTAGTATCCTCATTAATTACCCTAAACTTAATATCTAGCCTTTTCTCTGGTAAATAATCAACTATAGTGTCACTCCACTCAATGATCGTAATGCCCTTTTTTTTATAATACTCTTCAATTCCCAACTCATCTACCTTTCCATCCAATCGGTAAACATCCATATGATATAGTGGTAACTCTCCTGTAGTATACTCTTTAATAATATTAAAAGTTGGAGAAGTGATATCTTCATCAATTTCTAATGCCTTCGCAAAACCTTTGGCAAATACAGTTTTTCCACTACCTAGATCTCCCTCTAAACATATTACCATATTAGGAAATTTTTCAGATTCAATATTTTGAGCAAGCTCAATCGTTTCACTCTCTGAATAAGTTGTAATCTTATAATTCATATTCTATCACCTTTTATAATATATCAAAAAAAAAATAGTTATACAATATAAAATAACCATTTTTACTTTATTTTACTATTCTTATATAAATAAAAAAACTTGGCTACGTCCTATTTTTGCATACACTATCGTCGGCGTTAAGTGGCTTAACTTCTGTGTTCGGGATGGGAACAGGTGTACCCCACTTGCTATTGTAACCAAGTAAAATATAGAGAAATAATTCTCTGAAAACTAAGATACTGTGTTCATCAAATTAACTAAATAGGATTAAATCCTCGATCTATTAGTACTGGTCAACTCAACATATCACTATGCTTCCATCTCCAGCCTATCAACCTCGTAGTCTTCAAGGGATCTTACTTATAAAAATGGGAAAACTCATCTCAAAGGAGGCTTCCCGCTTAGATGCTTTCAGCGGTTATCCTTTCCATACATAGCTACTCTGCACTGCAACTGGCA
>CAJTUT010000021.1 GCA_910579455.1 uncultured Bacilli bacterium
GAAATCTTTTTGGCATGGGTTCTTTTCCAATTTTAATTTTTGAAAGAAAACTATTGACTTTTAATAGTTAGCCTTTCTGAATTTAAGTCTTCTGTTTCCACCATTATTTCATCAAGCTTGTTATATAGATTCTTTGACCTCACTATCTTAAACTAAATTAATAATAGAAATAAAAGCTGAACTGTCAATTTGTTAGATTCTAAGACCTCTGTAATTTGCTGTTCTCACTTAAACTCTTGGTAAATAATTTAACATAAAAAAATAAGATATAAATATTAAATTATTTACATCTTAAAGTATACTTGTAATTTGTTGCCCTCTTTATAATTTTGATATCCAATTATTTTATCATCAAATGTTAGAAATGTTTTATCTTTGATATTTTTCTTTTTGTCTTATAACATAATTACTAATATTTTTATCATAATCTGGATATAAATAATTTAAACATTGTGCCACTTCTTTTGATACCATTCTAAAAATTCCCATACATAATTCTAAAGATTTCCACATTTCTGTATATGACCCCATATTATATGTAGCAAGAATTTTCTTCCATAATTCAGGTGAAATATATCGTTCTAAAAATTTATAGTTTTTTCCTAGACTAAAACTATAACCTTGCTCTATTCCAACCTTCCATGAAATCATTCGCAGTAATTCCATACGCACAATATTATTTAAATGGTCGATTGCAAATAAAATTTCCTTTCGACATAATCCTTTCACTACATATGTTACAGTATTCCAAAATTCATTACAGCAATCATCAAAAGAACGTGCTGTCGGATGTTCTATATAATAATCTTCATCTGTAGGTACTGGTATATTAGTAACACGATTATCCTTATCTAATAATAATTTTACTAATTTATCCCAAGTAAAATATTCATCTAAAACTTCTAATGGCAATAATGTCAAATCTATTTTAACTCCGTCCCAAAATAACATAAGATATGAATACCCTTTTTCTTCTTTTGGAAACAATTCCATATCCTCGGGTTTTTGCATAATAAGTCTCTCTCCAAAAACATTAAGCCACTCATCACTATTAATAAAACTCTGCATGTCTGTGACAAAAAAAGTAATATCATAATCTTGAAAATCATCTGGTATAATATTAATATTTGTTCTTGAACCTTCTAAAGTAACCACCCTAATTCTATCATCTGCTTTAGCAAAATTAAGTATAGTATCATATATTTGTTTCTCTGTTCTCATTTTCATATCAACTCACTTTTAAAATTATTATTACTTATATTATAACAGAAAAAAGTAAATTTTCTATTGCCTTAGATTTACCTTAAACATAAAATTATTCTTTAAATTTAACCTTGTATCTATTTTATATTTTTTCCTTTTTGGATTTCCATCAATCCTATAAATGCTATTATTTTTAATATCATAGCTTACAGACCAAATTGTATTAGCATCCTTTCTCTATCATAATCACATCTAAACAGTACAAAAATCTTTTTGATTTCTAAATACTTATCCATATCATCAACTACTTAACAAATTGTAATTTAGCGAATAGTAACTTAATTTTCTTTTTTATTAAACATATGGCGTACTTTATCTATTCGATTATTTGGTCTGCGTGATTGAATAACTGGTTCACAAGTAGCAATTTGATAATCTTTTAATTCTGTCAAAAAAACTGCTTGCCCATTTGTATATAGAGTTAAAGTATTACGATATTCATTAATACAACGTGCAGGAATATGTCCTGTAAAAATAACTTCATCATTTTTTGATTGACTTGTTTCAATTATTGCACAATGTTTTTGTGCATCATTATATGCACGAGAAAAGTATTCCTGTGGTGTAAAAAGTATAAACGAAAGATATGGCTCTAATAATTGCGTTCCCGCTTTTTTCAATGTTTGTTCAAGTACAATTGGGGCAAGAAAGCGAAAATCCGAGGGAGTACTAACAGGGCTATAATAAACACCATATTCAAAACATATTTTACAATCTGTCACTTTCCAACCATACAATCCTTGCTCCAGTCCATAATTAATACCTTCTCTTACTGCATTTTGGAAACTTTGATTTAAATAACCGAGTGAAACTTTGCTTTCGTACTGTATTCCACTGCCAATTGGAAGTGGAGTTATTGATAATCCAATTGATGCCCAAAATGGATTTGGTGGTACTTCAATATGAATAGTATAATCTGCCTTTTGTAATGGCTTTTCCAAATAAATTACGGTTGGATCTTCGATTCTTATGTTTATGTGATATTTTTCAATCAACAGAGAACAGATAACTTCTAACTGCACTGTTCCTAAAAAAGAAATGATGATTTCATGTGTTATCGTATCAACATAATAACGTAAAAGAGGATCAGTATCTGCAATTTCTGTAAGAGCATCCAATAATTTTTCTCTCTCTTCTATTTTTATCGGTTCAATTCTTGTTCGTAGTATTGGTGCAGTATTGTCATTCCATACATTGCATGGCAAAATCTTTTCATTTCCTATAATATCGTTCAATCTTAATGTATTGTTAGGTATAATAAAAATATCTCCAGAACAAACTATTTTTGTCTGTATCATTTCCCCATTTGAAGGAATATATATTTCTGTAAGTTTCACTTTCTTTTTTTCTGGCAATATAATTGTATCTCGTAAGTGTAATGTTCCACTGTAAAGACGCAAATAAACTAATCTTTGCTTATGGTCTGTATATTCAATTTTAAAAACTCTTCCACATAGTTCTGAACCATTCTCATTCATTTCAGAACAAAAAAGATTTGAAATAGCTTCAATGAGTTGTTGAGTCCCTATATTATTTCTAGCACTTCCATGGTATATAGGAAACAACGAACCTTTTTTAACACACCTATATTCTTCATACGTTAATTCCTGTATAGTCAATTTTTCTCCTGCAATATATTTTTTTAAAAGTTTATCATTTCTGGAAATTACAGGATCCCAATCATCTAAATCAATAATATTTTTAATTGATATTTCTGGAGTTAATGTTACATTTTGCATAACAATAATATCATTTGAAAGTTTTTCTTTGATATTTTGATAAATATTATTTAAGTTAATTCCATCCTGATCTATTTTATTTATAAAAATAATTGTTGGTATATTCATTTTTTGAAGTGCATGGAATAGTATTCGAGTTTGTGCTTGTACACCATCTTTAGCAGAAATTACTAAAATAGCTCCATCAAGAACAGATAAGGAACGATACACTTCTGTTATAAAATCTGTATGTCCAGGAGTATCTACAATATTGATTTTGTAGTCATTCCAATTAAAAGAAGTAACTGCTGCCTGAATTGTGATTCCACGCTGACGTTCTAAAAACATAGTATCTGTCCTTGTTGTTCCCTTATCTACACTGCCTAATTCTAAAATCGCTCCACTTGTATAAAGTAGACTTTCCGTTAAGGTCGTCTTTCCTGCATCTACATGAGCAAGAATACCAATGTTGATTATTTTCATGGAACTTCCCTCCCTACAAATTTATCTTTTAACTTAAAATCAATATTTGCTAATTTTTTTCTTTTAAACTATTCTCAAAATCAATTATCCACTTTTCTAATGTTTCTACTAATGCTAATTGTTGTTTGAACATTTGTTTTCCAACATTAGGAATATGTTGTCTATGAGATTGTCTTTCATTTAGTAATTCTTTTAATTCTAATATCTTTGATTTTATATTAGAAACAAGAATCTGTTTTTGTTCATCATCTACTAAATCTAAATTCGTAATAATAACATTAAAATCCAAATATAGACTAACATCAGAATTTGAAATATCATTCATAAGTTTATTAAAATAATCATTACCTTTGTCAGTAATAGTATATACTGCTTTATCTGGCATATTTCCCTCTTTCTCTTTATGACTAACAATATATTTTTTTGATTCTAATTGTAATACTTTCTTATAAATAGACTGTTCACTAATTTTTACCCATCTTGGTATATTACGATATTCTATATTTTTTTTAATATCATAAGCACTTTGTGATTTTTGTTTAATAAGTCCTAATAATACCAAATCTATATTTGACATAATCTCTATTCCTTACTTAATATAATCTGTAACGCCAAGTCTATTTCCAAATGGATCTTCAAACTCGACTGCATTACCAGTTCCAATTTTAAAAGGCTCACTCAAAAATTTTATACCATTATTCAACATTTCTTTATAGAAGATTGCGACATCTTCTACTTCAAACCATATTGTAGGCTTTAAATTCTCAAATTTATTTTTGTCTTTTAGAATTATTGCAGGTTCTTCATTTCCAATATTATAAGCAACCATTCCCTTATTAGAGAAATCAAATTTCTTTTTTAACCCCAATATTTCCTCATAATATCTTTTTGCTTCTTCCATATTATCTACTGGAAGAAAATAGTTGTCATAATTTTTCATATACTCCACATCTCCTTTTTTGCTATAAACTACACTACTATATTTTATAGTAGTTATCGTTAAAAGTCAATATATAACAAAAAAGACTGTCATTACTGACAATCTTTTCGGTAAATTACTATAAATCAATAACTATAAAATTGTAATTTGTAATTATAGTTCTATCAAACTATTTTCAAAATCCTTAACATAGTATTTTATATTCTTTGTTCCTTTTGAAATAATTGTGTGTCCTTCTTCTTCAAGTAATCTTTTTTGTAATTTTATTCCCTCTGGATATTTAACATTTAATTCTCCATCTGATTTCAAAGTTCTCCAATATGGTGTAATATCTTCATCTCTTTGATAACTAGCCCAAGCAACTATATTTACAAATATACCTGCTGTCATAGGATCAGTGAAGTCTGCATTATTTGTCTTTGCTAGATAATCTCTCATAACACTAACAGTTATAAGTTTTCCCTTTGGTACTTTTTTCATTAACTCATCATAATAAATAGGTGGTGCAAAAAACATTTTAGTTCCACCATATTTTTTTATTATTTTTTCATCTTCTACTATTTGTATTTTAGGCATATCTTTATTGTTGTTCATCATTACATTAAAATCTTTTTTACTTTCATTAGCCATAGTATTCCAACTCCATTTCAAATTGTAATTTGTCTATTTTGCAATAAATCTATAAATTGCATAAACCACCCATATAAGCCAAGAATATGCCCACGCATCAAATATAATACTTATTGATAAATATACAATAGCCACTATAATTGCTATTACCCAATTCATTATCTTTTTCTTATCCATTTAGATTCCTCCTATTAAACAAATTACTATTTGTTGTTAAGATTATTATAACATTTTTTCCAAAATAAAAATAGTTCTGTACTAGCAACTATTTGAAAGTGAGATGCCTGTATGATAGGCACTGTTAAATGGTTCAATAGTTAAGTTATTATCTTAACTATTACAAGTATAACATAAATCGCCAAAAAACTACAATAGTTCTACACTATTTTTATTTAATCATAAATCTCCCCTCTTCTTTTTATAATTTATTTCAATTCCAAAAACTATAATTATTCTCTTTAATTCGATTTTGTTCTTTTATAATAATTAAAAATCTTTTAATATCATCTAAAAAATAAATTCTATCTTTATAAATTATTTTATCTTCATCATATAAATATAAATGTAATGCTCCTAATAGTTTTCTTATTTTACAATCATATGTATTTGTATTAACTTTAACTTGAAATGTATAAACTTCAATGCTTTCTTTATTTATTACTTTATTACAATTTTCAAA
The DNA here is from genome assembly GCA_910579455.1 of uncultured Bacilli bacterium. Lineage (GTDB taxonomy): Bacteria > Bacillota_I > Bacilli_A > RF39 > UBA660 > UMGS995. Next base: position 5,714 of record CAJTUT010000021.1, read on the forward strand.
ATCGCTAAAAATCATTTCTTTTTCAAAATCCTTCAAAAATTGTGGAATATTTGCAATTAGAACTTTATCTTCTTCCAATAAAAAATTTGGATATACGATTATATTTGAATCTTTTTTATTAAAGGTTTTTATGATATTCTTCATAACTTTTTCTTCATCTTTAGTTAATTGTTCTAAATTCTTATTTAAAAGTTCATAAATAAACATAATTTCTTCATTTTTCAAATTTTTACTTATTTTACAAATAAAATACTTTAATTCTTCCTTATTAAGTTCATTTTTATAATTTAAAAGATATCTGTTATTAGCTCTTCCAAAGAAAATATTATAATATAATTTCATTTTATTAAGTCCTGTTAAAAAATCATTTGTTAATAAATACAAATTACTTTTTTTAATAGAATCATAAGTTGTTGAGGAATAAGCATTAAAAACATCTCCTGATATGTCACTACAAAAGTTAGTTAATTTATTTTCATTCATAAAATAAGAATCCAAAAAAATTTTAGAAATACCTTTTCTTTTATGTAATTGTTCTAATTGATCTAATAATGTATCAAAATAAACTAAGACATATGTAAGTGATCTTATTGATAAATATCCATCTCGTGTATATCTATAACGCTTACGATTTAATTCAAATACCTTTAACACATTCTTATCTTTAAAATAATTTAAAAGTATTTCATTATGATTCAGATTATATTTATCCATAATTTTTTTAATCATGGATAATAATTGTTCATTACTTTGAAATTCAATTTTATCATTTGTTATTTTTTCATAAATTATATTTTCTTTCATGTTACTTACTCCATTCTTCTTCATGTTTAATAAATTCAACTATTCTTATTGCGTCTTCTTTTGTAAATATTCTATCTTTAAAAATATTAGTTCCTTTAAAGTTAACATAAGTATAAATAATTCCCTTTATTTTAACTATTTTAAGAGCATATATGCGATTAGTATTTACTTTAATTTTCCCTTCAAATAATTTAATCATATAATCATTTTTTATATTATTTAATATTGTAAAATTTTCAAGAATAAATTTATTATTTTGTTGAGTAGTTTCAATAAGCAAGCCTATATAATCATTTACTAATTTATTTTCATGCAAACTTACATCATTACTTTTAACTAATGCTTTAGGATTTGATACTGCTATGTCTTCTGCTATTTTATCTATTTTAGAAATATCTAATAAACTTAAGTCTTTATCATTTATAAAAGAAAGATAAAACAAATCAAAAATAGTTTCATTGCTCAATTTTTCAGTTGCTTTATGAATTTGTTCTAATATATCTTTATTTTGTGTCATTGAAAAAGTTCTAATTTTTGAATTAGTATTCATTCCTATTTTTATATAATATTGTGTTTTGGTCTTAAAAAATCCTTGACGATATTTTCTTATGATAAAGTTTTCTGCATTACTTAAAGAATCTTTTACATTCAATTTCTTGTTTTGTAATACATTATAAAAAAGCCTATAATTAGTTTTTTGGTCAAACAATATAGTTATCATAAAGTTGATTAAAAATTTATTATCTCTTTTAAAAGTTGAATCAACAACAGATAAAAAATAATCAAAATAATTTATTAAATTAAATAAACTATATTTTGAAAATATCAATGTATTCTTATATCTATTGTTGTTAAAGTAAAGGAAAAATTCTAAATCTAAATCATCCATAATTCTAAATATTGCATCACCATACTGAAATTCATTGCCGACAATAATATTCTTAATTATGTCTAAAAAATCACTCTCTTCTTCAATAACATTCTGACTATAATTATTATCATAATGATATTCGCATTTACTAACATATTCTTTTTTGTTGATAATATTTTTTATTAAAAATTGTTTTATAACATCAAAACTTTTATTATCCACAAAAACATTTTGTAAATCATAATTACTAAATAATGTTTTTACCCCATCTATTTCTCTATATTTAGACATAAATTCAAAATAATTCTCTAACAATGTAATAATTTCTTTTTTGCCTGTTGTGTCCTTCTCATCATAATGTTCTCTCATAATTTCACACATCAATATACTTCTAACAACACTATATGGATATTCTACATCCATTTTTTCAACTTTATTTAAAATACTTTTTACTACTTTTAATTGATTCATTCTATCATTTCCTTTCAAAATAAATTAACAATTTTAATGGGTATTAAGTTTGTTAAGATAAAACTTTATAATTTATATGTAAATAATTTTTACATTTTTAAATAATACTATAAGAAAGAGGGTGCAATATATGAACACACAAGAATTACTTGGACTTAATACAAAATGGTATAGATACCAAAGAAAAATGACACAAGAACAATTTGCAGAAAAAACAAAATTTAAAATGGCTTATATAAGTCTTATCGAATGTGGTCATGCAAATCCTACTTGTAGTAATATTGATGTAATATCATTTGCTTTAGGAGTAGAAGTTATTGATTTATTTAACAAACAAACTGCCAATAAGGCAAAAAAATTACCAGCTCGAGTTGATCAATATAATCGTAGATAAGTTTAGAAAATTATAAAAGTGATAGTACACCCAAAACAAATACTACCACTTTTTATTATATTATAAATTAATAATTAATAAATTATCTACTTTTTAGAGTTTATCATAGTATTTATAATAAGTCAACGCATATGCGTAAATTTTTACACTCTGATTTTGATAAAATTATTATGAAATATTAAAGAAAGAGAGGTAAATGTTATGACTTTTCAAGAAGCAGTTAGCAAAAGAATTTTTGACCTTTGCGATAAATATGGTTATACTCCAAATGGTTTAGCAGAAGCGTCATCTGTGCCTCCTTCGTCTTTACAAAATATTACTACTTGTAGGAATATCAACCCAAGTTCTTATGTTTTATTTCAACTATGTACTACTCTGAATATTACTTTAAAAGATTTTTTCGATAGTGATTTATTTAATCCCAAAAATATAATTATCAAATAGTTTATCAAGTGATAGACTATTTTTTATCTTACATATTCTTCAAAAAATTCTTCTTCATCTTCCCATAAATTTTCAATGGGATTTTTTAATTTATTTATATTGCTTATTATTGAAGATTTAAAATAACCAAATTTGTTCTCTATTACATTACCATCTTCATCAATAAAATTTCTTTTTGTTACTCTAGGAACTATATAATGAATTATTTGAATTAAATCTTTATAAGAATTATCTTCTTCTAATAAATTTTCAAACAACTTATCATAATAAAATATTTGTGTATCTTCTTCAGTTATATATCCTCTATCAATTAGTTCTAATGTTAAAATATTATGTTCTTCAGCAACAAAAAAAGATGGTATGGTTTTATCATCTTTATCTATTTGTCTTTTATTATTTTGTTTATTAGTATTTATTTGTAGTTGTTCTTCCATATTTGGATTGTCCAGAGGTGGATTTTCCATATCTGGACTACTTTCATTATCTCTATCAATAATATGTGGTTTTTCATATATTAAATAATTATATTCAAAATACCCTTTATTTCCTCTTACTTTTTCTATTTCTAAATAGTGATTATCTTGCAATTCTTTCAATGTTGATCTAATTGCATCTCTATTTTCTTTACTAATTGCACATAAACCTTTTAAAGAATAATCCCAGTCTGGTGGTAAACTTAACATAAATGATAATAAACCTTTTGCTTTAAAACTTAAATTTCTATCTCTCAAATGATAATTACTCATTATGGTAAAATCTTTTGTTTTTTCTATTTTAAACACTGACATTTATCTCACCCCCTAATTTTTTTGAAAAAAAAGAATATAGATATCTATACTCAATTTTAATTTTTAATTATTTTTGTTTTGGCTTAATATATTCCATACCACCCATATATGGTTGTAAAACCTTTGGAATCTTTATGCTAGAATCACTTTGATAACATTGTTCTAGAATTGCAATAAGTGAGCGTGGAGAAGCGATTACTGTGTTGTTAAGTGTTGCAAGGTATTGATTACCATTTTCAGTTTTCATTCTAATACCTAATCTTCTAGCTTGAGCATCTCCTAAAGTTGAACAAGAACCAACTTCAAAATATTTTTGTTGTCTTGGACTCCATGCTTCTACATCACATGATTTAACTTTTAAATCTGCTAAATCTCCACTACAACATTCTAAAGTTCTAACTGCTATTCCCATACTTCTAAAGAATTCTACTGTATAACTCCACATTTTGTTATACCATTCCATAGCATCTTCTGGTTTGCATAATACAACCATTTCTTGTTTTTCAAATTGATGAACCCTATATAATCCTCTTTCTTCAAGACCATGAGCTCCTACTTCTTTTCTAAAACATGGAGAATAACTTGTCATAGCGATTGGTAATTCTTTTTCATCTATAATTTGTCCTTTAAACTTACCTATCATACTATGTTCACTTGTTCCTATTAAATATAAATCTTCTCCTTCAATTTTATACATCATTGCATCCATTTCTGCAAATGACATAACACCTGTAACAACATCACTACGAATCATAAATGGTGGTATTGCATAAGTAAAACCTTTACTTATCATAAAGTCTCTTGCATAAGCAATAGTTGCTTCATGAAGTCTTGCAATATCCCCAACTAAATAATAGAATCCATTTCCACTTGTTCTTCCTGCACTATCTTTATCAAGTCCACCTAATGCTTCACAAATATCTGCATGATATGGTATTTCATAATCTGGTACAAATGGTTCTCCAAATTTTTCTATTTCAACATTTTCACTATCATCTTTTCCAATAGGCACACTATCATCAATAATTTGTGGTATAACCATCATTTTACTTTTTAAAGTTTCAGAAAGTTTACTCTCTTCTTTTTCTATTTCTTGTAATTGACTGTTGATTTCAACAACTCTTTGTTTTTTAGCATTTGCTTCTTCTGTCTTTTTTTCTCTAAATAAAATACCTATTTCATCACTTGTTTTATTTCTTTCCTGTCTTAAAGTATCTCCATTTGATTTTAATTCTCTAATTCTTTGATCTAGTTCTACTACCTCATCTACTAAAGGTAATTTCTCATCTTGAAATTTCTTCTTAATATTTTCCTTTACTTTGTCCTTATTCTCTCTTACGAATTTTATATCTAACATTTCCAATCATTCCTTTCTTACTTGGTATTACAAACTCTACCATCTTGTTTTAAATATATTTGTGAGATTATTTTGTAATTGCCTTTAAACACAAACAGCAACAATAACTTTCACATTTTCGAGATAAAATTTAACATTATTTTCGTTAATTGTTAAGCACTTATGAGAGTCGATTTTGCTTGAAAATTCAAGGATTTCAACCAATTTCCTATTTGAGTGCATAAGCCTACTACAGGATTATTTAGAGTAGAAACTAAATAGTTACCATTTTCTCCTTTTGCTCTGATACTAAGTCTTCTTGCCTGTGCATCTCCCAAAGTTGAACAAGATCCAACTTCAAAATATTTTTTCTGTCTTGGGCTCCATGCTTCTACATCGCATGATTTTACCTTTAAATCGGCTAAATCACCACTGCAACATTCTAATGTTCTAACGGGTACATCTAGGCTTCTAAAGAATTCTACAGTATACTTCCACATCTTATTATACCAATCCATTGCCTCTTCCTTTTTGCATAGTACAACCATTTCTTGTTTTTCAAATTGATGAACTCTATATAAACCTCTTTCTTCAATACCATGTGCACCTACTTCTTTTCTAAAACAAGGTGAATAACTAGTTAGGGTAATAGGAAGTTCGCTTTCTTTTACAATTTGGCCTTTAAACTTTCCAATCATAGAGTGTTCACTTGTTCCAATTAAATATAAGTCCTCATTTTCTATCTTATACATCATGTCATCCATTTCTTCAAAAGACATCACGCCGTCTACTACGTCACTCCTTATCATAAATGGAGGAACACAATAAGTAAATCCTTTATCAATCATAAAGTCTCTTGCATAAGAAAGCATTGCTGAATGAAGCCTAGCAATATCTCCTATTAAATAATAGAAACCATTTCCACTAGTTCTTCCAGCCGCTTCTTTATCTAGGCCGTTTAGTTTTTCAACAATATCAGCATGATACGGTATTTCATAATCAGGTACTAAAGGTTCTCCAAATTTTTCTATTTCTACATTATAACTATCATCTTCACCAATAGGGACAGAGGAATCTATAATATTTGGTATTAACATCATCTTACTCCTTAATTCTTTAGAAATTGCAGTTTCTTCTTTTTCAATATCTTCTAACTTTTTATTAATTTCTGTTACCTCTTCTTTTTTCCTATTAGCATCTTCTATATTTTTCTGCCTCATTAAAGAACCAATTTCATTACTAATCAAGTTTCTATTTTTTCTTAATTCATCGCCCTTTAGTTGAAGGGTCCTTTTTTCTTCATCTAATCTAATTACTTCATCTACTAAGGATAGTTTTTCATCTTGAAACTTTTTCTTTATATTTTCTTTAACTATTTCTTTATTCTCTCTTACAAATTTTATATCTAACATAATTATTTCCTTCCTTCTATTGTGCTTATTATTCTTCTATATTGTGGTACATATTTTTCCTTATTTCTTTTATAATCTTTGTCTATAGGACTTGGTATTCTACTTAAATCCATATTATTTTCCATATCTGCTTTCTTTACATGTAAAACAATTAAATTATTACTAGTAATGATTCTATCAATATACCCTTCATAGTTTTCTTTATCCTTATTCCTAGTTATAATAGATATTGCTTCAACAACCTCATCTGAAAAGTTTACTTCTTCTAAGTCGTCCTTAGTAACTTCAGTATCTTCTATGATATCATGTAAGAGGCCTACTATTTTCTCAGTTATTGTTTCTACATTTTCTGATACATAATAAAGATGATTGATATAAGGATTTCCTCCCTTATCTTTTTTATCTTGAAAAACTCTAGTAACAATAATTTTGGCTTTTTCAAACATATCATCCATTGCTTTTACTTTTATAAGTTCTGCTTTTGTAAAATAGTTTAAAAGGTTATTCATATTACTACTCTCCTAATTTACTGTTTAAAATACTTCTTTACATTTTTGTACAATATTTTTTCTTTTTCTTTTTCTTTATAATAATTACTTAATATTTTATTCAACTTTTCTTTTAACGTTTTATGATTTAAAAGTGAAATATCTTCATCAATTCCAAATAAATCTTGAGCAAAATCCATATTATCTGTTGCAATAGCTATATTGTCTATTCCTATTAAACTTTCCATATATTTGATATGTTCCAAATAATTTTGTTCTAAATCTTTTTCTTCTGCATTTATAAATGGTCCGTATCCAACTAGTCCAATGATTCCGCCTAATTTTTTAATAGCAAGTATCTGATCATCGTTTAAATTTCTTTTATTTTGACATAGCTTGTAACTATTAGAGTGACTTGCTAACACCTTTACTAGCATTCTTTCATCCTTGAACCTTTCTAACAATTTCACAGTATCCCAAAATGTATTTTTATTCATATGGGAAAGGTCAATACTAATTCCTAATGAAACTGCTTTTTTTATAAACTCTCTTCCCAATTCTGTTAAACCTTCTTCTGTTCTGTTACCTGATCCATATTTATTTTTATTATTCCAAACGAGTAAAATATTTCTAAGACCTAGATGATATAAGTTTTCTAATTCCTTTGTATCTTTAATGTAATCGCATCCTTCTATGCTAAAAATTACCTCTTTATCCCGAAAATGTTCTTTAAATAAATTTGTACTAATTTTAAACATTTCAAAAACATTTATATCCTCTATTTCCAACTCTTCTTTCATTTCCTCTTTACTCATAAAATAAAGATTCGCAATTAGACCTTTTACATCTTTTAAATCTTTCTTTATTTTCTCAATATAAGAAAAATCATTTTTTAAATAACAACAATAAAGAATCGTAAGTAAATCATAATGAGCATCAAACATAATATCTCTCCTTTAAAAAATAAATAAGGACTGTACCAAAGGAGTGCAGACGCACGGTACCATCCTTTTATTATCTTCATTTGATAACGGTTCTATCTGGAATTTATAAAAATTCATCTATTCTATAGAGTAGACAAATAAGTTCTATTAGTTATTTACACCAAACATAACCTCTCTTTAAAATAGATATCTTATTATTATCTCTAATCACTGATTTGTTATTATTATATGCCTATTTTCTAAATTTATCAATAGATTTGTCATGGTAACGATTATAGATTTATTTTAGGTTTTTATTATTTATCCATGTATTTTTTATTTGTATTCATTTTTTGATATATTATCCTACTTATATTATATATCATATTTGAATTATTAGTTTCCTTTACTAAATCGATGGCATTTTTATATTGTCCCATATTCACAAAGTTTACTGCACTATTGTATACTTCATTATTTATTGAATTTATAAAATCTTGATTATTAGTAAGAGATACAATACTTAGTGCCTTTTTTATGTTTCCTTGTCTTAATTGATTCATAGCAACATCATACACCTGCAAATTAATACTCGTTATTAATTGTTGGTCCTTAGTCTCTTTTATTAAATCAATAGCATCCTCATGTTGCCCCATATTCACAAAATTCACTGCACTATTGTATATTTCATTATTTATTGAACTATTATTTTGTCCTTGATTATTCTTTTTTGAGGTATCTACATGTTCTTCAGCAACTGTTACTACAGGACCTGTTCCACCATCAAACTTTCTAGTACTATAGCTGCCAGTTTGTTGATCTTTTTTATGGGCAGCTCCATCTACACAAATTACATCAACATTCCTAAGTCCCAAATTATTTGCATTAGCAGTATGACCGATAACCATAGTATAATCACTACTAGGTAAATCCTCTACATCATAATGTCCATGTATTTGATTATTTTTTCTAAACCAAAGAATGTTTGCTTCTTTTGATCTAATATCTTTCGGGTAATTGACATCTTTCATATAATCCTTTAATGAATAATTTGGATTCTTATTATATATTGTTTTATTAAAAAATGCATGGGCCAGAGCATATTTTTTATTTCCATATTGGTGAATTCTTTGAAGGGGTTGACTTCCTAGCCAACCCATTAATTCCTTAAATTTATTTGGATTATTTTTTCTTAAATTTTCCAACTGTTTATAAGTTTCTGCACCACCATTTTTTATTAACGTCTCTTTATATTTTGAACGTTGCTGTTCATCAGTTGCCATATAAGTACCATATATAAAACTATCATGATTTCCTGGTATATAAACTATTCTATTAGGATTTTGTTTAGATAATTCCATATAGTCTAACAATAATTGAAATGGCTGATTTCCCCTATCTGTTATATCACCAAGATTAAATATCGTTTCGTATTCATTTATATAATGACCCTTAATCTTATCCATAACCCAATCTGCTCCATGGAAGTCACTGACTACAACAAATGAGTCTTTTTCATAAACCTCATATGGATTTATATTAGGATTAAAGTAGCCTCCTGTATCTGATGTTGTCACATTTTTTATTCTTGTTGCTAAATTTTTAAATCCTTCTTTTGTAAATGTAAATGGTTTTGCTTCTCCTTCTACTTTATATTCTTTTCCTATTACTTCTAAATTATTGGATACTAATTTTTCTATATTATTCATTGCTTTGTTAATTAGATTCTGACTATTTTCTTTAAACATATCTACGTAACTTTGTATTCCTAGTGCTGATGCTTTTACTTTACTTGATTTTATTTTCTGATTATAATTATTATAAAAATCTTTAGATACTTCTTTATATTCTAATTTACCATTTTCTTCAAATAAACATAAATATGCTTTTTCTACTTTTTTTCCTTCTAAATTATAATCTCCCTTATATGTTATTGCTTTATCATCTATCCTGTATTTAAAATTATCACTTTGTAAATCTTGTACTGTTGGTTTAGTCTTAATTGCTGTTACTTTTGCTGGTATATCATCCAGATTTAGAGCTACATTTTCCACTGTTGGTATTCCACTGAAAAAAAATGTTTTTTTACTTCCAAATGATGTTGCTGCATTACTTGCTTTTATATTTTTACTGGATATTATTTTATTTGCATTTTCTTCGCTAGTTATATGATATATTCCTTCTTTTGTACATTTATTTACTAAACTAGTATTATTACCTAGTTTAGTATAGGCAAATCTAAATGCTATACCTGGATAGGCCAATGCTAATCCTCCTATTGATTTTAACAATTTTATTTTACTATTTAATGTCTTATTAATATCTTTATATGTCTCTATATCTACTTTTGATAATGTATTAGTTTTATTCTCTACTTTTACATTAGTATTAGTATTTGTTTCATTATTTGAGTTTTCTTTTCCTTCTACAATTCCTTTTAATACTTCTTGTACTTTTGCTTCATTTTTACTATTTACTGCTTTCTTTAGTTTTTGTAATGTTTCACTATTGATTACTACTTTTACTCCATTATATATAACTGTTTGTCCTGCTTCAAATGTTGCAGAAATTAAGGCACCATAGATAAAAGCCTTAGCCGAATCATCTAACCAACCTTCCATATCTTGATCTAATATCCACTTATCACCTAAACGTTCTGCAAACTGCTGAATTGCTTCTTGGCCACCCTCTTTAAACATATTTAATAACATATTTGTACTTTTTTTCCCTACACCTGGTAGGCTTCCTAGAGCTTCTTCTAATAATGTCTCACTCAATGAAGATACTACTGCACTTTTTTTAGCATCTTCTTCTGTATAACCACTTAATAGATTTTGATGTTTTTTACTTCCGTAACTACTTCCAAATATCATAGAACTGGTTACTGCTGTTTGTAATAATTTGGCAGCAACTGGTGCTCCTGCTCCCCCTGTTGAAACAGAAATTATCGTTCCAGCAGTAACAGTTGGCAACATATTTCCTACACTTTCTCCAAATCCATAAGCCTCTTCTAGTCCTTTTGCTAGATCTTTATCATTCTGTAATGCCTCTATTAAATACATTCTTTCATAATCTAATTCTGTTGCATTACCATTATTAATATTTTCCCACGATTCTTTAAATCCTTCTACTCCATTTACAGTTCCTTTTATAACAGAATGCGTGTATTCTGTCATATATTCTTGAGATGTCTTTTTTGCACTATAGTAATTACTGCTACTTCCATATGCACTTCCTCCAAATATACTTTCAAACGAGGATGTTGTAGTAGTTTTCCCTGCATTTTTTCCTGCTTCTTTAATTTTCTTGTATTCATCAACTGCCTTTTCCATTCCTTTTAATTGATTAATTTGATCCTGTAATAACCGATAATACTCATAGGCCTTTGCTTCTCCTTCTGTTTTATAAATATAGGCCATAATATGTTGTTGGTCCTCTGATAAATAGTCTTTAAAACTTTTATATTCTATATATGCTTTTTCTATACTTTCTGTACCTTCAATCTGAGGAATATTTTCCTGTTTTTGTGCTATTTTTGTCGTATCATTTAATTGTTCATTACCACTATATCCACCCTGAGTAGTATATTTTTTTTCGAATTCATCAATTTTGCTATATCCATCTAATTGTCTAATTACGGATTCTAATTGAGCTTTTTCTGTTTTATCATTTGCAAAATTTTCTTTTAATAATCGTAGGACTGATAGTAATTCTTTTGCTGAATTTATTTCTATATTCATTTCTTTTTCTAATTGTTCTAATCCTAAATCTTTTTTAATACCTTCCATATAAGCATCTAAGTTATTATGATAATTTGGGTTAGTATTTTCTATAATTTCTTGTTTTTCCACCACTTGTTTTTTAGTTTCCGTAATGGTTTTTGTTTCTGTGGTACTACTTTTTTGATAAATTGTATCCTTTAACATTTTCATATTTTCAAGACCTGAAAAAGAAAATCCTGAAAAATTTGCTATCTTAGTTGAACTTGAAGCTAAATTCTTGCATTTATCTTTTACACGCTCTGCTTTAGTAATTAAATCATCTATCTCACTTTTAAAATTTTTTAAATATTTATATGATGATAATTCTTTGATGATTTCCATCTTTCCTATGGAAGATACAATATCTAAGATATTGTTAGTAGTTAATAGTTTGTATGCCTTTTTCGTATCATTGTAAGTACCTTCTATTAAATCCGTATCTATATATATTCCATCTCTCATTATATTCATCTACCCTTATTTTATATTTCGCTTATTTCATCTAATATATTATTTAGCTTTTTAATCATTTTTTCTTCTTTTTCTATGATTTCTTTTATTAGTCCACTATCCATTGTTTTTCCGTTACTTATAGCACCTTTTTCTAATTTTCCTAATGCCTCTTTATACTTTTTCCTACTATCCTTTATAATAGGTATAATTTGATTTATTTTTTGTTTTAGCTTTACATATTCTTCCTTTTTATTACTCATAATCTATCACCATACTGTATCTTATCTTTATTCTCATTCTACCTTTATATATATTTAGTTGTCAATATGTTATCCTTTTAATTTACATATAAATTCTGACAACAATATGTAAATATTGATTGTTTTTATTTACAAATCGCAAATATTTATATTACAATAATCTTGTATAAAATAATAGAAGGAGGTCTATATGGCTACATTATATTTTAATCCTAATGAAATTGCTAATTTTTCGACTGAAATTAATAATTTATTTGGAAGTCTAAAAGCTAATTTTACTAAAATTGGTCAAAATATGAATACTATCGCAAATGGTAAATGGAAAGGAACTGCTGCAAAGAAAAATTTGGATTCCCTTGATAAAGCACAAGAGGCTCTAGCTACATTTATTAATGAATTTAGTAAAGCTCTAGCACAATCTGTCAGGGAGGCAAAAACAAAAATCAGTCAACTAGAAACTACCAATTTGGGACAAAGCTTAAATATTAATATTCAGGAGGCTGAAAAGGTAAACATTGATAATCTTCAACAGGTAGATATTTCTGTTGTCGAATATGATTACTCTGAAATTATGGCTATTTCTAACAGTTTAAAGGGAATTCATTCTTCTATCTCTGAGTGTAAACAATCTGTTCCGACTAAGATTAGAAGTTTTATCAGTCTAGATTCTGGAAAGGCTTGGAGAGGGAATGCTGCAGGGGAATTTGAAAATGCTGTTTGTTCTGCATTTTCTAAAATCGATACGCCTATTAAAAACTTACAAACTTGTATTGATAATATTAATGAAGCTGCTGCCAATGCTCAAAGAGCTGATAAATAGTCATAAATTGGGATTATGTCCCTTTTTTATTTAAAAAAAAGCCTACTTGGCTTCTATAATTAACTTAATCGCAGTTCTTTCTTCTCCATCAATGGCAATATCTGAAAATGCAGGAATACAAACTAAATTTTTTCCAGATGGTGCCACAAATCCTCTTGCTATTGCAATTGCTTTTATTGCCTGATTCAGTGCTCCAGCTCCTACTGCCTGTATTTCAACAGTGCCTTTTTCTCTAAAAACATTAGCAAGTGCACCTGCTACACTATTTGGATTAGATTTACTGCTTACTTTGAGTATTTCCATATATATTATTCATTCCTTTCTATGATTAATATATATGTTTTTTTGTATTATAAAATACATATTTTTACCTTAGATTGCATCTTTCATATTATTTCTATACTTTAATATGTTTATCTATCATAATCTATCCTATCAATGGCCTCTTTAATAATGTCCACTGAATGTTGAAGTTTTTCTTCCTCTTCTTTTGTTAATTCTATATAGATTCTTGATTTTACACCTTCCTTATTTAAAATTGATGGGATCCCCATATAAATATCGTTTTTACTATCATAACTAGAAACGGTAATGATTGTATCCTCATCTCCTAATATTGCATTCGTAATTCGTACTAAGCACATTCCAATTCCATAATAGGTTGCACCCTTACGATCAATAATTTTATAGGCCGCATTTTTTACCTCTTCATGAATTTCTGTTAATTCATCTTTGCTTAGAAACGAATTAATATTCTGTAATCCTACATTTACATTACTCCATGGAACGAATTCTGAGTCACCATGTTCTCCTACCACATAGGCATGAATATTTTTAGGATTTACTCCCAATTTCTCTCCTACTAAATATTTTAATCTAGCCGTATCTAGACTTGTTCCAGATCCAATCACTTTACTTGTATCAAAACCTGAATATTTCCAGGTTAAATAGGTCATAACATCTAATGGATTTGTCGCCACTAAAAAAATCCCTTGAAATCCACTTTTTACAACAGACGTTACAATAGATTTAAATATCTTACTATTTTTATTAATTAAATCCATTCTTGTTTCTCCAGGATTTTGATTAGCACCTGCTGCTATTACTACTATTTTGGCATCTTTACAATCATTATAATCTCCTGGTTTAATATCAATCTTACTTGGAGCAAAGGCTAGGCAATGATTCAAATCCATTACTTCTCCCTCTACTCGGTTCCTATCAAGATCAATTAATACTAATTCTCCTACATTAGTTCTTTGGTTTAATAATGCATAAGCATAACTCATACCAACATTCCCACAACCTATTATTATTACTTTATTATTCATATTTTCCTCCTTCTATTATCTAACTACGTATTTATATATTGATATTAAACTTTCTTTTTCATTCAAAAAAAGAAAATCAAGATTTTCTTTATTCCCTTAAGTTGAGGTAGTAGAAATTCCAGTATCAGTTTGGGTTGAAACTGCTTCAACAGAAGGTACTACTGCTGGAGCGGGATTAACTGGTGTTACCTCCTGAGCTTGAACTGGAACTACCTGAGCATTTTCCAAAGGATTAGCTCCTCCATATATTTGATGACTATTATTTTGACTATCATTAATATTATTTACAGTTGGATCTGCTCCTCCATAAATAGGGACAGGACCTGGTTGTTGTACTACTGGGGTATCTGTAACAGATAAAACTTCTGGTGTTACAGGAGTTGGATTTGTTACCACAGTAGGATTTACTGGTTCCTGTGATATAGGGGTTACTGGACTAACTACTACTGGACTTGTATTTGACTCTACTGGGGAAACCTCTGGAGTTACAATTGGAGCAGTACTATTAGCTGATGGTACTGTTGAAATATCTGTTACTGGTATAATATCTGAGGTCCCATTTCCTGGTTGATCCATTATTGGAGGCATATTGGGAGTTGTCAAACTATCAATTGTTGGAGTTGGCTCTGGAGTTATCATTGTAGGGGTTTCAATTACCGGGGTATCTTCCTTTTTTATAGGGGACTGATTATCCATTACTGGTGATACAGTAGGTTCCATTTGTGTAATCTGTGGGTTTATGGATGGCTGGTCTATTGTCACAGCCTGTTCCATTGGTAATGGGGTTGCTGTAGTAGTTGGTGTATCTTGTTGTATCATATTCTCTACTGGATGAATAGAATTCATATTACTATCAGCTGTTACTGATATGCTTGGTTGCTCTATATTATTTATATTTTCTGGGGGTGGCATAACAGAAGCTTCTGGACTAACATTTACTGGATTTTGATTTGAAATTTCTCCAGGTTGTGGATTTGTTAATGGAGGCATTTCCATACTATTATTCGTACTATTATTTACTGAGCCAGCATGATTATCCCCCACTTCTTTTTTAGATTTTTTGCCAGATGTTGTGATAAAGATAATCAATGCTATGATTAGTAATAAAACTCCTCCTGTTATTAGCATTCCTGGTATCGTTAAAAACCATCCAAAATCCATATGCATCTACTCCCTTATCTTATTCTTATTGTATACTATTATCATAACAAAAAAAAAAGGTAATTGCAAATAATTTTTCTTTTGTTAATTTAAGTTTGAAGTGCAACATTTCATAATTGAAAAAGACATATGAATAATCTATAATATCTTTTCGCTAC
>CAJTUT010000022.1 GCA_910579455.1 uncultured Bacilli bacterium
ATATCATAAATAATTAGCATTTTCATTCTATCATATCGCTTTTCTTTTTTTCACCTTTTGGGTGTCACATCATTGACGACTACACATTATCTTATAGTTGTAATCGTTTTGTAATAATGTCAGTAAGTAATATAATATACTCCTTGAGAAATGAATAATGAAAGGATTCCCTCCTCTTGTATCACATAATGGTCTGTATTACTAGATCATGGATGTTAGTCAAGAGTGTCATAGGCATTCATCTTGACTCTTGACTAACTTTTCTTGATATAATAGTAAAACTTCAAAAGACTATCTCTTTTGAAGTTACTAATTAATTATCATACTGACATTTTATCAAAATGATTTACCTAATATTTTCATAAAGATTTGACACCTTTTTTTTATTTTTGGGTGATTACCTTACCTTAAATAGGGCAATCTCAAAAAACTAATTGCTTTTCATTTCAAAAATAATGTCTCGGAGTTCCATAGCACGCTCAAAATCCAATGATTTAGCAGCTTCTCTCATTTCTTGTTCTAAAGTCTCTATTGTTTTTGACAACTCTTTTTTAGTCATTTTTTTAGTATTATCTCTTTTTGTTTCATCTATATTACTAACTACTTGTCTAATCTCTTTGCGAATTGTTTTAGGAACAATATGATTTTTCTCATTATATTCTTGCTGTATCTTTCTTCTTCTGGCCGTTTCATCAATTGCATACCTCATACTATCTGTAATCTTATCGGCATACATAATTACATGTCCTTGACTATTTCTAGCACACCTTCCAATCGTTTGAATTAAACTTCTATTGCTTCTCAGGAATCCTTCTTTATCAGCATCTAAAATAGCAATCAAAGATACCTCAGGAATATCTAGACCTTCCCTCAATAGATTGATTCCAACAATCACATCATATTTACCTGCACGTAAGTCATGAATAATCTGCAATCTTTCTAAAGATTTTATTTCCGAATGAAGGTAGGCCACTTTTATATCTAATTCTTTTAAGTAATTTGTTAGCTCTTCACTCATTCTAATCGTTAGTGTAGTGATTAATACTCTTTCATTTTTTTCAATTCTATCCTTTATCTCCCCAATTAGATTATCAATTTGTCCTTCTGTTTTTCTAATTTCTATTGTTGGATCCAATAGGCCTGTAGGTCTAATAATTTGTTCTATATACTGATTATTCGTATACTCTAGTTCAATATCTCCTGGAGTTGCTGAAACAAATATTGCTTGATTTATTTTTTTCTCAAACTCATCATACTTTAAAGGTCTATTATCTAATGCACTAGGTAGCCTAAATCCGTATTCTACTAAATTCATTTTACGAGCTCTATCTCCATTATACATTCCTCTAACTTGCGGTAAAGTAACATGTGACTCATCTACCACCAACAAATAATCATCTGGAAAAAAATCCATTAGGGTAGTTGGGGTTTCTCCTCTGGCTCTTCCTGACATAGGTGCAGAATAGTTTTCAATTCCAGAACAAAAGCCTGTTTCCTCTAGCATTTCAATATCATATTTAGTTCTCTGTTCAAGTCTCTCAGCTGCTAAAAGTTTATTATCATCCTTAAGTTCTTTTAAACGTATTCCTAGCTCATCTTTTATCCTTTTAATAGCCTCTTGTAATTTTTCATCACTTACAACAAAGTGACTGGCTGGAAATAGGCTAATTGTTTTTTTATTGTTTAAAACTACCCCTGTCAAAGTATCTATTTCACTAATTCGATCAATTTCATCCCCAAAAAATTCAATTCTATATCCTGTATTATTTTGATACGCTGGAATCAATTCTAAAATATCGCCTCTAACTCTAAACGTCCCCCTCTTAAAGTCTAAATCATTTCTTTCATATAACATTTCTACTAATCTTGTTAAGACTTTTTCCCTTTTTATATTTTCACCAACACTTAATGTCAGCATCTTATTCTTATATTCCTCTACTTCTCCAATACCATAAATACAGGACACACTAGCAACTACAATTACATCATCATAAGATAATAAATTACTAGTGGCCTCATGTCTTAATTCATCAATTTCATCATTAATAGAAGAGTCTTTTTCTATATAAGTATCGGTTGTTGGAACGTATGCTTCTGGCTGGTAATAGTCATAGTAGGAAATAAAAAATGAAACATGAGAATTAGGAAATAACTCCTTCATTTCAGAATATAATTGTCCAGCAAGTGTCTTATTGTGAGCAAGAATCAATGTCGGTTTCTTCGTTTTTTCTATAACATTTGCAATAGTAAAAGTCTTACCAGTACCGGTTGCACCTAATAAAACCTGTGATTTTTTTCCCTTATTAATCCCTTCTACTAATTTTTTAATTGCCTCTGGTTGATCCCCAGATGGTTTATATTTTGATACTATTTTAAACATATTGCTCTCCTTACTACGACTATATTCACCTAAATATTTATGTCAAAGTTTTAGAAACTCGTGCCCTAATTAATTTTTTGTGTACAAATGGTGACTACAAATTTACTATGTGATACAAGTCGATTTCTAATAGTACATTTTAACACTTATTTCATATCAAAACAAGAAGTTTGCCTTTTTTAGGTCAATTGTAAAAAAATAGAATGATCGACACATAAAAAACTAGTAAAATCTAACTATAGATTTTCACTAGTTTTTCTTTTTAAAATAGAAGCCTACTGTTAACACTCCCAATGTAATAATCATAAATACTACGACGACTTTGATTATTATATTATCCATTTTTTTATCCTCTCGGGTTGACCTTTGATTTTCAGTCATATTATTCTTGTTATTGATATCTCTAACGACGTTCTTTTTATCTACTGCATTTTTAGATTCTTTATTATTAGATTTAGTAGTCTCCTCGGAAGTTGTTTTATCGCTAGATTCACTTATATTTGAGCTTTGATTGTTACTAGTAGTAGAGTTATGTTTATTATTAGGCTTAGATGATTTACTTGGGTTAGAATGATTTACAGAAGAATTGCCTCCAGTAGTAGATGAATTGTTAGGTTTTTTTTCTTGTATAGAATTTACTTTAGCAATAGTTCTACCTACATTTCCAGCCTCATCTTCAAATATAAATGTAAATTCTCCATTTTTATTGAATTTACGTTCCCTACTGAACCCATTATTGGTTATAATTATCTTTTCACTTTCGTTGACTAAAGTTGCAATGACTTCTCCATTTTCTCTTGTAGTGTATTTAACTTTAGCCGTTGGAACAACTTTATCAATCCAAGTAACTTTAGCAGTATGATTCTTTACATCGTCATCTGAATCATTACTACTTTTATACTGGAATGTAAACTTTCCATTTGTATTAAATGTATAAGAATCCCCTCCTGAGGTGATTGCTGCGTTCTTCTTTTTCCCATCTTCGAATACATATGCTTTGATGGTAGCCACAACATCTTTATTAGTTAAGTGGGTTATATCATAGGATATATCACTTGCTATAATCTTATCATTGTCCTCATCATAGTCAACTTTAACACTCTTATAGGCAATGTTTTTAGCTTTGTCAAGTAATTTAAATTCATGACTTCCACTGTTTTCAAATGTATATTCAAGAGGATCTGTTATAGCCTGTTGTAACCCTCTTAATGCTTCCTTATCTGCATCAGAAACTTCTACTTCGCTTCCTACCTCATCATAATACTCTTCACTGGTTACAGCTCCATTTGCTATTATAGTGGTATAGGTTGCAACTGCTGGGATATTTTTATTTGTGTTAATATAGGCAATTTTTGTAATACATCCATTTTCATCGAGATATACAGTTTTAGTTATTTCATTTTCAGAATTCAAATAAGAGACTCTTGTTACCTTTTTGTTTTTAACCTCAATAAAGTTGATAGGTTTGTCATTGTTATCTAACAGATATACATCTTCACTAATATCATCTAAAGAAATGCTCAATTTATGATTGCTATCTAATTTGTAGTCGATATTTGCATCAGGTATATTCTTATCAATCCAATCAACTTTAGCAGTTGCGGATCCTGTTACACCGTTTTTATCTTTGAATTCGAAAGTAAACTCGCCATTTTCACTAAATGTATAGGTATCAGATCCTTCATTATTTGTAATAGTTATTTCCCTGCTAGGGTTTATAAGTCTTGCGACAACTTTGCCGTTTGTAAGTTCTGTAGTACTGTAAGCAATTCCAGCAGTAGGATGCGGGTTTTTAGTTAAATCTTGATAAAGATTAAATGCTCTTGCCGCAAACCAATTACCATTGGTACGATCCGCCACAATTTTAACATACTGAACCTCTTTTTCCCCAGTTATCTCAAAACTTTTTGTATTTATAATAGCATCGGCTACTGTATTAGCTTGATTAGTGTATGTTAGATTCTTCAAACTGGATAACTTTTCCCAACTCTTACCATCCATACTTCCATAAACAGTACCATCGTATATCTTACCATTTCCTCCGCCAGCTGGGACGAACTCAACTGCTGATAAAATAACAGATTTGTCGAGTTTTATAGTCACAAAACGCTCATTGTCTGTTCCATTCCACGCAGAATGGTATCTGGTATTGTAGTTACCATCAATGGCTTTTACAGCACCACCACCATTGTTAACAGCCTCTGTGGAAACTGTTTCAATAGTCAAATGGGATACAGGGATGTATTTTCTAGTATCAGGCTGATTATCTTTTGTAAATGTATACATTGGTGATGGAGAGCTTGCAAGAGCTGTCCCTGTTGCGGCTTGTCTTACCTGAACTGTCTTATCTCCTGTTAAGTCAGGAGATAAGACATTATATGAAGTCCAAAAATCATTTTCATCATAACGCCATTCCGTGTTCATATTGACACCTATCACCCTATTTTCCAAGTCGTTTGCGAATAATTCTGCTGGTAATACGCCATCAGTGATATCAATTTTATATAGATTCTTTTCTTCGTAGCTTACTCCAACGATATGTATGTAAATATCATTTTCAGAGGTGATGCTTTTAATTTGTTCCGAAGTTAATTTCAATTTATGTTCTTCCTCACCAGTGAATGATACTTCATTCCAAGTATTCTTTCCATCTAGGCTATAGTCCCAACGAACACCACTACTGTCAAAACGTTCAGATAGAACGATTTTTCCAGCATCAAATCCATCAAAAGAGAATGTAGCAAGAGAACTATCAATTTTTCCTAATAAGAAATTCGCCTCGATTCTAGTCAAATCTGGTTGATAAACAGTATAACTGTCTGTAGTATTGTTTGGCGTACTTTTTGCCTGATTTAAAGTTCTAGTTTGTAGTAATGTAAATTTGAATGAGTTTTCAACACTTACCATCTTAGGTTTGATCAAGTTAGTTAAATTGTACATTGGAAGTGGAAAATATTTTAAACTATTTGCTAATTCTTCTGATAAAGCATAGTAATCTCCTTCAGATTTACTGTCACTATTATTATAAAGAGTTATTAAATCAAGCCATGCATCCAAATTAATAGATTGAACTTCTAAAGCTTTTCTAAGTAGTTCCTCTTGTTTTGTGGGATTGTCGCCAAATGTCCTTGCTAACATTATGAGTTTTTCTGCTTTTTCGAAGTTTTCATAATCATTTAAAGCTTCTTGTGCTAAGGCCATATAGACAACCTGATAAGAACCTTTTGCATAACTACCATTACCCCATCCTAGAAGCATTCTTTCACCTTTTTCCGATAGAGTCCACCCACTGACATCATTATCAAGTCTCCAATATCCTCTACCTTCTGCGTCGGCTGTATAATATAGAAGTGCTGCATGTCCTGGTTGTCCAATCACTGTTGCAGCAATACCATGGGTTGCACGAATAACAGCGCCCGATTTAGAAATTCCTCCACAGACTGCCCCAGTACCAAATTTATTTCTGAAATTCATCCATTGTTTATATACCTTATGATCATTTGTCCCACGAGTGATACCATAATCATACATCTTTTTTCCATTAACAGAAAACAGTTCATTAAAGTAGTCATAGTTTTCCTCATCATAATACACTGGATTTGCATAGTTTGGCCAAACATAAGCAATATATGGATGTGGTGTCAAATATGACCAAGCTCTTCCTGGGTTTTCATCAATTTTACTTTGAACATATTCGTTTAACCATAATATAGATTCATCATCGATATTAGAATTCATTACAAACCTCATATTTTCAACATTATATTGCTCAAACCATTTTGTCATATTCATCGTTTCAGTTGCCTTAAACTTGTTGTTTTTATGTAATTCTTTGAATATCTGATAACGAACTACAGCATCCGACTGATTCTCTTTTACACTAGATTGCATCCATAGACCAACTCTTTGAGAGTGAGTAAGTGATAAAGCAATAGCCATACGAGTGTATAAATCGCCTAAAACTGTACCATATATCGTAGTTTCTTGTATTTTAAAGTCTTCTTTATATTTTTTATATAATCTAGATAATTGAGTTAAAGAATTATAGTAACTATTTCCATCTGGGGTTCCACCTAAAATATAGTAATTTAATACCTCTTTGTTACTTAAAAGCCAGTCTATAGTGGCTTTATTATCTTCACTTTCATTATAGAAAGAGTTTAGTGTATATTGACCTACCCTTTTGACAAGTTCTCTTTTTAAAATAGTATATTCTAATTCACCATTAATCGCTGCCTCACCATTATAGATATTATTTATTTTTTTATCTATATCTTCGATCGAATCTAAAATAAAATTCCCGTTTACTTCAGTTACCAATTTAGCATCAGCATACACAGAGTGATCTGATGCATTTGATCCATTAGAGTCTGCGACTAACTTCAAATAATTGACGTTTTCCAAAGGAATCTGTACAAAAGTTCCAGTCTCTTTAGGCTTTTTTACAATCGGATCTTTAAATTCAGTCCATTCATTTCTATTGTTTGATGTATAAAAATGATAAGCTACACCATTGCCTTGAGTCGATGTTTTATTCAATCCTATAAATGTAACGAAGTAGTTATAATCACTATAATCTGTTAAATCGTAAACCAAGGTTGAATTGGCATGAGCAAATACTCCTTTTTTAAAAGAAAAATAATTCCCTTCAATTAACATAGTAATTGGATTCCCGGATAAATCAGCATCATTTACTAATTCCCCATACCCAATACGTTTTTCAGTTGGTTCCAATTCACTTAAATAAACTTGTCTATAATCTGCAGAACTATCACTACTTCTAGAATTATAGTAACCTATAGTCTCTACATTTGCCATAGTCTTTTCTTTCATCAATATGTTATTACATAAGAAGCATAGTCCTACGGTTATAGATAGAATACATATCGTTATACCTAATATTTTAAAGATTCTAATCTTTTTTATGTTCAACATACATCATATCTCCTTTTTACAGATTTCTATTAAGCATACATTTTATATTTTCTGATTATAACCCTACTTGGGTTAAAGTTTTACACCTATAATATACCTCACAAGTGTAAAATCTTCAATACTGGTATGTAAAATAATTTACATGCCTTTACGTAATTTTACACAATCTAAACTATTTAATATTAATATTGAAGGTAATGAAGTAAAATCTAAAAACTAGAGTTTTTTAACTCGAAATCTAGACTTATACAGTTATTTCATCTATTTATCACATCTTTTAATACAATAAATAATTTTTCTTCATATTTTCTTCATTTCTATCACTAAAAAACTAAAGAATACGTCTCTTCAGTTTAGATTTTAAATATTATATTTTATTGTAAGCGGATGAAAGAAAAACTAATTATTTTTTTTGCTCTTATATTTAAAAATAACATTATCTGTATAAGCTATAGAATACTCATCTTTACTTATTTCCTTAAAGCATATTTCCATGACATTCAAACTGTTCTTTGCTAGTTTAGAAATCTGTGATTGTATTTCCATCTCTTTCTTCTCTTGTTCTCCAAATTCAAATTTAAAGCCATCATCTATTCTATAAAGGTTAGAAAAAATCGATTTATTTCTTAGTTCTATTGAATATGATAAAGGAGCTTCTTTTATTCTTTCATACTCCTCTTTCATTTCTATCCAATCTTGATTCATTTGAACCTTATGATTTTTATAACTTATTTCTGATTCATATTGATTCTTTTCAAATGACAGTTGTATTTTTGTTCCAGTCAAGCATTCTACACAGATTCCATCTCCAATATATTCACATATTGTAAGTCCATCATCTAAGCGTTCATCTCCCTCTATAAGACCTATGTTTCGATTATATACTCCTTTTTCATCAAATCCCCTATATATATTAAATATTTTTATAGATTTAAGATTGATACCAAATAGATCTCCTTCTTTTGGATATTCTGTTAATGAATTTAACTTTTTTCCCATACTAAACCTCCTAATTAGAATTTATTATACACCTTATTTAGTTACTAATGCAATATCTTTTCATTAATGATTCCTATTGCAGTAATAGGAAACTATTGATTAATATACTCATTAACAGGGTCTAATTAACATTCAATGTAGTTGCTTATGGACTCCTTCTATTAGTATCAATCCAAGGAAAAAGATTACAGAATTCATGATTAATTTCAAATTAAGTTAAATTATTATTACTTGAATACTCTTTCATCCTGACTTTTGAATGTTTTCCATATTCGTCTGAACTATTCATCATTCCCTGTTCCACAAGATTATCAACAATCATAGTTATTTCTGCATCCTGCCTTGGATCTTCCACTTTATAAACACAGGTCTCAACAATTTTTTTATCCTTTATTGCAATATACCAATCTTGTCCGACATAAACCTCATCATAATCGTCATCTTTCGAAATGTTGATTTCAGCATTAGATGAATTATCCATTTTTAATGCTCTAATCTTTTGAATATCTTTGATATAGTTAGCCTCTTTTTTATTTACTGGAAGTCTTTCTTTAAAATAAAGCACTTGATCTTTTGCATCTAAATCTAGATAAATGTCTTCCTTTAAGAAGTCTTTCTTGTCAGGATTTTTCAATAATTCCTTTGATGCTATAAGATATGCTAATGGTTCTATATCACAACGAGGCAAACCTTTACCTAATTTAGTATCAGCTAAATAGAAAAAGTCCAACTTTTTCAGAAGTCCAAATCTCGTTAAAAACACATAATCTAAACGATCTTGTTGTAATATTGCTTTTTCTATCATTTGATTTCCAATTTGCATCAAAAATTCTTCATCATATAGCATCTTATTAAGCCCTCTCCTTCCCATAACGGGTGCCAATATAACGAAATTTCCTTGACGAAATAAAAGAGTTCTCCCTATAAACTCACTATTATCTTTTTTTATAATTAGCACATCAGCATCTACACTGGAAAGTGCCATTTCATAGGCCTTTTCTCCTGCTCCTGCTGGTCCTAGACAACTTTTGTAACTATTTTTGCCAATCAATAAGCGATCTACACTGTTATTACCACTTTCATAACTATATTCTTGAAATTTTCCGCAAATAGGTGGAATTTTACTATAAGGTTGATTTAACATTTTTAAATAACTCGTTAGATAATCCTCTGGCTTACAACTAGTGACATTATCTTCAATTATTCTACTAATAAGGGTTTCTCCTAAAATAGCACACGTTCTTCCATTAGATTGACTGTAAGCATCTGCTAGCTCTATCACCTTTGGTAACTGATTTAAAATCAGATTAAGATTCATTTCTTCTTTTAACAGTAAATATTCTTTTATTTTAGAGATATTTAAAACTATTTTAAGAAAAGTATCCATTTTAAAAATTTTAGATTGATTAACCAACGGTAATAATTTTACTAATTCTTTAAAATCTGGTTCCTGTAATATTTTTTCTTTTTGATTAGGAGATAGGGAATTTTCCAAATCTTTTATATTCTGTTCTAGCTGTTGTTTATTATAAAGTTTTAACTGTTTATAATTTAATGAAATATTAACTCTAGGAATATCCTTTCTATTTAATGAAATATTATCTAGATAGGGTAACAATATACGATAGTAAACATTTAATATCATCTTTATCTTTCCTTTATCAAAAAACGGGAACCTCTTTTCTAATAAATCCTTAGATAAGTTTCCTATCAAAAAATGATTATCCAAAAACTCATAATCCTCTTTTGAAAAAAAATACGTCTTTTTCAAAGCTCTTTTATTCGAAAGACTTGTGTGTATTTTTTTTAATTGTTTCTTCAATTCTTCCTTCGTACTACAAAAGGAAGCATACTCTCCTTTTTTTATTCTATCTATAATAATTGGAATTTTAACCCTATTAATTAACCTTTGCTTTGCTTTTTCTGTTAATGGAAACCTATCTGTTAATTCCATAATTATTTCCTTTTTTGTTTTTGAAAGATAAAAATTTTGTTGTTTATTTAAAATTTCATTATAAAATTTTGCATCATTACATTTTCCTAAGGATTGATAAGTTTCATATAATTTTTCTACTTTCTTAAGATAATAAGGAATTTCATCTTTTTTTTTGGTAATAAATGCGATTTTGTTAGCTAGTATTTGTAATTGTTGTTTCTGACATTGCGATCTTACCTCCAAAAAGAAACTCATACAATACATGTGAACTTGATCAATCGTATAAACAGCATTATTCTTTCTATCTTTTTTATATTCTAGCATTAAAAAAGCATCTACCAATCTATCTAAATATTGTTGATATTTTTTCTGTACATTTAAATCATTTTCATCTAATTGTCTGAAGTTAGAGTAAATAGATTCATAAAACGATGTTTGTATATCACTCATAATATCCCTTCTTTGTATTGGTAAATATTATAACATAAGTTTTATTATAATACTATCTCTTTTTGTTGTTGAATTCAATATATAATAAAAGAGACAAAAAGGTAAGGTTATATTACTTAACTTCACTAAATTTTTATTTTTTCATAATAACTAAAGTTTTTTCTCTTCCATACTTTTTAGGATCTTTCTTTAAAATTTCTGTTATAAATTGTTCAAACTCACTTTTTTCAAAATGGAGAATTTGACTGATAAACTCTTCTTCCTGTAACAAGTTTGTAAAACCATCACTATAGGTTAGAATAATATCTTCTCTATCTAATTTTACCTTACCACAACGAATAAAACTTTCAGCACTACACTCTCCTGTAATAGCTCCATATGATATGCATCTTCCATCTCGAATGTTATTTACATTATTTCTAAAGTACTTTCTTACAATTACTCTAGCCTCACTTTTTCCCATGGAATTCTAATTTTATTGATATAGGGATCACTATAAATTTTTTTGTCATCTTCTGTTTGAAATTTAACTTTACCTTTACTATTATAGACAATAATTCCACAATCACAAATATATGCATATTCTAACCATTCATCCCTTATTTGACAGCAAGATGCTACTGCTCCATAATAATCATCTTGTAAGTAGTCACATTTTTTAATATACTGGTTATTCAATTTTTTTACTGCCTATTACACTCAATCAGTCTTTCTTTTAGCGAAGAATTATTACTATTTCTAAATGTACGAATAATTTCTTTAGCTGCTAGTTCACCTCCACTTGGTCTAGGATATCTTTGTAATAACTCAAAAAAGGTGTACTCTGATATATCTGTTACTCCATCTGGACCCCTGGTTATTCCATCCGCTATAATTGCAATATTATCTTCAGCATAATATTGATCCTCTATTGGATAATTATATCCTTTTACTAATTCATCTTCAAATGTATTTTGATATATCAGCATAAGATTTCCTCCTAGTTATTTCATATAACTGTATTTATAATTAATTATGTTTATTTCCTTGATCTATTAAGCAGGATAAATCTCCTTTTAATACTTTAATATTCCATCCTATTAATTCATCCTTAAATGGTTCATAAATATCATTTAGTAAATATACATCCTTATTAAATTGAAATCCAAACGCTATTTCGGCAAATGAATTTGCTCCAATATAATTATCTATCTTATTCCATTTTGAATTTACTACTAACAGAAATTCACTCTCAGGATCTATAATTCGATTAAAAGGTTGTCTAGAAGCAATTTTTTTAGGTTGTTTTTTTCATACACTCCTCTGGAAATAATACATAAAAACCATTTTTTTCTAATTCTTTCCCAACTTTTAGTATTTCCTCTTTTACCTTCATACTACCAGATAATACTATATTCTTCACTTTAATGTACTCCTTTAATTGCTAATATTTTATTATATCGCATAACCAGTTATGTTTCTATGATTACGAATCTTTTTATAAAAACAAAAAAAGTTTCCCAGAGAACTTTCTTTATTCTTATTATTACCTATTTTTAATCATTCTTTTTGAATAGTTTCTACATGGAGAAAAACTCAAATGTAAAAAATAGCACTCTCTAGAGTAGAATACATCTGGATTTTTTCCTATAATAAGATCCTGATCTAATTTACTAGTTGAGCAATATTTTTTAATAATAGAAGCCTCTTGAAATCCCATTTCCTCAAAACCATACTCTTCCATTTTATTTAAATACAGAAATAATAAATATTGTTTTTCTGATCCTGATAAATCTTTCTTGGCAATTGCTGGTATTTCAACAGCATAGTTAGTTTTTTTTCCTAAATTTCTAGTTATGTTAAGACTATATCTTTCTAAACATTCCGATAATATACTTTCACTTGTCTTAGAAAATATTTTGTCTATATTATCCTTTTTTTCTTCTGATAGACCAAAATTATTTTCGACCTGTCTTTCATATCCTTTTAATAACTTTTTATAATTTTCTTTCGCTACTTTTAATAAGCTATCTAATTTAGACTCCATTATGCACCTCTTAATACTATTATAAATAATAAATATCAATTTTCAACCCGTAATAGTATTATTTACCTCTATATCTAACTTCATGATTAAATGTTTGTACACAATTTAATTGTCTTAATCCTTCGTCATCAATATTAATTACTCTTCCACCTTTTGTAAAATGATTTGAATCAACAAATCCCCCTAATGCAATCGCATAATCTGTTATGGCTGCCTTTGTTCCGATTTTGTCAAATATTTCTAATCGATTAATAGAAAAATGGGTTCCCTTTCCCTTTCTACATGCTGCATTATCATAAATAAGTTTTTTCTCTATTTTAGGTTTTAATACCTGTTCACAAAAACATCTTATAACAATTCTATCTCGATAACAGGGAGCCTCTATTACTCTTTTTTTGGGTTCATAAATTAGAAACATTCTATATTTACCCATTTTATATTTATGTGTAATGATCTCTTTTCTTATCTTTTCTAAATTAGTAGCTAGGGAAACTTCAAATCTTACAACTTCTCCCTTATGCTGTTTTGATTTTCTACAATTCTTATGTGCCTCATATAAATTTTTAAATGAAAATATATCTTCCAACATTTATAGTCCTCCAAATAAAAGAACACCTCTGATAACATCCAAAAAGAAATTCTCGTTGGAAAATGTAAGTGTTCTAGTTCTCCCACCGCACTTTAAGCAGTTAGAAAAGAGAAAAATCCCTTCACTTTAAATTCTGTACTATTCTACTTAGAATGGTATTCTCACATTCGTTTTTTAGATTCCTTATGAATCTCTTCAAAAGTGAATCGACGCGAATCCCACCATTTCGGTTATTAACATTGTTGTTACTATTACTATTTTAGTTGACGACGCGGGTGAAGAGCCGCAAACAGTGAGATTCAGGAAAAATTGATTTTTCTCTTAATTAAAAGTCTTTCGACTTAAAATCCTATTTTTTATTATTCCATCTAGCATCATCACTTTTTTTCCAAGCTGTAATTAAATTAATTGATTCTGCTACTTGTATAGATATTTGCTTATATTGTCTTTTTAAAATGCATCCAGATATTTCTGCTAGCATAGAAATATATCCTAATAATTTTAATTTTATGATAGCCTGTTTTTGAAACTCTGCTCTTTTATTTTTATTTTCTAAACTATCCATTCTAATAAAGTTTGCCTCTAACAGATTTTCTAACGTATCTAGACAGTAATTCTTCATTCTTACAACAAAAACTCCTCTAAATTTTTTTGGTGATTTTTCTGTTACTGTAATAATATAAGCACCTAATTTTTTCACTACTGTTATTACCATTAAGTCATTGGCATTGGTAGGCATTTGCGATATGACTTCTGTATCTTTATTAGAATCCTCTAATTTTTTTTGATCCTATTCTTTTGGAACTTTTGATCATTTGCTGTTGCAACGGCTTCTATGTATG
This sequence comes from uncultured Bacilli bacterium, assembly GCA_910579455.1. Lineage (GTDB taxonomy): Bacteria > Bacillota_I > Bacilli_A > RF39 > UBA660 > UMGS995. Next base: position 14,158 of record CAJTUT010000022.1, read on the forward strand.
AAAGTTTATCTTCTATAGAATTGGTATTTTTTACTACCTCTTCAATCTCCTTTGGTATTTTTAAATTATTATTTCTACTAACTTGCTCTACCATATTTTTTTCTCACTTCTATTTTCCAATTCATGGTATATACTATATTTAGTTATACTACATGAACCAAAATAAAAAATCAAGAGAATTTACTCTTGATTATAAATATTCTTTTAAGTGTTGGATCGCTTTTTGTTGAAATTTTAAATAATTTCTTGCCAATTTCTTATGTTCCTTATCAATCTCTTGTTCATACTCTTTTAATTTTTTTTCAATTTCAATAGAACCTGTAGATACACCCTTAATCATCATATCAGCTATTGCTGAGTCACTATTGTCTGCCTTTACTTCTTTACTAATCCCCATTGCTGATCCCATTTTAGACATCCATCCAGGATTATCTGGCTCTTTATTATTCTCTTTTAAAATTTTTCCAGCTTCTTCTTGATATTGTTGATATTCTTTCAATACCTCTTCTAGGTACCCTTTAATTTTATTATCTTTTTCTTTTAATTGTTCTAGTAATTTTTCTATAATATAAGATCCCATAGAAGCATCATGATATACTTGTTCTAATAATTCAAATTTCTCTTCCATTTAAAAACCTCCTAATACTATTATTAGGAGGTTTTTCTATTTTATACTTATTTTCTATTAATTTTAACTTATTATTATCGATTACTCCATCTTGATGGAAAATTTACATAACTAGCAGGATTTCTAGTATTTAATTTTGCATATGTTTCCCAAGTACAACCTCCTCCATCAGACTTCCAATCACAAGTTGATACTTCTAAATGGAGATGTGGTCCTGAAGAATTTCCAGTAGATCCCATTTGTCCAATAGAAGTTGTATGCGACACATATTGATTGGTTGATACTGCAAAATTCCTTTGATGAGCATAGGTTGAATAAATAAACCTACCATTATAGTTGTGTCTAATTTTTACAACTAATGCTCCTGCTGGATCATGATAAGTTGCGGAAACAGTCCCACTGGCAATTGGATATACATTAATCGATTTATTAGAACTTCCAATATCGATTCCTGTGTGTCCTGTGCATCCTGCAAAACCTAGATAAGTTCCGCATCCTGTATAGCCTCTAACAATGTATCCATATTCAATTGGTCTATAAAAGCCATTTACACTTGGAAGAGAGGCTCCTCCAGATCCACCACTGTTATGTAGTTTTCTATACGAACAGGCAGCAACATCTTCATTTTCGCCACATCCTAATTTCTTAAAGTAGGCAACCTGTTCTTTGGCCGATTTAATTTGCTGTTCTACTCCTGGCATTCCTGCTTTTATAGATGCTGTATCAATACCAATTTTTTCTTTTTGATCTATAAGTGATTTTTGCAATCCCTCTAATTCTTTTCTTTTTTGCTCTAATTGACTCTTTTGCTTTTTATTTTCTTCTATTAATTGAGTTAACTCTTTTACCATTTTCTGATTATATTCTGTTAATTGTTCTACTACTGATATTCTATAAATCATGTCTGTGATGCTGGTTGAATCAAATACATATTCTAAATATGAATTTTCCCCATTCATCACTTGAAAATATTTCATAATCTTTTTACTTTCTTCTTTCTTTTTAGCTATTTCCTCATTATTTTTCTTAATTTGGGATTCTAAACTAGAAATTTCTTCTTTCGTATTCTTGATTTGACTTTGTATTTCTGATATCTTCTTTTTAATTTGGGCAACTTCAGCATCATTTTTTGCAATTTTATCCTTTTTTGCCTGCAGTTCTGATGTATACTTTGCTACTTCGTTTTCAAAGTCTTTTATACTCTTAGCTTTAATATTATTGGGTAGTGCTATCAAAGATATTAAAGATACAGTACTTATAACTTTTATTAATTTCTTACTCATTATACTTTTAAGTACTTCCTAACTGCACTTGCACTACCAATCATACCCACTAAGATACCGATTATCACAATAATTCCTGAGGCTTGATAAATAAAGGGTTCTGGTTTGATTAACTGTATTAACTCAGTGAATAGATATCCATTAAAATGATTATAAAATGTCAAATATCCAAAAGTTGTTAATACAACTGGAAGAATAGAACCAATTAACCCTAAAAACATTCCTTCTATAATAAATGGTGTTTTAATAGAAAAATTACTAGCACCTACTAATCTCATAATACTGATTTCTCTTTTTCTTGAAAATATTGTCAATTTGATAGTATTAATAATTAGAAATATTGTAACTAATATTAAGGCAATTACTACCCCATAAGATACTTTTTCTATAGAAGCAAATGCATTAACTAATTTCTCTACCATTCCTTCTCCATAACGGACTAAGGAAACTTTTTCTATTTCTTTAATAGTCTTTGCTGTCTTTCCTATTTGTTTTGCATCCCGAACCTTTATCTGGTAAGTATCTTTTAAAGGATTATCCTCCTTACTCCATTCAGACATTAAGGATTTAAAAACATCAGATTCTTGAGATAGTTCGTCTTTAACTTCTTCTTTCCCTTGGAATTTATAAGAGTCTACATTTTTAATCTCTTTAATTTTTTGTGTCACTTTATCAACGTCTTCTTCTGTAGCATCATTTTCTAAAAATACGACAATTGTTAAATCTCCTTCAATTTCTTTAGTAAAATTTTCAACATTAAATGATGCTATAATAGAGACTGCTACAATAACCAATGTAATGGTAATACATGATATAGAAGCTAGAGATAAGCTGAAATTTCTAAATACACTTTTGAAGGCATCTCTTATACTTCTGCCTAACATTCTAAATATCTTCATCATCATAAGTTCCTTTCTCCTGATTATTAATCAATCTTCCATCTTTTAGGGTAATGACTTGCTTCTTCATTTTATTAACAATATCTTTATCATGAGTAACCATTAAAATAGTAGTACCCTTTTTTGTATTGATATTTTCTAATACTTTCATAATTTCCATACTCATTTCTGGATCTAGGTTTCCTGTTGGTTCATCACATAATAATAACTTAGGGTCATTGACAATCGCTCTAGCAATTGCAACACGCTGTTGTTCCCCGCCAGATAATTGATCAGGATAATTATGGACCTTATTTTTTAATCCTACCATTTCAATTGCCTTTAAAGTCTTTACTCTAGTCTCATTTTTATGGGACCCCAATACTTCCATAGCAAAAGCTACATTTTCAAAAACAGTTAGTTTTGGAAGTAATCTATAGTCTTGAAATACAATTCCTAGTTTTCTACGCAACTTATAAACTTTTTTATTTCTTAGCTTTGCAACGTTTACTCCACCCACTACAATATTTCCACTAGTTGGCTTTTCTTCGCGATATAACATTTTTATTAAAGTCGATTTTCCGCTTCCTGAACCTCCTATTACAAATACAAAGGATCCCTTTTTTATCGATAGGTCCATATCGTGTATTGCTGTAACACCATTTTTATACTGTTTTTTAACATTCTTTAATCGAATCAAGTCCATTTTATCAACCACCTTATTATTAACAGTATATCACAAATTTCGACATAAAAAAAGGAGATTTCCGCTTATTTAGTTCTCTTTTTTTAACATTTTTATTCATACAACAGACAATTTAATAATTTATCTTTGTTACAAGCATATCACTACTTTTTTACCTTCCACCCTCTACTTGATAAGCATCACAGGTTAAAAAGAAAACATCCGAGTCTATTTCTTTAATTCCTTGGGTAACCCTAAAATATTCCCTAGATGGAATTACTGTTAAAAGAACCATTCTTTTTCTCTCCATAAAACCGCCCTTCACATCGAACACGGTTACACTATGCTTTAAATGTTTGATAATATAGGTTTTTACTTCCTCCGACTGTGATGTAATAATATAAAAGGCCTTATTATTAGATACCCCTAACATAACCCTATCTAATACAAAACTATTAATGAATAAAATGATCATGGCATACATTACCATTGTCCATCCAAAAAACATACCACCAACAAAAACAATAGTTCCATTGATTACAAACGAGCTTTTACTAATAGGGATTTTAAACTTTTCATAAAGAATTTGGCTAATAATGGGTAAACCTCCATTACTAAATCCAGTCTTATACATAAGACCATTAGCAAGTCCCCCAATAACTCCTATGAATATTGCGATTAATACCATATCTGATGTATCTATATGAATATTCTCCGTTAAAAGAGAGGTTACCTTTACTAATAAGGGATATAAAATAGTTGCCACAATACTTCCAGATGTTCTTTCTAATCCTAAGAATAGCAAGCTAAATATTAGTAATATAATAGAAACTCCCAATATTACTACTGAGTTATCAAAATCATATAGGTGATTCATAAGTAGTGCAACTCCGTTTACACCACCTGTTACTATTTTAGTAGGAACAATTAAAAAATTAAATAAAAATGCTGATATCAGTAATGTAATCACTAGCATAACATATCTAGATATCAATTTTTTCTTTTTAATAATAGCTATTATTTCACTCTCTATTAAAGCCATTTACTCACCCCCAAATACTTCATACGCATCAGTTACGACAAAGAATGCATCTGGATCAATTTCATGAATTCCCTCTTTTAAACGATAGTATTCTTTTGTTGGTAATACACATAAAAGAACAGTTTGTCTCTCTTTTTTATAGCCACCTTTTGCATTAAAAACTGTCACACCATGATTTAAGTATTTAATAATATATTCCTTAATCCTTTTTTCTTCATCTGTAACAATATAAAAGGCTTTACTATCCGATATTCCTAAAATCACACGATCTGACATATAGCTAATTAAATATAAAATTATAATAGAGTACATCAACTTTGTTGGCCCAAATACAAGACCTGATAAAATAACAATCGTTCCATCGCAAAAAATCATACTTTTTCCCATGCTAATCTTTAAGTATTTAGACATAATTTGATTTAAAATATCAGTTCCTCCAGTAGTAAAACCCGCTTTAAAAATCATACCAGCACCAAATCCATAAACAACTCCTCCGAAAATTGCAGATAATAATAATTGTGATGTATCAATAGTAATATAATTTCCAATATGTGAAGTTACCTCTACAAACAAGGGAAACAATAAGCTTCCTAATATAGAATCCCTTGTTTTTTCACGACCTAAAAGGAAATAACTCATTACTAGTAGGATTAATGATGCAATTAGTATCACTAGGGATTTGTTTATATGGAATAAATGATCTAAAATAATAGAAAAACCACTAACTCCACCTGGTACTAAATCATTTGATGATAAAAAAAGATTGAAAGCAGCCGCAACTAAAAAACATCCAATGCAAAATTGAACATATCTTTTTATCTTAGACTTATTCTCTACTCTTTCCTTTATTTTCTGTAGTTTCTGATTCATAAAAAATTTCATATCAAAATCCCCCTTTTAAACTGCTTTCTATAAATAAATCAATATCTCCATCTAGAACTTTAGAAACGTTACTAGTTTCTACATTTGTCCTATGATCTTTCACTAATGAATAAGGATGCATTACATAACTTCTGATTTGTGAACCAAAATCAATATTCCTTTGAGATCCCTTAATTTGATTTAATTCTTTTGCCTGTTTTTCTTCTTCTAATAACAGTAACTTTGCCTTTAATACCTGTAGGGCATGCTCCTTATTTTGAATTTGGCTTCTTTCGTTTTGGCATGTAACTACTATTTTAGATGGCAAATGAGTTACCCTTACTGCTGAATCTGTTGTATTAACTCCTTGTCCTCCAGCTCCAGTTGATCGGTATACATCAATCTTTAAGTCTTTTTCATCAAGGACAATATCAATCTCTTTTCTTATATCAGGGGTCACCTCTATAGAGGCAAAGGAGGTATGTCTTCTATTATTAGAATCGAATGGAGATAGTCTAACTAATCTATGAACTCCTTTTTCTCTTTTTAAATATCCATAGGCATTCATCCCTTTTATTAAAAGGGAAACACTTTTTAGCCCTGCTTCTTCACCTGCTTGATGATCTAGTACTTCTATTTTATAGTTTTTCCCCTCACACCATCTTGTATACATTCTATATAATATAAGTGCCCAATCACAAGATTCAGTCCCTCCTGCTCCTGGATGAATTTCTAAAATACAATTTTGGTTATCATATTTTCCATCTAATAATAGAAGAAATCTTAAATCCTCTAATCGTTCTCTGGCTTGATTCATATCTTTAGATATATTAGAAAAGATTTCTTCATCATACTCTTCTTCCAATAATTCCAATAATTCTAAATTACTCCTCATGGATTCTTCTAACTCTTGTAAGGGTTCAACTGTTTTTTTCAATTCATTTATTTTGGAAATAACCTGTTCTGCTTTATCTTTATCACTCCAAAAATTGGATTGATTAGTCTCCATTTCTAATGAATTTATTCTTTCTAATTTGGATCCGCAGTCAAAGTGACCTCCATAAATCTTTTACTTCCTTTTGTAATTCTATTAAATCTTTTTTTAATTCTAGTGTATTCATATTTACTCCTTCTACCTTCTCTTTTATTAATATTATACACAATTCCTGTTTTTCAATAAATAAATTTTATAAAAAGTTAGGTATACTTTGCACTTTTCTACATATTATATTAGTGGGGAAGGTTCACGAAGTTATGTGAAGATCCCCTGTATATAGATCGGCATTTAGTTAACACTACTAAATGCCCTTTTCTTTTACTAAAAAGCATTTATATAAAAATCTGCTATTTATAAGTCATTGATATATTTTACTACTTTTAAAATCAAAATTTATAATATTTTAGTTTGAAAATAAGAAAAAGGAACCGAAAAAATAAGGTTGCTTTTTTGTTATAAAAAAAGAGGTAAATGGAAAAATGTGGTAAAATATAGACTAGCGGGTGATACAGATGATAAACTTTATAGTTTGTGAGGATGAAAAGGTATTAAGAGGCGAAACAAAAAATATTATCGATGGTCTTATGATGAATTATGATATTGATTATAAAATTAATGAGTTTGATGGGTATAATACTAAGTTTGAGGAAATAGTAAAAAAAGATATGGGATTTAAAATTTATCTATTAGATATTAAAACAAAAAAGGGATCTGGAATTGATGCGGCAAGAATTATCAGAGAACAATATGATGATTGGAACTCTGTGATTATCCTAATTACATCTTATTCAGAGTATAAATATGAAGCCTTATGTAGTAGATTATTTTTATTAGATTATATTAACAAACTAGATAACTGTCATAAGAAAATAAAAGAAGATTTAGTAATTGCAATGAAACATTATGATAATAGATACAATGTGTTAAGCTACGAGTATAATCATACATGTTATAAAATAGAGTATAGACAAATGATTTATATTGAAAAAGAGCCAGATAGTAAAAGGTGTATCATAAAAACTACAGAGGGAAGACAAACAATACCAGGAAC
>CAJTUT010000023.1 GCA_910579455.1 uncultured Bacilli bacterium
TAGCGAAAAGATATTATAGATTATTCATATGTCTTTTTCAATTATGAAATGTTGCACTTCAAACTTAAATTAACAAAGTTTGCTTACCATTTACTTTCCGGTTAAAATGTGTTATTATGGTAATATACGAAAGTTATAGGCAATCGTATATTTTATGTATTTTTGTAGTTCTTAACACAAGGGAAATTCTCTTGTGTTTTTTGTCGTTCAAAGACAGGAGAAGAAAAATTATGAACGGAGAAAAAAAGAACTTTGTTGTAGGGATTTATCCTCGAGTAAGTACGGAGGATCAGTCTAGGTTTGGTTTTAGTTTAGATGAGCAAGAAGAAAGTCTTAGAAGATTATGCGAGTACAAAGGTTATAAGATTTATAAAGTCTATTGTGAAGATATCCAAGAGTTATTGTTTTATCAATATCAACATCAATGCCTTTTTCAACTAATGCTTTTGCAATTTTTCCAGCACTATCTCCAACATTAATTCAATGTTTAATCCATCGATCATCTTTTGTATTAATCCTTTCCTATTTTAAATGCTCTTTTGCTTCTTTGCTTGTTAATATCATAGTGTATACTCCTTTATCTCGCAATTTTTTAATCCCCTATTTAAAAATTTTCCATCTTGTATTCCTTCAAAATAACCACTAAATGCTTTGGATACCCCACTATGAGCAACTATCAAAACTTTTTCATAACTCCTTTTTTTAAGTTGATCTAAAAAGTTATAAACTCTTTCAAAAAATAATTTTATATTTTCTGATGTTCCATATTGTATAGCAGTATTGTAATTCAAATATTCTTCTCTATTTGTTACTTCTAATGGCTTTCCACTTAAATCTCCACAACTTCGTTCTTTAATTCTGTCATCATAAATAATTTTTTTACTATTTATATTTATTATTTCTGCTGTATATTTTGTGCTATTCAAAGGAGAAGATATAATTATATCAAAATCCATGTTTTTAATTTTATCTCTCAATTCTTCCGCTTGATTTATTCCTAATTTAGTTAAATCTTCATCAGTTGTATTATATTACCATAAAGCATTATGTGGTACTTGCCCATGTCTTACTATATATACTTTCATATTTACTCTCCTAACTTTCTAAACAAATCATTATAAACTTTATTTACATCGATATGATTTATCATCGTTATTGTATGTGCATCAGTAGTTAATTTATAAGAAGTATCATCTTTTATTTTAGGGCAACTTATCATTTTGCTGGAAAACCAATCTTTATTTATCATATAAGCAATAACAGATATATCCCAAATAACTCGTCTTTCTTGAATTCCATGATATCCATCATTATAAAATCTATCTACTAAATAATCACATAATTCACTTTTCCCCTTTAAATAATGGTTTAGTTCATAAACAGTTGTTCTTAAGTTAGAAGCAACATTCTTACAAGGTATAATAGTTAATTTTACTTTTGAATCAAATACAATTCTTACAGCCCTAACATCTTGTTTAAAATTAAATTCTAAATTATTATCTTGCAATAAGCTATGACCACCTAACCAAATTACTTCAATTTTATCTATTATTTTAGGTTCTTTTTTTATTGCTAATGCTATATTAGTAATTGCACCTATTGCCATAATATAAGTTTTGTTATTTTTAAGTGCTACTTCAATTATTTTATTAACTGCATCATTATCTTCTTCATATCCATTACTAATATAATCGCAAGACCCTTTAACAACTTTATTAGTTGTATCAAAATTTAGCCAATTACATATTTTCAAAATTTCATTATAACTTTTTTCTCTACCACTTATAACTGTTTCATTTCTTTCTTTATGCGAATAAGGAGCAACAGTTATTGCTTCAATATTAAATATATCTTGACTTTTAATCATATAAGCAAGTGCAAATTGATCATCACATTCATTATATGTATCAGTATCTAAAATTACATTAATTTTTTCTTTTTCATAATTACTTACAAAGTTAAATATTTCTTCCCAACTATTTACCCGGGTAAATCTTGTTTCGTTTTTGTTGTACTCTGTATTAAATAATAAAGATTTTATATTATTTTCAGTACACTTTATACATTCATTAATTGAATCATCAATCATAATATCTATGTTATTTTCTATACAGAAATTTGCTTTTTCTTGATGATTATAAGCATTGGTTAAAATAAGTTTATCGTATTGGATATCGTATTTTCTCAACCATTCAATTGTCATATTATATGGATCTGAATACTCACCATTATTTCTACCACTGATAACGCATATATAATTTCCATTATCTCTTAACTTTTTAATATATTTAGAGCATTCTTTAATAGGTTCAAATAAATTTGCTAGTCTTTCAATATTCTCCTTATAATATTGTTTTTCTTCATCTTCTGACCAGTCAAACATTTTTCTTATATAAACATTATTATTAATTATTCCTTTGCTTCGTAATTCTTTATCATGATTTATATAGTCTTTTAATAATACTTCATTAAAATTAGATAAAACATTATCTATATCTACACCTATTCTCATCGTACCACCCAATATAATTTTACTATAAAATTTTAATTTTTCTAAGACATTTAGAGAAATTTGTAGTAGAATAGTATCTCGTATTATGATGAGCGTTTCACAAAATGAAATTGAAAGAACATCAGAAAGAACAAAATCCAATTTAAGTGGTACTATTAAGTCGAACATTTACCAAGAGTTTTACCACTAGAATATAAGAAAGATGGCAATAAGAAAACAATCATCGATGAAACTATTAAACCTATCATTAGAAGAATATTTAATATGGATTTAAAAAGCAAAGGTTTTCAACAAATATCAAATATATTCAATGAAGAAAAAATATTTTTGTTATCCTCGATAGTGCATATTTTACAACAGTCCTATTTTTTTATGTGGAAAGTAATATATCAACGGTTGGATTTTCATTATTTTGAAATCCACAAATAGTCTTCTCTTTTTACAAGTTTATTATCTTCATTTGAATAATTCAATATTAAATTACGCATACTTTCAATATTATCATTTGATATATCCTCATATTTCTCATGGTAAAAAAATTCAATTATAGATTTGCCATCGTTATTCATTTTAGACATCCCTGAAACATCAATTGTAGACTCAACAACCTCTGTATCAAATAATACCTTTTTTTCTTTTAATAATTTTTGCATATTAGAAGATAAACTTGTATATTTTTCTTGATTTAATATTCTTTTCTTTACTTTAACATCATCACTTAATGGATTATTTATAACTATTAATGCCATACCATTTTTGTTCAATGCTTTTAAAACTTTATCTACAAAATCATTTAAATCATTAATATATGGAAGAACGTGAGATATTAATATAAAATCTGAATTTGGTAATGCGTCTAATAACTCAACATTTTTATTTATAAACTCTACGCTTATACTTGTTTTTCTTTTAAAATCATTTATTAAAGCACTTGAAGCTTCAATACCAGTTGTTATAATATTATTTAATTGTTCTATAATCGGAATTGTTACAGAACCATCTGCACATCCAATATCAAGAAACCTTACTTTTTTATTAGGATAATTTATTCGTATTTTTTTAATCACCTTTTCAATCATAATTTGTTTTTGAGTTGTTAATGAAACAAATTGTTGAAAAATTGATGGATTTTGATCATACATACTTCTATCTTTCATAATCAGTCTCCTTATTTAGTTTTTTACAATACTATTTGCAAGTTCGATATCCATTCTTACTATTGATTTCATTAAATCTATTTCTTTTTTTATATTAAATTTCTAGTTTTATCTGTTAAAGGAATACTCATGTCTGTAATATCACTTCCCTTCAATATATCATCTAAAGACATAAATTTAACTCCAAAATTACTTTCTTTTTAAACGTTCCACGCTATTACCTAAATTTTTATCTGGTGAAAGCCTATAAAAATCAAATGGATATCTACCTTTAATATACGTTTTTGCCACATCTACAAAATAATTATAATCGCCATCTTTATCCTCATATTTTTTAGCAATTCCTTTTATAATATCCAATGCATCTGAACCAGTATTATTTGCACCTTTTATATCATTCTGCTCACTTAATTTATATAAAATTGTATCCATATCTATCATTAAGTCTCTTATTAAATAATTATCTATAATATGATTTTCTATACAATTTAAAAAATAATAATATTCTGCATGATTATAATGCGGATCTGGTATAATTGCACCATTCATAGTTTTATAAAATGCTTGTCTATGAAAAGAAGGGACATACGTAACATTAGCATATTCATCACCGATTTTTTTAATAGCCAGATTCATTGCTAAATCGGTTATTACAGTATTCATTATTCTTGGTGCTCCACACAAATACACCTGTGTATGAGATTTTTTTTCTCTATTATTATTTTGAATTAGCTCCAATATTTCTGATATTCCATGTATTTCTCTTTTCAAAGAATCAAAAATGCTTGGAATAGTTAAGGACCCATGTCTAGTTAAAATATCTAAAAAAGAACCAGTACCCTAATTCAAAATAACTATGTTAGCTTCTTTATCGTTAGAATTAAATATAATATCTTGTATTTTTTCTTGATTACCATTATTAAAATATTTTTCTATTTCTTCTTTACTTAATAATGGATTTCCTTGTTTTATTGCTCTTTTATAATCTTCTTTATTCCAATTATAAGAATCCTGTTCACAGCAATTGTTTCTTATCCAATTAGCAACTGCTAATGAATTATTATTTTCACTTCGAGAAAGATAATTTTTTTGAACCTTTATTCCATTTTTTTCTCCAATTTCTATTAATCCTAAATTTCTATCCAAAAGTAATCTCTCTGGTTCTGACATAGAAAATCCATCACTTATTGAATTTCCAATGGGTATTAATGATAAAATTTCTTTTGGGTAACCTTTCATAAACCTAATTAATTCTTCATTTGTTTTGTTTAATTTTTCTTTTTCTTCATTTTTATCATATTTCATGTTTATCCCCACATACAACTAACTAATCATTACCGAACATTGATATTATATCATATAAAAATAAATCAAACAAAGAATTGATTGTATAATCTCCCTCAATCATTAAGTCTCTGAAGTTTTTTATAATTAACCATATCTTCCTCCTTTGTTTAAGACTTACACCTCCTCTATATTTTATTATCTACTTTAATATCACCTCTTACAAGTACTTTCGGACTGCCTCTATCATAAATAAATTCTGGACCTAAAGCCAATTTAGTTCTAGTTGTATCAATTGCTCGTCTGATAGAGAGCGTATATAATTATCTGCAGCTCTATAACATGTAGAATCTACGCCACTAACTTCACCTGTACAAGATAAAGTCGTTAGTGTGTAAAAAATAATAAGCGTACTAAGCCCTTGCGTTTAAAAGATCTCAAAACTATTCATCATCCCCTCTCATACTGTTAATCCCTCTTTCAATAAATTGGCCTAGATTATACCACACCTTCGTCTATCTTTGCATGTATTATTTAAAGAAGTAAATGCAAGTTAGTAATTACTAATATATTAAGGTTGCATTTAGTCCTTTAATAATATTTAATAATTCCTAATTAATTTTTTTATTATAAAATTAAGAAATGATTAATAAAAATGAAAAAGAAAAGATTGATAATAATTCATCAACCTTACGTTTTTAAGAGACCTAAACAAAATCCTCTAAACTTTTTTTCAGAGAAAGCAATCATATGTCACACTTTTTTATATCCTTCTCTAAGAAAAGTTGCTCTATCACAGAAATATTTAGTAAGTTATTTTTCTTTTAATATTCTAAGATAATGATTAGCCTCTCTTAATACATGGTCGGCAAGCAAAGGAATGATAATACTCTTAATTTTACAATTTAGAATTCCTTCTTCCCCAGCTATCTGAAAGCTTTGAAAATTAGCAGTCTCTTTTAAACTGGCACTCGTAAAATAGTCAGGATTATTAGCGTATCTTTTCATAATCATCTGATATTCCTCTGCAAACTTATCCGCAGTTAAAATCAAATCTTTTTCACTAGGATCTAATAACCCTCTAATAAATTCAGCATGTTCTTTCATAATCATGTTCCAAAAATACTTTTCATCATACTGATCATGGCTCGATAATATTTGCCCCCTATCGATTCTACTTAAAATATCATAGTACATTTTTGCCTCATTAATAATATGCTGAATTAAAGATGGATAATTAGTAGAATATACCTGGCAAGATAAAACTTTATTTAAAATATCATTCTTAAAATGAATTAGATTTTGAATAATAGGCAAAGTTTCTTGATTTACCTTACTAATCTCTCCTATCATTCTTCTATCTATATTAACTACACCACTTTGTAAATTTAATTCCTTGTTTGTAATATTTGTGTTAATCTTATCACCAAAAAAATGGTTTGTCATATTTTCTGCATCCAAAGTATTTTTAGTTACAAATTCCCCTGATTGCATAAACTGATTACTAATGTTTCCATTTGATAGATAGACAATCTTCTCTAAAATTTTTTCAAATTGGTTTTGGAATTCATGAGCTTTTTGCTTTAAATCCCTATTTTTTTCTGGTAATGATAGTTCTAAAAATAAACTATGCTCCTTCATAATTCTATCGAAAAACAAATGTGTCTGTAAAGACAGTCTGATATAATCCTGATAATTCATATTTCACCTCTTTCTTTTAATATATATGACATATCTACCAAAAAAAGTATGGATTTAAACTTCCATACCTCCTACTACTCTCTTATTTTACTAATTAGTTTTTCAATGATTTCATACGATTAAAATTTTCTACTTTTCTAAATCTCTATAAATATCATAAAAAAACAAATATCTATGTATATAATCTAATTTGATATTTTAATTATATCAATTATCAAATAAATATAATTTACAAATTAATAATAGGCTTAATATTTTATTCTAACCACCTCCAATAATGCTTCACTACTATTATAATATATCAAACAGTAAAAATAAAAAGAAAGATCTAAAAAAGGACCTTTTATACATAGTATTATTGAAGTCTAGACTCTACAAATTGAGCATACTTTTTTGGATTTGATACCACCCAATTATATACATTTAACCTTCTTACCTCTAATAAAAACTCAATTTCTTCATCTGATGCCTGCAATGTTCTCTTATTAGAAACAATCAAGTTATCCAATCCTAAAATATAATTTAAATCCACCTCAAAATAATTCGCAATATCAATTAAGGTTTCTATCGATGGAATTCTACTTTCGTTTTCATAATGAGAGATTGTTGTTTTACTTAAACTTAATTCTATTCCTAATTTTTCTTGGCTAATTTTCTTTTTCTTTCTTAAAAGCCTTATTCTTGGACCAATTAACATACTATTCACCTCATTATACTGACATTATAATGAAAAATAATAGTTAACACAGTAAAGTATACAAATCGTCTATCATAATAGACCAAATGATTCATTTTTTATCTATATCTGTAATTTTTTTAAAAAAGGTTGAAACGCTGTTGGAATAGCATAATCTTTTATAATTTTATCAATACTCAAAAATAACATTTGATTATTTCCTATTGGTTTTCCTAATTCTATATAGTAGGATATCATTTTCCATTTTTGATGAGTAAAAACATGTGTATAGGTAATAAATTCTTTTATTTTTGAGTAAGAGATTCTCTTACTATTTAAATAAGCCTCCACTTGAGTTTTAGTGAGAGTACCCTCAACATTTGGAAATTGCCACAACTGATGAAGAATTCCCTCATTATTTCTTTTAGAAATAGCATAAGTATTTTCAAAATTAAAAATGAAGATCGTATACTCTAAAGTCTTTTTTTCCCTCTTTAGTTGCCTTTTAGGGAATAATGCATAATTACTATATTTTCCTGCCAAACATCTAGAATGTAGAGGACAACGATTGCAATGTGGTATGCCATTAGGAATACAAAGTACTTCCCCTATTTCCATTAGGGCCTGATTAAAGTCTCCGCTTTCATTGGGAATTATTTCTTCTATTTTTTTACCAATTTCTTTCCTAGTTTTTAATAAACTAATATTCAAATCATTATTGTAAAATCTAGTATATACCCTTAATACATTTCCATCAATAGTTGCTTTTTTCTTTTGAAAACAAATAGATGAAATAGCACTTGCTGTGTAATCCCCAATACCCGGAAGAGTAATCAGTTCGTGATACTCATGAGGAAATTCACCATGATATTGGTTGATAATTATTTGAGCAGATTTTTTCAAATTCTTAGCTCGAGTATAATACCCAAGCCCTTCCCATAATTTAAATAAATCTTCCTCAGGAACAGTTGCTAAAGATTCAATAGAAGGTAATTTTTGCAAAAATCTATGATAGTAGTCTATAACTGTTTCGATCCTTGTTTGTTGAAGCATCACTTCGGAAATCCAAACATGATATGGATTACAGCCTCTCCTCCATGGCAGGTCCCTTTTATTCTTTTGATACCAATCTAAAATATCATGAATACATTTTTCCATTTCATCACCATCTTCGAATCAAGTCATTATTTTCATACAAAGAATATCATAGTAAACTCATTTTTTCAAGAAAAACATCCATGCTGATTGTGTATAATGGTTTGGGGAATGCATACAAAAAGAGAAATCTCTGTTAAAATTGTAAGTGTCTAAACTATACAAAGGAGACTTCTCGTATGAATATTATACTACACAATTATAAAAAAGTAATAGAAAAGATTATTAAGGATTGCATTTTAAACAACATTCAGACTATTCTTCAGGATTTTGATTATTATAGTATTAATAATTTCATTAATCTTCTATCTAATTTTGATCAATCTTTAAATGTTTGTTTTAAACAAGCATTTATTGAATTTACTCATCATTTGGATAAAGCCTACTCTTCTTCTATTGAAAGAAAATGTAAATATCATATTAAACAAAAATGTCCTCGTACTATCCTTACTATATTTGGTGAAATAACTTACGAAAGAACATTCTATAAATCTAAATTAAATAGTTCTTGTTATTGTCATGTGGATCGTATTTTAGGTCTTCTTAAATATGATTATTTTGATCCTTTTGATTATGTATCCAATCATAATTATTCTGAGACTGCTGGACATTTAAATATTTTAATTGGTAATAGAATTTCTATCAAACAAAAATATTTATCTAGATAAACTGTTAGAAATGCAATATTAAATTCTAAACTCGCTTAAGCAAAAATTAATAAGCTTGAAGTTACCCATGAACTTTATATTATCGCTGATGAAAAGTGGATCACCACTCAAAATAATGACAGAAAAAAAGTTATACAAAAATCTATTGTTATATTTGACAATTTTAATAAAAATGGTAAAAGAAAATTTTTAAATAATAAAATGACTTTTTCCGAAAGAAATGAAGATTTTATTTATGAAGCTATTAGTTATATTGAACATGATCATGATACCTCAAAAATTAAAAAAATTTATATGCTTGGTGATTGTGCCATTTGGATTAATAATTTAAAGTATTATTTTAACTATTTTAGAAATATAACTATAATTCTAGGTTTAGATCACTTTCATTTTAAACAAGCTATATGGAGAATATATCCACAAAAAGATGTTTATAATACTATTCTTTCTTATATATTAAATAATAATAATAAAGATTTTAATAGAATATTAGATGAAATAATGGATTTAAAACCTGAAAGAAAAGAAAAGATAAATAAATATAAAAATTATTTTAGTAACAATTGGAATAAAATAAACAATCTAATTCATTATAATTTATCTTGTCTGATGGAATCTCAAATATCTCATACATTTACTCCCCACTTCACTTCTAGACTAAAAGGCTATAATAAAAACATGATAACAAAGTTAATAAACATAAGATTAAAAAAGAAAAGTAGCTATAACATAAAAGAATTATATTTAAAAAATCTAAATCAAAATATAGTAATTAATTTAAATGAAACACAATTAAACTATTCCCTTTTTGATAAGAAAAAAACATATTCAGTATTAATCAAAAGTACAAAATATTTTTAAAGTAATTTAATAGATTGGTAAAAATTTTTCAATCCTACAATTTTATGAGATTTAATCAAAATACACAAATCTCTTTAAATTAACGAATGAAAATAAATCATTCTACTTTTGTAATACCTGGTATTCACTACATTCTTTTAATAATTTTCTATGGGTTGATTTAGCCACCAATCTCCCCTTATCAATCACTATAATTTCATCTGCTAACTTCATCAAACTAGGCTTATGTGTAATCATTAAAATAGTATGATCCTTTTTTAAATCTTTTAATATTTCCATTACCTTTTTTGATGTATTCATATCAAGAGACGAGGTTACTTCATCAAATAACAATACTTCTGACTTAGAAAGAAGGGTTCTTGCAAGTGCGATTAGTTGCTTTTGTCCTCCCGAAATATTTTCCGCATCCCTCACCAACTTTGTGTTATAACCATCAGGAAGACTCTCTATAAAATTATGAACCCCTGCTCTCTTACAAGCTTTAATTTGATTTTCTCTATTAGAATCTACCAAATTTAAATTATCCCTTATACTCATATCAAAAATAAAGGGCTTTTGGGTAACAATAGAAACATTAGAAGAATAAACCTCCCTACTATAATCATAAATATTAACATCATCCAGTAATATAGAACCACTATCCGATTTATAGAGCCTTAATAATAATCTAAATATAGTAGATTTCCCACTGCCACTTTTTCCAACAATTGCAGTAAAAGAATTTGGTTTAATACTAAAAGTAATATTTTTTAATATCTGTTGTTTTTCATAAGTAAAATAAACTTTTTCAAATGTTATTTTCCCTGAAATATGATCTTCATCATAATCCCCATAAGACAACATGTTTTTATTTTTATAATGAAGTAATTTATAAATTCTATCAACCCTAGTCGAATTAGCAGAAATTCTGTGCAATTTATCATATAAACGCTCAAACTTAGATTCAATTTCCTCATAATATCCAACTACTAATACTAACATAGAAATCTCATATTCCCCATGAAGAATCAAATAAATAGCAATAAAATATACCATAAGTTTTCCAATCCCTAAAATCATAGGCGATACCACTTCTGCATAATCATTATATTTTCTCTTTTTAAAATAATCTTTTCGCCAAGATTTTTTATAATTCTCTAGATACTGATCCAAATCATTCTTCATATTAAAAGATTGTACCTCCTTATTTCCCTCCAAAACTTGCCCCATTAGTTCCGAAATATCATCTTGATGTTTCCTTTGACCCAAAAGATAATAATCACGCCACTTTAGATTTCTACTTAAAGAGAAAAAGGATATCAAAAACATAACAAAAGCAATACCTCCCATATAAATACTTACTGTAAATAAGACTACTAAGGAAATTATAATACTTAATAAATAATTAAGTACATCTACTATTTGATCTGGTATCTGCATAACCTCCCCAACATCCTGAAAGGAAGTATTAACGATAAAAGAGGTTTTAATACTTTTTGTAAAGTCCTCATCAAAAGCGGTTACCTTTTCTAATATTAATTTTTGTAACTTATTGTGTGTATAAACAGCATGATTTTGATAAGCTACATAATTATAATGATGACATAAAACATAAAGTAGGCTGCATCCCAAAAAGATTAACGTGTCAAAAAATGCCAACTGAAAATCTTTAGCAGTAGCAGACCCTACTATCTTAGCAGCGAGAAATGGTAAAATTGCCATCATAATGATTTTTAATAATGCCGAAAGAAAAATATGAAACAAACATTTTTTACTATCTGCTTTTAAAGAAAAATATTTCTTTACAATTTTATAATACCTTTTAATCATGATCAAACACCCCGATTCTACTTGGAGATTTTCTGGACTGTAATACCTGATAAATCTCATTAGACTTGATGAGTTCCCTATGAGTACCAACAGCTACAATCTTACCCTGATCCAATACCACTATTTGATCGGCTTCCCTCATTAAATCGGGCTTCTTAGTAGTCAAAATAATGGTATGATCTTTCTTTAAATCCTTAATTAATCTAGGAACTAATTTTGCCGTATCCGGATCTAAGGCTGTTGTAATATCATCTAACAACAAAATCTCACAATCTGTAAGAATCGTTCTAGCAATAGAAATCATTTGTTTTTGACCTCCTGAAATATTACTTCCATTTTCTCTTAACTTAGTATGATATCCGTTAGGAAGGGATTCAATAAACTCATGAATTCCAGCCCGCTTACATGCTTCAATTTGATTTTTAATATTCGTATCTACAAAATCTAAGTTTTTTCTAATACTCATATTAAAAATGAATGGTTTCTGATTTACCACACCAACATTTCTGGTATAAAATTCCCTTGAAAAATCATAAATATCCACATTATCTAAAGTAATTCTTCCCCTAGTAGGTTGATATAATCTCAATAATAGGTTAAAAATCATTGTTTTTCCAGACCCCGCCTCTCCAACAATAGCAACAACCTTATTATGATCAATTTTAAGATTAATATTTTTTAAGATTTGTTTATTATTTAAAGTTAAAGATACATTTTTCATATGAATTGCTCCGTAAATATCATCTGCCTTTAAGGATCCGTAAACTAAGTCATTAGATCTATAATTTAATATATCATTAATACGAGTAACAGAAGTATTCGTTTCTCTGATTGATTCTGTAGAATCCATTAATTCATTGATATAAGTACCTAGCGTTTCATGGTAAGAAACAATCAATACTAAAACATTAATTCCTAAGTCACCATTTAACATTAAATAAATTAAAATGGTATATAAAATAGAACGAAATACATAAACGACTACATTCACATCATTATCCCTAACCGTAACATAAAATCTTTTTGCACTATATTCCTTAGTAAACTTTCTTTGAATAATGTTTAATTTATTCTTTAGTTTTGATAACATATTAAACGTTTTAATTTCCTGTAGACCTGAAACAATTTGTGTTAATAAATTACTATATTTATCATCCTGTACTACTACTTTATTATGATAAAGATTTACCTTTCTATCGGCATTGTTTTGTATTGTAATATAAAAATATGCAAAAACAATTAATAATAAGGATAAATAAATATTATAGAATGCAACAATAATTAAAACAGCAATAATTTGTAAAAGACCAATAATCACCTCGGATATACGATCATTCATATCTCCTATATTGATAATATCAGAATTAATTGTGTTAATAATCCTTCCTTTACTCATGACTCTATTAAAGCTATGATCAACACTAGACAATTTATTTAATACCCTTTTAGTCAGTCCATCATAACAATAATCCATATTATAACCATAAATTTTATAGTTAATATATAAAGAAAGATTATACAAAAGGTAAATAACAATTAAAACGCCTAAATAAAAATATGCCATTTTATCATTCCCTAAGGTCAAATATTTAATAATTCCAGAGGCAGCCAAAGGAAGACAAATTTCAAATCCTTTATAAAAAAAGGCAGATAAAATATTAATTAAAATATACCTAGTCTTTATTTCCGCTAATTTTAAATACTCTTTAATAAAATAAATATATTCTCTTATCATACTACACCTCTATTAAAAGATTCCTTTTTTCTAAAATAAATTAATAAATAGGCACAACCTATTTGAAAAATCATAAAAAACGAAGATAAGCCCAGCATAGAGGGAAGTCCATATTGATAAATCAATCCTGCAAAAAAAAGTCCAATGGCATCTCCAATCATTCCTATCATGTATCTAATATCTGTAAAAAATAGCTGATAGGTTTTATTTATCCTATTAATATAAGGAGCCTCAATAATATTCTCATAAGAAGTTGATATTAAAATAGACCAAGTAATGGCAACAAGTACCATAATCATATTATTGGATAAAAATGCAATTAAATAAAATAAAAAACGAAAACCAAATTTAAGAGCAATAGTAATATAGTCATTTTTAGGGGTTAAGTATTTCAAAATAATCACACCCAAGATATCAGCAAATAATCCTATTACTAATAAGTAAGTAGTAGCCTCCCCAGCAGAGAAAGATAAACCATTTGTAAGCATCAACATTTTAAGACCAAGTCCTATACTAAACGCAATTGATCCTATAAACTCATAAAGAAAATAAAAATTTGTAATTTGATCCTGGAATAAATATTTGAAGGAAATCTTTGATTCCACCTTTCCAACCTTTAATCGAATAGTTGCAAATATCCAAAAAGAAATATAAAGAAAAATAATAGATAAGAAAAGGCAAATATTATAATTAACAGTAATTTTAAATAGCTGTTTTCCTATCAATACTCCACCCAGTAAAATACCAATATCCCTAAACAAATATTCTACTAATTTCCTCTTAGAATACAATCTATCACTTACTTCTATTGTTAATATAAAAGGATAAATACTAGAAATTATAATTTTTTCTAAAACCACATCTAAAATAATTAGAATGTCTATTGCTAATTTAATACTTGTATAATCTAATAATTTTAATAAATACAAAAATGACATGACTATAATTTTTAGAAGAATAGAACCAGCAATAAAGTTTTGAATATTATTCAGTTTTAGTTTAACGGAACATATAAATAAAACAATCGCACTAAAAAAAGAAGCTACACTTAAAACATCACTAATTTGCTCTACTAAAAAATTAGTATCTTGAAGCCATAACTGTCTAAAATTTCCCCATAAACCAAATCCAATACTCAATAGTGCCAAAGATAATAATATTTGATGTTCAATCTTGTGCCTGCTCTTTCCCCTCATATTCTAACCTACTCCCTACACTCACTATTATAAATATTAGTATACCATACTTCGACATATTTTTTAAAGGTATTTCTATTTAGTAAATCAAAAAAACAAGAAAATTAAAATTCCTGTTTACATTTATTTGATTACTTTTCTAAAAGATATGCTGAAATACTATAACTAATAAATGACTTATCTTCTTCTCTATAGCGAAAGGATAACTTTTGAATAATTATCTTTTGCCTAGTATTCAATTTGATTTCATGATAATTTTCTAAATAGTCACTAAAATCGTCTATATGATTTATATACTTTTGAATTGTACTGAATAAATCGAATTCAATTTTTTTATTACTTCCTTTAACAGTAAATGGAAGATTTTTAAACTATTATATAGTTATTTTTTCATAAAAACTCCCTGAATTTATTTTTTTAATAACTAATTGATAACATCTCCCAAATGGCACATATTTTATCAGCAATACACACAATCACACTCTCTAAATACCTTGGGGGTTTAATATTCAACGGAAACATGTGCTTTTTTATAATGTCTTTTTCAATTTTACACAAAGGGAAATCCCTTTCTGCATTTAAAAGTGCCGTTCTAGCATGAGTAAAACCATGTAGTTTATGATCCTCAGAGGGAATATGCCAGTCATACAAAAAATAATCATGAAGTAGTGCACCTCTAACCATAGCACGTCTATTTAAGTTCACAGGTAAAAAAATAGAAATATATAGGGAAAGACAGGCAACTCCTATGGAGTGCTCAAATACACTAACATTCCCATGCTGTATAAATTTCTTTTCAGATTGCATATACTCTGATTTTATAATATCTGCTCCATATAACATAACTATTACTTTCATATTGTTAATAATACTCAATCTAGATCACCACCAACTTTATCCATTTACATTATAGTATATTCCTAAACAAAACTCAACAAAATAAACACCCTTGACACTTACCCATTTTCTTTACACTTTTTTGCATTATAATGATACATAGAATTAAAAATATCAAGCACCTATGTCTTTGTTTACTATTAGCTTCACATCTCTATTTCCAATTCTTTTATTCAACCATTTAATATTTCCAGTACCCAGCTATTGCCCATAGTAATTTCTAAAGATGAATTATCAAAAACAACAATATTTTCACATTCCATATCCTTGCTAACAATCATATCATCACCTATTATAATCTATTCGGCTATTTTTCCATCCATACTCCAAGTCTTTACATCCTCTATTGCTACATTTACTATATGACCAATATATTTAGCATCACCTACTACATTAACCAATTTCATTGTATCAGTATACCCCATTAAGCAAGTACCATTCTTTTCACTGTATCCCTCTATCAAAACTGGTACAGTCTTTCCAATATACTGCTCATTAGCTAATTTTGAATATTGGTTAACTAATTGATTTAACTCTTGAAGTCTTTTATTTTTTTCCTCTACTGAAACTAAATCCTTCATTTTATAAGCGGGGGTTCCCACACGTTTTGAAAAAATGAACGTAAATGCAGAATCAAACTTACATTTTTTTACTACATCCAAGGTTTCCAAAAAGTCTTCTTCCGTTTCACCAGGAAATCCAACAATAATATCTGTAGTAATAGAAGAATATGGAAGGGCTTTTTTGATTTTATAAAATAAAGTTAAATATTCTTCCTTAGTATATCTTCTACCCATTAATTTTAAAATTCGATTAGAACCACTTTGTAGAGGAAGATGAATATATGGCATGATATTCGGATAGGTTTTTATTACGTCAATCATTCTATCGGTAAAATCCCAAGGATGAGAAGTTACAAACCGAATTCTTTTCACACCAGTTTTTGCAACATCTTCTAATAAATTTTCCATTCCATAAGAAATAGATAAATCCTTTCCATAAGCATTCACATTTTGCCCTAATAAAGTAACCTCCTGATAACCATCTTTAATTAAGTCCTGGATTTCATTTAAAATGTGCTTTGGATCTCTACTCCTTTGTTTTCCCCTAGTATAAGGAACAATACAATAGGTACAGAATTTATCACATCCGTACATAATATTGATCCACGCCTTATATTTAGAATCCCTTTTAACAGGAATATTTTCTACAACATCTCCCTCTATACTCATAACCTCTATCTCCTGATGATTATTCTTCATGGATTCCGCTAATATTTTAGGCAATCGATAAATATTATGGGTCCCAAACACAAGATCAAGCCATTTATATTTCTCTAAAATATTTTCAACAACAGTTTCCTCTTGAGCCATACAACCGCATAATCCCACAATTAAACCTGGTTTTTGTTGTTTCAAATGCTTTATTCTTCCAAGCATCCCAAATGCCTTGTTGTGTGCATTTTCTCTAATTGAACAGGTATTTAATAAAATCAAGTCGGCATCTATATATTGATCTGCTTCCTCAAATGACAAATCTTCTAAAATCGCCTTGATATTTTCCCCATCATGTTCATTCATCTGACATCCATATGTTTTAATAAAATACTTCTTTCCTATTCCTAATCGTTTTTCCTCAGGACTTACTTTATAATCATGTTCTCTAATTAAAACAGGACCTTTACTCCTCTTTCTTGCTTTTTCTAAATTAGGTATTATCATCTTACCACTACCTTTTATTTATTATACAATAACCCCTACATGAAATTGGCTATATTATATCATCTACAATTTAGCTTTGTCAAAAATTATAAAGGAAAATTATTCTATTTCTTTTCTCCTTTGAAAATAATATCGTTCCAACCTTTTGGACCATAATAAAATTTTATATAACATAACGTTTGCTGCAGCGTTCATCATTTCTTTTAATTAATTGATATCATATCCAAATGATATTCCATTTTTTTATACCCTAATAATAGAACAATACCATAATATATTATCCTTTTTATTTTCCATTTCATACCCTTAGTGATCTCTCATAGTGTTCACACCTTTTACCTCTTTGACTGCATGAACTAGCTGATCAATACAAGATGTATCTCTCAATCCACATGTGATCCCCTTGCATCTTTTTTCTAATTCTTCTACTCTCATACCCTCTACTAATCTAGAAATAGCTTTTAAATTTCCATTACAGCCACCCACAAATTTAACATGAAATAATCGATTATTAATTAGATCAAATTCTATTTCCTTAGAACAGGTACCCTGTGTTTGATACTTATAATGCATACTTCACTTCCTTATTTGATGAAGGATTCTAAATAAGAAATAATGCCAAGAAATTGGTAATTCATATTCTCCTATTAGTTCCTCCACATATCCATTGAATCCTCGTTTAAACTCATAAATTCCATAATCCTTCGGTTTTTCGGAAATATTTGCAGGAATACCATAGAAATTATGTTTTTTGAACCCATTTTTTATTCCGTATTGAATCATGCTCCATTGAATTAAATACTGAGAATTAAAATTCATATATTCTTGATAGTTGCCACTAGATAGATAAATAATCTCTGGCTTTATCATAATAAACATAGATCCCGATAAAGTAATGATATCATTTTTCGTAGACCTCTGGATTCTTTTTGCATCTTCTATTTTTTTATGTAAAGAAGATACTTCCTGTTTTAACGAATTTCTTTTTCCATCATTGTATTTAGCAGCATTTAAATTTTCTAGGTTTGCTTCCTTTTGCTTTATTTCATTCTTCAATTTTTTAATATATGCCTTTAAATTCAACTCGGTTACAACATACTTAATTTGTTTTTTATCATGAAAAAGCTGATACATATTTTGATAATAAGATAAATCTCTAATAGTAAAGTGTTTTCTAGCACCTGTTTCTATCATAATATCTAAAAATCTATCTAGCTCTTCATATTTTAATTCCCTAATCTCAATTCCAAACTTTTCAGCTTTTCTAATAATATTTCTAGTATTTGGCTTCATTTCCTTCAAAATAGTAGCTTCATCTTTTCCCTCTAAGTCCAATGAAAACATCCAACCTACTTGTTCTAACTCAGAATTTTGTAACTTATGAAAACCAAATCCTTTCAAGTATTCTACCAATTTGGTATGATCTATACCATTTTTTACAACTTTACCATCAATATCTCTTTCCTTATAAATAACATAAGGATCCATTCTAAAAACATATCCCTTATTTTTCCTCACATACCCTTTGATATGATCAAGAAAAAAGTCTAAGTGCTTTTTATTATCAAAATCTACTAATACTCCTCTAGGAGAATAAAATTCATATCGATTTAATCTTCTTTTAATTGATAGCAGCATAGCAGCACCTACTAGCTCATTGCAATCTTTTATACCAACATAATGAATTTTCCATCCGTTTTTTTCTCGTAATTTTCCTATTTCTTTAGATGATAAAAAAGTTTTTAATGAATGAGCTTCCCAAAACTCACTATACTGTTCCTCTGTAATCTTTAAAAATTCCATCACTCATCCTCCTTTTATTAAGTATTAATTATTATATATAATTTAATTTATTTTATCAGTACTAAACAGGATCATCATTACTGTCTTTTAAATGTTTTGAATTCGAGGATTTTCTCTTATTATTACTTAGTTTCCCCTTATAAGATTTTTTCTTTTTCTTTTTTTTATTCGTCTCATCAATCTCTTTTTCCAAAAGAGAATCAACCTCATCTACTATCTTATCTTTATCCAGTATTGTAAAAATAATTAAAATAAATAATACAAAAGTCATTAAGAGTAAAGTAATAATGATATAATTTAGATTATGATTTTTAGGTTGTGTCGTATCTAAGTAAGTATCTGTTAAATATTTTTCAAAATTATTTTTAGTTAACACAACTTGATTCTCTATTGGAACAAAATTTTTAATATTTTTAATCGCTAAAAGCTTAATATTATTAGATATTTTAACTGGATAACCATATATTTTTAACGATTTAGGCTTTTCTTTTGTTCTCTCATAAGTATAATCAATAATGCTCCTATACTTTTCATAATCAGATTTTTTAATTGCTACTAAATATGTATGCCAACTTTTATCTCTTTCCTGTTCAATTACAAAATGAATTTGTTTTTGATCCTTCTTAATAACAGCAAAAGCCTCAGACATCTGAGAAATTTCAATATACGAGTATTGTTTTGTATTTTCTACTTCTGCCCAACTAATAATCTTTTGATCATTTTCATATAATTCATATGCACAAAAAACCAAAATAAAGCCTATTAATAGATACGTCAAACATAAAATAATTTTAATAATAAATCGTAATTTTTTCTTTCGTTTTGATTTTGCCATACATGCTCCTTTAAACTTCCCTACTCTCAATTTTAACATAAATAAAACAAAAAAGCCAAATGATTTCCTATTGTTAATTTAAGTTTGAAGTGCAACATTTCATAATTGAAAAAGACATATGAATAATCTATAATATCTTTTCGCTA
>CAJTUT010000024.1 GCA_910579455.1 uncultured Bacilli bacterium
GATTAAAGAAAGACAGGACTGTACTTTTTTGTTTCTAACAAAAAGAATTGATAGATTTATGAAATGTATTCCAGATGACTGGGAAAATGGATACGACAATGTAGTTGTATGTTGTACTATTGAAAATCAAAAAAATGCAGATTATAAATTATCAATTTTTAAAGATTTACCAATAAAACATAAATGTATTACAGCCCAACCATTATTAGAAAATATAAATATAGAAAGATATCTTGATAATATAGAACTTGTAGTAGTTGGTGGCGAATCCGGTATAAATGCTAGACCAATAGAATTTGATTGGGTATTGAATATTAGAGAGCAATGTATAAGAAAAAATGTTAGTTTTGAGTTTAGGCAATGTGGAACCTATACAATAAAAGATGGAAAGATAATTGAAAAATAATTTAAAAGATAAATAGTTATTTTGTTAAGGAGTTGAAGTAAGATGGACGAATATACCAATTTAACATTAGAGAATATTGATGAAGAACATATTTGTTGTGCTATTGGTGATCCAAAACATCAATGTGGAGTAAATAATAAAAAGGAATGGATAAAAAATAAATTAAAGGACGGTCATGTATTTAGAAAACTAAATGCTAGAGGTAAAATATTTATTGAATATGAGCCAATAGAAACTGCTTGGGTGCCTATTAGTGGTGAAAATTATGAATATATTTATTGTTTATGGGTGGCTGGTAGTTTTAAAGGTAAAGGAATTGCAAAGGAATTACTAGAGTATTGTATAAGCGATTCAAAAGAAAAAGGTATGAGTGGAATTTGTACTTTGACTTCTAAAAAGAAAAAACCATTTATTGGAGAAAAAAAGTTTTTTGAACATTATGGTTTTAAAGTTGTAGATACCATTGGAGATTACGAATTATTAGTATTACAATTTGATGATAACGAAGTACCTAAATTTAATGATAATGCTAGAAATATGAAAATAGATAATCAAGATTTTACAATTTATTATAGTAATGAGTGTCCTTATGTAGAATATGAAGTAAAAGAACTAACTGAATACGCAAAAGAAAATAATATTAAGATTAACTTTATCAAAATTGATTCTTTAGAAAAAGCAAAAAATACACCTTGTATATTCAATAATTGGGCTAACTTCTATAAAGGAGAGTTTATATCTAATACTATATTAAATGCTAATTCTTTTGAAAAGTTGATTAGTAAATAAAATGGAATTTATAAAAGCAAAAACAATACTTACAAAAGTAAAATATGGGTCAGAGTGGTATGGTGTTGATTATAATATGAATCTATATAGGGGCTGTTCTCATAGGTGTATTTATTGTGACTCAAGAAGTAATTGTTATCATATTGATAATTTTGATATTGTTAGAGGAAAGGAAAAGGCTTTAAATATTTTAGAACAAGAACTTTCTAAAAAAAGAGAAAAAGGTGTTGTTGGAATTGGATCAATGTCTGATACCTACAATCCAAAAGAGTTAGAATATGAACAAACAAGAGGAGCATTAAAACTTATATCGAAGTATGGTTTTGGTGTTTCTATTGATACAAAAAGTGACTTAATTTTAAGAGATATTGATTTGTTAAAAGAAATAAATTTAAAAAACAATGTAATTATTAAATTTACAATCACTACTCCAAATGATGAATTATCTAAAAAACTAGAGCCAAGTGTTTGTGTATCTTCCAAAAGATTTCAAGCAATTAAAGAATTAAGCGACAATGGAATATTTGTAGGAGTTATGATGAATCCAGTCTTACCATTTATAACAGATAATGAACATGATATAAAAGAATTAGTTAGACTTGCTTATCTAAATGGTGCTAAATTTATTCATACTTATATGGGTATGACTTTAAGGGAAAACCAAAGAGATTATTATTTTAATAAATTAGATCAAAACTTCAATGGTTTAACAGAAAAATATATTAAATATTATGGTAATAAATATAATTGTATAGTACCAAATTGTAAAAGATTATATAAAGTATTTATTGATGAGTGTAATAAATATGGAATATTATATGATATGAGAGACATTATTAAAGCATATAAAAAAGAAATAAAAAGCAATGAACAGATGACATTGTTTTAGAAAGACAATTTAGGAGTGTGATAAGTATAAGTGAAAGACCTGATTTAGATAATAATATAGATAGTAAAATATTTAAAGCATATTATTATTTAAAAGAAGAACTAATTGATTTTTGTAGAAAGAATAATTTACAAACAACAGGTAGTAAGTTAGAGTTAATCGAGAGAATAGCAAATTTTTTAGATACAGGTAAAAGAACCTACAAGACTCATGCTATTAGAAAAACTAAAATTGTTGATAATATAACACTAAATACAATAATAGAAGAAAATTTTATTTGCTCTGAAAAGCATAGAGCATTTTATAAGGAGCAAATAGGAAATAGTTTTTCATTTAATGTTGCATTTCAGAAGTGGTTAAAAAGTAATGCTGGAAAAACTTTCAATATTAATCAGATACTATCAATTTGCACAGGTAGAAAATATGCTTCTACAAAAGATATTGGTAATATATTAAGTTATTTATTACCAAATGAAAATATAGATGTCTTGGATAAAATGAAATATTGTAAAGAAGAAGTACTGAAAAAATATCCTAAAATGAGAAATTTGGATGATAGAGGAGTTAGTGTAGATAATGTATTTGATTGGATAGAACAACAGCAAGAGCTGTATGGGGATCAATTTACGTTAACGCCAATAAATGTTGTGCAGTTAGAACTAGAAAAACAGGAATTTGTCTATAATAAAAATTCCTCTAAAGTATTGTAAGAATTGCTACTTTATGTTAATATAATAATGTGTTCAAAAAAAACATTATTCTTATGGCCTGTTGGTGAAGCGGCTTAACACATCACCCTCTCAAGGTGACATTCACGGATTCGAATTCCGTACAGGCTACCATTATTGATTTATAAACTAGATTTACCTAGTTTTTTTATTGACATAAAACAAAGGAATATAGTACACTAAATTAGTGTATGACACATTGTCATATGTGTACTGTGGGAGAAGTTGAATTATGTCAAGTAAAACTTTTTATAATTTGGGAAAAGAAAAAAAGAGAAGTTAATCAAATTTGCTATGAGAGAGTTTTCTAATAATCTATATCCAAATGTTTCTATTAATCAAATAATTCAAGGTGCCAAAATATCCAGAGGTAGTTTTTATATGTATTTTAAGGATAAAGATGATTTGTTCTTATATTTAGTACAACTACATACAGATCGATTAAATAAAATTATAAAAGAGCAACTAATACTTAACAAAGGGAATTTAGAAAAAGCGTTTATCTCTATATATGATGATATTATAATGAAGATAGAGATATTCCAATATATTGGTTTTTTTAAAAATGTTTTTATGTTTTTTAATTTGAATAAGGAGCATTTTAATCATGTTGGGCATATTTTATATATTGAGGTAGAGAGTTTAATTCAATTAGAAAATGCTAGAGACTTAGATCAAGAATTCATTTTTCATATGTTTATGCAGAGCTTATTTTCTTCACTAGCCCTTACATTAAAAAATAAAAACAATTATCAAAATAGGGATATTTATATAAAAAAGTTAGACATTTTATGCCATGGTATTTATAAAAAGGGAGGAGATTTTATGATAAAAGTATTTAGATATTTAAAAAGTTCTATTGCATCAGTGCTATCAATTATTGTGTTATTAGCAGTTCAAGCAATGCTTGATTTAACTTTACCAGATTATACTTCTAATATTATTAATATTGGAGTTCAACAGGGTGGAATTAGCAATGCAGCGATAGAAAAAATAGGTGAGTCTAGTTTTCAGAAAATATTATTGTTTACAGATGAAGAAGATAAGAAATTTATTTTATCTAACTATGATAAGGATGGTTCCTATAAAAATGAGACCATTTATAAATTAAAGAAAGATTCTAATCAGGATAAAGTAAATACTATTCTAGCAAAACCAATGACAATAATTCGTTTTTTAGAGCAACCTGAAAAAAATCAAGATAAAAATTCAATTTCATTTGATATCCCAGATAATATGGATATTTACACTGCGTTATCTTATATGACTACTTCCCAAAAGGAAAAGATGCTGGGAGATATCGATGAGAAATTAAAGAAAATTCCAGAGACCATCATAGATCAAGCAGCCGTTAGTTATGTCAAAGGGGAATACAAAAGAATTGGTATTGATACAGATAAGATTCAAACATCGTATATTTTTAAGAC
The DNA here is from genome assembly GCA_910579455.1 of uncultured Bacilli bacterium. Classification (GTDB taxonomy): domain Bacteria; phylum Bacillota_I; class Bacilli_A; order RF39; family UBA660; genus UMGS995. Next base: position 4,240 of record CAJTUT010000024.1, read on the forward strand.
AGGACTTATTATGGTAGGAATCGCTCTAGCTGCAATGTTAGATGGAATCATCATTGTATTAATTGGTTCTAGAATGGCGGCAAAATTAGCTAAGACATTAAGGCGTAAAGTATTTAAAAAGGTAGTAGGATTTTCAAAAAGTGAAATGAAATCTTTTGGTCAATCGTCTTTGATTACTCGAACTACAAATGATATTCAACAAGTTCAAATGGTAGTGGTATTTTTGCTTAGAGTCGTATTTTACGCTCCGATTATTGGAGTCGGTGGAGTAATAAAGGCAATGAATACTAATTCTTCAATGACTTATATTATTGGTGTTGCAGTAGTATCAGTTTTATTTGTAATGCTTACTTTATTTTTAATTGCAATGCCAAAATTTAATGTTGTTCAAAAATTAATTGATAAACTAAATTTAGTAACAAGAGAAATTTTATCTGGTTTGCCAGTAATTAGGGCATTTTCTAATGAACGTCATGAAGTAGAAAGATTTGAACAAGCAAATCATAAACTAACAAAGGTAAATTTATTTATTAATAGGGCTATGAGTTTTATGATGCCTATTATCATGTTAGTAATGAATTTTGTTTGCTTAGCAATCGTATATAAAGGTGCTTATGGAGTAGATTCAGGAAATATGCAGGTTGGGGATATTATGGCTTATATTCAATACACTATGCAAATCATTATGGCCTTTTTGATGATCTCAATGATGTCTATTATGTTGCCACGTGCTAATGTTTCTGCTAAAAGAATTATTGAGGTCCTTGAAACCAAAGATACTATTTATAATAAAGAAAATACAGTAACTTTCAACAAAAAGAAAAAGGGCTTAGTAGAATTTAGGAATGTTTCTTTTAGATATCCAGATGCTGACTATGATGTTATTACTGATATTAATTTAGTTGCAAAACCGGGGGAAGTCACAGCTTTTATTGGTTCCACTGGTTCTGGAAAATCTACAATTATTAATCTAATTCCTAGATTTTATGATGTAACATCTGGGGAATTGCTGATTGATGGCGTAAATATTAAGGATGTAGATATTGCATCTTTACGAGAAAAAATAGGTTTTGTTCCCCAAAAAGGAGTTCTATTTACTGGAACGATTAAGGATAATATTAGATATGGAAATGCCAATATCAAGAATAAGGATATTGAACAGGCACTAGATATTTCTCAATCAATGGAATTTATATCAAAGTTAGAGGGAAAAGAAAATTATGAAATTGCTCAAGGAGGTTCTAATGTCTCAGGAGGGCAAAAACAAAGATTATCTATTGCACGTGCTATTGCTAAAAAACCAGATATTTATGTATTTGATGATTCTTTTTCAGCACTTGACTTTAAAACAGATGCCAAACTTCGTAAAAAGTTGTCAAAGGTTACAAAAGATAAAACGGTATTAATTGTTGCACAAAGAATTTCGACTATTATGAATGCAGATAAAATAGTAGTGTTAGATGAAGGGAATATTGTAGGAATAGGAAAACATAAGGAACTCATGAAAGAATGTGAAATATACCAAGAAATCGCACTATCTCAATTAAGTAAGGAGGAGTTAGAAAATGCCTAGACCACATGGACCAATGGGAAATGGAGCCCCAGAAAAGGCAAAAAATTTTAAAGCCACTTTAAAGGAATTATTATCTTACTTAAAAGATTATAAATTAGGAATGATTTTAGTTACCCTATTTGCAATAGGATCTACTATTTTTACCATAATCGGTCCTAAAATACTAGGGAATATTACAACAGAAATTTTTAGCGGATTAATGAAAAAAATATCGAATACTGGAGGAATAGATTTTGACTATATCGGAAGAATCTCCCTTATTTTAATCATTTTATATATAGTAAGTGCCTTATTTTCAGCAATTCAAGGAATTATTATGAGTAATATTTCAAATAAAATTTCGTATCAATTAAGAAATAAATTAAGCGAAAAGGTCCATAAATTGCCAATGAAATATTTTGATAGTAAGACACATGGAGAGGTTTTATCTATTGTTACTAATGATATTGACACATTATCACAAGCATTAAATCAGTCTATAACTACTATTATTTCTGGAATTGCAACGATAATAGGAATTTTAATTATGATGATTTCCATTAACATTTCTATGACTATAGCTTCTATATTAATTGTACCAGTTTGTATGTTTATCCTTAATCTTGTAGTCAAAAAAAGTCAAAAATATTTTTCTATGCAACAGGAGTATTTGGGTCATATTAATGGACATGTAGAAGAAATTTATGGAGGACATGATATTGTAAAGGCCTTTAATGGAGAGGAAAAGGCGATTGATAAGTTTAATACTATAAATCAAACATTATACCATAGTGCATGGAAAAGCCAGTTTTTGTCAACTGCGATGCATCCAATTATGCAGTTTATTGGAAATTTAGGATATGTAGTAATTTCTATTCTAGGTGGATATATGGTAATAAGGGATAAAATCGAAGTAGGAGAAATTTTATCGTTTACTCAATATGTTAGAACCTTTACACAACAAATATCACAACTTGCTCAGGTAATGAATAATGTACAGTCAGCGATAGCGGCAAGTGAGAGGGTATTTGAATTTTTACATCTAGAAGAGGAAGTGAAAGATAAGAAAAACCCAGCAGAGGTAAATAAAATAGAGGGGAATATTGAATTCAAAAATGTATGCTTTGGTTATGATAATAGTAAGACAGTTATCCATAATTTTTCTGCGAAAATAAAAGACGGGGAAAAAATTGCGATAGTAGGACCTACTGGTGCTGGAAAAACAACAATTGTAAAATTATTAATGAGATTTTATGAATTGAATCAGGGGAAAATTTTGATTGATGGAAAGGATCTGACAGATTTTAGAAGGAACGAGATTAGAAAACTCTTTGGTATGGTATTACAAGATACTTGGTTATTTAACGGAACAATTAAAGAAAATATAAGGTATGGTAAGTTAGATGCCAATGATAATGAAATTAGAGAGGCCTGTAAAACAGCAAGTGTAGATCACTTTATAAGAACTTTACCAGATGGTTATGATATGGTTCTAAACGAAGAGGCTGACAATATCTCAGGGGGACAAAAACAACTATTAACCATCGCTAGAGTTATTTTAAAAGATCCAAAGATTTTAATATTAGATGAAGCGACTAGTAGTGTGGATACTAGAACTGAGATTTTGATTCAGGAGGCCATGGATAAGCTAATGGAAGGAAGAACTAGTTTCATTATTGCTCATAGACTCTCAACAATTAAAAATGCAGATTTAATTTTAGTTATGGATGGTGGAGATATAGTAGAGCAAGGTAATCACAAACAATTACTAAAGAAAAATGGATTTTATGCAAAGCTATATAATTCTCAATTCGAAGTAAATGAAAATGAATTAGATGTGTAAACCAGAACAAATCTTAATTTAAGGTTTGTTCTTTTTATGTTATACTAGTTTTATAAATCAAATAGAAAGAAGGTATAAGATGGAAAAAATAAAATCTAAAAAATATCAAGTTTTAGTTTCGTTTATTATGTTAACAGTGGGGTCTATTTTATCAGCTTATGCACTAGAGACTTTTTTAATACCAAATACTATCTTAGATGGAGGAGTTACTGGAATTTCGATTATTATATCCAAATTAACCCAACTTCCTCTTTCGTTATTAGTCCTACTTTTAAATATCCCCTTTATTTATATTGGGTATAGAAATATGGGGATTGGCTTTTTAGTAAGAACCATTTATTCTATGGTATTATTTTCTGTTTCCCTTTCTTACTTTACATCATTAGAGGAAGTAACTCATCAAATTTTATTAGCTACTGTATTTGGAGGAGCTATTTTAGGAATTGGGGTGGGATTAGTTATTCATTTTGGCGGTTGTATTGATGGTACAGAATCAGTTGCACTAGTAATTAGTAAAAAAACACCTTTATCTGTTGGGCAGGTAGTCTTATTATTCAACCTAGTTATTTACCTAGCAGCAGGATTAATTTTTGGAATTGATCGAGCACTATATTCTCTTCTTACTTATTTTATTACTTTTAAAGTAATTGATTTTGTATCAGAAGGACTTGATCAGGAAAAGGCAGCTTTAATTATTACGGAAAAGGGAACTGATATGGCAGATGAAATATTTAAAAGACTTGGTAGAACAGTAACTAAACTAAAAGGAAAGGGATTTATAACAGGTGAAAAAGAAGTTTTATATTGTGTTTTAACAAGAATAGAAGTGTATGAGCTGAAAAAGATATGCCAAGAAATGGATCAAAGTAGCTTTATTACAATTTTAGAGGTATCCGAGATTATCGGAGAACATATTAAATCAAATAAAAAGGTAAGAAAAAAACGAAAAATAGAAGCAGTCTAGAGAAAGTGTCAAGGATAAAACCACGAACACCTTTTTATTTGAATTGAATAGGAAAATATGATAGTATTTTAATTGGTGATAATATGGAAATAAAAACGATAGTTGTAGGAACTTTAGAAGAAAATTGTTATGTTTTAATAAAAAATGGAACCTGTTTAGTTATTGATCCAGGGGATGATTATCCAAAGATTAAAGAAGTAATTGGAGATTGTAAAGTATTAGGAGTACTACTTACTCACTCTCATTTTGATCATGTTGGTGCCTTAAGACATTTTCTATCTAAAAGAGGAGTTAAAATATTCAAAAAAAGCAACACCATAGAGCAGGAATATACTCTTGGAGATTTTTGCTTTAGTTGTATTCAAACGCCAGGACATTCTAGTGATTCTATTAGTTTTTATTTTAAGGAAGTCAACGCCATGTTTGTAGGGGACTTTATTTTTAAAGATAGTATTGGTAGATGCGATCTTCCAACAGGTGATATTCATGAAATGAAGAAAAGTATTGAAATGATAAAAAAATATGATGATAGCATTATCCTTTATAATGGTCATGGAGAATCCACTACCTTAGGGTATGAAAAGAAGAATAATCCTTACTTTAACTAGGACCCAGGCAAACAAAAGTTGATAAAAAACAGTTACTATGTTATAATACCCCTTTGCAAAGGGGTGTTTTTTAATGGTTTACAAAAGTATAAATCAAATTTTTGATGGAGATATAAGACTGATAGACGATTTTACAGATGCTGATTTATCAAATTTAGATCTATCTCATATCAAACCAGAGGCCTGGGCAGGGGCGAATTTCAGAAATACAAACTTTAAAGGTACAAATATTAGATTTTATCCAGACGATTTGAAACCCTTTTATATGTATGAATTTTTAAAAGACTATCCAGAATATCAATATAACAATATATCGGGATGTGACTTTGAAGATTGTGACTTATCATACCTAGAAGATTCGGATTTTTTTAGTTTAATAATTGAGAAATGTAATTTTAAAAATACAGGATTAAATATAGATTTTACAAATCCTAAATTAGTCAATTATAAATGTTATAGTTATAATCAGAATAAGCTATTTGGAGTTACACTTCCTACTTCTTATAGTAGGAAAGAAAAAGAATATTGGGACTACATTGATATTGATATTGAATTTCTTAGAAAAAATCCAACTATTGAAGTATCTTCAGGAAAGGTTATGGAATTAATAAAAAAATCTTTAAGCATTACTAGAAATCAACTTTATACTGTGGAAGAGTATCATGGTAGGGTAGAATATGCAAAAAAAATTATGGAGCAGGATAGACAAGGATACTTAAAAAAGTTTTATAACGAGATGAAACCATACCTAAAAAATATAGTAGAAGAAGAACAATTCTTTCTGGGAGAAATCATAGATAAAAGTTTTGATGAATGTAACTTTAAAAGGTTGCATCTATCGCTTGGCTTTAATACAATTAAGGATCTTCAAAAAAAAGACATAGAAATTAGTAGTGTCTTATTTAGTAGAGATTGTAATATAGATGAAGTTCAAGTTCCTATTACTATACACAATTGGGATAACCAAAGTAGCACACGGATATTAAATAGTGAAATAACCTATCAAACAAATTTGTACGTAGAATTAAATCGGATTTGTAATATGAAATGTAAGTTTTGTCGAAATCAAGGTTTGGAAAATCAAAAATATGATTATCATAATATTATAAAAAATTTAAAGATAGTTTATGAAAATATCAATAATATTGTAATCGGTGGTGGAGAGCCAACTCTGTTGTTAGATGATTTAAAGAGATTAATAAAAGATGTTACTGATGATTCTTATTCTGGTAAATTTAGTATTATCACAAACGGATCTTTATCTATTGAGGACTATGAATCTTTAGGGGATGATTATATATTTTACATGAGTCGCCATGCTATCGAGGATGAGGAAAATAGAGCGATTTTTGGAGATAGTAAGCACGCTTTATTATCGGCAGACCAATTAGAAGTTGTAAATCAATTTACATCTGGAAATAGTATTTTATGTTGTACCTGTTTTAAGGGAGGAGTAGATACCAAAGATAAAATGATTAACTATATTAAATTTGCCTAAGAGTTGGGATATCATAATGTATTATTTCAAACACTACATCAAGAAGAAAATTTTGAAAATACACTAGATCAAATAGAAACAATCGATGATAATGAAATTCCAAGTATGCTAGCATACTTAGATATGGTAGGATTCACTATATCTAAACCTATTTTTTCAACTTCAGGATATGAATTACATTTAGCACATAATTTAAAAAAGAATATAAATATTTCATTTAAAGAGTATAAAGATCCTAAAGAAATTTCTAAAAAATGGAATTTATCGCCAAAAAGATGTTTTGATTTATCCATGGCACCAAATGGATATATATATGAATCTTGGGATCAGCAGCAACAACCTATAAAAATTAAAAACAAGTAGAAATTTTACGTTTTTTGTGCTATGATATACACATAAAATAAAGAAGGTGTTTTATGTGTATATCGATTTAGTAGTATTTATTATCTTATTAATTTTAGTAGTTATGTTTTTTAAAAGATTCTCTTCCTTTATTTTTTTTATAGCCATATTTGATATCCTACTTAGAATTTTAACTTTTGTAAAAAACAATATTAATCTTCCTGATGTTTCAGCCTTAATTGGAAAGTACATTCCATCAGGAGTATTAGGAATTATTGAAAAATATTCAAATGGAATCATAACTGTAATTTTAAGTTGGATATATGTTATTATTATGGCTATTTTCCTATGTTATATATGTAAAATATTCTTTAAAAAGAAAAAAATCTAATATAATCAAAATTCATAAAATAGTTTAATATAAAACGACAATTAAGTCGTTTTTTTCTTGTTATAGTGATGATGGTGATATCATGAAAATATACTTAGATTTAGTGATTTTTGTTAATATTTTCTTTGATTTTCTCTTACTTTTTGGGGTGAAATATCTATTAAAGAAAAGAACTAAATTCATAAGATTAATCATGGGGAGTGTGATTGGTGGAGTTAGTATTTTCTTCTTATTTATCCCACTCAATACAATTTCTTTATTTTTACTAAAAATAATCGTTAGTATTGTGATGGTTTTGGTATCATTTGGTGAAAGAAATTTCTTAAAAACTTATCTTTATTTCTATACCTTGAGTATTTTTTTGGGAGGGGTTATGTATTTTCTAAATTATACACTTTCCTATAAAAATGAGGGATTGGTATTTTTCTCCAATGGATTAAGCATTAACTTTATTGTAATGTTTATTTTAAGTCCTATTCTTCTTTATGCATATATAAAAGAGAAGAAAGAGAAAAATCAAAATCAGTCTAATTATTATTTAGTGGATATTTATATTCAAGATAAAAAATATCGTTTAACAGGATACCTAGATACGGGAAATACCTTAAAAGATCCTTACAAAAAAAGACCAGTAATTATTACCAACGATAAGAGATTTCAGCCTTTGATTGATCAAGCGATATTAGTTCCTTATGAGACAATTGGAAACAAAGGGATAATAAAATGTATAAAGCCAGATAAAGTAGTGATAGAAAATAAAGAATTTTCAAATTGTTTAATTGGAAAAAGTAATGAAAAATTCAGATTAGAAGATAGTGATTGTATATTACCAAATAAATTTAAGGAGGAATTATTATGAAACGTATAATTGAATTAATTAAAAGATTATTAACGAGGGCAGGAAATGTTTTTTATGTAGGTGCTACAGATATTTTGCCAGAACCACTTTCTAAGGAAAAAGAGGCATTTTATTTGTCTTTATTTGAAGATGGAGATATGAAAGCTAGAGATATTTTAATAGAACATAATTTGAGATTAGTAGTCTTCCTTGCTAAAAAATATGAAAATACTAATATTGATTTAGAAGATTTAGTAAGTATTGGAACCATCGGTTTAATTAAAGGGATAAATACCTTTTCAAAAGATAAGAATATCAAGCTTGCTACTTATGCATCTCGTTGTATTGATAATGAAATCTTGATGTTTTTAAGAAAAACGAAACGATTAAAAACCGAGGTAAGCATTGATGCATCTCTTTCCTATGATTCAGAAGGAAATGAACTTCATTTAGAAGATGTATTGGGAACAGATAAAGATATTGTTACACGTGGAATCGAAGAAGATCAAGATAAGAAATTAATGATTAATGAGGTAATGAGATTAAATCCCAGAGATCGAGATATTATTATATTAAGATATGGACTTCTAGGTCAAAAAGAATTAACTCAAAAAGAAGTTGCGAAAAAATTAGGAATTAGTCAATCTTATATTTCAAGAATAGAGAAAAAGGTAATTAAACGCCTAAAAACACTTGTCAATTATACCTAAGTTTAATATACTAAATATAATAGGGAAGTGATAATTTGGCAAAGTTATATTTTAGATATGGAACTATGAACTCTGGAAAGACTGCTTTGTTATTACAAGCTGCTTTTAATTATGAACAAAAAGGAATGAAGGTTTTTGTTATGAAACCGAAAGTTGATACAAAAGGAGGGAAATATCTAGTATCGAGAATTGGTTTAAAAAGAGAAGTAGATCATTTGATTAATGAAGATGAAGATGTCTATCAGGCATTAGAAAACAAATTAGATTCAATTTCATGTATCTTTGTAGATGAAGCTCAATTTCTGAGCCCCATACAAGTAGATCAACTAATGCAAATTGTAATTAAACAAAATATTCCTGTAATTTGTTATGGCTTAAGAACAGACTTTCAAACAAAGGGATTTCTAGGATCCCCTAGATTATTAGAAATTGCACATACAATAGAAGAATTAAAAACGATTTGTGACTGCGGAAGAAAAGCAATTTTTAATGTAAGAATGGTGAATGGCAAAATTATTTTTTCTGGAGATCAAGTGGCTATTGATGGAAACAACCAAGTTAGTTACGATGCTTTATGTGCTAAGTGTTATTATCAAAAAAGAAGAGAAGAGGTAGTAAGATGAAATATGTATATTCATTCCATGAAGGAAATAAGGATATGAAAGAAATACTTGGAGGAAAGGGAGCTAACTTAGCAGAAATGACTCAAATTGGGTTGACTGTTCCAAGGGGATTTACTATTACAACAGAGGCGTGCAGTAATTATTATTTAAAAGAAAGAATGTTAAGTGATGAGATTGTTATACAAATCAATCAGAAGTTACAAGAACTAGAAAAAGAAACGAACAAAGAATTTGGTAATCCCAAAAAACCTTTATTAGTATCTGTTAGAAGTGGTGCTAGGGCATCTATGCCAGGAATGATGGATACAATATTAAATTTAGGGATGAATGATGAAGTAGCAAAAGGTTTTAGTGCTATTACAAATAATCCACGTTTTGTGTATGATTCTTATCGCAGATTTATAGGAATGTTTGCAGATGTTGTAATGGGGTTTCCAAAAAGTGATTTCGAGTATCTTTTTGATAAAATAAAAGAGCAAAAGCAAATTCAAAATGATGCAGACTTAACTGCTGAAGATTTACAAGAGATTGTAGAGATCTATAAAGAACAATACTTAAAAAATGCCAAAACTCCATTCCCGCAAGATCCTAGGGTTCAACTAATAGAAGCTGTAAAAGCAGTTTTTAAAAGTTGGAATAATGATAGAGCGATTACTTATCGAAAATTAAATGAAATTCCTGATAGTTGGGGAACTGCTGTAAATGTTCAAGAAATGGTGTATGGAAATAAAGGATATTCATCAGGAACAGGTGTTGCTTTTACAAGAAATCCAGCAACAGGCGAAAAAAAACTTTTTGGAGAGTATTTAATGAATGCACAAGGAGAAGATGTAGTAGCAGGGATTAGAACCCCAAAAAGCATTGAAACTTTAAAAGAAGTAATGCCTAGTTGTTATGAAGAATTCAAAAGGATTTGTAGTATTTTAGAGGATCATTATAAAGACATGCAAGATATGGAATTCACTATTGAAGATGGTAAATTATTTATGCTACAAACCAGAAATGGAAAAAGAACTGCAAATGCGGCTATTAAAATTGCTGTTGATTTAGTAGAAGAAGGACAGATTACCAAAGAAGAAGCATTATTAAGGGTAGAGGCTAAAGGTCTCGATCAGCTTTTACATCCAACTTTTGATAAAAATGATTTAGCAACAAAAAAAGAAATCGCTCATGGTTTGGCAGCCTCCCCTGGAGCAGCAACAGGAAAGATTTATTTTACAGCAAAAGATGCAAAAAAGGCTTATGATGAAGGAGAAAAAGATATTTTATTAGTGAGATTAGAAACGTCTCCTGAGGATATTGAAGGAATGAATGTTTCTCATGGAGTTCTGACAGTTAGAGGTGGAATGACTTCCCATGCAGCTGTTGTAGCTAGAGGAATGGGAACTTGTTGTGTAGCAGGATGTGGTGATATTGTAATTGATGAGGTAAATAAAACGCTAAAAGTAAAAGACGGAACAATCTACCATGAAGGAGATTATATGAGTTTAGATGGATCTACTGGAAGTGTTTACGGAGAACAAATAAAAACAGTAGAGGCGGAGATATCAGGCGATTTTAAAACCTTTATGGGCTGGGCAGATGAAGTTCGTAAACTAGGTATTAGAACAAATGCAGATACTTCAAAAGATGCTTTACAAGCACGTAAATTTGGAGCAGAAGGAATTGGCATTTGCCGCACAGAACATATGTTTTTTGATCCTGCTCGGATTTTTAGTTTTAGAAAAATGATTTGTGCAATTACTAAAACAGAAAGAGAACAGGCACTAAATGAAATTCTTCCATATCAAAAAAGTGACTTTGAGTCATTATTTGAAGCGATGTCTGGATATGACGTTACTATAAGACTTCTGGATCCACCACTTCATGAATTTTTGCCAAAAACTAATAATGATATTAATATTCTGGCCAATGCCTTAGGTATTAGTTTCGAAGAATTAAAAAATCGAATCAATTCATTAAAAGAATTAAATCCTATGATGGGACATAGAGGATGCAGATTAGATATTACTTATCCAGAAATTGCAATCATGCAAACAACCGCTATTATAGAAGCTGCTATTACCACTACTCAAAAAGGAATGACTATAACCCCAGAGATTATGATTCCGTTAATTGGAGATATCAATGAATTAAAATATATAAAAGATATCATTTGTGAAACAGCAGATGCACTAATAAAAAAGAATAATAGTACTTTAGAATATAAAATCGGAACTATGATTGAAATACCCAGGGCTACAATCATTGCTGATGAGATAGCAAAAGAAGCTGAATTCTTTAGTTTTGGTACCAATGATTTAACCCAACTTACTTATGGTTTTTCTAGAGATGATGCCTCTAAATTTTTAAAGGATTATTATGATAAAAACATATTTTCATTTGATCCTTTTACAACACTCGATCAAGATGGTGTAGGTAGGTTGATTGAGAATGCTACAAATCTTGGAAGAAAAGTAAGACCAAATATTAAACTAGGTATTTGTGGTGAACATGGAGGAGATCCAAAATCAATAGATTTTTTCCATAAATTAGGTCTTAGCTATGTTTCAGCATCTCCATATCGTATACCAATAGCAAGACTGGCTGCTGCACAATCTGCAATTTTAAATAAAGATAAAGCCATTTAGGTTTTATTTTTATGTATAGATAATATAATATGTGCAAAGATAATTAATGTAAATTTACAGAATAAATATATAATTGCTTAAAATATAGAATCCAATTTGATATAATTGGTATAGTAAAATAAGAGGTGAGAAAATGAAATTTATATGTATTGGGCATGCTACTTATGATACCACTTTACCAATGAATGAATATCCAAAGGAAAATTTAAAGCACAGAATACCAGAAAAAATAGAATGTGGCGGTGGTCCAGCCTCTAATGCCGCATATTTATTAGCAAAGTGGGGGATGGATACTACCTTTGTAGGGGTTGTGGGAGATGATTACTATGGAGGAAAAATTATAGAAGAATTTAATTCTATAGGGGTCAATACCGACTATGTAGAAAAAAATAGGGAATTGGAAACAGATTCTAGTTATATTATTTCAAATCTAAGTAATGGTAGTAGAACTATATTAACAGCTAAATCGAATTTGCCATGTACAGTGAATAAATCAGTTTATATCAATGATGCAGATGTAATTTTGGTAGATGGCGAACATTTTAAAACGGCAAAAAAAATAATATTAGATAACCCAAATGCTGTTAGCATTATAGACGCAGGAAGAGTAAATGACTATACAAAAGAATTGGGAAAAATAGTTACTTATTTTGTTTGCTCAAAAGATTTTGCAGAAGAGTTTACGAATAAAAAAATTGATTATAATAATATAGAATCTATTATTACAATTTATGAAGAGTTAAAAATATATTTTAAAACAAATATCATCATCACTTTAGAAGATAAGGGTAGTTTTACTAAGCTTGAAGATTATAAATTAATACCTAGTATTCCTGTTACCCCGCTAGATTCTACAGGAGCTGGAGATATTTTTCATGGAGCATTTACCTACTTTATTGCTAAAGGGTATGACCTAGAAAAGGTAATTAAACTTTCATCTATAACAGGAGCATTATCCGTTGAAAAAATTGGAAGTAGATATGCGATTCCTGAATTAAGTCAAGTAATAGATAGGTACCAAGAAAGTTATGATATCTTATAATATACCCGCTTTAGATCTACATGGAGAATCCAAGGATATTGCTAGAATTCTAGTAAGGGATTTTATATGGGAACATTTTCAATTACAAACCAAAAAGATAGTAGTAATCCATGGAATAGGAGAAGGGATCCTAAAGAAAGCTGTCCATGAAGAATTAAAAATAAATAAACTAGTAAAAAACTATAAACTGAATAATTTTAATATAGGAGAAACGGTTATAGAACTTAACTTATAATCGTTTTTCTTTGTCATCATTGACTTTGATATTGAAAAGTGTTAGTATAAATTCCTTGATAGGGGGGGATCTTATGAACGATACATATGTTGAGCGTTCCTTTCCCTTTAGTAGGTATTTTATAAAAGTTATTATAGTCATTTTGATTATATTCTTATTAGTATGGTTTACACATAAAGAAAATTGTAATCAGGAACAAACAAATAATAAATATATCATCCAAGAAATTAAGAAAGGAGCATTAAAGTATTATAATCAACAGCGACTAAATAGTCTCGAGATTCAAGAAGATAAAGTTTCTATAAAAGAACTTAATTTGAAAAATGAAAAAGAATTTAGATTGTGTGATCAAAATAAATCATATATAAAATTAAAAAAAGAAAAAAAAATTTATTCTATGAAAATATATGTATTATGTAATAATAAAAAGAAAGAAGAAACAATATATTTAAAACACACCAATGATTGTAAAACTTATTTATGTGAAATAAAACGAACAATAGAAAATAAAGGCGAAAATCATAATATAGAAGAGGGGGATAATTTAGATACTAAAAGTGGAGATAAGGTTGCAATAAAAGAAAAAAGTCCAATTGATACAGGTAGTATTACCATTGTAGATACAACAAACCATAATTATATGTATCAATATGTAAAGATTAATAATATTAAATATTCTCAATGGTCTAATTGGTATAACATTGGTGAAGTTCCATGTAATGAGTCCAACTTTTTTTGTACAGAAACATCTATATGTTTAAAAGAGGAAAAAATAGAAAAATATTCAAGAGATTATAGTTTAAAAGAATATGGTAAAAACAAAGTTTCCATTCAAGAAGTCGGAAGCGGAATCATTATGGGATGTAGTGATTATTATTATATTTCTTTTAATAACACTTTGTACCAAACACATCTAGATTACTCAAACATCCAAAATTGGAAACATGAGGGAAGATATTTATATCAGATACCACCTAAGGATAGCTTATATACTAAATATTTATATGTCAACATGAGTGATTTAGATTATAATTCAAATTTCTATGAAGCAAAAAAATATTATTTTGATAAATATACATTCTTTGGTCTTTCTTTAGCAAATTTGAATTGTCCATATAAGAGTTATAAAAACGTAAAAAATTATTCTTATTATTTTAGTCCAGTTATAAACGATAAGGAAGATAAAGTAGATGGAAAATGCTATAAAATGACTCGTATTAGAACCATTCGAAGTGATAATGACTTTATTTGGTCTAGTTACGATAATCAAATATTATTAAATCAAGGTTATCAATATACTGGCAAGAGGAGAATTGCTTCATAAAAAGCAATCCTTAATAATCTTTTCGATTACTTTTTTATAATTTTGTAATATAATATTCATATGAGAAGTCTTCTTTGTATAATTTAGACACTTACAATTTTAACAGAGATTTCTCTTTTTGTATGCATTCCCCAAACATTATACACAATCCCTAGAGTAAGAAAATTTATAAATTAAAAAGTCAAGTGCAACAAAATGAATAGTCTATAAAGGTAGTTTATGCCGAGAAAACTTTTGACAAT
>CAJTUT010000025.1 GCA_910579455.1 uncultured Bacilli bacterium
CATGCAAATACTAAAAGAATTCATCCTTTCGATGTTCTTTGTAATGAATTAGACATTGAACATAAATTAATAAGACCCCGTACTCCTAGGCACAACGGAAAAGTAGAAAGAAGTCACAGAAATGATCAAAATAGATTGTACAATTATCTTAAATTTTACTCTTACAATGATCCAAAATATCAGATGAAAAATTATCTTAATAGATCTAATAATATTCCTATGCAAGTTTTAGGTTGGATTTCTCCTATTGAGAAAAGAAATAAAATAAAGGAAGCTTCTATAATTGCATCGCTTCCCAATTAATATTTTTTTCAACTTATTTAGGTGTCACATCATTGACAACTACACAAAGTACCTTTATACAAAAGATTAATACATGAAAAATGATTATCTTTAATTCAAGCAATGATAAATTGTTTTCCATGCATTACTATAATTATTCTACCTCATATTACTTTCCAATATAGAGAAAATATTTAATAGTTGGTCTATATTAAATTCGGAAATAAAACTCTTTCCTTTTCTGTGGATAAAAAGTAATCTTATTAAATATTTTTTTCAATCCAAGAAAATACCAATTTCCTTGATATTTATCATACATATTTTCATGTTATCTCGCCACATCCTGTTCCAAAGTTTTCTATAGTATCTGTACTATTCTTACCTGTTTTATAAATAGTTTTACTGGATTTTTTAATCTCGATATATACTTCATAAACATATACGCCATCTTGGTTAGTAACCTTTACCTTACCATTTGCTATCTCATTAGAGTGTTTATATTCCTTTATTAATCTTTTCTGTATTAACTTATTCTTTGTCAAAACAACACAAGACTTTCCACCCCACATATCAGATTCATACTGATCGACATATACCTTAGCTCCATTTTTCATTACCTTCTCATAGGATTTAAATCTTTCCTCTTTATTTTCTTCTTGCAATTTTGCGATTGATGGAAAAGCAATCGCAGTAATGATTCCCATAATAGCAATTGTTACCAATAATTCTGTTAAAGAAAAACCATTATGATTTTTCATACTAATCACCTCTATCTAGTATTATTATACCCCCATAGAGAAATAACACAATAACCAATTTATTATTGTTTACACAATTTCATTTTTTGCATAAATTATGGTAGGTGATTATCATGAATTTTAAGGGTCCAAAACATACATTCTTTTGTAATTGTAACTATTGCAAACAAAAAAGAAGAGGAAATATCTTCTATCTATTTTTATTTTTAATTTTACTAGTAGTAATTTTTTACCAGGCCCTCATCTTAATTTTTATTACTACAAAACTCAATGCTATTTTATTATTTATCGAATTCATTATGATTGGATTTCTCTGTTTCCTGATTTTTCTTTAATACAAAATCCCTCGTCTTTTCTATGTACCTGATAAATTTAAAAACCTCATAGCAGTCTTTATAGTGCTTCTTTGTAAATACCAACTTCTTAGGAATAGATATCATAGTAAGAAAAAGTAAGTACTCACTCTGTGTATATAAAAATTTAGATTGATACATATCAAATAAAGCAGACATTTCTAAATCTAGGTAATCGCTTTTATAAAAATATACAAAATCATAAATAGGAATTCCCCTTTTAGAGTGATCCCAACTAATTAGAGTTCGATTCTTTCCAATTAAAAGATGATCCAGACTAGGCCTACCATGAAGTAAAACTACCCTCTCCCTTTTAGAATCCTTTGCTATCGCATACCATTTTTCTAACTGTTCTTTTGAATATTCCAAGGAAGAGTAAACCAAAGATATATTTCTTATTAATAAATATTCTCCTGGTGACATATACACCTTTTGCTCTATAATATCTTGCATATCATGATAGTAATAGGTTAAATATTCAATTTCTTTACTTAATGTTTCATAAATTTCCTTGATTTTATTTAAAACTACTTCTTTATAGAAAGTAGTTTTATTATGAAGTAAACTCAAAATATAAACCATTTCTATTGCTTTTTCTTCCCTAGGAATACTCACCTCTTCAATAAAGGGAAATATTTCATAATTCTGCGTCCATTTTCTATCTAATAAATAATTAAAATTCTTATTCTTTAAGTACCCATATATATCATCATGATAAGTTTTTTTTCTCTTAATTACATATTTTCCTTGATCTGTATCTATGATTTGAACATTCTTAAGTTTTCTATATCCCCTAATGTCAAAGTTAAATTGATCAATGATTTCCTTGATTTTATTCATCTATCGTAGCAGGAATAATTAATTTTGATCCAACTTCCAAATTACTTAAATCATTATAATCACTTAACTCTTCTTTTGTTACTTCATATTTATCCATAATATTTTCTATCGTATCATCTTTCCTCAAAATATAAATAGAATATGTTTTAAAGGTTTCTTCTGTAGATTCAAAAGCTTCAAATAAAGAACTGATATTGTTCTGTTCTCCTTCTGAGTGATTCATCTTTATTACTTCCTCTTGATTTTCTTCCTTCTTATCCTTATTAAGTGGTTTCACCTCTTCTACTGGTTGAAATGCAAAATCTTCTGTTTCTTGAATTTCTTCTACCTCAATTGCTTTTTCTTCTATCTGATCTCCATCACATTCTCTAACATCCACTTCTTCAGGTTGTATATTTTCTATTTCATCCACCTCCTCATTCTTAATTTCCTCATCTGTTTGTTCTAATAACACTTCTTCAACTCCATCAATTGAAACATCAATATTACATTTTAAAATATCATCATTAACGATTTCATAATAAAAGTTGTCAATAGATACCTTAACACTATCCAACTCAAATGCCTCTACCAATGTAATATCTACTGGAATATCATAATGAAAGTTTTCCTCTAAAGTACTAGCCTCTGTCATTTTATAGGTTCCATTAATCTTAAACTCCCCAGCAACACTATTTTGATCAACAAATTGTAGTGTATGATCTAATGAAATAGATGTTACTTCACCAATCATACTAGGAAAATCCAATTCTTTTTCAAAAGATACTATTTTTTTCATATCATTCGCCTCTCTTTTCATTTAATCATATGAAAAAAGGGAGAATTTATTCTTCCTTTTTAAAATTCCTACATTTTTTAAATTTTTTGCTAATTACCTTGGCATTCTTTTTATCATAAGGAACATCAAGTTTATCAAACACATCTATATAATCTAATGATTTTTCTATAAAATTAGGATTCTGCTGATAAAATTCTGGAAATGTTTCTATTAAATAAGCAGTAGAAGATAAAAACTTCATTGGCTCAAAATAAACCATATTATTAGTCCTTAAGGAAGCAATAACATGAATATCATAGGCAATTTGATCAACTAATTCCTCATCTGTTGCAATTGTTATTCCCCTAAGCTTTTCCTGCGTTAAACGATAACAATTTCTTGCTTCATCAGGAAGAATCATTTTAATTGTATTAGCAGAAACAATAATTTTATTCTCTTGTTGTCTTATCTCATTTGTAGTTTTGAACTCAAATCGTTTTTTATTAATAACTTCTAAAATTTTATCGATAGTGACGGGAAAAGAGGCTAAAAAGAGTTTATCATGCTCCATAAGAGACAAAACGTTGAATAAAAACTTTTGATAACCATCTTCCGATTGATAAGTTTGTAACAAACGCACTATACTACCATATATTAACTGATTCTTGATCAGAAATACGGCTTCTTTTTCCTCACATTTCACTTACTCTCACCTCCTTAAATAGTTTCTCATATATTTGTTGATAATTCGATATAAAAATAAATTGAACCTCCTTTTTCACATCCTCAGGTACCTCATCTAAATCCTTTTCATTCTCGGACGGTAAAAATATCTTTTTTATTCCTGCTCTATGTGCACCAATTACCTTTTCTCTTAGTCCTCCTATTGGTAAGACCTTTCCCCTTAAGGTAATCTCTCCAGTCATAGATATATTACTATCAACTGCAATTCCTGTCAGTAAAGAAATAAGAGAGGTTGTTAGAGCAATACCAGCACTTGGTCCATCTTTGGGAGTAGCCCCCTCTGGCACATGAATATGAATATCATAATCTTCCAAAAGAGAAATAGGGATTTTAAATTTTTTGATATTTGCTTTTATGTAAGATAGAGCAATCCTAGCAGACTCTCTCATTACTTCCCCTAAAGAACCAGTTAAAATAAAGTCGCCTTTGCCCTTATAATAAGTAACCTCAATTGGAAGAATATCTCCACCAAATACAGTATAAGCCATACCATTGACAACCCCTATTTGTTTAGTTGTATCTTTTTCTAAATATTGATATTTTTTCTTTCCTAAAAACTCCTCCAAATTTTCATCAGTCACCTCTATAAAAGCAATTTCTTTAGAAGTTAAAAACTTCCTAACAATTTTTCTTAAAATACTAGCAATCAATCTTTCTAAACTTCTTACTCCCGCTTCTTTTGTATAATTCCTAATCACAGTTAAAATGACCCGATCACTAAATTTTACTTCAATCTCAGTTAAACCATGCTCCCCTAACTCTTTTGGTATAATATGATTTTTTGCAATATCTAACTTTTCATATTCTGTATAACTAGATAATTCAATAATTTCTAATCGATCCTGCAATTCACACGGAATTTGATCAATATAATTAGCGGTTGCTATAAATATAACTTTAGATAAATCAAATTCCTCCTCAATATAATGATCAGAGAATTTAGAATTCTGTTCTGGATCTAGCACTTCTAATAAGCTACTCGCTGGGTCTCCCTTTAAATCCTTCCTCATCTTATCAATTTCATCAATAATAAAGACGGGATTAGTAGTGCCAGCTTTACGAATACCCTGGATAATCCTTCCTGGATTGGCACCTACATAGGTTCTTCTATGTCCGATGATTTCAGCCTCATCATTGATTCCACCAACACTAATTTTTGCCACTTTTCTATTTAGGCTTTTAGCAATAGACAAAGCAAGGGATGTTTTTCCAACACCAGGTGGTCCAACCAAACAAAGAATTGGACTACGCAAGTGATTTGTATTTTGCTTTACGGCTAAATATTCCAAAATCCTTAACTTTACATCCTCTAAGCCATAGTGAGAAGTGTTTAATACATACTCAACTTGATTTAAATCATTCATATCTTTAGTACACTTATTCCAGGGTAGATTTAACATCCAATCCAAATAATCACGAATCATACCAAGCTCAGGAGAATTAGAGTTCGTAGACTCATAACGATTAATTTCCTTTTTAATCTTATCCTTTATCTTCTGACTGCATTTTAGTTTTTTTAGTTTTTCTCTAAGTAATCCGATTTCATCTTCTTTAGAATTGACATCGCCCAACTCTTTCTTGATCATCCTAATCTTTTCTCTTAAATAAAACTCCTTTTGACTTTCGCTTAATTCCTTTTCTACTTCACTATCAATTTTTTTCTCCAACTCTATTACTTTTAAGTCCTCACTCATATCATCGATCAATAATCTCGCTCTCACAGTAGGATCAATCTCTACAATATAACGTTTTTTCTTTTCATAACTAACTGGTAAAAAACTACCAACTAAATCAGTGAGTTCGTTTAAATTACTACAGGAAGATAATTTATTAATGATGGCATTACTCATATAAGGAACTAAGCGAATATAATTTTCTAAAGATTTTATTAAAACGCTAGAATAACTTTCCTCATTTTTACTATGTGTTAAACAAATATCGGAAATATCTGCCAAATATCGATCATCAACATTAGAATAATGATTTACTTCTACTCGTTTAATTCCTCTTAAAACAATTCTAGTTTTTCCATTAGGGACATCCATTTTTAATTTTAATTCTGCCAAAACGCCTATTTTAGGAAGCGTCGTAATATCTTTACTTTCCTCTTCCATAATAGGATTCACTACTAAAACTAATTTATCATCACTAGAATCAGCAAGCTTGATGATTTCCTTATCACTATGATCATCACTTTCAATCCTAACTTCATTATTTGGAAACAAAACCATATCCTGTATCAATAAGACTCCGAGTTTTTCTAATGTCATTTGTGGTCCACCTCCAATTTAGTTAAATACTGCATACTATTATAGTTAAATAATGAAAAAATACAAGTAAAATACAAAAAAAGTAACAAAAATATACCTCCTGTTACAAATATTCAAAATTAATAGACTAAATCCATACTCTATAGTCTACCTTTCCTCTAACTTAATTAGATGAACACTAAGTACAACTACTGTTATTCCAAATAATAATAAGACTAAATCGTTTAAAATATAATTTGTCGTTATACCTAAAAACATATATAAAATATATCCTATGAATCTACCTATAAAAGTTTTTTTCTCCATGGTGATAAAATACTCTATTCTATATTTTTTAATAGAATGATTATAATTTGCCATATCAAGTTCCTTATTATCTATAATCAAGTTTATTAACGTTGATGAAAAAGTTTGTAAAAAGTTAAAAATAACAACGGTTGTAAATGAGGTTTGCCAAATTAGCAATCCTATTCCTAATACTGTGAATATACTAGAAAGTATAATTATAATCCTATAATTCTTTTTAGGTAAGACCTCAGCAAAAAAGAATCCCAAAAAACAGGTTATTATGGCAAAAATAGAAGAAAATATCCCTAATTCAATACTATTATTTAACACCTTTATAATATATAATGTAATTACACTATTAAAAGCACCAGAGTATATCAAACCATTTAAAAGTGAAACACTATGAATTTTATTGACTAACTTAAATCTTTTTAACTGTTCCTTGTATGCTTTTAAATCTACTTTTACTGTGGATGTTTGCTTCTCATCTTTAAATACAAAAGAAATTATAATTTGAAGAACAACTAAAATAACAATGATAATAGTACATAAGGAAAAACTGTGTTCTGTTATAACACGTCCAAATACTATAGGGATTATAATGGATACTATAGATTTTATCATCGTATAGGTTCCCGCAAATTCGCATCTTTGAACATTTTTAATACCAATTGATTCAAAATTATTATAAACAGAGTAATAAAAACCCTCTTCTAAACCATAAATAATAGCCATGAAATAAATATAATCTACTAGTTTTTCTTTTAAAAAAAGAATAAACAAAAAATAAACTAAATTTAGAATAATCCCTATTCTTAAAAGATTAATTCTTCTACTACCCTTACTATAATTACCCAAAAAATAAATAGAAAGATAAACTGTCAAATAAACTACAACATAATAGATACCTAACTGTAAAACGTTTTGATTTGAGATCGTTAAAAAATACATAACAAAAAAACTATTTACAAATATTTCTATAATACCTTTTAGTAATCTAAGCGTAAGTAATGATTTATAATTAGACATAGTATCACCTAATAATATAGTAGCATAGTATTAAAATAAAAACACCAAAAAGGACTAGATTTTCTAGCCCTTTTACAATAATTATCTGATTGATTTAATTTTATAAATAAACTTAGTATTTCTACTATTATTAGAAGTAAATCCACTATAATCCATACTCAATCTTTTTAACTCGGATATTGTATCTGAGTAATCCCTATATTTATTTGCAAGATTAGACATTTTTTCAATTGCTGTTTCATTTAAGGTATTAACTCCCCTAGATAATTTTTGAGCCCCATCGTTTATTTGTGATATTGCATGATACATAACTTGAAGAGACTCTAAAGTCTTGGTTGTTGCCTGGCTAACTGTTTCCATTGCTACTTTTTTGGCAATTTCACCATAAGATGATAAGACATTGTTAAACACCTGATTGAATGTTGGCGTTATATAAGACGCTAAGACCTGTTCTTCTAATATATATTTAGCATAATCTGTAATCGATAAAATTCCACTTACTTGATAAGAAATTAATCCCGCTAAAGCTTTATTCTCCTCACTTGGCATAGATCCACCTATTGATATATGATAGCCTAAAACCTGATTTAGTCCTGTTATTATTTCTTGATAAGTTGGAGGAGTATATTGACTAAGAATAATATCTGATGTAATAGAAGCACTACAAGTATTATAATTTGGATCAGTAGGTCCTCCACAACTTGCATTAATTATTGCTTCACGGGTCTTACCCACTTTCATCTTTACTACATTATAAACAGTATTTTGAACCAAAGAATATAAATTATCACTTAAATTACTAATAGTATTTCCTCTAGCAACTTCTCCTACACTAGTATGATCTGACTCCTTTAACTCATTTATATTACTTTCTAATTCATTTTTTAATGTATTGGTTCCTTCTGCTAAAGTTTTACTTCCTTTTTCTAATTGATTTGTACCATCCTGCAATTCATCTGTTTTAGACATAACACGATCCATCTTATCAAATACATCTAAATCTTCTTGTTCTAATAACTTAGGAGTTGAAACAATATAAATATTTTCCATACTAAATTTTTCTGTATAGTAGGTAAAACTAATATGATCTAATTTTTTCAATTCCTGAATTTGGGTACTATCATAAAGTCCAGGTGAGGATATAGCAACAATCATACTTTTTGTACCAGTTTCAATTACTTTTCCATTTGATACCTCTATATCTTTATTTTTAGTAGAGTCTATCATTGTACCTACTGTTACTACAAACGGTGTATAAATATCTTTTCCTTTATACTGACCTTTTTCATTATTTTTAAAATCCATCACCACTTTAATGTTTCCCTTTTTGTTCTTTAGTTTCTTAGGATTTATTTTCTTTTCATTTAAATAATATTTTATATCCACTGTAATCGGTAAAGCCTTTTTTGTTTTTCCCTGATAAAATATATCCTTCTTATTCATATCCCAAACTATAGCATTTCCATCTTTTTTATATTTTTCATCACCATTAATATTTAAAATATCCTTTAATTCCGTCTCATCCATTATTTTCTCTTCATCATGATATTCTAACTTATTAACAACAGTAGCTGTTTTATATTTACCTAAATAGTTTAAACTTGTATAAACAGTCTCATCCTTTTTAAGTGCAAATACCTTATTTGGTATTAATACTAAAGACAACACCATAATTCTAAATAGTATTTTATTAAATTTTTTCATCTAAATCCTCTCCTTTTTAATTTTTGTAGTTTTCATAATAAAAGAATCAAAAGTAACTAACAGTACTGGCAGAATAGTCACTACAACAACCATAGATATCATAGCCCCACGGCATAGTAGCTCACAAATAGAACCAATCATATCAATTTTAGTATACATAGCAACTCCAAATGTCGCTCCAAAAAAGCACAAAGCTGATGTAATAACAGAAGGTATCGTTACTGATAAAGTATTTTTAATAGCCAAGTTCTTATCCTTTGTTTTCCTCCGTTCCTCTAAGTATTTAGTACTCATTAAGATAGCATAGTCGATAGTAGCACCTAACTGAATTGTTCCCACTACAATAGAGGCAACAAAAGGAAGTGTGACTCCTGTATAATAAGAAATTGCCATATTAACAAAGATTGCAAATTCAATTGCCAAAACTAATATAATTGGTAGACCAAATGATTTTAGTGCCAAAATCATAATAATAAATATAACGAGCAATGAAGTATAAGTTACCATATTGAAATCATGATCTGCAATCGTTACTAAATCCTTCATAAGAGCACCCTCTCCAGCAACTATGGCAGCTGGGTCATACTTCTTCACAATTTTCTTAATCTCTCCAATTTGATAATTTAATGAATTGGATGCAATCTCATAATCAGAAGAAACTAGCATTAATTGATATTTATCGTTATGAATCACATGATTTATATTTTTATCTAATAAATCATGTGGAATACCCAGTTCGTTAATCTTAGCAGAAGATACAGCAAATTGAATTCCTTTTAGTGAGGATATTTCCTGACTCATCTCATCAACTTTATTAGAACTTACATTCTTATCAAGTAAAATAATCTGCATGGAATTAATATTATATTTTTCTTTTAATAACCGATTTGATTCATTATATGGCATATCAGCAGGCATAGACTCATCCAGTTTATAATAAACTTGATAATGTGAATATCCATAAAAAGCAGGCAAAATCAGTACTGCAAATATAGCTAATATCAACTTCTTATGTCTGATAGAAAACTCTTGTAATGTTTTAAACTGTGGAAGAAAAATCCGATGTCTCGTTTTCATTAAAGCTTTATCAAAAACGAGTAATAGAGCTGGGAATAAAGTCATAACACATAAAAGACCAAATAAAACTCCTTTAGCCATAACAATACCAATATCAGTTCCTAAAGTTAAATCCATCGTACACAAGGCTAAAAAGCCAGCAAAAGTTGTCAAGGAACTTCCAATAACGGACTTAAAGGTGTCCATAATAGCCTCTTCCATAGCCTTCTTATTATCTTTCATTTTATCTTTAGCTTGAATATATTTATGATACAAAAAGATAGAAAAATCAGTAGTAACCCCTAATTGTAAAACTGCAACAATAGCCTTTGTAATATAAGAAATATCTCCTAGAAATATATTGGTACCTAAATTATATAAAATAGCTACTCCTATGTTTCCAAGTAGAAAAACAGGTAATAAATACGAATCTGTTGCAATAAATAAAATCAAAGAACATAATACTACTGCAATTACTACATAAATGAACATTTCCTGATTAGAAAGATCATTCGTATCAAGTACCAAAGCAGACATACCTGCAACTTTGGAAGCCTCCCCAACTGTAGTTCTTAACTGCCTAAAAGCCCTTAATGTACAGTCAGAAGAAGTTCCCTCTTTAAAAGTAATGAATAATACTGTGTCATCATCATGATACAATTTACCCAAAACTTCGTCTGGTAACATTTCCTTAGGTATGACTGTCCCAACAATATCAACCGCTGATACTGCCATATTAATACCATCGATTTTCTTAATCTTCTTTTCCAAATTAAGAATCTGGCGATTGCTCATATCATCAACCATAACAAAGGCATAAGCACCTAATCCAATATCTTTTGTTAGAATTTTTTCTCCTTGAATCGTTTCATTATTCTCTGGAAGATAAACTAAAATATCATAATTAATTCTAGTATTGATATATCCCAAGATTGCTGGTACCATTAATAGAAAAGATAGAATCACTACTAATATACTATGGTTTACAATAAATTTTGAAAATCGTTTCATACTTTTTCACCACTTTCGTAAGTTATTTTATTCCAACACACAAAAAAAATCACTCACATAATTTTGTTATTGTATGATAATCAACAAAAATAAAATAAGTGTATTAAAAATATC
This sequence comes from uncultured Bacilli bacterium, assembly GCA_910579455.1. Taxonomy (GTDB): domain Bacteria; phylum Bacillota_I; class Bacilli_A; order RF39; family UBA660; genus UMGS995. The sequence goes on from CAJTUT010000025.1 coordinate 11,207, forward strand.
AAACTACGTGTATGTTATCTTTACAAATGATTTATAAATACCTATAATATAGATGGTGATATGGATGAAAAAGAAGGCAGATTTAAGAGTTATAAAAACACATAAAGCTTTATATGAATCTTTAATTTATCTTTTAAAAGAAAAGGAATACGAAGAAATAAAGGTATCTGATCTATGTCAAAAGGCACTCATAAATAGATCGACATTTTATGCCCATTTTAATGATAAATATGACCTATTAGATAGCTTTCTTAAGGATTTAAAACAAAGCTTAATAGAAGAATTAGAGGAAAATAAAAAAATCAATAGTATCAAAGAATATTATCTAGAATTAATCAAAGCATTTATCAATCATATTGATAATAATAAAAATACCTATAAATCCATTATTATTAATAACAGGAATAGTATTATTTTAGACATGCTTTATGACACCATTAAAAATGATTGTAAAAAAAGATTAGAACAATTTTCTACTCCATTACAAAAAGAAATTCCAGACAATATTGTACTCGAGTTCTATCTAGGTGGCATTGTAAATTTAGGAATTTATTGGATCAATAATAGCCACTATAAAAAAGAAGAGATTATCGGATATTTAGAAAAACTACTTCCCAACGAATAACCCAAATCCATAAAATATCAATATCATAGTCAACTATAATACCAACAAAAAAGAGCCTAAGACTCCTTTTTTATTTATTTAACTCTTTTAAAACTTCAATTGTTTTACGCATTTGTAAATCATACTGAATCATATCAATTCCACCAAAGTTTTTCAAGACTTCATCTTTCTCCATTTTATACTTTTCTGCTAAAGAGTCTACCTCTTTTTCTGTATCCTTAATAGAAACTTCAACTTTTTCTAATTTCATAACCTCTTCTAACATTAAACGATATAAAACATTAGAGTATGCCTCTTTTTCTAATTGATCCCTTAAATCCTTTTCTGTAGATTTAGTAAATTGATAGTATATGTCTAAGCTGATCCCTTGCATCTTCATTTGTTCTTCAAATCGGTGCATTAGGCGATCTATTTCCTCATTCACCATTTCTTCTGGAATATCTACTTCAACATTCTTAGAAACCTCTTCTAAAATTCGATCAACATATTTATTTTCCGCATCCATTTCCTTTTGTGATTTAATAGACTTTTCTATTTCAGTTTCTAAGGTTTCCTTAGAGTTTACTCCCTCCATTCCTAGATCCTCAAAAAATTCCTCATCCAAGTCTCTTGTCTGTTTTTGTTTAATCTCATTAACTTTTACTTTAAATACCACAGAAGCTCCTTTTAAATCCTCTGCCTGATAATCCTCTGGAAAAGTAACTTGAATATCCTTCTCTTCTGATACATTCATTCCAATAACTTGTTCTTCAAACCCAGGAATAAAAGTATTAGAACCAATTTCTAGAGAATAATTCTCTCCCTTACCACCATCAAAAGCTACTCCATCCTTGAATCCTTCAAAGTCGATAACAGCAATATCTCCATTCTCTACTTTACCATCTTTTGTAACTAGCTCTGTATATCTTTCTAGTATATGAGATAATTCATGCTCTATTTCCTCTTTTTCTACTTTAACTTTCTCTGGTTTAATATTTAATCCTTTATATTTTTTTATATTTATATCTGGTTTTGTAATAATTTTAAAAATAAACTCTACTTTCTCTTCGCTGATATCTTTTAAATTTACATCAGGTTGTACTACTGGAGTTAGTTTAGAATTATCCATTGCCTTAGTATAAGCCTCCTGCAATACAAGATCTGCAGCTGGTAAAAATAAAGATTCTATTCCAAACTTTTTAATATAAAGATCTTTTGGAACCTTCCCTTTTCTAAAGCCATCAACTTTAGCATCCTTTCTCTTCTCCTGAAATGCCTGATCTAAAGCGTTCTTCCAAGAATCACCATCAATTTTAATAATGATTTCGTGAACATTTTTATTTTTTTCTTCTTTTTTCTTATTTGCCATTTTATCCCTCCAACATGTTATATTATAACGTACATTACCCTTTTTCTCAACCATAATTTTAAATATTTATAATCCTTTTATATAAAACTAAAAAACAAAGAAAGATCCATAATTTTTGAATCTTTTTTATCAATTACTAACTAATAGCTTTAATTTCTACCTGATAAGATCCATTTGGACTCTCCACTGTCACAATATCTCCAACCTTATGATTAAGAAGCGCCTGAGCAATTGGGGACTCATTAGATATTTTACTAGCAAATGGATCCGCTTCTTGACTACCAACAATCTTATACTCATCCTCGTCCTCCTCATCATCTACATATTTAATAGAAACAGTAGTTCCAAGTGAGACCTTATCTGTATCAGTTTTGGTAATAATTGAAACATTCTCAAGCATTCTCTCAATCGTTTTAATTCTTCCTTCGATTTGAGCTTGTTCATCTCTAGCAGCATCATAATCTGCATTCTCAGATAAATCACCTAATGCCCTTGCCTCTTTAATAGACTGTATATTTTCAGGACGTCTAACGTTAATTAAGTTATCCAATTCCCCTTTTAATTCATCTAATCCTTCCTGGGTTAAATATACTTTTTTACTATTTGCCATTATCCTTCACCTCATATTCATAACATTGTTTTAAATAATACTACAAATTAAATTATTTGTCAATGACTAATTCCCCCTGAGATTGCATATTATATCACATAATTGATTATTTTACAACGTAATATTTTTCAATTTGATGTAGAAACAATTCATCTGTCATACCACTAATAAAGTCGATTACCTTTCTTTTATCGTTGGTTTCCTGTAAATATTCCTGACTTTGATGATTTAAAAATATCTCATAAATAATATTCTTCCTATCATTCTTCGTAATTGCTTCTAAATATATTTTATAGATAACTCTCATACCTTTTTGATAATAAGTATAATCTTTCTTGTTCATAGACTTACTATAAATATTTTTATCATTAAATTTCTTTAATCTAAAAACAGCCTCAAATACTTCCTTACTCATTTTAATATAAGGTTTATCCATACTTTCTTTTATAATATCTAAAATAATGGTATTCACAATATCACGGTTATTATTCCCTAGTATATGACAAATATCTTCTGGAAGTTCCTCCCTTTGAAATAAACCTAATTCAATCGCATCCTCAATATCTCGTCCAATATAACCAACAATATCAGAAATTCTCACTACACATCCTTCTAAAGTCATAGAAGAGCATTTTTTTAGTTTTTCAAAATCCTGATAACCTTCCTTATATTCACGTAAAAATTCTTTGAGATCCTTTTTCATAGGAACATATTTTTCAGATAGCATTTCCCCATTATGGCATAAAACACCATCTAAAGTTTGAATCGTTAGATTTTGACCATATCCCTGATGATCTACAACCATTAAATTTCTAACTCCTTGAATATTATGTGCAAAATACTCATTTAATTCTTCTTTTGTGATTTCATTTAACATAGATTCTCCTGCGTGACCTAAAGGAGTATGTCCAATATCGTGCCCTAAAGCAATCGCCTCAATTAAATCCTCATTTAATTTTAAGGCCCTTCCTATTGTTCTAGCAATTTTAGAAACTAATTGAACATGAACCATCCTTTTACTGATATGGTCATTATCTTTAAATGAATAAACTTGCGTTTTATCAATATACCTAGTATAACTAAGTGAATGTATAATTCGATCAATATCTCTAAAATATGGTGTTCTAATATCATCACTGTCCTCTTTTTCTATTCTAATAGCATCACTACTTTTAGTAGCGTACTTGGATAATATACTTTCTTTTTCTAAAAAATTGGCTCGGGCCTTGGCTAAATTTGTCATAATAATACCTCTCTTAAATCATTTATTTTAAAAATCTATAACTATTTTGACTTTCTATTTTATAATTAATCAAATCCCTCTTTTCGTGTTGTCCTAAGCCTCCTTTTTTCTTATTAATCGAATCATAGAGTATTCTTCAATTAAAATATCTGTATCTAAGTAAATATAATAAATATTATCTGGATGTCTAGCGATTAGGATTTCTTCTTGATTTTCATCTAATAATTTTTCTACTGTAAAAAAAATTGCATCTCCCCTTGGGGTAAACAGCTCTACTTGATCTCCTACCTCAAAATAATTCCGTTCATAAATTTGGAGCCATTTCTTTTGAATGTCATAACAAATAACTTGTCCTAAATAGTCCTGATTTGATGCCTCACTTCTACCCGTGTAATACTGATCTGTATAATCTACTTCTTTATCTAGATAATGAGAAGAGGTTTCTCTATTAGCAACACGAGATAGGATATTTTCTTGTTTCTCTAAGAATTCTTCATCTAAGTTATCATTATAAATAGCATCAATTATTTTACGATAAGTCCCAATAACTGTTGCTAAATAATAAATAGATCGCATTCTTCCTTCTACCTTTAAACTTCTAACCCCAATCTTTATCATTTTCTCAATATATCTAGAAGCATTTAAATCTTTAGTTGCCATTGTAAAATTTTTATCTTTAGTTAAAAAACTAAATCTGCATACTTGACTACATCCCCCACGGTTAGCATCCCTATTCGTAATATAATTAGATAAAGCACATCTACCAGAAAAACAAGTACACATGGCCCCATGAATGAATACTTCAATATCAGGTTTTGTCTTCTTAATAATTTCTTCAATATCAAAAAGAGAAAGTTCACGGGCTAAAACAACTCTATCTACACCCTCACGTTCAAAAAATTCAACTGCCTCATAGTTTGTAGTGGAATTTTGCGTCGATAAATGGACCTCTAAGCTAGGATAGTTATTCTTAATATAGGAAATAATAAAAGGATCACTAACAATAAAAGCATCAATTCCAGATTCTACTACCTCTTTTATA
>CAJTUT010000026.1 GCA_910579455.1 uncultured Bacilli bacterium
GGGACAGTAGGTCAAGGCTTATCAAGTTTTAATACCATTTAATTTGACATAGATCTAAAACTTAAATACATTTTATGAAGATAAGAGTTGTGTTTTAATACCATTTAATTTGACATAGATCTAAAACCTCAAATGGCTTTAGACAATATCGATTAACTACATAGAATATTAATCTGATTAAATGGTAATATCTATATCACTATCTAAATTATAACATATATTCCTCTAAAGTATCATCTATTAATATCTTTTTTTCATTTTTGTTAGAAACACCATAACTTTGTGAATCTATAAGCATAATTATTTGTTGATTATAAATAGAATATTTATATAATTCTTGAAGTTCCTCTTTTGTTAAATACTGCTTTAAATTAACAAAAACTAAAACCTTTTCATTACCTAGTTCCCCATTAATATCTATTAAAAGTAATAAATTATTCAGTAAGTTATCACTAAAGTTAATCCTAACATTTAACACTTTTATTAACTTATCAATATCTATATCCTCTACTACAGAAATAGGAATTTCTATTTTACTTATTACACGTTTCCATATATTTATAACTTTCTTATATCTTCTATTTAACTCATCATAATCTACCTCGTCTATTTTTTCTTTTATTAGTTTTTGAATATCATTACTAACCCTTTTAAAGTTCTCACTTAAATTCAAATAATCTAAAATTAAAATAATATTATATTGTTTCATCTCATCCAAAGAAAGCTCATCTAATACCTCTCCTTTACTAACTTTATTTAAAGAATCTATTAAACGATAAAAGTAAGATTTATTTTCAATTTCTATACATCTCACATAATCATGACTTAATTCTATTTTTTTTCTATAAATGTTGTTTTTATCATCATAAGACTACTAACCTATCCTCACTATTAATAATTTTAGTATTTGACTCCCCTATAATATATTCTATTTTTGAATATTGTCGCTCTGTGATCGTTAATAATTGAATCAAACCCTTTTTAGGAGAATTTTTTCGAATTCGTTCAGCTAATAATTCACTTTGTTGTTGATTCAATACAATCTTAGAATATACCGATTCCTGCATCATAATAAAACCCTCTTTTAACAAAAATTTACGAAACATATTATAATTTCTTTTATCTTTTGCATAAATATTAGGCAAATCAAAAAATACAATGGTTCTCACTACTCTATCCCTCATAAATAAACTCCTGATATTTCTTTTTTCCTTCTAAAACATCAAATACATTCTTTACATACCTTTCAATAATATCTTTTAAAGTATAACTTTTTCCCTTATAGTTAAAATTTCGATTTAAAATATTTATAATATCTAGTTTATATTCTGTATTAAATTCTCTATCCTTATTAAAATAAACAAAGTGATCAATTACAGGACGAAATACTTCCATTAAATCACAAGTAAGATTAAACTCATTAAATTCATTTTTGTGATGAATTCCTATTTGAGTTAAATAACCATTTTTTACTATTTCTTTATTAATAGTAGAAAGTAATATGGCATATCCATAATTTAAGGAGGCATTAATACTATCTGGATTATGTCTAATAAATTTCTTACCAAACAAAGCATTAAAATAAACCTTTGCTGCATGAGCTTCTCTATTGCTCTTATCTCCAGATTTTACTTCCAATTGATAACTTTCAATCAATTGATACTCATCCTTTTTAGCTTTTTTTAATACATTGATTTGATTAGATAATTTATTTTTGACGATAATTTCCCATAAGTCATCCTTTTGCCTTTTTGTCCACTTCATCTGCTTTATTATTTTCTTACTAGAATTATGAGCTGAATAGAAAGTTTTTAATTCACCAAATGGATTATGTTTCTCATCACAGAATATCATATTAATCTTATTATCCGATAATTCTTTTAACAAATAAGAAGATAAAGAAACAGAAATAGAATCTACGATTATTGTATCAATTTCCGAAAGATGAATATATTTTTCTTCTAAGTCTTTCTTTACTACTAAAAATCTATTTTTATAACTTAACCTTGACTGTTTCATAATCACAACTGTTCTAAAGCTCATCTGTTATTTCCCTAATTCCTGTTACTGAGGTATTGTATATCACTCCCCCTGTAATATTACATCCAGTTAGTCTGCCTATTCTGTCTCCCAATTTTGAATCATTTATAGGATTTAGATTACAATTAATTTTTTCGCAATTAAATAGATTCATTAGCTGTTCTACCATTTTCATTTTATCTTCTAAAGTTAATGAATGTAATTGATAATACTTATTTATTTTCTCTATCACATTTTTATAAAGTGGATAATTTTTCTGTGATAATAAATATGCTATAATTTCTTCTAAATCTTTTTCTAATTCTTGCTCTGTTAACTTGCTTTTTTTATGATTTAGTGCAACATTGAAAGCATATTTCCACTTTTTCATTTGCTCTTTTTTAAACCTTAATTCTGTAGCATTTCTTAATTCACAGCTTCCATTGCCTATAGAATATCCAACAATAGACACTTTTTGTCCTTTATAATAAATTACACTATTAAAATAAATTTTCTCTCTTAGTACCTTAAAGTTATCATCTTTTAGTCCTAAGTGTTCTTTGATAAATTCTCTTTTTATTTCTGGTTTTCTTTTTGATTTTTCCTCAACAATGATAGGAATACCAATAATTTTTTTCTTATGATTATATTCTATAAAGTTTAAATAGGAACAATTAATACTACTATAACATCCATACCCTTTTAAATTTTCTTTAATAGATAATCCTTTTTTATTTGCATTTGCTCCATAAACAGTCTGATCATAAAATTCTCCTGTTTTTTTCTCTGTTTTTCTACTAATTAATATATCATTTCGATATAAAGTATCTTCCACTGTTTGATTAAACCTTTCAATATCAAAAGTCACAACTCCATCTTCATCATAAAATTGAAAGAATGTATTGATATTTGGATCCAAACTATTAATGACATAACCATCTTTCAAAGTTTGATAATTACCACTGTCATATAACTTTTTATTCAAACTTTTTAACTCGGCATAATCAATAGATGCCTTTAAATGATTGGTTTTATATTCACCAAGTGCCGCTGTTAAATACGCATCATGAGCATGATGATAATCATTTAAACTTCTAAATTTATATAACTCAAACTTTTCACGATAATTGTGACTTAAATTTGCTTTCATATAAATAACATTAGAGTCTTTATGATAATTTTTTATAATATTGGCAACATGCTTACATATTTGTCTTGTCTCTACTAATTGACGATTAATAAATCCTAAAATTGTTTTTTCATCAAACTTATATCTACATAGATTATGATATTTCTTTACAGAAAGTAACTTCATATTTTTTAAATGTTGCCAAAAACTTTTCATATAAGGAGTTCTAAATTGTTCTGGTAACACAAAGCTTGCTGCTTTTATTTGGTTTTCACGTCTTAAAACTAGAGCTTTATTATCTATAGAATTATCTTTCATTAATGTCCTAGGAATAATGTGATCTATTTCATACGTCTCTAACTGATTAATATCTAATGGCGTTCCAGAATACAAACTCTTTCCTTCTTGAATAAAGTATAAAAATAACTTATCACTATCTATTTTATCAAATGATTTTAATTGTCTATTTAATATATTATAGTTTTCTATTTGTTTCTTATTAGCTTCATATAGTTTTTCTATATACTTTTTTCTATCATCCTTTCTTTGTTTTTTCTCATCTCCGCGAGCCATTTCTAACATAATATTTTCAGGTTCATACCCCATATAATTAATAATTTCTTCTACTACTTTTAACGCCTGATAAATCCCTTTTTTGACAGCAGGAGAAGTAGCTAAGTCACTCACTAATTCATAACTTATTTTTTTAGAAGAATCTACTTTATTTAATTGATCAATTTTATCTTGAAACTGATATTTTTTATTATTTAAAATTTGCATAAAATTTTCATTGGTTTCTTCTAATAAGGTAATGATATTTTTCTTTTCCTTCGTTTTTTGATCTTCATAGTAAACCTCTTGAAGTAATTTTTTAGATAAACTACTCCAACCTCTATATTTTTTAGCACAAATTTTTTTCATGGATTCTTTTTCCAACTGAGGGAATAAGCTTTTTACTTTTTTTTGTAAAATTTCTTTATCTTCAAAGACAGTAATTAGTCGAATAATCTCTTCGGCATCCTCTACCTTATAATCTACACCTAAAAATATACCATGTTCACCAAAGAAATCTAGATATGATTGCATATTACTGGAAAATTTCTGATCAGCAGAATAACCAGTTACTGATAAATCTTCATACATATCAAAATTAGAGTCTGTCTTTAAATAGGTTTTAAATTTTTTATCGGTAATAGTCCCTTCCTCTTTTAAGAATAGATTTTTAAAGATATCCATTTGAATCTCTTGGATTAATCTCTCTTCTTTCCCCTTTTCTCCTACTTTGATTTGCTTTAATTCATTTAGAACTTTAAACTTAGAATATAAAATAGAGTTTGTTGGCATCACTTTTTCTTCTAATAAATAATTACAATTGCTTATCATTCTCCCTATAAATTCTTCGGCAGATGAAGTCAAATCTACTACTTCATAAAAGTTATATGGAGTAATGGATACTTTTTCTTTTTTTCGAATCATCCATGAGTTAGAGTTACTTACATCTTTTTTATTAGTAGTACTATTTAATGGTCCCACATAATAAGGAATACGAAATTCTAATAGTCTCACAATTTTATAAGTACCCTCATCTAAAGTATCTAATAAAAATGGATAATATTTCCCTTGATTTCTTAGAATCTGTTCTAGTTCACTTTTATTTAATTGGTAAGGAAATTTCCCATTATCACTATCTGATATCCTTGGTAAAAAAATCTCCTCTTGTAGTTTTTTCATAATTTCTTCTAAATCTGTTATCTTAGAACTATCAGAATAAGTTGTTATCTCTTTAAAATCTTTTATGATTTGTTTTTTTAATTCATCATATGTTATTTGATGATGAAGATAATTTTCATAAATGCATGCTTTGTCTTGTGATTTAAACATTTTTTTGTATAAATAATAAGCATCATCAGAAGATTTATATATTTTCTTTAATACTTTTAAATCTTGTTGATGAGATTCATATCTTTCTACCATTAATTTTGAGATAGATTCTTCCTTACTTCCATTAAATAGTTTTTTTAACAAAACAGTATCATATAGTTCTTTAAAAGAGTCTAATACTTCTAGATAGTCCCCATACTCTTTTTCTAATTTTTGATAATTATCATCATAACTAGTTCCCTTAAAAGATACTTTGATATTTTCTTCATTATCTTGATCAAAAAGTATATTTAGACTAAAGGTATCACCAACAAGCATTTTTGTTAATTCTTTACTTTTCTTTTTATCAAACCCATTAGAAAACTCTTTTTCAAGTCTTAGCTTTCTATCATTCTTAGAAACTTCTTGGAAAGCACTTTCTATCAAATCCAGATTAATAAGAGAAAGATTCTCTTTTGAAAGATCCATTGCAGAATCTTCTAATAGCAATTGAAAAGTATTTTCTAACTTTTCTTTTATGGATAAATTAGAAATTTTAAAATGGTTTCCTTCCTGTAAAAAATTACCTCTATATTTTATGATGTGATGAATAGCCAAATAAACAAGACGTATATCCATCTTTTCTTTACTATCAATTAACTTTTTCCTAACATGATAAATTGTTGGATACTTTTTATAATATTTTCTAATCATTTCTTTTTCTTCTATCGTGATTGGAATTTTTTTATTCTCTAAATCCTCTTCTTTATAAAAAGATTCTCTCATTTTCTGATAAAAATCAGGATCTACTTTTGAAATCTCATCTTTAAATTCCTCTTGTAGTAATTGAACTCTCTTTCTTCTACGATCATATCGTCTTCTAGTAGAACGAAACATTCTTCTTTGTTCTGCGGTGGTTGCCTCATCAAAAAGTCTCACTCCCCACATTGCCTTATTTCCTTTTCGAATTACTTTAAAATCTTCACAGCCTATTACAGCCCAACCTACTGATGTGGTTCCAATATCAAGTCCAATATCATATTTCTTATTTATCACTATTGACACTCCTTCTACTTCTATGGTATTATGAGTTTGTCTTAATACCATTTAAGATGACATAGAGAGTTAAAATAAAGGTTTTACCCTAAATACTCATTTTTATGAGAATAACTGCTTAGGCAGTTTTTTTTATTTCCCTTGTCATCTAACTAATAAAGACTAAAATCTTTTATTTACATAAAGTTTACCATCAATTTATAAAAAGAACAATCTATCTTGTGAATAATATGGTTTTATTACAAAACAAAATAATCCTAACCTCATATTAGGATTATTGATTTATAATAGCTAAATACCACTTCTTTTATAGTTGTTTTATTTTATCATAACATAGAACTAAAATAGCATGGTGCTGACACACCCAATAATTTATACTTTAATTTTTTAAAAGACATAGAGCTAAAATATTTTAAGCCCATGTAGAACAATTTTTTCCATTTCATTTGACATAGATCTAAAACAAAATTGGAAGTGATATGGCTGGATGGTTTGTTTTAATAACATTATTTAGATTATAACATATTATTCTCTATTTCTAACTATTATTTTTTAATTCCACTTATAATTAAAAAATTTCCTTTGATACATTGATATCCTGCACTATCATCTAAATTTTTTTCTATGAAAGTAGAAGTATCAATATGAAGAGCAAACTCTTTTAATTGTTCTTTTACTGTTTTGATCACTTTATCTTCGGCAGTATAAGAAGTATCACAATCAAAATAAACAATATCAAAATCTTTAATTCCATAATCTAATGGGTAATCATGATAATAATTGAATATTGTTTGATTAATTGCTCCTGTTGCCACATAGTAATCTTTCAAATCTAGTTTTTGAAGTCTTTGTAATATTTTTTTAATTTTTTATTCTGTAGTAAAATTTTTTCTAATATCCTTATTTGCTCTTGTAGGGTTTTATCCTTTCCTATTAATTTCATCCATTTCTTCCTTCTTTTTTCTATTTACTTCCTATTTTATCATAAAAACCCCAATTGTTATCAAAATACCTGAAATTATTTTTTTCCATATATCCTCTCTCTTTTTAAAAAAAAGATAAGCAAATAATACATTTAAGATTACAGTAAGACTACATAAAGGAGCAATTTTAGTTACCTCTCCTAATTGATAAGATTTCAGTTTTGTAACCATCATAAGTGACCAGCTAATACCAGTAAGTAAAACTAAATATTTTGAATTGGTTTTCCACTCCCTTGTAATCTCTTTTATTTTTATTCTTTCTGTTATCAAGATTAAAATTGATGGAAATAGTAAAGTTACAGAAACATAAAAAGCCAAATTAAAAGAGTTTGAAGTATTCACATCTAAAAACAGAGCCATCCCCATACATAAATTAGCTACAATCCCTAAGAAAAGATACCTATTTTTCTTCCATGCTCCTTTTTGATAAAAAATTAACATATTACTTCCTATTAAAAGAATGGAACCTAAGATTTTTTGAAATGTTAACTCCTCTTTAAAAAAAAGAAATCCCATCATCATAACAAATACATTAGATAATTGTTTGATGATACTATAACTTGATGCTTCCATACCACTTCTTGCTGTTGTGGCTAACCTATTTTGTATCGTATAAAAAATAATGGCAAAGCTCAAGAAAAAATAAACTTTGGGATCTTTTGGAAATCTCATTTCAAAAAAAGGAAGAAATAGCAAACTAAAACTTCCTGCAATAAACTCTACTAACACAGTAAGAGCTCCTGCACTTTTCATTTTTACGGATACTGCTTTATAGCTCTCATTAAATACCACCGTAATCCCTAAATAAAAACATAAAAATAGATAAGCATTTTGTAACATAAACTACCCTCTTTCTAAAAATATTGTATTCTTTTATTTTCTCTCTGTTCTTATAGATAATTCTAATGTTTTATAAAAATAAAGATTCGCTAGAAAATTAAAACATTATCTTTTCTGGAAATAACAACCAAACACAAATTCAAAAACTATTCTAATCAAAAATGATTCCTTCTAACTGCTATTTATGAAACCTATTAGCAGTAAATTTGTTTCCACATTAAATAAACTTACGATTGAGAGCATGATAAAATTTAAAAATGAGACGTTTCCAATAAATTATTCCCTATCATTTGATACTATGTTTACTAGCTATTTAAAAGAAGTGAATACTAAAAAAATCTCAATTACTGAGATTTTTTTACATTTCCTGAGTAAAATTATTTAAAAATTGACTCATATTATTTAATCCTTGACTCATACTATCTAAAAAGTTACCACTTGTATTATTGGTGTTTTGATTATTTGTATTATTCATATGATTACTATTTCCATTATACATTTTTTCATAATGTTCAAATAATTCTTTAAATCTATTATAATGAACTACTTCCCTTTGTCTTAACCAAAGTAAGGGTCCAATGACATCAGGATCATTCGTTAGATCAATTAAATTTTCATATACAGCTCTTGCCTTTTGTTCAGCTGCCATATCCTCAGAAATATCCGCTAACGGATCTCCTGTTGTAGCGAAATAGGTAACAGTAAATGGCATTCCATTTGCATCTGTTGGATATAAGGCTTTATTATGCTCTGCATAGTGAGGATCAAGTCCAGCTTCCTTAATTTCTTCCATAGTGGCATCTTTCATTAATTGATACACCATCGTTGAAATCATTTCAATATGGGCTAACTCTTCGGTCCCAATATCTGTAAGTAAAGCCTTTCCCTTATTATCTGGCATAGTATATCTTTGATTTAAGTAACGTAAGGCTGCTGCAAGTTCTCCATTAGAACCACCATATTGTGTTACTAACAACTTCGCCATTCTTAAATCCTTTTTCTTAATATTTACTGGATATTGTAATCTTTTTTGATATGCCCACATTAACTTATACCCCCTTCCCATGGCCATTTATCTTTTTCCCATGAGAAACTATTAGATAACTCATCACTAGAAATAGTTAATGGTCCATATTTAGACTCATAGTCCATCATTAACTGATTGGCTCTTGTTCTATAATCATTAAATAATGCTAACATTGTAGTATCTTCCGGATGAAGATCCAAATATAAGTTTAATTCATGAGCAGCAAAAGCATATCTAGATAATTCTAAGAACAATGCATCTTTTTCATTTGTAGCACGTAACTTTACAGGTTGATAATCCTTATAACCTTGATATAAATCAGAAAATAAATTTCCCTTATTATATCCTTCTTCTGGAGTATAAAGATTCGGTTGATTATTATTCATCATACTGGGTGTAGTATTTCTTAAATAATCATTTGATAGATAATCATTATAACTATACATATTTTCCTCCTTCACTTTAATTTATTCTTTTAGGTAAATAGTGTATGGACAAATAACTAAAAACTTAAAAAAGCCTTGATTTTTTAAGCAATTTATAATAAACTATAATAGTCTTATATATATGGCGTCATTGGTGAAGTGGTTAACACGCTAGTTTGTGGCACTAGTATGCAAGAGTTCGATTCTCTTATGGCGCCCCATTTATGGGAAAATCAAACCTTTTGGTTTGTTTGATAGCTAAAAGCTAGGAATTTCAATAGGAAATCCTAGTTTTTTTGCATATTAAGGAAAGGTTTGATAGTATGAAATTTGAGAAAGTTAATATGCCATTAAATAAGAATTTATATAATAAGTTAAATAATATGTGCATATTTAATAATTTAAAATTAGAGTATAAAAATGGAATTGTATTTAGAGTGGCTGATACGAATGTTAATTTTATTGAGCCGCATAGATTTATTATTAAAGTAAATGATATAGTGTTGGTTCTATTATGCTATGATAATTTTAATTTATATTTATATGATAAAGATATTATAATAAATATGCCTTTGTTAAAAGAATTGATTAAAGAAATAAAGGAAAAAAATTATGGGGCGTAGAAGATTTGGCGTTACATTATTAAGTACCCCAGAATGTTATTTATTTAGTGAAAAAGAAATAAAGGCGGTTTATTATAATTTAATTAAGTTTATAAAATATAAGTATAGAAATAGTGATTATGATTATAGCATTTTAGTTGGATTATCTAATGTAGATGGGAAAAGTGCCAAAGATATGAAAGGTCGCCCAGAGTTCCAAAAAATGATAAATGATTTATGTAATGGTGTTATAGATACGATTTGCATTTATAAATTAGATAGGTTGACAAGGTCTATTAAAGATTTAGAAGAAATATTAGTTTTGTTAGAAGAAAAGAATTGCATTTGCATTTATGCTTAGAAAGTTAGAAAAATGGCTTGACTTATGAAGCATAATTTAATAGAATAAATTTAAAGAAAAGGCAATAAAATAAAGGTTTAATGCCTATTGGAATTTTGCCCCATATTGAATTTTACTCGACACCTTTGTGCGAGAATCTAGTAAAAGTTCGTAATACTTGATATTATGATTTTTTTTCTTTGCAGGAAATGATGATTATATAAGAAGAAATACGAATAATATAATTTAAAACAACTTTATTATATTCTATGGTATAATATGAGTAAGGAGGAATAAATGTTGAAAAATATAAGTATTGAAAATTTAAGAAAAAACAGTGATTTAGAACTAATAGCAGAACAATATGCAAACTATTATAATCATTCAGTTTTAGGTGAAAACTGGACAAAAGAATCAGCCACTGCATTATTCAACTATTTCTATAAACAAGCCCCTGATTTACTTTTTGTCGCATATGATAATAATAAACCAGTTGGTATTATTATGAGTGCCCTAAAACCATGGTGGGATGGCATGCATTTAGAAGATGGTGAAGTTTTTGTTGTAAAAGAGTATCAACATGGGGGGGTAGCAAAGGCCTTATTCAAGAAACTATTTGAATACGCTATAGAAAAATACAACGCTACTACATTAGAAGCACATACATATGAAGATGAAAATGGTTTTCCATATTGTTGGTATCAAAGAATTGGATTTGAAGAAATCAACGATTGGAAAATCATTAGTGGCGACATAAAAAAAATCATTACTAGATTATAATTATAAAGGAGAATAAATTATATGAATGAAACATATAAATTTTTAAAAGAAAATACTCAAGTAAATTATGTATCTACAATAAATGATAACAAACCTAGTTGTAGACCATTTGGAGATCCAGTTTTATTTAATAATAAAATATATGTACTTACTAATAAGTTAAAAAATGTATCTAAACAGATTGCCAAAAATAATCATGTTTGCATCGTTGCTTATGACGGGAAAAATTGGATTAGAATTAATTGTAAACTAATCGATGATAGTAACAATTCAGAAGCTAAAGAAGCAATTATCAAAGAATTTCCTTGGACGATAGAAGAAGGATATACTCTTGATAATCCTGATTTTCAGATATTATATATAAAAGATGCTGACTCCAAGGTTTATGACGAGGATGGTAAAATAATACAAAGTTTCCAATTTTAAACTAATTGATTAAAAATCAAAATATAAAAAGACGTTCTTATCGTTAAGTTCGCCTTTTATTTTTATTTCATTAGAATAAAGATAAAAATCTTGTCTTCTATATTTTTTAACACTGCAAATAAGTTGAGTGAACCATCTAGAATAAACTGTTTTAATAACTCAATAATTACTCCTAGAATAGAAAACATAGAAAAGAGCTCTACATTAGCTGGAATAAAAGGAATATAATTGGGCTCTTTTTCTCCTGCTAAAACAAAAAGAGCTAAAACTGCAATTAACATCATAAATCCTGCAACATAATCAATTAACCCACTAATTAAGTGTAGTAAAAAGATAACTCCTAAGCTAACCGCCTTTACACAGAAAAACAATAAATAATTGATAATAACTAGTAAAACTTTCATTCCTTTTATTAAAATAGAATCTAGACCATTTCTTAAATAATTCATGAAAAATTGCCATTTTGTAATATAGGTTTCTGAATAATTTTCTCTATATTCTTGTGCTTTTGCATGGTAAGTCTCTTCCCTATCCTTAGAAAATTGTTTTGCATGCTCTATTTCATTTAAAAGTTGATCATACTCTTTTCTTTTATCATCATCCAAAAGTGTTTCTTTTGCCTCGTTTAGGCTAACAATAATTTTATTGGCCTCTTCACTTTGATTGATATCAGGGTGATATTTTTTTGCCATATTTCTGTACGCCTTTTTTATCTCTTCCTTGGTGGCATCTCTTTTAATACCTAATAACTCATAAAAATCGATCATACTATTACTCCACTATATGCAATTATACATACTCCTTCTTTTTTGCTTATTATAACATTAATTACCAAATTTTACCATATTTTATTTTAAAAAAAGATAGCAGTCGCTACCTTAAAATTCACAATTTCCAGGCGTTCTAGGATATGGGATCACATCTCTAATATTTTCAACTCCTGTTAAATAGATTAATAATCGCTCAAAGCCCATACCAAATCCTGAGTGAACACAGCCACCAAATTTGCGTAAGTTGATATACCAATCTAATTCTTTTTGATCCATACCTAATTCATCCATTCTTGAAACCAGTTTCTCTAAATTTTCCTCTCTTTGACTTCCTCCCATAATC
The DNA here is from genome assembly GCA_910579455.1 of uncultured Bacilli bacterium. Classification (GTDB taxonomy): domain Bacteria; phylum Bacillota_I; class Bacilli_A; order RF39; family UBA660; genus UMGS995. The sequence goes on from CAJTUT010000026.1 coordinate 12,601, forward strand.
TCTCCTGCACCTGGTACCTCCAAATCAACTGCAGCCACTGTTTCGTTATCTTCATTTAATTTCATATAGAAAGCCTTAATATCTTTTGGCCAATTGGTAATAAAAACAGGTCCATTAAAATATTCTGTAATATATTTTTCATGTTCTTTTGCAATATCCTCTCCATACTCTGGTTCAAATTCCCATTTGATATCCGCCTTTTTTAAAATATCAATCGTCTCTTTATGAGTAATTCTAGTGAATGTTGACTTTACTAATTTTTCTAATTTCTCTATTAATCCTTTTTCTACAAATTGATCTAAAAACTTCATTTCACTAGGACAATTTTTTAATACGTAATCTACTACATACTTTAACATTTCCTCCATAATTTCCATATCCCCTTCTAAATCGCAAAAAGCAATTTCTGGTTCAATCATCCAAAACTCATTAGCATGGACTTTAGTATTAGAATTCTCAGCCCTAAAAGTTGGTCCAAAAGTATAGGTCTTTTTATAAGCTAAAGCAAAGGTTTCTGCTTCTAACTGCCCTGATACAGTCAAAGATGCTTCCGTTTGAAACATATCCTTATTGTAATCCACTACCCCTTCACACATCGGTACTTTCTCTAAATCAAAACAAGTGACGTGAAACATTTCTCCAGCTCCTTCACAGTCGCTTGCTGTTAATATTGGAGCATGAAAATATACATATCCTCTATCTTGAAAATATTTGTGAATAGCATATGCTGCGATACTTCTAACCCTAAATACTGCCTGAAAAAGATTTGTTCTTGGTCGAAGATAAGCCTGTTCCCTTAAAAATTCACGAGAATGCTTCTTTGGCTGAATAGGATAATCCTCGGGACAATCCCCTAATAAAATCACTTCTATTGCTTGAAGTTCAAATGTTTGATTTTCCTTAGGAGACTTCACTACTTTCCCTTTCACCCTAATAGCTGAACCAACATGATATTTTTGAATCATTTCAAAATTCTCCAACTGATTATCGTAAACAATTTGAATATGATCAAAACAAGTTCCATCGGAAAAATCGATAAAACCAAATTCTTTTTGTCTCCTATGATTTCTGATCCAACCCTCTATTATTACCTCCTGATTCATATATTCTTCTATTTTTTGATATAATTCTTTTGCATCAATTACCATAATTTATTCCTCCTTTTTCATTATACCACTTATTATACCATTGATTAATAAGATATTTCCAATTTATACGCATTAGGCTTTTCTTTACAAATCTAATTTACTATAACTTTCTGACACTTATTTTCTACCAAATCTTTGATTGGTAAAATGGTCGCCTCCCTACCTATTAGTTTTAGAAACTTTAAACATTCCTCTGGTTTTAGAAAAATACTCATTTCATTATATAATGGATGAAAAGATAATTCATTAGCCCTCAATAAATCTTCATCAATAATTAACTCTATCCTTTTATCATCGTCATAAACAATATTAAATATAGAAACATTCCCAGGTGTTGTGTGTAATAAATCCTTCATAGTATCTTCATGAACAAACTCCAATTTTTTGGAATCAATCACCTCCTTTAAAGATGTTAAATCCACTCTTTTTTTACTATCAGTAATGATTAAAAATTTCCTTTTGTTTCCTTTTCTCTCTTGTACAAATAAATTCTTGCAAATTACATACTCATCAAATAAATAAGCTTGAAATCTCTCATAATATAAAGTTGAATCGTTACACCCTGATACAATTTGATGTTTAATACATCTGTCGAAATGAACACCATTCCTATCTAAATACTCACAAAAACTAAGGGCTTTTTCAATTTTCTTATACCTGCCATATTGATCGTAATCATTATTATGTAAGAGATATTCTCTAATTTGTACTCCATTTAACCTTGTCATAATCTCACCTTCCAATTCATATAAAAAGACTAGTCTCATACTCATACATACCAAAGTACATATGGGACGAAACTAGTCTTCCGCGGTGCCACCCAATTTATTATAAAAAAATTTATAATCACTTTCATCGATTCTAACAAATCTAGTATTTTATAACGGGATACATACCGGCTTAGTCTACTAAGAAAAATCTTTTCGGTAAGCAACTAAAGAGTGTTCTTTCAAATAGTATTAATTATTAGGCTCTCACCAATTCCTAACTCGCTTAAATATCAAACTAATTTACTTTTCTCTATCAAAGTTGTTAAATTGATTATATATTATAGTATATTCCATTGTCAAGTTTTTATGTAAATCATCTTCTATATTGATTATATTTTTTAAGTGATAGTCAGTTACAGCAATTATTTGTCACTACTAAGGGTTACGATTATTAAAAGAGCAATTCCCTGTTCCATCACTCATAAATCTGAAAGATATATAAATACAGATAATATTCTCCCCTTTCCAACAACGTAATATAACTTATTTTTTTGAATACATATGATACTACGCACTAATATTTTTACAAATTCGTCTCCCATAATAAGAATATATATGATAAAATAATAAAAGGAAGTGATTACTATGAAAAAAACAATTCTAACAGGATTAAGACCTACAGGTAATTTACACCTTGGACATTTATTTGGAGCGGGACAAAATTATGTAAAAATGCAGGATGATTATGAATTTTTTTTAGAAATAGCAGATGTCCAGGCACTAACAGATAATTTTCATAATCCCGAGAAGGTAAGGCATAACGTTTATGAAATAATGGCTGATCTCTTATCCATAGGTCTTGATCCAAATAAAGTTCATTTCTTTATTCAATCTAAAATACCAGAGATTGCAGAACTTACTGTTTTTTATTCTAATTTAGTAACTGTATCCAGACTATTTAGAAATCC
>CAJTUT010000027.1 GCA_910579455.1 uncultured Bacilli bacterium
GTCTAAAAATCAATAAAATGTAACAAATATAATTTTATTGATTTTTAGACCTCACATAGATTTTCATATACAGATAGGTTTTTTAGTGATAGAATTTAATTACTATCTAGTTACTATAATGTAATAAATATTACTTAAAAGGATGTATTGCAAATTTAAATTTATAAAAAGAGAAAAATATTAATATGCTAGTATTTGGTAGATACTAACCTTATTTTTCTCTTTTATTTTTTGTTTAAATCTTAATGTATCGTTATATATATACCTATTTTTCTACAAATTACTAAATTCTTGTAAGTAGGTAGTTTGTTGTTATATAAATTTTCATTTTTGGAAAATAAGTTTAATTATAATCCCTGTGCACGTTTTACAATGATCCATGGTTATGTTTCTAAAGCTTTACCTATTTCCACTATGGTACAAATTTTAGGTTCACATACGTTACGTTCAATTCTTCCGTAGTGCTTTTCATCAATTCTTGCTTTTTCTGCTACTTCATATTGTGTCATATTTCTGTTATTTCTAATTTCTCTTAGACATGACCCTAAGTCAAAATACAACCGCATAAATGCTGTCACCTCCTCGAGCTATTTATATTAAAATAGTATTTAAAAAAAAGCAAGAAGAATATACAAATGGCAATATATAAAGGAGAATATACAATGAAAAAAGAAATTGATTTACGATCTTTAATAATAGATCAATTAGACTCAGATTATATGGTTGTGGCTTGTTCTGATTTTAACAATGATGTTTTTGGTGATAGGGTAGAGATGCGTTCTTTTAATAATCAAATTACTTGGTCTAGATCAAAGCAAACGGGTTTTATTGAAAGTATTTATATGGGATGTGAACTACCATTAATTGTAGTATTACAAATATCTAGTAATCCTGAGAGATATTTATTAATAGATGGATTTAATAGGTTTCATACTGTTAAAAATTTTTTGTCAGATAAATTAAAATTATCACCAAGTGGGTTACAAAAAGCAGCTTTTTTGGAAAAAAAACCTACTCCGAACTTTTATCAGATGAGGAACGAAAGTATTTTGATAATCGAGGTATTCAGATACTAAAGTATAAGCATAAAAAAGAATTAACTCAAGATGAGTTGGAAGCGGTAGCTAAGCAGTTATATATTAGGTATAACTCTGGGATCCAATTAAAAAATGAAGAAATACAAAAGGCGGATTATCAAAATGATTGGGTTACTCAGCAAATAGAAGAAAAAACAAGAGATGTTACTTTTCTAAATATGTTATCAGAACTTTGTTTAACTCCTAAAAAAAGGACTAAAACATATATAGAAGCTACTTTGATGTATTGTAGACAACTGCTTACTTCTTGTTATGCACCAATAGAAGCTTATGCTAAAAGACGTTCCATTCTGAAGCGGATTGATGATTTTTATTATGATTATACAGCAGAGATTAATAAAGAGCAGATAATAAAAGATTTTGTTGATAATATCTCTTGGCTTTATGAACTATTCCAACAGAGTTATTGGCAGTCATATCCTAAATTAAAAAATCAGTACTTTATCATGATAACTTATTGGCTATTATTCCATTTGAAAAAGTATCAACTTATGAATTTAAAAGATTTTGATTGGAAAGAGTATTGTTTGACCTGTGCAAAGGAAGAAGAAAAGAGTGAATTCTTTTCTTCCTATAGGGTTAAATTAATTGATAAGTATCATTTTGTGATTGATTATTTAAAAGATTGTTGTAATATTGATTTAACTAACTATATGGTAAAAGAGGTTTCTATTAATAGTAAAAATAAAGTCTATGATTTTTCTGACTTGGTCAAATATAATTTTCAATTATCCCGTGATCCTATTACGATTAAGGCTTTGTTAAATCAATTGGAACAAAATTCGTTTGTATTAAGGCCTAGTTATCAAAGAAGGGAACTTAATGATGTTAGGGCTTCGTCATTTCTGATAGAATCGACTCTATTAAATATTAATATTCCTGATATTTTAGTTTATCGTCATGAAACAGAGGAAGGGAAGACTATTTTTGAGGTGGTGGATGGCCAACAGCGCTGTTTTTCTTTCCTGGGCTATTTAAATAGAAAGTATAAAAACCATTATCAGGAAGAAATATCATCAGAAAAAGAAGGGTTTGCTCTACAAGGCTTAACTATTTTATCAGAGCTAAATGGAAAGAAAACGATTCATCCAAAGAAGGAGTCTAAGTTAGATTCATCGAATGTGGAAAAAATACGAAATGGAAAAATAAGAATCGTATATATTCCTGACAAAGATAACCCATATTTTTTTGTCAGCGATTATTTTACAAGGGTTAATAAAACTATTTCACCATTAAGGAAAACTTCTTGTAGATATTGGAATGCTGGTTGTGATGCAGAGTTGATGGCACTTTCTCATTTAATTGCTCGGAAGTTTGAGGGCAGTATATTACCAGTAGCTGATGTTAAGTATACATCAGGACAATACGTTCTTAATCTAGCCTATTTATTTTATACTAACAGAAAAGAGATAAAGGCTTTCTCTGTTCAACAAGTATATAATTGGTTAAATCAATTTGAAGTAAAAAAGGCTAATCTTACTAGGACTAACCATGATACTGAGATAGAGAAGGAACGAAAAAAATATAAAGTTGCATTAGAACAAACAGAATTATTTTTAAATAAATTAGAGCAATTTTTAAAAGTTGTAGATAAGAGTTTTCGAGAACTAACTGCTATTAAAGTAAATAAGAAGTCTTTTACAAGTTTACTATTCTTATATTATTTGTTAGTTGATATTCAAGAAATTGATTTGATAGGAAATGCAGAAAAAATTTATAATATTATAAACTCTTTCTTTAGTGAGGAAGTACAAAAAAAGTATGAGAAAGGAAATATTAGCTAAGTTAGAAAATTGTTGTAATAAACTAAGTATTTTTAATGAGCATCTTGTAAATCAAAATCAATTTAGACAAACCATGCAGGAAATGATGTCGTGCTAAGATATCATTTCTTTATTTTAAGTACCATTCTTTTTTATCTTCTTCTACATAACTACTGCCTTTTCCTGTAATGACTTCTCCATCTATAATTACGTCATGTTCTATGTATTCTCTAATGGGAATTGTTCTTTTAGAAAATAGATACTTATTTCTATATTCAATGGATACTGGTTGTAGCATTATGTAATAGCAGTTAGTAGGAGTTGTTGTATATTCATTTTGACTTTTACAAATAGAAAGAGGGATCTTTAATGTCTATTCTTTTGGAAAAGGATACTCTATTTTTTTTGATATTAACTTGTGTTTCTTTTTGTTGATTGGATAATCAGTTAGCTTCTTTTTTTCTAATGATTTAGGATTACCAAATTGTTTGAAGTTAATTTTAATATCTGTAGCAGTACTTGTTCCTATCTGTTTTATGATTAAGTAATTAACAAAATATCCTTTTGTTTGATGGGGGTATTGATATAGTAGTTTGTTAATTTTATTATTTAGGGTAGGAGCTTTTAATTCTTTATGATAAGGTAATATATTCTCCTTTTTTTGATAGTTTTTTACCCAGTTTTCATCCTCTATATTTAAAGTTAAGTAGTGAAAATAAAACTCTGTGGAGGAGGACTTTCTATAATAGTTAATCGTTGCATTTAACAAGAATGCTAAAATTGTCATACCAATTGTAATAACTGCAGCATATTCTTTCATTATTTTTAGTAAGCTTTTTTTCTTCTTATATTTTTTCTTTTTCATAGACTACAACCTTTCTAAATATTCCATATATTATAGATTAAAATAAAACTGTTTAAAAAGTTAGTGATTAGTAACCAAGAAAAATGAAGAATAAATTCCCAATTTTTCATATTTTTTCTCATACTTTTAGAAGTGAAATAGTAATGGATAATAATAAAAGTATTTAACAGGGTCAATCCTATCATTAAAAAAGGAATACAATTTTTTTGTAGTACTAATAGATTAATTGTTAAACCTGTTAATATTAAGGTTTTTAGTATGTTGAAATAATAATCTAGAAAATAGTAAATTAATTTTTTCCCATTAGAAAAGAGTATTCCTAGAAGAAAATATAAAATTGGTAATCCAAATTTTAAGATGGTTTGACTTGGTTGTAAAAATACGGTTCTACTATAAGGAATAAATTTTATATAGATAGAATGAGTAATCATTAGTATCATTAAAAATAGTAATATAGAATAATAGATTACATTGATTTTATCATTATCTTTTCTATTTATTTTTTTATTTTGGAAATAATTTTTTTCTAAGTATGTTTTATATTGACTAAAGGGTTTTTTTAGAAAACTACAAAGAGTATATCCAATAATTAAAAGGATAGAACCTATTAAATAGAATTTTATGTCCATAAAACCACCAAACTTTTTAAATCTTAAGAATATTATACCATAGTTTATAAGTATGGAAAATATTATGATGAAATACGATAGGATCATATACTACGATTTTATTAATTGTTTCTTATTTTATAAATTTATCAGTAGCACTTGTCTATGTCTGTCCTTCGTTTTTAGAATATAAATTTTACATTACTTATCTTACATTTCGTCCTTATAATAATATAGTTTTTTGACAAGAGGGGAATATTTAACATCTGATAAATCCTTCTTTTTTTGTTCTGCTATTTTTTACAAAGTAACATACTCATATAAGTAAAATAGTAGTCATTAATTACCTCATCATTAAATAAAGCATATATATTGGAGTAATTTTATAAACAAGGAAGTGACTATCGATGAAAAACGAAATTATTATTTTTGAAAATCAGCAAGTGAAACTAGAAGTGAATATGAAAGATGAAACAGTGTGGTTAACACAGTTGCAGATGGCACAGTTATTTGAAAAAGACCATATTGTTATAACAAGACATATAAAAAATATATTTGCGGAAGAATTAGATGAAAAAAGTAATGTGCAAAAAATGCGTTTTGCAAACTCTGATAAGCCTGTAACACTATACAATCTAGATGTAATAATTGTGTAGGATATCGTATGAAATCTAAAAATGGTATTTTATTTAGAAAATGGGCAAATCAAATTTTAAAAGATTACATGTTAAAAGGATATGCAGTAAATCAAAAAAGATTGGAATATTTAGAAAAGACAATTCAACTAATAGATATTGCTAATAGAATGGATGAGAGATTAGAAAATAGTGATGCGAAAGAAATACTAAAAGTAATTGGAACTTATTCAAAAGCCTTAGATTTGTTAGATGATTATGATCATAGAACAATGAATAAACCTAAGGGGGAAAAATAGTAAAAGAAAGATTAAATATGATGATTGTATCGATATTATTACTAAGTTAAGGTTTAACGAAGAAAGCGATATTGTTGCAATAGAGAGGAATCAGGGATTATCTTCTATTATAGGCAATATTTATCAAACTTTTGACAGTAGGATTTTTATAAAAGTATAGAAGAAAAAGCAGCTAATTTTTTATATATGATTACTGGTGTTTTAGAAGAGGAATGTAAATTGCGAATACTAAAAGCAAGAGAAAAAAGTAAGGAGGAAAAGATATGAAATTAATCGATATTGTGGATGAAGAAAGAAATTTTACAGGAGAAGTCATGGATAAGGATGAGACACATGACAAGAATTTATTACATAATGAAGTGGCAGTATTTATTATTAATGATAAAGACCCATGGGCCATCTATTGTTTTTAAGAAAAATAGACTGAATTTATTTAAAAAATTATAAGATGTAAAATGAAAAAAATGTGTTATAATAGTCTCAATATTGGAGGAGTAGTTATGTTATATACTTATCAAGAGTTATGTGAAAAAAAAGATAAAGGGGAAATTTTAAATTGGGATAATATCACAAAAGACCAATTAGAAAAACTGTTTATTGATGAGCATATTCCTAATAGTATGATTGCAGAGTTATATGGTGTGAGTAGTAGTAAGGTTGTTAACAAAAGAAATAAGTGGGATATTAAAATAAATTCTGCTAAATATCTTTATAAAAGATTTGAAGAAAATAATTTAGAGACTTTTAAAAATTTAAATCAAGATTCTAAAGAGAGGTTATTAGATAGTAGTAATATTGATTGGATTTCAAAGGCTTTAACTCACTATATTTTTAGAAATGGTCCAGTTGAAGATATGCATGCAAATCATCAACTTTCACAGGAAGATATGAAAGTATTAAATAAATATATGGTCAATAGGATAGCAGGATTATTAAAACTAGTAAATGATGGTAAGTGGCTAAAAATAGAATTAATGTTATCATTTTTAAAGAATTATGGTGTGGAGTGGGATCCATGTGAGTATGATACCGAAGAAATTGATGTGATTTTTAAACATAGTTTGGGTATTTGGAAAGATGATGAAAAAGAAGAAAAAGTAGGAGTTTAGGGAGGAAATATGAAAGAGTTAAATATTAATGAATTACCAGATTTTTATTCAGTTAGAAATAAAGAACAAATTGATTATTCTTTAGATGGATTAGAAAACATGAAATGTTTTGCTTTCTTTGATAATGGTTTTACTTCTAATATTATTGAACCAAATAAAAGGAATATTAGGTTTATATGGGATGGATTTTTACTTTTTGTAAATCAGGATACAACATTAGATGATATGAGACAAGGAACTAATTTATGGGATGCCAGATTAGTTGCTTTACAAAGGACAGATTTATTTGGGAAAAAGTTTAACGACTCTAATATAAGAGAATATATAATGAGTAAATTAGAAGAAAAAGAAATACCAGTAGAGGTAATGCCTGATAAAAAAGAAGTAGATGGTTATCCTTCTAAATGCGACTTATGGTCTACTAGAGAGGAAGATGTTTTAATTGATGCGATTGATGTAACAGGAAAAGGAGATGCCTATTATTTTAAAAATGCTGATTTTTATTATAGAATTTGCTTTCCTGTAACAAGTCTTCCTGACCTTTATTATCATCATCATGGAGCCTTAGTATTAAAAGGAGAAAACTCTACTGCAATTTCTAGAATGATATTAAATGATCAAAACTTACAAGGACATTTAGAAAATATTGTAGGGGAAGATAGATTATATTCTTTATTAGAAGGGAGAAATCTCTCTGGTACTAGTATAGATTCTATTGCATCAGGCATCAAAAAGAGAAGTTAAGAAAAGAATAGAGAAATTTGAGTATGAAAATCACTTATCGATGAATAATGTGATTTTTTCGTTATGTAAAATTTTATATTAATATGTATTTATAATCTGTGAAAAAAAGAAGGTTACATATAATACTTTGAAAGGAGTGTTTATATGTATAGGAATTGTAATGAAAATTGTGATGATAAAAAACATAGAAACTGTATGAGGAAATATGTATTTTGTGTTGGAGTAACAGGGCCAACGGGTCCAACAGGACCAGCAGGAGGAATCACAGGACCAACAGGGCCAACAGGGGCAACAGGGGCAACAGGATCAACAGGGCCAATAGGAGTAACAGGGCCAACAGGGCCAACGGGTCCAACAGGGAGTAATGCTAATTCAACAACATGCTTTTGTGTAGATCAAATGAGAAATATTATACAGCAATTAATCACATTATATCCAAATGATAATTTAATCGTTGCTATGGAAAGTGGAAATAATGCTAGTGGTAGACCAGGATCCTTATTACCAGGACCAAATGATAATCCTAATTCTGGGCTTTTCCAATTAGTAAATAATCAGGGAGTGCCAGAAGAGGCCTTATCTATATGTAGAATTGCATCGATTACTGTTACTAGTAGTACTTATAATGATGCAATTACTTATTTGCAAGCACCAGATCCTCTTCCAACAGGTTGTGATGCCAATTGCGAGGCTGCAGCACGTTCTTATTTACCAGCAGGAACTACTAATGTAGATATCAATGCTGGAGGTCAAACAGTTGCTCAAGGAGAAATTTTAAGAAGTGAATATGGTATGGTTGTTGTTGTGGGTAATAATAATAGTAATCCTGCTTTTGTATCATTATGTAAAGCAGAAATCATCAATAAATAAAAAGAAGTAAAAGCAAGTCGTGAAAATTGATTTGCTTTTTGTCCGCTTATTTCTAAAAATAATAAATTATGATAGAATATAAAAAGGAGGATACAATGGAGAAAAAAAGACCTTTTATTGGAGTAGATGCAATTTTTATAAATGAAGAAAAAAAGATTCTATTAATTCATAGAACTGGTAAAAATTTTTCAGGTTATTGGGGCCTAGTATCAGGAATGGTAGAATGGGGTGAAGAAGTGGAAGTTGCCTTAAGAAGAGAAGTTCAAGAGGAAATAGGTGTGGAGATTACAGATATTATCTATACAGGGAGATATTATGATACCATTGGAAGGCATCCAACAAAGACAGTTATTTGCTTACCTCATTTGTGCAAAATCAAAAGTGGAGTTCCAAAACCAATTAGTGAATGTGATGAGGTTAGGTGGTTTCAAAAAGAAGAAATTAGAAAGATGGAATTAGCATATGATCATAAAAAGATGCTATTAGATTTAGATTTGATATAGAAAAGAAGGAGGAATTATTGATGTATGAGTTTGCGGGAAGATTTAACAGAGAAGAGTTATTTATTAAAGAATTTAATTATTGGATTTTAATGTTAAAGCCTGTTCCAGTCACCATTGGTTCTTGTATTATTTTATTAAAAAGAAAATGTTCAAGCTTAAGTGAAGTGACAATAGATGAAATGAATGAATTTCCACAGGTTTGTGGTTTCTTTGAGAGAAAATGTAAATTATTGTATGGAGCAGTTAAATTTAATTATCATGTCAACATGATGAAAGAAGACTTTGTTCATTTTCATGCAATACCAAGATATGACAAGGAAATGTCTCGACACGGTATTAAGTGGACTGATAAAGAATGGCCGCTTGGCGTAAAAATGTATAAGACCGAAGTGTCTGAAGAGATTCTACAGAGTATAAAATATGATTTTTTAGGTAAAGAAAAGGAGTAAGAATATGAAAGGTAAAAAACAATTAGTCGAGGAGATATTTAAGCTAGCAAAGGAGGAAGTAGCATTACCTGAACTTTTATATTTTACTTTAGAAAAAGGTGATTATCTTGCAAAGTTATATCAAGCAGATCAGGATCTTGTAAAGATTTCTATTTGTTTTATGGATCTTAAACTACAAGAAGCAAAGAAGAAAGGAGATATAAAGGAACATGTAAAAATGGCCTCAGATTTTGCGAAAGAGTTTTTAAAAGACTATGATATTAGTAAAGAGGACTATGATCAAATCATTAATGGTATAGAATGCCATCATGGAAAAAAGTCCTTTACTTGCACCGAAGCAGAAATATGTTTGAATGCTGATTGCTATTTGTTTATTGATCCTAAGGGGGTATTTTCCTATCTTGGATTATTAGCAAAAAGAAATATGAATTTAGAAGAACAAATTGAACAATTAAGTTTTAAATTAGAAGAAAAGTATCGTTTATTAACATTAGATCAAGCAAAAAAAGATTTAGAAGAAAGTTATCAAATGTTTCATACATTATTTAGTAATGTATTAGAAAATAAGGAGGAGAAAAATAGAATATGAAGACAAAAAAACAATTAATAAAGGAATGTTTAGAATTAGCTAGAAAAAATATTCCACCAGCACCAAAACATTTAGAAATTTCACTAGCCAAAGGGGGGGAGCTTGCCCAAGTTTATCAGGCAGATCAAGAAATTGTCTTAATAGGTATATGTCTTATGGATATTTGTTTAAGTGATGCGATCAAGGAAGGTAGACAAAAAGAACATGTGAAAATGTCAGCTGATTTTTCGAAACAGTTTTTAAAAAACTACGATATTACACAAGAAGAATATGAAAAAATCATCAATTGCGTAGAGGCTCATCATGAAAGTGTTCCTTTTACTTGTATCGAAGCAGAAGTATGTGCAAATGCAGATTGTTATCGTTTTATTGCTCCAACTGGTGTTTTTACCTTTTTAGATGTAGTTGCTAAAAGAGAAATGGGATTTTTAGAGCAAATTGAACAGGCAAAGATGAAATTAGAGGAGAAACATGCAATTCTTTCTCTTGATAGAACAAAAGAAGAATTGGAACCATCTTATCAAATGTTTGTAAAACTATTTCATGAAGTATTAGAAAAAAATAAGAACCATAAAGAAGATGGCTTAGATATCTATTATGATCACATATAGTTTGTAGTAAAAAATGCTAAAGATTTGGCAAAGAGGTATCATGCAGATTTAGAAATTGTAGAGTTGGGAGCTCTTCTTCGTGATATTGCTATTATTACAGAAAATGGACCACGTGAAAAACATCATCTATATGGGAAAGAACTAGCAGAACAAATCCTACAAAAATATCATTATCCTAAAGAGAAAATAGAAAGAGTTAAAAAGTGTGTTCTAAATCATAGAGGAATGAAGGATTTTCCTAGAGATAGTATAGAAGAACAAATCGTTGCTGATGCAGATGTGATTGCTCATTTTGATGTACTTCCTTCACTTTTTAGTGATGCCTTTCATGTTAGAGGCCTTAACTTAGAAGAAGGAACAGCGTTTGTATTTAGAAAACTTCAAAGAGATTATTAAAAACTGAGTTCTAGGTCAAAAAAACGCTTTAAAAATAGGTATGATCAAATAATGAAAATATTATTTACAAATGGGGTAAAAAAAGAGGGTATAGAATGAAAAAAAGATATTTGATAGTTAGTAGTATTTGTGTAATCTTCTCATTGATCATGGGAATTTTTTCTCATGATGTCATCATTGGTGGAATCATTCTTTTAACAGGACTTTTGAATTCTTATTTTGCTAGTGAAGGAAAAAGAAATAAATTATATTTTTGGTTTTATGAATTATCTTTTTACAGGGTATGTAGCTTATAAAAATCAATTATATGGTTTATTCTTTTTTTATATTTTTATTTTTTCCTTATTACAAATAAAAGGTTTTTCTACATGGAATCAAAGCCTAGATCAAGAGGGAAATGTAAAGGTGAGAGGCTTTACACTTAAAAATTCTATTATTATCATTACTTCTTGTATTATTGGAAGTTTTTTACTTGGTTTCTTATTAACTTTCATACCAGGACAGAGACTAGCTTTTATGGATGCTAGTTCTAATTGTATTAACTTATGTGGTGTTATTTTAATGATTTTGAGATTTAAAGAATCTTGGTGGATTTGGCTTGTCAATAATATAATTGACTTAAGTATCTGGACTATTACTTTTATCAATCAGGGAAGAAATTCTTTTATGGTGTTTTTATCTTCTTTATTTTTCTTACTTCTTAATATTTATGGGATTATGAAGTGGAATAAGAAAGAAAAGTAAATTTGATTGGAAATTGTTGGAATCTAATTTTAAAGGTTAGGTTTTTTAGAAAAAATTAAATATTAGAAAAGGCCAAAAGATATAAAAATAATTTGAAAAAGATCTAAAATCTATGATAAAATAAATACAAGAAGTAATAAGGAAGCTATATTTGTAAATTGTTAGGATGTGTAGCAATGATTGATAAAGTGGGAGGCATTATTTTAAAGGATAAAAAAATATTAGTTCAAAGAAAGAAAAATAATAGAGTAGAATGCATTATTCCAGGCGGTAAAAGAAAGGGATGTGAAACAGACTTTGAAACATTAAAAAGAGAGCTAATGGAAGAGTTAACAGTAGAACTAATTCGTGCTGATTTTATTGGTGGATATGATGATATTGCTTGCTTTTCTAATATGCCAATACATGTTGCGACTTATCTTGTTGAAATTAAAGGAGAAATCAAGTGTGATAATGAGATTAAAGAAGCATTTTTTATTGATCGTAATTATAAAGAACAAGGAATTGAAGTAGGGAGCATTTTAGGAGAACATATTATCCCAGAATTAATAAAGAGAGATTTAATGTAGTAATAATAATTGATCTTCCTAATGATTAGTTGAGGTGATAGAATGAGAGAAAGAGTTACTTTTATTTCTTTATTTGAAGAGGAAGATATGAATAAAATTATGAGATATCTTCATAAGGTAAATGAAAAAACTTGTAAAATTCCTTATGGGAAAAACGTAGATTCTAGAGTAGAGGTAGATACACTGCCATATCATTTTACTCTATATACGTTCCCTATTAATTTAAAAGAGAAAATCAAAAAAGATTTAATGATATTAAAAATTCCAGAAATAAAAGTGAAAATTGATTCAGTAGAGATTATGAGTAAAGCGGGAAATAGCTATGTATTAGCATTTCATATTAAAGGTAATAAGGCTTTAAAATCTTTACAACGAAGAATATATGATAGTTATCCAAATTCCTACTATCATCCAGACCGATTTTCTTTTCATATAACGATTGATATTAGTAAAGATTTAGAAAAAATAAATCGTATCAAGAAAATAATAGAAGAGGATTTTGTTCCTTTTGAATGTAGGATCCATCGGTTTGGATTATATGAAATTTATCCTGCTAAACTTGATACTATAATAAATGTAAAAAATGAATAAAATAGATAATAAGAAAGAAGAGAGATAAAATGAATAAGCTATTCATGATAGGAACAGGACATGGAGGAGTAGAAGATTTATATAACACCTGTTTTGTGATTCAAAATGATTTAGGAGATTTCTTAGTTGATACAGGAGGAAGTATCGAAATTATTAAACGATTAAAACATTTTAATATCGATTTTAGAAAATTAAAACATATTTTTATCTCTCATTGTCATACAGATCATTTATTTGGACTTATTTGGATGTTAAAGAAATTAAGTATCGCAGCCCTTCGTCATGAAATTGATGGGAAAATAAATATCTACTGTCATGATGAAGTAGAGCTAGCAATTAGAACTATTTTAAAACAGGTATTACCAGAAAAGTTAGTTACGAGTGTTGTGAATATCTTAGATATTCACATATTAGAGAATCATTCTCGTCTTTGCATTCATGGTATCAACTATAATTTCTTTGATATTCATGCTAGAGGAATGAAACAGTTTGGATTTGAATGTAATATAGAGTCTTTTAAGTTTTTATTTTTAGGAGATGAAACCATAAGTGAAGAACTTTATGATAAGGTTAGAAATGCAGATTACGTAATGCATGAAGCTTTTTGTCTAGATAGCGAAGAAGAAATTTTTCATGCTTATGAGAAGAATCACTCTACTGTAAAAAGTAGTGCTATTACAATGGAAAAGTTAGGAGTGAAGAATTTGATTTTATATCATACCGAAGAGTCACATCCTAACAAAAGTCAGTTGTACCTAGAGGAAGGAAAGAAATATTTTTCTGGTAATTTAATTGTTCCAAATGACTTAGATATCATTGAAATAAATTAGAAAAGAGGAAAAAATATGGAAATTGTTGTAAAAACAATTGAAAATGACTTAGAATATTTAAAACAAAAATCAAAAGAAGTAGATCTTCATAATGATGATTATAAAAGGGTATTTCAAGTGTTAGATGACTACTGTAGAAATGCTGATAATATTATGGCGATCGCTTCTATCCAGTTAGGAATTCCTTTAAGATTAGTGTACTTAAAAAAGACAGATCTAGATCATCTAGAAGATGATGACTATAATGAAGCAAAGATATTAATTAATCCAGTAATTAAGAAAGAGGAAGGATTGACTAGATATTGGGAAGCTTGTGCTAGCTGTTTAGATAACACTGCCTTGGTAGAAAGACCTTATAAAATAGAAGTTGAATATTATGATGATGAAAAAAGGAAACATTGTGATATCTTTGAGGGTTTCCCCTCTACTGTATTATCTCATGAGATGGACCATTTAGATGGGATACTACATATGGATAAAGCGGTTCAGCTAGTTCATATGGAAAGGGAAGAAAGAAAACGTCTAAGAGAAAAAGAGCCCTATAAGGTTCTTAGAAAAACAGGAAAGTTTAAATAAGGAGAAATTGATATGATAAAGGTAAATTGTCAAAGTAGCATTTGTATACTAGAAAGTAAAACCATCTATTTTGATCCTATTAAATTGAATGATAAAAAAGATGCAGATTATATTTTTATTACTCATCCTCATTGGGATCATTTTTCAAAGGAAGATATTTTAAAGATAAAAAGGGATTCTACGAAATTAATAGGTCCTAAGGGAATAGAGAAGGAAGCACTAGAACTGGGATTTTCTCAAGAAGATATTATTTTATTAGATCCCAATTGTCATATCACATTAGAAAATATAGAAATAGATACAGTCCCTGCTTATAATATAAATAAAGACTTTCATAAGAAAGATAGCAATTGGTTGGGGTATATTGTGAAGTTAGATTCTATTACTTACTATATTCCAGGAGATACAGATGTGATTGTTGAAATGGATGATATTCATAATATAGATGTTTTATTTATTCCAATTGGAGGAGTTTATACGATGAATGCTATTGAATCATCAGAAATTACGAATCGAATAAAACCTAAAAAGGTGATTCCCATTCATTATGGAATGGCAGTAGGAACGAGGGATGATTTTATTACATTTAAAAATCATGTTATAAAAGATATAGAAGTAGAGGAATTAATAGAGATGATGAAAAAATGAAGAAAGTAATAGTAATTACAGGAGGCAGTGAGGGGTTAGGATATACTATTGCAAAAAGATTAAAAAAAGATAATAGAATTTTTATTATTTCACATGATTTAGAGAAGCTAACAAAGGCTTCTAAGGAATTAGATTGTGAGTATTATTATTGTGATGTTACCAATTACCAAGAAGTAGAGGATACAATTGAGTCTATTTTAGATGAGGTAGGACAGATTGATGTTTTAATTAATAATGCAGGAGTTTGGTTAGCAGGTGATTTAACAGATACTAGTTATGATAGGATTAGTCATTGTATCGATGTCAATACCAAAGGACCAATTTATATGATGAAGGCGACTCTTCCTTCTATGT
Source organism: uncultured Bacilli bacterium (assembly GCA_910579455.1). Lineage (GTDB taxonomy): Bacteria > Bacillota_I > Bacilli_A > RF39 > UBA660 > UMGS995. Next base: position 14,851 of record CAJTUT010000027.1, read on the forward strand.
ATAAGAAGGAAGAGGGATTAATCATTAATGTTTGTTCTCAGGCAAGTTTTGATTGTGATGATTTTTCTCCAGTTTATAATGCTTCTAAATGGGCGATGAGAGGATTTAATCGTTCGATTCAAAAAGATGC
>CAJTUT010000028.1 GCA_910579455.1 uncultured Bacilli bacterium
TTGTCAAAAGTTTTCTCGGCATAAACTACCTTTATAGACTATTCATTTTGTTGCACTTGACTTTTTAATTTATAAATAATTTTTCTTTTACAACCTCTACATTTTAAACAGACTCCAATATGAACTACTAGGTGGTAAAACAGTAAACTCCATCCATTCCTTCTTCACTGGATGATATAGCTTCAAAAAATATGAGAAAAGAGCAATTTGTGTTTTATCTTGCTTTCCGTATCTCTGATCCCCACACAGAGGATATCCTCTACTGGAAAACTGAACTCTTATTTGATGATGCCTTCCTGTTCTGATTTGTATTTCTACTAACGACTTATTCTCATCTCTACATCTTTGCAATACACGATAACATAATTCTGCATATTTTCCTTTTTCTTTCGTTGAAACTATCGTATTCCCATTTTTTTCTTTTAATAAATAATCGATCATAATTCCCTTATCTTTAACCAGATAACCATCAATTACTGCTAAATACTTTTTTTCAAAACGATGACTTTTTATATCTGCACTAAGACGAGATGCCGCTTTTGATGTTTTAGCAAATACCATAACTCCTCCAACAGGACGATCTAATCTATGAAGAAGACCCAAATAAACATTTCCTGGTTTATGATGTTTCTCTTTTAAATATTGTTTTATCATTGTAATCATATCCATATCATCTGTAATATCTTTTTGACTTAGAACATTAGGGGGCTTTACAACTACAATAATATGATTATCTTCATAGATTACATTTAATAAACTCATTCAGACTCCCATCTTCCATAAATACCACATGGCAAAATTAGCCTTCCATTAGTGATTGGTAAACCTATTTCTCCATGTTTAATTTTTCCATGATATTTTTTTTCAATGGTTATGGTTAGTAGATTGTAAAGTGTAGTAGATGATATTCCCGTTGTATAAGAATTAATTAGAAAAAATAGGGGATGATCAGTAAGAATCTCACAACACAACTGAACTAAATAGGCCAAATCTTTTTCTAAATTCCAGACTTCCTTATTGCTACCTCTTCCATAGCTTGGAGGGTCCATAATAATTGCATCGTATTGATTTTTTCTTCTTATTTCTCTTTTTACAAACTTAACTACATCGTCAACAATATATCTAATATCTCTATCTTGCAAACCTGTAGATTTTACATTTTCCTTACACCACTCTACCATTCCACGGGAAGAATCAACATGAACTACACTCGCCCCTGCTTTTAAGGCTGCTACTGTCGCACCACCTGTATAAGCAAATAAATTAAGAACTTTTATTTTTCTGTTACTATCTTTGATCTTTTTCATAATAAAATTCCAGTTATAGGCCTGTTCTGGAAATAATCCAGTATGTTTAAATCCCATTTGTTTAATATTAAAACTTAACCCCTTATATCTTATTAACCAGCTAGAAGGTGTATTCTTTAAGGTTTCCCAGTATCCTCCACCTTTATTACTTCTATGATAAATCGCATGTATCCTATTCTTATATTTTTCTTCTAAATTCCCATGATTCCAAATAATTTGTGGATCAGGTCTTAGTAGATAAATATCATTCCAACGTTCTAATTTTTCTCCATTAGATGCATCGATAAGCTCATAATCTTTAAAGTCATTTGTTGTCTCCATAATTTCCTCCTATTTATGATTACTCTCATAGATGAGTGCCTCATATAATAAATCTACGATATGATTAGATGGTTCTAATTGATATTTCTTAATCACTCTTTCTATTACATCATCCGTAAAGGCCATATTTAAATATGGGAATATTGATTCTTTTTTATTGGGAATTTCTTTTAAGTAGTTCTTAGTATATAAATTATCAATTATTAATAAATCATAGTCCTCTACCCACTTTTTAAAATCTCTTAAAATTTTGTGAGAATCATTTACATATTGAAAATCATCTCTATCATAACTAATTATTTTTTCAATATCCCAATTCAATATTTTCTTAGGATTTAATCTGTAATCAAATCGGTCCTTTAAAATCAGACCATTTAGCTTTAGTGCTGATAATTGTACAATCTCTCCTCTTTTTTCATCAACTGCTGTAGGAATAATTTCTAAAATAATATAGTTTTTTCCATTCATTTTATCACCATCTTTTCTTTCATTATATCACAAATTAAAAATAATAATAGTTACCCATTATTATTTTACCTTTTCTGCTGGAATACCAACCACTGTAGAATTTTCTAATACATCTTCCAATACTACTGCGTTTGCACCAACTTTAGAATTTCTACCAATTGTAATATTCCCCAATATTTTAGCTCCACAACCAATCACTACATTATCTGAAATAGTGGGATGCCTTTTCCCTTTTTTATTAGAAACTCCTCCTAAGGTCACACCATGATAGAGCATCACATTATCACCAATAATTGCGGTTTCTCCAATCACAACTCCCATACCATGATCTACAAAAAAATTCTTGCCAATAATAGCTCCAGGATGAATTTCTATTCCCGTTTTTCTTTTTGCCCTTTCACACAAAAATCTTGCAATAAAAAAATGCTTTTTTAGGTAAAAATAGTGTGAAACTTTATAGTATAATAATGCCTTAAAGCAAGGATATAAAAGTGCTTCTTTTGTAGATTTTATAGCAGGGTCCTTGTCTTTAATCGTTTTTACTAACGATTTTATATACCTCATAATATCCCCTCAATATACTATATGAAAGGAATTTACGTCTTGTAAGGTCATTAGTATTACTTATGAACTAGAACTTTGGTATTTAGATTAGTATTTTCGTACAATTTTTTTACTTTTTTATAAGGCGTATTCACACACCCATGACTACCATTATTTTTATAAATATCACCACCAAATTTTGTTCTACTCGAATCGTGAATATAGTATGCTTTATAAAATTTTAATACATATTTTGAAAATGATATATACCTAGATTTTGTAATAGGATCATACCCATTCATCGTATAATTTTCATTTTTTGAATATACAGTAAATAGCCCTGTAACTGTAGGTAAAGTATCTTTTCCTGTAACCACGTTCGTAGAAAGAAATTTCTTTCCATCCTTATAATATCTTAATTTTTGATCTGAAATATCTACTTCTATATATGTCCTTCCTAAATTAGCCAAATTTTTACTTTTCACATATCCTTCTTCACCCTTATATTGAACTAAGGACCATCCATTTTTAGTTGTTCCTATTTCTTTTAGTTTTTGATAAACCCCAATTTTACGCACTTGGTCACTTTTTTTAGAATTTTTTTCTCTCATTGTAAGCTTCTTCTTACTACATACCATTCTGTTACATTTGTTAACCTCTGTTTCTTTATTATCATTATTTTATTTGATTTTGTCATAGGATTCCATTTCTATTTCCTTTTCCACCTCTATGCGATGAATAAGATTTAAATTGATATCCTTAGAGCGAACATAATGATTACATCCATATTGTGATAAAATAATAGCATTTGCCAAAATGTATGATAAAATTCTTGGATTTGTAATTTTTAATTTCAACTTCTTCACCTCATTTGTTAAAAGCGATATTATTATAACATACTTTTTTAGAAACACAATATAAAAAGTGGTAATTTTCACTGCCATAATAACTTTCTCCAATTAGGAAAATTATAAAAAACATTCAAATAATTCTATGATTATAAGAGTAAATGACACATTTTTTATTTCCTTAAATACCTTATTTACAGCGAATAAACATGTAGTTTTCAGAATAGATAAAGAAACAAATGGTAGTAAACGATATTGCTATTACTTTTTGGATAATACTGTATACATTATTAGTTCATATATTCTTGTATGTCAGATATAAAAAGCAGAAAGACAATTTGGTACATCAATAAAAGAAAGTAGTTTTTATTAAATTACAGGTGGTCAATATTCTCTAAACTTAAATAGCAATATAGCCTATGAATTTTCTAACAAAAAAATAACCCCCCCTGCTGGATTTTTTCCTACATTTTAATACACCGCAATTATAAAATCAGACGACAGTGATAACTTAATGAAAGCTATTAAATAGTTAAAAATTCGGGCAATATCGGACGTTAAAAATGCTCTCAATGTAGAAATCAAAATAAAAAAATGATGTTAAGCATGTAAATAAATCTATAGAAAGATCTATAGATTTATTTCAGTATGTATTATAATTAACCTTTATATAATCCTCCATTAATATGCATGACTTGGCCTGTTACATAGGAAGAGTCATCACTGGCTAGATACACAAATAATGGTGCTATTTCATATGGTTGCCCCGCTCTTTTCATTGGGGCATCTGCTCCTAATGTTGGAATTTTTTCTTTCTCCCAACATGCTGGTTGTAATGGTGTCCAAAAATAGCCTGGAGCAACTGCATTAACTCTAATATTTTTATCTGCAAGATTAGTAGATAGTGATCTAGTAAAGCCAACAATAGCACCCTTGGTTGTTACATAATCAATTAATTCTGGTTCGCCATAAAAAGCAGTTACTGAACTAACATTAATGATAGTACTTCCTGGTCTCATATATTTAAGTGCTCTTTTTGTTAGGAAGAACATAGAGTACATATTTGTTTTCATCGTATAGTCAAATTGTTCATCAGAAATATCTAATAAACTTTTTTGTTGATATTGTACACCTGCATTATTCACTAAAATATCAATTTTTCCATAGCACTGCATCGTTTGATTTACAATGTAGTCGCAAAAGTCTTTATTTTTCACATCCCCAGATAAAAGAAGACATTTTCCACCTAATCGCTCAATATACTGTTTGGTTTCATTAGCATCTTTATGTTCATTGTAATAGACTATTACAACTTTAGCACCCTCCTTGGCATAACAGACAGCTATGGATCTCCCAAGTCCAGAGTCTCCTCCTGTAATAATTGCCACCTTGTCATATAATTTCCCCGATGATTTGTAATTTGGATTATCAAAAATTGGTCTTGGATGCATTAAATACTCCATCCCTGGCTGAATATCTTGTGTTTGTGGAGGAAATTCCACCTTAAATTTAGTACATTTCATTCCATATTCATCTTGGTTTATGTCCTTTCCCCCATAGTTATCTTGATTATTATGATTTGAGTAGTAATACTTATAATTCAAAAAATCACCTCTATATTTAATTTATATTCAATTAAATATAGAAATGTGATTCATATCTTTATTGCTTTTCATATTTTTTAAAATTTACACTATGCAATAAACTAATACAACATCAATATAATCATAATTCTCTTTATCAACCATATATTATAATTTATTTCTTAGTTAATCTTTTTGATTTAATTACATTTCGGATTCCATCAGTGACCTTATAATCATTAACTACTTCATAACTTGATTTTTCTATTGGTATATAACCTGCACCCTTGCCGAGCCATTTTATCAAATCATGATTTTGGAGATCGGAAATAGAATTAAAATTAATAACAGGCCAATTTCCTCCACCCATAGTATCTTCTCTTACATTTTGTACTATTTCACCTTTAGAAATTTCTAATTTACTCTCAAGTACCTCAAAACTATAAAAAACCCTTTTATCATTAATACGATAAGTATAGTCAATATTATAGTTATCATTTCCTATATTCCTATAATTATAATAGTAACGAATATAATTGTTAACAGTAATACTATTATTCTCTTCATCTATTGTTACAATAACCTTTTGTGTAGTATAATCTTGAGAATCATTCTCATATTCTTTATTAGAGAAAATAATTTGTGTCTGTTGATTTTGTCCCGTTATATTTTCTTGTTTCAAATCTCTTGGAATCTCACAAAACTCCAAGTAATCGTCTATAAATTCAACTTTTTCAGTCATATTTTCACCTCACATTATATTCACATTATATTATATATATAATTCATATTTACGTTTACGCAATTAAAGCTTTTCAAATAAATGTAGTAAAATTCTAAAGAAACTAATTATATGCCATACTTTTTATAAAAATAAAGATATTTTATAATTAAATTGTGCATAAATATTCTTCTACTATTTGATTCGGACTTTTACATCCTAATACCCTTTTTGATACATTACTATATCTACCTGTATCCTATCTCTCGGATATTTTCCTTTTATTTCTTCATCGTTCGTATATGCACTTCTCCTTACTTTTTCTTTTAGCATTTTACGTATTTATTTTATCTTTGGTCTATAACTTCTTTTATACCCCTGTTTTTTTTATTGTACGTATACTTCAGCCAAACCTCTATCCCTTATCTATTTTTTGCTTTTTTTATTAATTCTAATTATTATTTTATATGAGTGATAGGATGTGAGTGGGGTTTTCTTGATCTTAATGCTAAACCTCTTACTGTTTCATCATACTTTTCTATTTTGATGATATTTTCTTGTTGACTATGTTACTCCATTTTTCAGCTAATATTGACTCATTCTCTTTCTATATTTCATTTCTTCTGTTATAATCTTCATAGATACTACTCTTTCGTATAATAGTTTAATTATACCAGATGGTATCTTTTTTTATTTTTCTGTGACATATGTATTATAACTCTACATTTTAAGTTAAATGAATTTTTCAATCCTTATAAGGTTCATAGTTATCTATCTCTTACTTTGATTATATGCTTTTAGGTTTAAAAATGGTCAGCTTTCTTGGAATTGATCATCAATTATTCTTATTTACAGGTGACTATTCTTTTTTAGAAAATATGTTTTATCGGAAGAAGTAAAATGTAACCATCCTATATAGAATATATCTATTATCCATAAAACATAAAAGGATAACTTTATGTAAACCTATACTTGTTCAATTATTTTATAAATTTACCTATTGTATAGTTTGTATTAAAGATATACTAGACGTTTTCCCTCATCTGTATACGGATTAACATAAAAATAGAATTTCCTTAGGTTTTAGATTACATTTCTTGTAGATATTCCCGGACATAATGTAAAAGTAGAGAATGGTAAAAAACGAAAAATTTATTGATTGATTATGAAAATGTCCTATACACTTATTTAAAAAGGCAATTTTCCTTTATAGACATAAATCCAAGAATAATTATCACTTATTTTTGACAAATCATTATCAAGTTGAATTTTTATTAAGTCACTTTTAATTTGTTCATATTGTTTTTTAGAGATAGTTTTTTCTATTATTTTATCTCCCCTAACCTCTAATATTCCCATACCAGCCCAAAAATCAACTAAAGAAGACTTATTTGAAGCTAGATGGAGCCATGATTCTCCGCCTGCGCCTAAACCAAATGAACCTAATAGTGGAATTAAATTCTCTTTTTCAAAATATTCTGCTCCTCTTAATTCGTAGTCTATATCTAAAAAGGCTTCATTTAAAGTTCTTGAGTTATAAATAATTTTTTTCTTTTCATCATCAGAAATATTTGTGAGATTTTCTTTACCATCCCACATTATATTTGTTTCTGCTCGTTTCAATCTTTTTTCTTTTTCAGCTTTTGGAAGACGCTTAAATCTTTCCTGAACTTTAGGTAAATAATCATACATTTTTTTTAATAATTCATCTTTATCATAAAAGTCTCTAGCAAGAGCAACACTTAAATCAACTGGATAGGTAATCCTATTATTTATATAATTAATTAAAGTTTTGAATACATCATTATATCTGTCCATACCATCCTGTGGAGTATTATTCATATAAGTTAGTGCAACTTCTTCAGATTCAAATTCAATATTAACTTTTTGATCTTGTGTTTCTGCAATTGGAAGAACATATTCAATCAAGTACTTTATTGTAAAAATTTCTGCCCAATCGGGTTCAGGATATGTAGGAGACCAAAAGTGTTTATATCCACCAAAACAGAAACAAAACAAAAAGTTTAAATTATTATTTAAAATTGTATCGACTTTCTCCTTTGTATATTTTTTTGCATCTTCAAATTGTGCCTTGCGAGACCATTTCCTAGAGAATAGTCTATTTAGTATTTTTTCTTTCAAATTAGCCCCTTCTAATTTATTCGTTTTTATATTATTAAAATCTAATAATTGTTCATTAATAAAGTTATTAACTTTGATTGTTAACTCTTCCATATATTATTCCTCCAAAACAAAAATTCCATTAGTGGTATACTCATTAAAATTTATGCTATATTTAATTCCGTTATCAAAGCAATATTTTGCAAAATAATCCATTTGAAATTGAGCTCTATTTATTAAATCCCATCTATATCTACATCGATTATCATCAAACGATTCCCCCTTTTTTAAAACTAATGGTCTTGATTAACTTCCTATTCTATGTGTTTTTTATAGATTTCTATTAAATTTGGATCATTTTGATTTTGTGGTAATAAATTATCTAAATCAAAAAATTTCATTTCTTGTGATTCAACATACAATTTTAATTTTCCTGAATATTTTCTTATACATATAAAGCTGTATTGTTCATTTAATCAGAAATTCAGTTAAATTCGTTTCTTACAAACACTTAAGAGAATTTTGTAATGATTTATAATGAACTAGATATTCTTTTACAAAATCTGAAAAAGTATTATATATCTATCATATTATAATTTTTTAAACCCTTTTGGGGTATTCCACATAAGTTAACACACTTTGTTTCAATTCTATTTTGTATTAAATACTTGCTAACCTCATTCTAACTATTATTAGTTTGTCCTAGTCCGTGTATTAATATATTCTTCATGACATCATCACTTTTTATTCATACTTTGTTTAATTATCATTGCAAATGAAATTGCTACCATAATTACAGCACAAATAATATTTGGAATATTACTATGACTATTAGTAATATTTAACACTTTTGCACAAACAAAATTAGTAAATACTGTAACGAAAGATAATAATATTAAACTTATTGCTATTTTACAATTAGCTGCTATACCTGTAAAAGTACATATCAAAACATCTACCCATAAAAACATAAAAACAAAGGTTGCAATTAAATAACTATCTAATAGCCAATTACCAACATTTAAATAATTTATAACAAATAACAACAAATAAACTAATACAGTAACAATAGATGTGATTTTTAATGCTTTATATTTATTCCCTTTAAGATAAAAAGGAATTCCTGTAATAGAAAAAGAAATTAAGATTCCTACTAAAACTATTAAAAACCAGGTTAGTTTATGATCTATTACTAAATTACAAATAAAACAAGTAATAATTCCTATGATGTACCCAATATTTAATATATTAAATAACCATTTCTTTACCGTTCTATATTTTTTTACTTCTTTTCTCATTGCTTCATCATCACACTCCAAAATTATAATTTAATGTTTATCCCTTTTAATAAATATATATTTAAACTAACGAACGAAACTATAATTAAAATATGAAGAATAAAGTGATAAACAAGTTACTAGAATTTCTCCGATTCTTTCAAATAGTAACAGTACTTTGTTTTCATTTTTTACATATTTATCATAATCTTTTGGTTTATTTTTACCCCATATAATATTAGGGATCATTAACATCAATAAAAATACTAAACCTATATATGAAAATCCAAAGTGAATATCCATTATTTCATCTCACTTTCAACTTGTAATTTACTAATATCTATCTTTATAAAGTTCTTAAGCTCATTGCTATCATTTTATTTCTCCTTATCATTATGATAGTAGTTATAAAAAAGGACACTTAATCCTCACATAGATTAAATGTCGAACTAAATTAAATTTGAGTAGACATTCAACTTGACGAAACTGAAAATTCCCTCTTGCTATACGCACTAGACGTATAGCAAGTTAATAACATAAAATGGCTTTTTGACAAGTCGTTTTGCTTAAAGTTCGAGTTTCCTATCAATTTGGTGCAAGTAAGAAAGTTATTTCAAACTTTTTTCGCTAAAGTAAGTAATCAATACAATATCTGTATCAATTTCTAATATCATTATACCCTAAATTTATTAAATTGTAAAAAAAAAATAAAAATTTTTATATTATTTATGATAAAATAATAAGTAATTAGAGGAGGTTTACTTTATGAAAAATGTGAATGATTTTGTCAATGCAGACTTTTTTGGTCAAAAATATGGAATATTAAAAGAGTTTATAGGTGAATATAACGAAATCAATAAAAATATTGAAGCATTAAAATCAAAAATGAAACAATATGATGATTTAATTAATTCTAATGAAAAAATGATTCTAGTGATTTAACACTTAAAGAAAAGTATATTATTTATACAATGATTAAAAATGATATTTTAAGAAATAAAGAACAAACTTTCTTTGGCATAGACTTATATTCATTAAAATCAAAATTTGAAGATTTATATGATGACTTACATGAATATTTAAGTGTTATAAGAGCAATAAATACTTTAGAAGAAAAAAGAAATAATTTAATTAATGAAGATATTACCTTTAATTGTTTTAATAGTGAATGTTATAGTGAGCATTGCTTAGAAAGTCATAGTTTTGTTATAGAAGAAAACGAAATGAAATGTGTATATTGTGGTGCTACAACAAAAGAATACTCATTAAACAAAGAAGAATTTGAATTTTTAGTTTTATGTGCAAAGCAACAAGGGATACTATTGGAAGATTTTACAAAAGAAGATTGGTCAATGTTACAAGTCATCATAGACCAACAAAATTATAGAAGAAGTTTAAGACCTGAACCAGATATATTATCGGAAGATTATTTAGATAAAGCAGAAGAACAATTTTATGAGAATGAATATGAATTTACAGAATTAAGAATAGCTTTAGCAAAAGCACATGCACTAGATGCCAAAACATACGAAAGCCAAAAAGTAAAAGTTAAAAATCCAAAATATTTATCTGGTAAGAAAAATTGATTAACAACAGAGTCGTATTCCACAATATTCTCAATAAATTCACTAATATATTCTTCAATCACATTTTCTTTAATAGTTAATTTACAATCATTACAATAATAGTAGAAGTAAGAGTTACCATTTTTCTTAGTTGTTGCCTTACAACCTAAAATTCTTCCACATTTGGGACATTTTAGTTTTTGTAAAAATAGATAAGTTAATATTCTTTGATAACTTCTAGAGTTTTTCTTCTTTTGTACTTGGCAAGATTCCCATAATTCTTTACTAATTATTGGTTCAACTACATTTTCATAATAGGTAGGTTTCTTTGTTTTCTTACCATGAACGAAATCTCCCTTATAAATTTCATTTTGTAATATACCAACAATAGTAGAATCTCTCCAGTTTGTCCTATCTAGTACTTTTTCGTCATTTAATATATTACTTATTTTCTTATAAGATAATCCACTATGATACATTTCAAATATACGAACAACTACATCTTTAGTTGTTACATCTGGTACTAAAGTTTTATCTTTTCTTTTATAACCTAATGGACTTCGGTGGGGAATGTGACCAACTTTTATTGCACCTGCTAAGCCAATCTTCGTTCTTTCACTTGTTCTTTCAATTTCTTGTTGACTAACTGAAGTAAGTATTCTTGAAATCATCTTACCATTAGCATTAGTAGTATTGATATCATCATTAGCACAATCAAGAAAGCATAATTTTCTTCTAGGAACGT
>CAJTUT010000029.1 GCA_910579455.1 uncultured Bacilli bacterium
AAATTTTACTCTTACAATGATCTAAAATATCAGATGAAAAATTATCTTAATAGATCTAATAATATTCCTATGCAAGTTTTAGGGTGGATTTCTCCTATTGAAAAAAGAAACAAAATAAAGGAAGCTTCTGCAATTGCATCGCTTCCCAATTAATATTTTTTTCGACTTATTTAGGTGTCACATCATTGACAACTACACATTAATTACTTAACCTCTACAGTAGCACCAGCTTCTTCAAGCTTAGCCTTAATTTCATCAGCTTCATCAGTAGAAATATTTTCCTTAACTACACCGTTTTGATCAACGATGTCCTTAGATTCTTTCAAGCCCAATCCAGTAATTTCACGCACTACTTTGATAACAGCAACCTTTCCAGCTCCAGCATCAGCAATACTTACTGTAACAGTACTAGGTGCAGCTTCTGCAGCATCAGCACCTCCTACAGGTGCTGCAACAGCTACAGCAGATGGATCTACTCCAAACTCCTCTTTCATTGCATCTACTAATTCCTTAATCTCTAACAAATTCATTTCTTTTAGACTACTGATAAAATCTTCTTTTGTTAATTTAGCCATATTTATTTTCCTTCCTTTCATCTATTTTTCAATCTTCTTTTTGTTTACTATATAAATCTAAACAAATTGACAAATCTCTTGCAAGTCCTATCATACCACCAGCAAGCATAGTAAGCAGACCTTCCCTTGATGGTAATTTAGCGTATTCAGCAAGCTTTTCTTGATCCGCTATTTCACCATCTACAATACCTACTTTCAAAACTACTGATGGGTGTTCCTTTGCAAAATTAGTTAAAATTTTAATGGTTCCAATTTGATCTTCCCCGTAAGCAAAAGCACTTGGTCCAACCAAATTATCTTTAAGGTCTATCTTTAAATCATCAAACGCACGAATCATTAAAGTATTCTTATAAACCTTATAATCGGAGTTTGCCTCTCTTAATTTTAGACGCAATTCCTTAGCCTCAGCATCTGTAATTCCACGATAATCAAATAAAACTACTGATTTTGCATTCTGTGTGCGAGTTTTAATCTCCTCAACCACCCTTTGTTTTGCCTCTAGAATTTTCGCATTTGCCATAACACACCTCCTTCTTCTATTTAGGGATGCCATAAAAAAGAGTTCTTAAAACAGACATTCCAAGAACCTTTAAGTTTCTAGTCCTCGGTAGGATTTACTTTCTAACCTACTGTCTATGGCACCAATAAATTGTTTTTATTATATCTTATAATTCTCTACTTGTCAAAATTATTTTCAACCTTAATACCAGGTCCCATAGTAGAAGAAATTGAAATATTCTTTATATAATCACCTTTTACGGTAGTTGGTCTCACCCTTAATATACTTGCAACAAAAGCATTTAAGTTAGCTAATAAATCTTCCTCAGAGAAAGATGCTTTTCCAATTATTCCATGGATATTTCCATAAGTATCAGTTCTATATTCAACTCTTCCTGCTTTTACTTCCTCAATTGCCTTTACTACATCCATAGTAACTGTTCCGGTCTTTGGATTTGGCATTAATCCTCTTGGTCCTAAAACACGTCCAATTTTACCTAAAAGAGGCATCATATCTGGAGTTGCAATCATTGTATCAAATTCAAACCAATTTTCCTTTTCTATTTTTTCAATCATGTCTACATCTCCGACATAATCAGCTCCTGCCTTTTGAGCTTTTTTTGCATTATCCCCTTTTGCAATTACCAAAACTCTTACTTCTTTACCTGTTCCCTTTGGTAGCACAATAGCTCCACGTAATTGCTGATCTGCTTTTTTTGGATCTACATTTAATCTCATAGCAACCTCAATTGATGAATCAAACTTGCTAACGGAAGTCTCTTTTACTAGTTTTACTGCCTCTTCTTTTGAATATACCTTATTTTTTTCAATTTTAGAAACAACTTCTGTATATCTCTTACTTCTTTTTTTCATTTTATCCTCCTTATGTGGTATTTATTTCGGAATTCATGTAAGCGGACATTCCTTCCACATAGGGTAACCCTATTTTAACTATTCTGCAGGTTCTTCTAAACCTTCTACTGCAATTCCCATATTTCTTGCTGTACCTGCAACAATTCTCATTGCCTCTTCTACTGTATATGCATTAAGATCGGGTAATTTGACTTCTGCAATCTCTTTTAATTGATCCCTTGTTAAGGTAGCAACCACTTCAGTAGATCCCTTAACTGCACCTTTAGTAATCTTTGCATATTTCTTAAGCAAGAAACTTGTTGGTGGAGTCTTAATAATAAAATTAAAACTTCTATCCTCATATATAGATATTTCTACTGGTAAGATATCTCCCATCTTATCTTTAGTAGCATCATTATATTTAGTACAAAATTCTTGTAAATTAATTCCCGCTGGGCCTAGAACAGTTCCTACTGGTGGAGCTGGTGTTGCTTTTCCCGCAGGGATTTGTAACTTAATTTTCTTTACAGCTTCCTTTGCCACGAAAAACGCCTCCTTTATTTTTGTTTTCGCGAGTGGTCCAAATAGCTATTACCGCTTTAATAGGTTTTGCCTCCCACTAATCTATATTTATTAAATATAGCCTCTAAATAATACCATAAATCTGTATCTTTTGCAAGTTTTATGCTTTTTCTATTTGATTGATTTCCACTTCCACTGAAGTTTCTTGTCCAAACAAATCTACAACTAAGTTTACTTTCTGATTTGGCAAATCAATCGATTCAATTTTACCAAACATACCATTAAATGGTCCAGAAATAATTTTAACACTTAATCCTATCTCTAATTCATTATCGACATCAATTCTACTAATACCCATATTATTAAGAACTTTATCCACCTCATAAGGCTGTAATGGGGTTGGTTTAGCTCCTTTTCCACTAGATCCAATAAATCCAGTTACTCCAGGAGTATTACGAACTACATACCAGGCATCATCTGTCATAACCATTTCAACCAAAATATAACCTGGAAACATCTTCTTGGTTCTCTCCTTTGTAACTCCATCTTTTACCTCTACCACTTTTTCTTCTGGAACAATCACTCTAAAAATACAATCTTCCATATCCATAGACTCTGCTCTCATCTCTAGTTTTTCTTTTACCTTATTTTCATGACCTGAATAAGTATTTACTACATACCACTGTTTTTCCATTTCAAAATTCTCCTTTACACCCTAACTAAATAACGATTGTATAAATGCAAATATTGTATCAATTCCGTAGAAAAATACAGAACAGAAAACAATAAATACAATAGTTGCTATAGAATATTTAATCATGTCTTTCCTAGAAGTCCATCTAACTTTCTTAAATTCATTGACAACACCATGACAAAAAGTCATAAATTTCTCCCACATGGTTTTCTTTTCTTCCTTTTTGCTCCCTAGCTTTTTTTCACTTTTATGTCCTTTCCCTCGAACATTTTTTTCATCTACTTTAACTACTTTTTCCCTGTCTTTCACCTTTACAATCTCCGCCATTTTATCACCCGTTTTCTCAATATTTTATACAAAATAAAAACACCTCTTTGTGTTTATAACTAAAATAGCATAAACAAATAAAAATGTCAACTAATAGAAGTGTTTAAAAAATAAAAATATTGTATTATCCATAATCAAGCAATTAATGAATATTATCGTACTTTGTTTAATTTAAATATATAATAAAATAACCATAACCAAAATAAGCCCCAATAAAATTAAGGATACTGGAAAGACTAAAAAACTAACAAAAGCAGCCTGTTTTGTATCTACTAAATCTCTGTATAACTTTTTTGTATCATGATCAACCATAGCCCTTCCTACTAACGTAGATTTTGTTTTTTGGCTCCCAAAAGATTTAGAAACCGAATTCAAAGAACCATTAAATTCAGGATCCATTTCTCTTTGTATCTTTTCTAATTCTTGTTCATTTTTTTTATCCACATACTCATAATAATATATTCCTGCTCCCCTTTCTATAATCCCCTGTAAATATGGTACGTCTCCCTTAGGTAAATATTTTTGAAATTCAGAAAAATTTTCCTTCAAAAACCAAGGTTTTAAATCCTCCATTTTTATATTAGAATAAACACTTATCTGAATAAAAGCCAAATTATAAATATCTTCCCTCACAATTTGGTCTTTATATTCTTTAGGCATTCTTACTACAGTATCATATCGAATAGGACTTAATTTTTCTGGATTTAAAATCTCTATTTCTTTCGGGTTAAAACTTTTTATATAATAATCCCTATCATGAACATAGTTCATAGTACAAGACATATTATAAAATAATTTTTGTCTACTTTCTATATCGCGATTCGTTTCTAACCATTCTTTTAAATTCAAACTCATATCCTATTCACCTATTTTCATTGTATAACAAAGAAGATAAAAATACAAATATAAATCTATGAAGTCGTAAACTTACTAGACAACTTTTTTCTGCAAGTATGTAGACAATTATCCACTGTACTAATCGGAATATCTAACAACTTTGAAATTTCCTTATATTTAAAACCATTATATCGAAGTTCAAATATTAAACCCTGTTTCCAGGATAAATTATTTTTAAATTGAATTAAATCGTTTAAAACCACTGTCTCCGCTATATATAAATCGGGATTTGTACTAACGGAATCATCACAAAAGGAGTCCAACAGCCTAAAATTCTCCTCTAATTCAAGATCCATAGACAATGCATTATTCATATGTTCATTCTTTAATGATAAAAAACTTCTACAATAACTTTTTATTTGTCTTTCTATGCATACAATTGAAAATGTATAAAAAAGAACATTTTTGCATTCACCAAAAGATTTGATTGCCCGGTCCAATCCAATGTAGCCTTCCTGAATAAAATCCTCTAACTCTCCACAATGATAATTCATTTTAGAATAATACTTCTTAGCAACGGAGATGATAACTGGCTTATACTTTGCAAATAATTGATTAATAGAATCTTCATCATTCTCTCCTATTAAATATAACGTTTCATAATCATTGATATTTTTATAATTCAAAATATTACCTACTTTCTATTTCGAACTACCTCATAAATCATTACTCCTGCAGAAACAGACGCATTTAAACTATTAATTTTTCCTACCATAGGAATTGTTGCAATAAAATCACAAGATTTAGAAATCAAATCACTCATTCCTTTTCCCTCATTACCAATGACCAATGCAACTTTGAAATTATAATCTATTTCATCATAAGGTTGACCCTGCATATTAGTTCCTACAATCCAAAATCCTTCTCTTTTTAATTTAGAAATAGTACTAGCTAAATTAGCAACCCTAACAATATTCATATTAGAAAGAGCTCCAGCACTAGTTTTCATAACTGTAGCATTTACCTGAACTTGTCTATCCTTAGGAATTATTATCATATCAACCCCTGCAGCCTCACAAGTTCTAATAATAGCTCCTAGATTATGAGGATCCTCTAAATGATCTAATATTACGATAAAGTTAGGATTTTTTAAAAGTAAAGAATCTAAATCCTTATACTGGTAGTCCTGAATGTCTAGTATTATACCTTGGTGAACACCATCTGACAAATGATCCATTTTCTTTTTTGAACAAACTAAAACGGGTATTTTTAATTTTTCAATAAGAGAAAGAATTTTTTCATCACGAAAATTTTCCTGCAAAAATATTTTTTTTATTTTTTTATTCTTTTGAAGTAATTCTAAAGATACATTTTTTCCATATACAATCATCACATGCCTCCTAAAATGTGTTTCATAATTTGTTCAATCCTATCCTGTCTGTTACTCAAACTTAAATATCCAATCAATGCTTCTAAACCTGTTGCTAGTTTATAAGTAATAATATCACAATTTTTAGGATGAGAATTTGTTTTATAATTACGTGCTCTTTTAATAATATCAATTTCCTCTTCTGTAAAATAATTAGTATTTAACATTTCTTTTAAATATCTAGCCTGACCCTTAGCACTTACATATTGAATAGAATCCTTTTGAAGTTTATCAACATGATTAATTCCCTTATCAATAAGAAATCTTCTAATATAATCTTCGTATATAGTATCTCCTAGGTAAGCTAAAACCAATACATTAATTTCTCTTATATCCATAAATCCTCCTACACTCCTATGATAATAAAAAGACCTAAGGCCTCCTTTTTTTACATTTTCTTTGATTTTTTAGTTACTAAAGAAACCAAATAATCAGAACTTGACTATATGTGTGAACATATAGAGAAATATTTCTCCTGACCCAGCCCTTCTAGAAAACAGCATTATTTCGAAAGTTATTATCGTCTCTTCAAAATCTGATTATAAATCCATATCTAATATACTTTTTAACTATTTTTCATAAATAGCAGGGTTATTTCTATTATACTTATATTTATTCCCACTTTTTATTGAAAACATCATATAAATGTTAATAACACCAATTATAACTAAAATAGTTGTAGCTACTATCTTTAGTATATCACAACTATAAAAAAAAGAGAAAAATTTCTTTCTGCTTTACATCTTATTAACAAATTTATAAGTAGTTCCCTCCCGGCTATCTATCAATTGAATTCCCATTTCCAATAAATCACTACGAATCTTATCTGCTTCCTGAAAATTTTTTTCTTTTTTACATATAGCCCGCCTTTGAATTAGGTCCAATATTTCCTGATCCTGAATATCATTTTTTTCTTCTTCTAATAAATCTAGACAAAAAACCTGATCCCATGATTGAATTAACGCTAATTTTATTTTTCCACACACATCACTTTTTAATAAATCATATAATAATGTTATAGTATTAGCGGTATTTAAATCATTTTCCAGATAAGATTTAAACCTATTATCCCACTCTTGAAATACCAAAGAAGAATAAATACCGTCATTAGAAATCATTTGAACTTTATTTTTTAATCTCTGATATGTGCGTTCTGCACTACTTAAAATATCGAAAGAAAAATTTACTGGATTACGATAATGTGTATTTAAGATAAACAAACGGTAACTAAGAGGATTATATCCCTTACTTTTTAAATCCTTCACCCTTAAGATATCGCCCTTCGACTTACTCATTTTAGAATGATTCACATTTAAAAAAGACAAATGTACCCAGTAATTGCACCACTTATGACCTAAATAGGCCTCACTTTGAGCAATTTCGTTAGTATGATGTGGAAAGATGGCATCTTCCGCTCCCATATGAATATCTAAATATTCTCCTAAATATTTTATTGCAATACAGCTACACTCAATATGCCATCCAGGATATCCCCTTCCCCAAGGTGAATCCCATTGTAATTCCTGATTAGAATATTTTGAATTCGTAAACCACAATCCAAAATCAAACAGGTTTCTTTTCCCCATATCTTTTTCTACATCTTCACGTACAGCAACCATTAACTGTTCACTATCCCGTCCAGATAATTCATAATAACTAGGATCTTTAGACGTATCAAAATATATATTACCATTATTTATATAAGCTTTGTCCTCTTTTAAAAGCTTTTCAATCATTTGAATATAACTATCAATATTATCAGTAGCAGGACTTATAATTTTTGGCCGATCAACATGCACCAAAGAACAATCTTCAAAAAAGGCATTGGTATAATACTCTGCAATTTCTTTAGATGATTTTTTCTCACGCTTTGATGCAATAGACATCTTATCCTCTCCCGTATCTCCATCACTTTGTAAATGTCCAACATCTGTAATATTCATTACTCGTTCTACATCATATCCAAGATATCGAAAAGATTTTTCAAAAATATCCTCCAACACATACGTTCTTATATTTCCAATATGAGCATAGTGATACACAGTAGGACCACATGTATACATTCTAATCTTACCTTCCTCATTTGGTACAAATTCCTCTATTTTATTTGTTAAAGTATTAAAAAATCGCATATTATCACCTGTCCTTACTATACCATATTTCAAAATAAATAAAAAGAGACTATAAAGCCTCCTTAACAATAATATTCTGCTTTCCATTCAATACTTCATTAATAATATAATTATTAATATTGCGATCAATCACCTTGTCAATTCTTCTAGCTCCATAAGTTTCATACTTAGACTCTTTCATAATTTTATTAACTAATTGAGGATTAAAGGTTAGTTTAATATTTTTTCTCTGATAATAAACCTTTAATTTTTTTAATTTATCTCTAATTATTTCTTTTACTACCTCCTCTTCTAAATTACGAAATACAATAATATCATCTATTCTATTTACAAACTCCACTCCAAAATAATCATTTAACGTATTCATAATCATATTTTCTCTTTTTTCACTAAATCCGATTGTATTTCCACTACACCCCAAATTTGAAGTCATAAAAATAGTAGTATTATGAAAATAAACATCGGTTCCCTTGGAGTCCTTTATTTTCCCCTCATCTAAAATTTGTAAGAACAACTTTATAACATCAGTACTAGCCTTTTCAATTTCATCTAATAAAATGACACTATAGGGATTATTTCTCACCTTCTCTAACAAATAATTCTGATCCTCATAACCAACGTAACCTGGCGGTGACCCTATGATCTTACTAACTGAATGAGATTCCTTATACTCACTCATATCGACCCTAATAAGATTATCTTTATTATAAAGTTCCTTTGCATATTCTTTTACCAAAAGAGTTTTCCCAATTCCAGTTTTTCCAACAAAAAGGAAAGAATGTACCCTATTATCCATAAATCCCAACTGCTTTTTCTTAGCAAAGTTACAAAGAATTTCAATTGCTTGATTCTGTCCTTTTACCTTTTTTCTTAGATGATTTTCTAAACTAATGATTTTTTTATTGGTATTTCCATCTTCAAAAATAGGAATCGTTGTCTTTGCTGTAACTACATCCATAACCATCTTTTTAGTAATATTCTTTGGATTATTATTTTGGTTGTTTTTCAAATAAAGATGATTAATCCTAGTTTCTAATTTATTTTGTTCATTCTTATACTCTGTTGCCTGATCAAAATCCTCTTTTACAATAGACTCCTTTTTATTTTTTACTACAAGTTTTAATTGTTGTTTTAATTTATCAATTTTTTCTTCATTATTATTCTTCATTAAAACTGTTCTGGCACAAACTTCATCTAAAATATCAATTGCCTTATCGGGGAATTTCCGATTATAAATATATTTATCTGAAACATCAATAATATAATCAACAATTTCATCACTTATTAAGGTATTATGGAAAGACTCATATAGTGGTTTTAGTTTTAAAAGAATACCTTTCGTTTTTCCCACATCAGGCTCTGATATATATATCTTTTGAAAACGTCTATCTAAGGCTTTATCCTTCTCTAAATACTTTGAATACTCTTCTATTGTCGTCGCTCCAATTACTTTAATCTTACCCCTAGCTAAAGCAGGTTTTAAAATATTTGATGCATCAATCGCACCTTCTGCACCTCCTGCCCCTACAAGAGTGTGAATTTCATCAATAAACAATATAATATCATCATTTTCCTCAACTTCCTTTAATAACTTATTGATTCTCTCCTCAAACTCTCCTCTATATTTAGTACCTGCTACCAAAGAAGACATAGCAACTGATAGAATTCTTTTATTCCTTAAATTATGAGGAACCCTATCAGAAACTATTCGATTTGTTAATTCCTCCACTATAGCTGTCTTCCCTACACCTGCTTCTCCTACTAATAAAGGATTATTTTTAGTCCTACGGGAAAGTATTTCTATAACATTATCAATTTCTAATTCCCTTCCTACTACTGGGTCTAATTCATTATTAAGACATCTTTTATTTAAGTCTACAGAGTATTCCTCTATCATTAATTTTCTTTTATTTTTACTTTTTTTAGCAACCAAACTATTCGAAAATTCATCGTATAAAGCATCAATATCAATATTCATGCCCATTAGTATCCGAATGGCCACTCCATCTCCTTCCGCTAAAAGAGATAAAAATAAATGAGTTGGTGTAACCTCCTTATCCTTATTTTCCTTACACTCTATAGTTGCCCCCTCAATAATTCTTTTTAATAAAGGTGTATATAAAAACCATTGATTTGCAATAGTCCCTTTACCAATTACTTTTAATACTTCCTCTTTAAAATTATGATAATTGATATTATAATCGTTTAATTTTATAGTTACATCAATTTCCTTACTAGATAAAATAGCAAGAAGTAAATGTTCACTTCCAACATAAGGATGTTTTAAAGATGACATTTCTTTTTTTGCATTTAATAATATTTTTTGGGATTCCTCACTAAACTTTGAAAACATAATCTCTCCTCCTAAAGTTATTTTATGTTTATTATGTATTCTTTTGCAAGAAATTATGTTCCCAAAATAATGACAAGAATTTCAACCAGGAAGAAGTAACCGAATCACCTCTACAACTTACTTAATTTTCAATCGATCATATATTAATTAATGTAGATATATAAAACAAAAAAATGCAAATAAAAATATCTTTGCATTCTAATTTACTACTTATTGGTTGAAATATAATAAGTTGGGATAGAAACCATGGGTCTTACTAAAATAAATTTTTGTGAACAACTTATTTTATCTCCTGACATTGTAGGAACACAAGAGGCCGTATTACCCTTTATACTAATCGCATAATTTCCACTCAACCATGGGAAAGATTGTGTGGCATAGGTACAATCACCTCTTGGACTATATACATATGCACTTGGTCCAACTTGCTGTGCTCTCAACTCATAAGAACATCCTAATTGTGTTAATTCTGTACCAGAAATATAAGATATCTCAATATTTTGAGATAATCCAAATAGTGATAAATACTCTTTATAGGCTTCAAGAGATGATAAGGAGAGTACCCCAGAGCTCTTCGAACAGACATACAAAACCTCCACACCTTTAAAACTATTAGTACCACATTCCATATTTTGAATATAAGATGGATTTGTAATACTTTCTTCTTTTCCTTTATCCTTTGTTACAATTGATCCAAATTCTAATGGATATTTTGCTAACATTTTTGTAGTAGTAGAAGATTGACTGACTATATTAAAATACTCTGTACCACACTGAATTTCATCTCCTTTATCTTGACCAGTTCCTGACACAACCTTACACGGGCTCATTTTTTCATATAGCTCATCGATTGCCCCATTTAAATTTGTAGATGTTAATCCTGATTTTGAATTATCATAAGAAATATTAGAACTTGATATCGTAGTTGCTGCATAAACTCCTATCCCTGATATGATCACTCCTATTACGATCCCTAATATGAT
>CAJTUT010000030.1 GCA_910579455.1 uncultured Bacilli bacterium
GTAGCGAAAAGATATTATAGATTATTCATATGTCTTTTTCAATTATGAAATGTTGCACTTCAAACTTAAATTAACATTTTTTGATGAATTTGTAATTTTGAAAATAATATGATATAATTTGAGCATATTTTTAGGAGAAGTTTATGAAAAAAAAGGCTATAGTAAAAATAGAAACAGAGGATAGCAAGCTACAAGAAAGGGTAGAAGTAGAAATAAAAAATGGTAAAATAAACTATTTAGAGAAGGACAAAACTGCTGTTTTATTAGAACTAGAAAATAAAATCTTAATAAGAGAAAATCCTGAAATTTATATGGAATTAAATTTAAAAGAGGAAAAAGGAAATATTTATATAAAAAGTTTACAGAAAAATATAGCAATTCTATTGGAACTAAAAAAAATGGATATTAGTAAAAATAAAATAGAAGTACAATATGAGGTAGAAAAAGAGTTATATTTTTATAAACTAGAGATGGAGGATTAAGATGAGTATTATAAAAGATCTAGAAAAAGATATATATGACTTAATAAAGAAAGCAGGTTATGAAGTAGAAAACTTTATACTGAAACCTTCTGATAGGCCTGATTTAGGAGATTATCAAATTAATGATAGTATGACACTTGCCAAAATATATCATAAAAACCCTAAACAAATAGCTCAGGATATTAAGGAAAAATTAGAGTTAGATGACAGATTTACTAACATCAACATAGCTGGGCCAGGATTTATTAATATCACCCTATCTAATTCCTTTTTAATTCATGCTGTGAATAGAATTAACCAGGATTTTTATAATAATATTGATAAACAAGAATACAAAAAAATTATTTTAGATTATGGTGGTGCGAATGTATCCAAGGCATTACATGTCGGACACCTAAGAAGTGCCAATATTGGAGAGGCGTTAAAACGGTTAGCAAATCTGTTAGGTTGTAAGGCAATTAGTGATGCCCATCTAGGTGATTATGGAAGACCCTTAGGACTTGTATTATTAGAAATTCAAAAAAGATACCCTGATTTAGAATATTTCGATTCAAATTATGAAGGAGATTATGAAAAGGTGCCCCTTCCCATTACAAATGAAGATTTGGAAAAGATTTATCCTATTGCTAGTCAAAAGGCGAAGGAAAATACTGAATATTTAGAAGAGGCTAGAATCATGACCTTAAAAATTCAAAATCATGAAAAAGGGATTTATGATTTATGGAAAAAAGTAGTAAATATTTCGAAAGATGCAATTAAAAAAGTTTATGATATGCTAAATGTGTCTTATGATTTGTGGAACGGTGAAAGTGATGCTACACCCTATGTTCCAGAATTATTAAAAATTTGCGAAACCCACAAGGTAGTGTCTGAAAGTGATGGTGCAAAAATAATCGAAGTAAAAAAAGCAGAAGAATCATCTCCTATGCCACCTTTATTGTTAGTGAAATCAAATGGAACAATTTCTTATGAAACGACAGATTTAGCGACAATCATTCAAAGAAAAAAAGAAATTAATCCGGATGAAATTTGGTATTTAGCAGATGAAAGACAATCTCTTCATTTCGAACAAGTATTTAGGGCAACAAAAAAGGCAAATTTAATTAATCCAAAAGTTAACTTAGAATATATTGGATTTGGAACTATGAATGGAACTGATGGCAAACCATTTAAGACAAGGGACGGGGGTATTATGTCATTAAAGTCCCTGATTGAAATGGTAAAGGAAGAAACAAAAAAGCGTATAAATTATGATATAGTCACACAAGATAAGGTAGAGCAGACAGTAGATATAATAGCAATTGCTACCTTAAAATATGCAGATTTTATTCCATATCGTACTACAGATTATATATTTAACCCTGCTAAGTTTTCAGATGTAGAGGGAAAAACGGGACCCTATTTGCTTTACTCAACCATTAGAATGAAATCATTGTTAGAACATGCTAAAGAAATCAAGCAAGAAACCTATCATATCTTAGAGGATGAATCATCTCGCAATATTATTTTGACCTTATTAAGACTACCCAGCGTTTTAACTAAATCATTTAAAATAAAGTCTCTAAATGAAATTGCAGAATATTTATATATCCTAACAAATAAATATAATAAGTTTTATATGGAAAATAAAATATTAATAGAAACGAATCATAATTTGCAGGAATCATGGCTAGTATTAACTAATATAGTATATAGAATGAATTTGTTATTATTGGATGTACTTGGAATAAAAGTACCAGAAAAAATGTGAAAACTATTGTAATTAAAAACAATCTGTGCTATAAGTTTATTTGTATTTAAATAAATGATACAAATAAGTACATTTATGCATATAATGCTTTAATTAAGGAGGATTATCATGGATATTAAAAAAATGTCAAAAGAGGAGTTAGAGTTACTATCAAATAAAGATATAACCTTTCACTTATTAGATAATAGTAAAGAGTCTATAAATACAGCTAATTTATTTAAGGAGATTATAAAACTGTTAGGGTTACCAAAATCAGATTTTGAAACAAAAATAGGAGATTACTATACATCGCTCGCTACTGATAAAAGGTTTATTTTGTTAGACGATGGAACTTGGGATTTAAGAAGTCGTCATACTTCTGATAAAGTGGTAAAAATAATAGAAAATGAAGAGGAAGAAGAGGAGGAGGAAATACCAAAAGAAGAAGGTCAAGAGGAAATAGAGGAAGATAATTATGACGATAATGATGATACAGATGATGTGTATGATAAAGAAGAAGATTTAAAAGACTTAGTGGTAATTGATGAAGATGAACTAGAATTAGAAGAATAATTCTAGTTTTTATATGAATAGTATGTTATAATAGCAATGATTAAAAGGAGGCGTAATATTGTGATTGATAGATTGGAGACGACTTTAAAAAGGTATCAAACAATTGAAGAAGAACTAACAAAACCGGAAGTATTAAGTGACATTGGGAAGACGACTAAATTATCTAAAGAACTATCGGAAATAGAGGAACTAGTAATATGTTATAAAAAGTATAAAAAAGTCATTAGCGATATAGATGAGACAACAGAAATGTTAAAAGATGATGAACTAGGAGAAATAGCAAAGGAGGATTTAAAAGCTCTACAGCAAAAGAAAGAAGAATTGGATAAACAATTAGAAATATTATTAATACCAAAGGATCCAAATGATGGGAAAAATGTAGTAATAGAAATTAGAGGAGCTGCTGGAGGAGATGAAGCTAATATCTTTGCGGGAGATTTATTTCGAATGTATACAAGATATGCAGAAAAATGTGGTTTTAGTTATAAGGTCTATAATGCAGTTGAAAGCTCAGCAGGAGGATATAGTCAAATAGAATTTATTATTAAAGGGGCAAATGCCTATTCAAAATTAAAATATGAAAGTGGATCCCATAGAGTCCAAAGAGTGCCAGTTACGGAATCAAATGGAAGACTTCAAACATCTACTGCTACTGTACTAGTAATGCCCGAGGTAGACGATGATGTAGAAATAGAAATTAATCCTAATGATTTAAGAATTGATATTTATAGATCAAGTGGTTGTGGAGGACAAGGAGTTAATACTACGGACTCCGCAGTAAGGATTACACATTTACCAACCAATACAGTGGTTACTTGTCAAAATGAAAGAAGCCAAATTCAGAATAAAGAGCAAGCAATGAAAGTCCTTAAAGTTAGACTTTATGAACAGAAATTACAAAAACAAGAACAAGAGCAGGGAGAACAAAGAAGAAGCAAAATAGGTACAGGAGATAGAGCAGAAAAGATTAGAACGTATAATTATCCACAAAATAGAGTAACCGATCATAGAATAGGGTTTACTACAAAACAATTGGATCGTGTTATGGATGGGGATTTAGAAGATGTAATTAACGCTTTGATTTCAGAAGATCAGAAAAGGAAATTAGAAGGAAACGATGAATAGGTATAGAGATAAAAAGGACAAACTAAAAAATAGTATAATAGATAATACTAAAAAAACACCACTAATTGAAACACATTTAAATCAATTTATTTGTGGGGAATGTTTTAATACAAATTTAATTATAGAAGATATTGCTGAGGAAAAATTAATCGGTTCAGAAACAATACCACCATGTAACCATTGTTCTAATAACACAATGCAGATTTGTGTAAGAGATAAGGAAATTACCAAATCGTTTTTAGAAATGAGTACAAAGAAAACACAAAAGGAAGAAAAAGATTTTTAAATGATAAAAAAATCTAGGAGTGTAAAAACTAAATGAGAGTAGAAGACCTATTAGTTTTTGGAAAAAGGTATTGTCATTCTGATCATGTAAAAATTCTTCTTGCCTATATTTTAAACTTTAATCCTTTAGAATTGTTAAATCACCTAGACGATTTCATAGAAGAAGAAAAATGTAAGGTATTTAAGGAAATGATCTTCTCCTTAAAGAAAGGTAAACCCATTCAGTATGTAATCGGTAATATTAATTTCTATGGAAATCAATTTTTAATAAATGAGAATGTATTAATACCAAGATTTGAGACAGAAGAGTTGGTAGAAAATACATGTATATATATAAAACAAAACTTTTCTGAACAAATAAAAATATTAGATATTGGGTGTGGAAGTGGTGTAATTGGTTTAACTTTAAAACAAAAGTTTCCGAATGCAGAAGTAGATTTATTAGATATTAGTGAAAGTGCTTTAGAAGTTGCCCGAGAAAATGCTAACCGATTAAATTTAAAGGTAAACTTTATACAAAGTGATGTTTTTGATGAGGTAAATAGAAAATACGATGTTATAATTAGTAATCCGCCATATATTAAAACAGAAGAGAAAATAGAAGATATTGTAAAAAGAAATGAACCACATCTTGCTTTATATGCAGGATTAGATGGTTTAGATATTTACAAAAAGATACTAAGAAACATTCACAACTATCTAAATCAAAAATATTTAATTGCTTTTGAAATAGGATGTACACAAAAAAATGATGTTCTTGACTTAATTAATACTTCCTTACAGGATGTTCAAATAGAGGCTAAAAAAGATTTATCAGAAAAAGATAGAATGATATTTATTTTAGGAGGCATAAAAAATTATAAATAGGTTATTGAATAAATATTTAGAAAAAAAACCACTATTAAGATGAAAGGTGGTTTTATTAGTGAAGAAAATTATGATAGTCCTAGTTTTTTTAAGTATTGCATTTTTAATTAGTAATGGGGAAAGTACAGAAGTATTGATACCAAAAGAAGCGATAAGATTTAGAGTGATTGCAAATAGTAACACTAAAGAAGATCAGATGAATAAAAAGAAAATTACCAATAATTTAGAACAAGATATTTCTTATCTACTTAAGGATTCAAATAGTTTAGCACAAACAAGAATGATCTTAAAAAAGAATGTTGGAATGTTTAAAACGAATATTGAACAAACTTTAAAAGTGAATCACATAAACGAAACTTATACTATTGATTATGGTAATCATTATTTTCCGGAGAAGAAGTATAAAGGTGTAATCTATCCAGAAGGAGAATATGAATCTTTAGTAGTAACATTAGGCAATGGAGCTGGTGAAAATTTCTGGTGTGTTTTATTTCCACCATTATGTCTATTGGAGGCAGAGGAAGGGAATAATGAAAAAGTTGAATATTCATCTTTTGTAAAAGAAGTTTTAGATAAGTATTTTTCATAAAGGAAAATAATAGAATATAGAAGGTGATGACATGTCTTCTATATTCATATATATATTTATGGCAATAGGTCTTAGTATGGATGCCTTTTCTTTAGCTATCGTTTATGGGACAAACGGAATACCAAAGAAAAAAATTATAATGCTTTCTATCATAGTGGGTATTTGTCACTTTGTAATGCCGAATTTGAGTGGACTATTAGGAAAGCTATTTTTAATTAACTTTAGTCGGTATGGACAAATTATAGAAGGAATTGTTTTTCTGATTTTAGCACTAGAAATGATTTTATCCTTTAAAGAAGATGATACCAAATATAAGATAGATAGGTTTTATGAACTTCTTTTATTTGGATTTGCAGTAAGTATTGATAGTTTTACAGTAGGATTAGCACTTTCTATAGAAAATCAAAGTCTAGTATTACCAGGTTTCATATTCTCTATAGTCAGCGGTATTTTTACATTTTTTGGATTATTATTAGGAAAATATTTAAATGATAAAGTGGGAGATATTTCTAAAATAATAGGAATCATCATCTTATTTTTATTAGCGTTTCATTCAATATGTTAGAATTTATTAGGGAACTTTTTCAATATAATTGACTAAATATCATAAATTATCTATAATGATTAGTAGTTAGAAAATTAAAATGTAACTACTTTTTTAAATCGTAATAAAATAATATAGAATAGATTTGAGGTATGAAAATGAGAGTATTAGAAATAACTGGACAGAGACAATTGTCTGGTGCCATTAGAGTAAGTGGTGCTAAAAATGCAAGTGTGGCATTAATTCCAGCAGCTATTTTATCTGATGAAGAAACTACAATTTGTAATGTTCCAGAGATTACAGATACAGACGCATTGTGTGAGATTTTAGAAGGGCTAAATGTAGAAATTAAAAGAGCTAGTGAGAGTATTGTAATAGATCCTAGTAATATGAAAAATGAAAGAATCCATGAAACCTATTGCAAAAAGTTACGTGCTTCTTATTATTTTATGGGGGCTCTTTTGGGAAAATATAAGAAGGTGGAAATGTGTTTTCCCGGAGGATGTTCCATTGGAAAACGGCCAATTAATTTACATTTAAAGGGATTTGAGGCTTTAGGAGCTACTGTTACTAATGAAAGAAATCGATATATTGTAGAAGCAGAGGAATTAAAGGGAGCCAACATTTATTTAGATTTTGCCTCTGTTGGCGCAACTATTAATATTATGTTAGCAGCAGTAAAGGCAAAGGGAACTACTGTGATTGATAATGCTGCTAAAGAACCTGAAATAGTAAATGTTGCTACATTTCTAAATAGTATGGGAGCAAAGGTACAAGGTGCTGGCACATCTACGATTAAAATAGAAGGAGTCAGTTATCTCCATGGATGTTTTCATGAAGTAATACCCGACCGAATAGAGGCAGGAACTTATATGATTATAGGTGCACTATGTGGAAACTGTCTTAAAATAGATAACATTATTCCAGCACATGTAGAAGCCTTAACATCTAAACTACAAGAGTTAGGAGTAGAATTAGAAATAGGTACTGATTATATTATTGTCACAAAGCCAAAGAAATATAGAGCGACGAATATCAAAACAAGTGTATATCCAGGATTTCCTACGGACTTACAACAACCATTTACAGTACTATTAACCCAATGTGATGGGAAAAGCAAGGTAGAAGAAACTATTTATGAAAATAGATTTATGCATATTGTTTATTTAAATGACCTGGGTTCAGATATTACAGTGAAAAATCAAACGGCAACTATATTTGGACCAACTAATTTAAAGGGTACCCATGTAGTCGCTACAGATTTAAGGGCAGGAGCGTCAATGGTAACGGCAGCCTTAATTGCTGAAGGTACTACGATTATTACAAATATAGAACATATCCTAAGAGGTTATGAGCAGCTTGTAGAGAAATTAGTCAGTGTCGGTGCTAAAATAGAACACAAAGAAATATAATGAATTAGTTATATTTCTTTTTTTGGAGGTTTTATGAAACGATTAAAAAAATATCTAAAATTAATTGTTTTAATGCTAATATGTATCTTAGTTTATCTTATTTATAATACCAATAATCACTATAATATTACTTATATTTCCTTAGGAGATGGTTTTGCCATGGGAATGAATTCTGATGGATTAAAAGGATATGGCTATCAGGATTATTTAAAAGATTATTTAAAAAGTCATAAAAAATTACATAAATATTATTCAGACTTTAGTTATCAAGATATTAGAATTAATGATTTGTATAAGGATATTTTAATTAATGAAAAAGATGGGAAAGAAGAAAATTTAAAACAAGCTCTGAGAGAATCAAATTTATTGACCTTATCGATCGGATTAAATGATTTAGTTTATCAATATAGTTTAGTAGGAGATATAACAGAATCTGAAGCAGAAGAAATTCTGTCTAAAATAGAGAAAGATTTGGAGAAACTAATAAAAGAAATAAAAAAGTATTATCAATATGAGATTTATTTAATTGGATATCAAAATCTTTTTCCACAAAATTCTGGGGAAAAAAAACTATTAGATCAGTTAAATGTTAAATATAAAAAATTGTCAACAAAACTTGGTATTAGGTATATTGATACGAGTCAAATTGATAATAAAAATAATAATTCAATAGAAAATAGTAATAATATGTATCCATACTCGGAGGAATATAAAAAAATATTTCAAAAAATATTAGAGGAAATTACAATACAATAATAAAATGTGTAGTTGTCAATGATGTGACACCCAAAAGGTGAAAAAAAGAAAAGCGATATGATAGAATGAAAATGCTAATTA
>CAJTUT010000031.1 GCA_910579455.1 uncultured Bacilli bacterium
TAAAAAAGGGATTAAAGTAACTGGATTTTATCCAGGGTTTATGCAAACCAATATTTTTAAAAAAGCTGGGAATGATTATGATACCTCAACAGGTTTAGAGACAGAAAAAGTTGCGAAAGCAATTGAATTTATTATGAATTGCGATGATGATGTGATTATCCCTGAGTTTGGAATCAAAGATATTAAAAATTATTAGGAGGTCATGATGGAATTAGATAAGGCAATAAAGGGTAGGAGAAGTATTAGAAAATATTTAAAAAAGCCTGTTGAAAGAGATTTAATAATACAGCTTATTGAATCGGCTAATGATGCACCTTCATGGAAAAATAGTCAAACGTCTAGATACTATGTGATTGACACTGAAACTAGAAGAAAAGAATTTATAGAAAAGTGTTTACCAAGCTTTAATCAAAATAATGTAGAGGATGCCCCAATTATTATGGTATCTACTGTTGTTTCAGGAATATCTGGATTCAAAGATGGGACTTATCAAACGCATCTAAAGGATGGATATCAGTATTTTGATAATGGTTTGCAGATTCAAAACCTATGTTTAAAAGCATATAGCTTAGGACTTGGTACTTTAATTATGGGGCTTTATCGTGAAGAAGAAACTAGAAAATTTTTAGAGATACCAG
Source organism: uncultured Bacilli bacterium (assembly GCA_910579455.1). Lineage (GTDB taxonomy): Bacteria > Bacillota_I > Bacilli_A > RF39 > UBA660 > UMGS995. The sequence goes on from CAJTUT010000031.1 coordinate 639, forward strand.
ATGATGAGAAAATTACAGTAGTACTGAGTTTAGGATATCCAGATATTCATCCTAAAAAGCCAAATAGAAAAGATGTTTCTGAGATTTTAAAGTTTGATAGATAAATGAGCCTTTGTATGTTATAATTTTCATGGTAGTAGAGGTGATGATAAGATGAAGTTAACATCAAAAGAAGCATTAAAATTATTAGAAGAGGCACAAAAATTAAATCCAGGAAGATGGATTGTTCACTCTAAAAAGGTGGGAGAGGCAGCAGCAAGAATTGCAGCTAGACTCAATTTAGATAGTGATAAAGCTCGTGCTATGGGATATATTCATGATATTGGTAAGAGATTTGGTAAAAAGGCAGTTCATACAGTAGAAGGATATGAATTTTTAAAAAGTTTGGGCTATGATTTAGAATATGCCAATATTTGTTTAATACATTCTTATTTAAACAATGATATTAATTGTACTGCTGGTGGTTATCCTTCTCCGAAATATAAGGGTTATGAGTTTAGAAAGAAGTTTATAGAAGATCATAATTACACACTATATGATAAAATTATTAATATTTGTGATTTATTTTGTACTAATGAATTTGTAACGATAGATAGGCGACTATTGGATGTTTATACAAGACTAGGTGTTTATGACAATACTGTATATCATATTAAAGAGACTACAAAATTAAAAAGGGAACTTGAAAATAAAATGGGATGTGGTCTTTATTCTTTATTTCCTGAAATTGTAGAAAATTTTAATAAAAAGCATAAAAATTTATATCGTGAATTTAAAAATCATTAAAATAAAAAAGAGGACTAAGAAAGATTAGTCTTCTTTTTCTAAAAATACTCTTTTATTATTTAATAGTCTATTATCATTAGGTGTATATTCTAAAGCTTTATCCACAAAGTAGATGGCATAATTCATTTTTCCAAGATGATAACAACTAATAGATAATAAATCATAAACAGTATTGTTCCAACTAAATATTTCATTAATATATGACTTTTGATGTGTTGTTATTTTTAGGGCTTTTAAACAGTATTTTTCTACTTCTTCATAATTTTCTAAATGGTATTCTAATAAAGCTCTTTCAATATAAGGATCTCTAAGATAAGGAGCTTCTTTGATTGCTTTATCAAGCCAAATACGAGCTTGGTCATAGTCCTCTAAATTTTTATAGCATCTACTAATAAATCTCATAGAGGCGCATCTTTCATCACGCCAGGTTGCTCTTTTTAATTTTAAATGTTTCTTTAAAGTAGCAATTGATTTTTTCCATTTTCCATAATACATGTATTCTCTACCTAAATAATGCATATTTCTATCATCTTCAGGGTCTTCCTTTACTGATAACTCTAAAAGAGGGAGATAGCTACTTCTTGATTTTTGTTGATCAGGATAGTGGTTGACTGTAATTTGATCTGTGATTTCAGTTTTCTCACAATCTCCCTGAAAGGTAAGAACCTCGTGAACAGGATGTGTCCATTTATAATTTTTTCTACTATGAATTTTTTCAATATAAAAGTTAACGGTAGGCTGATTATTCTCATCTAGTTGCCAGTTATAATTGTATTTTAATCTAGTGGTATCTTTTTTCCACGCCTTTTCTAATTGTTCTCTCCATCCAGGTAGAAAAACTTCATCTAAATCAGTACAAACACAAATATCTGCATCTTCATCCACTAAAGCAAGAGATTCATTCCTTGCATTATCAAATCTCCATGGATCAATTTTTTTAACTGTAACAAAGGCCCCCAAGTTTTTTAGTTTTTTTACAGTTTGGTCTGTAGATCCTGTATCTAGAACATATACTTTATCAGCTTCCTTCATAGAATTATACCAACGATTTACAAATTTTTCTTCGTTTTTTGTAATTGCATATACACAAACTTTATATTTACCCATTATACCTCCTAGTATCATAATATCTTATGAGTGAAATTTAAAAATATCATTTGTTTGATAAAAAAGCTATTAACTAATAGTTGTATTTATAGTTAATAGCTGTTGTTTTATCTAGAATTTTCCTAGTTTATTTTCTTAACACTTAATGTAGCATTTACTCCACTTCCTAGAGTAACTCCTACAGCTAATAGTGCAGAAATAGCCATATCGATAACATCACCTGCGGCTAAGGTAACAATAGTGCTACCACTATAAACAGAACCAACACCTACTGATAGTATTCTTGATATGATAGTAGATGGAATATTAGTTCCATTGTTTCTTACGGCTAAAGTTACAGTTGTTCCTAAAGCAACAGATATATTACTGTAATAATTAATCTCATAAGTACCTGCTTGTGCAACAGTAATACTGTTAGTAGGAGTATATGTTGTATTTAAATTAGGCATGGAATTTGGTAGGGCAATCTGTGCTTCAGTACCAATTCCAACAGAAATATTTTGTGTTGTATTACTATATTTTCCACCATATGCACTTAATCCAGCACTAGGTCCTGTAGGTCCAGTGGCTCCAATAGGTCCAGTGGCTCCAATAGGTCCAGTAGCACCAATAGGTCCAGTGGCTCCAATAGGTCCGGTAGCCCCAATAGGTCCGGTGGCTCCAGTAGGACCAGTAGCTCCAGTAGATCCAGTAGCCCCAGCAGGAATTACAAAATCAAGAATTACGTTTTGATTTGTTCCACTGTTAGTAACTGTAGCTGGGGTACCAGGTTCACCAGTAGTAGTTGTACCAACGTTAATAGTAGCAGGCCCAGCAGGTCCTGTTGGCCCTGTAGATCCTATACAATATATTCGTTGAATTGGTCTAGGATGTGGGGGTCTACAACTATCATTACTATATTGATATTCTTTATCATAGCAATTGTTCATACTCTCTCTCCTTTCAATAATAAGATATGCAAAGAGAACTCCTTTATGGATAATATCAACCTATAATGATTGTATTTTTTTTGTAATAGTGCTATACTCTAAATGCGAAAACAATTAGGAGACTTTGTTATATGAAAGAAATTATAGCTGAAACTTTAGAGGATTCTTTAAAAATACTACCATTCTTATTAGGTGCATTTTTAATTATGGAGTACTTTGAACATAAGATGAGTAAAAAGCATAAACAACTAATCCAAAAGTCGGGAAAGTTGGGTCCGCTTTTTGGAGGTATTTTAGGGATTTTTCCTCAATGTGGTTTTTCTGTAGTTGCTACGAATCTTTATGCAACTAGAATGATTTCTTTAGGAACCTTGATTTCTATTTATTTATCCACATCAGATGAGATGCTCTCTATTTTAATTTCCAGGAAGACAAGTGGTTTAATAATTATATCACTATTATTAATTAAAATGATTGTGGGCTTTTTATCAGGTTTTATTATTGATTTTCTATTAAGAAACAAAAAAAAAGAGGAAGTGAAAATAGAGTATTTTTGCAAGGAAGAACATTGTAATTGTAGTCATGGAATCTTTAAATCTAGTTTAAAACATACCATCAGTATTATGATTTTTATTTTAATTATTTCTTTTTCCCTAAATATGTTTTTTTATTATTTCGGTCAAGACTTTGTTGAAAAACTTTTTATGAAAGATAGTATTTTTGGCCCTTTTTTAGCTAGTCTCATTGGTCTGATTCCTAATTGTGGTGGAAGTGTTATTTTAATAGAGTTATTCCTTAGAAACACCTTGTCGTTTGCTTCTGTACTTGCAGGGCTTTTAACTTCCTCAGGGGTTGCCTTAGTTATCCTTTTTAAGGTAAATAGAAATTTTAAAGAAAGTGTTAAAATTTTAATGATTTTATATAGTATCGGGGTATTTGTTGGAGTTTTATTTCAGATATTAGAATTGATATTATAAAGTAGGGGGAAAAACAATTATAGTCGGGAGTTATGAATATGGATATTAAATATAGATTGGCAAATCAAAAAGACATTGATTCATTGATTAACCTTAGGTTAAAGCTAGATGAGTATATTTGTAAGAGGGATGGAATCGTTACTCAAAGTACTAGTATATTAAAAGAAAATATGAAAAAGGTTTTACAAAAGGAATTAAATAAGTCTATGTATTTTTTTCTAGCAATTGATACTAAACATGATCAGGTAGTTGCTGGAGGATGTATTATTATTCATACTATGTTACCAGGTGTTTATTTTATTAATGGAATTAAGGGATATATTACAGGAGTTTATACAGATGAAAATTATAGAAAGCTTGGTATTCAAAGGCAAATTATTAGTATGCTTTTAGAATTAGGTAGGGAAAGGAAATGTCAAAGAATAGAGTTAGATGCTATAAATCCACATGCCATTTCATTATATAGATCGTTTGGTTTTCAAAAAGCAAATAATAAATTTATAATAGATATAAAAGAAGGAATTGAATGATAATTTTATGATTACTTCTTTTTTTACATATTAGTATTGGTGGAATATAATATGTATAGTTTAGTGGAATATTGTTATGGGAAAAATATATAATCAAAATATTGAACATTTTTCTGATTCTTCTGATGGGGTGATAAGGTTGTATAAATCTGGAAATCAAAAGGGTAAGAGGAGGAAGCCTTTGATTTTTATACGTGGTCATGGAAGGTGAGCTGTTAATACACGGAGAATCTGGATCAGGTGGATATCACTGGTTTCAGTGTGGGTGCTAATGTTATACTCTAAGAAAGAAGAGGGAATTGTGTGAGGCAATATAAAAAGGGAAAGTAGATTTTCCTTTTTATGATTTATGGATGATGATATCATATAAATGTTTTAAAGAATTGTATGCTATGTCCTAGAATGTGCCATGTGAATAGATATCAAAAGATAGGCTATTGTAAAGCAGGAAGTAAAATAAAATTGGCACTAGTTTCTCTGTATCACTTTGAAGAACCATTTATTTCTAGAAATATGGGAAGTAAAACTATCTTTTTTTAATTACAATTTGGGTTGTATTTATTGTCAAAATAAAGAGCTCAGAGATGGATATGGCAAGGAAGTCACGACTAAAAGATTGAGTGATATTTTAATAGAGCAACAAGAAAGAGGAGCACACAATATTAATTTAGTAACATTTACTCACATTATGTTGCTTTAATTAAAAAGACAATTAGAAAAGCAAAAAGAAATGGTCTTTTTCTTCCGATTATTTATAATACTAGTAGTTATGAAAATGTAGATACAATAAAGATGATGGATGGATTAGTCAATATTTATTTGGCAGATTTTAAATATTCTAAATACCAGGATTTTATCTATATTAGCATTATGAATCAGTATACTAGACTTGATGAATATATGTATTAGGAATTAAATCGAGATATTTCAGAAAGAGAGTATGACGAATGTAGAATATGCTGGTAGCTTAGGATTTAAAAACGCCTGGATCCAGGAGGGGAAAACACAAGATAGGAGTTTTATTCCAAATTTTAATTGTGATCGCGTGTAATTTTGGCACTTTATCTTGACAAGTGCTAAAGATGGTGCTACTATGATTTTGTAATGAAAAAAAATTATAAGAAAGAGGGAATATTATGAAGAAAAAACAATTTAAGTCAGAATCTAAAAGATTATTAGATTTAATGATCAACTCTATTTATACGAATAAAGAGATTTTTTTAAGGGAATTGATTTCTAATGCAAGTGATGCTATTGATAAACTTTATTATTTATCTTTAACCGATCGAAAGGTAAAGTTAAAGAAAAGTGATTTTAAAATTCAAGTGGAGTTAGACAAGGAAAACAGAACCATTACTATTACTGATAATGGAATTGGTATGAATCAAGAAGAGTTAGAAAAGAATTTGGGAACAATTGCTGAGAGTGGAACATTATTTTTCAAAACTGAAAATGAAAAAAAGAAAGATATTGATGTCATTGGACAATTTGGAGTTGGATTTTATTCCGCTTTTATGGTAGCTAAAAAAATTCAAGTGCTTAGTAAAAAGTTTGGTAGTGAAGAGGCTTATTTGTGGGAAAGTGAAGGGGTAGATGGTTACAGTGTAGAAAAAGCAGAATATGATTCTTATGGAACTAAAATTATTTTAGAGTTAAAAGAAGATACTGAACAGGATCAATATAGTGAATTTTTAGATCAATACCAAATAGATACAATGGTTAAAAAGTATTCTAATTATATTACTTATCCTATTGTTATGAATATGGAACGTAGCGTTTTAAAAGAAGGTAGTAAAGATGAATATGAAACAAAAATAGAAGAAGAAACTTTAAATAGTATGATTCCTATTTGGAGAAAAAATAAAAAGGATGTTAGCGAAGAGGATTATCATCATTTCTATACTGATACTTATCATGATTATGAAAATCCGTCTAAAGTCATTACTTCTAATGTGGAGGGAAAATGTAGTTACAAATCTTTATTATTTATTCCTTCTCATGCTCCATATGATTTATATACTAAGGAGTATAAAAAAGGTTTGGCACTATACTCTAATGGGGTATTAATTATGGATAAATGTGAGGAACTATTACCTGATTATTTTTCGTTTATGAAGGGACTAGTTGATAGTGAAGATATCTCGTTAAATATCTCAAGGGAAATTTTACAACAAGACTATCAGGTGAAGTTAATTGCTAAAAGTATTGAGTCTAAGATCAAAAAAGAATTAGAGTCAATGTTAAATGAGGACAGAGAAAAATACGATAACTTCTTTAAAAACTTTGGAATGCAGTTAAAATTCGGAATCTATAATGATTATGGAATGCATAAAGATGTGTTGAAAGATTTGATTATGTTTTACTCGTCAAGTGAAGAAAAGTTAGTAACCTTAAAGGAATATATTTCTCGTATGAAAAAAGATCAGGACAAAATTTTCTATGCTTGTGGAGAAAGTATTGATAAGATTGGTTTATTACCACAAGTAGAAGGTATCAAAGATAAAGGATATGAAGTATTATATTTAACAGAATATGTAGATGAATTTGCTCTTCAAATGTTAATGGAATATGAAGGAAAACAGTTTGCTAATATCTGTAGTGAAAATATTGACTTAGATAGTGAGGATGAGAAAAAAGAGTTAGAAAGTAAAAATAAACAAGGGAAAGAGATGTTTGAGGAGATGTTAAATGCACTTCATGAGGAGGTCTCAGAAATTAAGTATACTAATAAATTGAAAAATCATCCTGTCTGTTTAACTAGTAAAGGTAATGTTTCTGTTGAAATGGAAAAAGTCATTAATTCGATGCCTACTGATGAGAAGATTAAGGCAGAAACGATTTTAGAGATTAATGAGAATCATCCTATTGTAAAAAAACTAGAAAGTCTTTATAAGAACGATAAGGAAGAGTTAGGGAAATATACTAAAGTTTTATATGCTCAAGCGAGATTAATAGAAGGGTTGCCAATTGATAATCCAACAGAAGTTACTAATTTAATTTGTGACATTATGTCCTAAAATGAGAAAGCAAAAATTGATTTGAAAATTCTTGCTTTTGTGTAGTTGTCAATGATGTGACACCCAAAAGGTGAAAAAAAGAAAAGCGATATGATAGAATGAAAATGCTAATT
>CAJTUT010000032.1 GCA_910579455.1 uncultured Bacilli bacterium
AAATTTTGATTCCATAGTACACTAGACACCTCTATATACTTTCTTGCGTAATTACTCATATCTTCATAAGTTGACTTATTTTCATCATAGGCTTTAATTCCTATTGCATTAGTTGCAGTCTTAATCTCAGCTTTTGTAGTAATAGCTAATTTAGATTGTTTTTTTATACTCTTCGCCTGTATTGAAAGGGCGTGTGTTTCAAATACTCCATTATACAACTTCCAAGTCTTTCCATTATCAAGACTATAATAGTTCTCAATATCGTCTCTATTATCATATTGAATATTAATTGTACTACTACTCTTAACTCCATATTCTGTTAAAATTGGATATTCTGACAGGCTATTGATCACAGGAGCTTTTGGTGCGTCTAAATCTAGAATATAAATAGTTCTAGAAACTTCTTCTATTTCTCCTACTTCATTCATTGCCTTTGCATAGATAGTAATAGTCCCATCTTCATTAGCTAAATTTAATACATCACTAGAATATACTGTAAACTTTTCTTTATATGAAGTATATACTCCGCTAGTTCCAATCTTGTATTGTATATTTTTACAATTTCCATAATTAATTTTTATTTCTGCTTCTGTACCATATTTTTTAGTTAAAACTTCAATATCTATATCAGATGTTTTTTCTACTATATTTGTTATTTCTATTACTTTAGTATTTGTATTTCCCACACTATCTTCTACATAAACAGTATATTTTCCATTTTCAGATATAGTAAAGGTGCTATTATTTTCTAGCATAATACCATAATCCTCAAAATAAGATGCATCCTGCTCTCCCCTTGCATATCCTACTGTTTTTACCTTTTGATCATCTGTTCCAATAATTTGAATATCCAATTTGTGGGTTGATGTTTCTAAGTCTGCTCTTATATTGACGTCTGGATTCTTATTATCTATATTTGTAATCATTTGTGAACTTATGAGTTCCTTTGAGTTATGACCTATTTTTCCTCTTGCATAGACAATCGTGTTGTTTTTAGTTATCTTTATCTTTTCCGTATATGGCATCCACGCACTTTCCATACCATCTGGCTCAACGATTTTGTATTCTTTAATAGTAAAATGCGGATCATAATGAATCGTTGCGTTTATAAATCTAGAAGGTTCTAATGGTTTTATCTCTATTACTGGTTCTTCTACACTTTTATAGTCCCATCTCATAAATAGTTTGCCCAGCATTTCCTCTAATGAATCCTCTATAATATAATAATGATCTTGGAAAGTTATGAATTTTCCATTTTCGTCTTGTACCGTTACTGATGAATCTTCTTTATTGATCAACTGATCTTTGTACTTCTCTTTTATCAATAATACTCCCTGTTCATCATATTTCTTCCACGATCCTTCTACTGACCATTTATATTCTCTTGAATCTCTATCAGAAGAGGATGGATAATTTAGTTTTAAAATAAGATATCCATTTCTATTTACTACTTCCGTATATCTTGGGATCTCTACAATATTCGTTATTTCATATTCACCTTTTGCCTGATATCCTAGAGCATTCTCATTATATGCATAAATGGTACAATTTTCATTCACATCAAATGGTTCTACATAATTCATCCATTCTCCATTATCAATTCTATATTTCTTTATAGTGGCGTTTTTATCATAGTTAATACTCACTTTAACTGATGATGTTGGCGATGATGTATTCGGGATAATTATTGGATTAGATATTCCATTTGTTAAGAATTCAACTTGTTTATCAGCCATCCCATACCCATTTTCGCTAGTAGCATACGCATAAATAGTAGCATTTTGATTTAATTCAAATGGTCCCTCATATTTTTTCCATTCTCCTAATCCTATTCTATAATATTTGTCTTCTGATTTTTGGTCATAATGAATCGAAACTGTTGTTTTATTGGTAATTCCTTTAATATCCTCTTTATCAGGATTAGTAAAAATTGATACGTTTAAGTTTTCCCTTACTGGTGGTTCCTTAAAAAATGTAATATTCTGACTTGTTTTTTCCACACCATATGAGTTAGTAGCTCGTGCATAAACAGTACAGTTTTTTGTAATAGTTAATGCTTCTTTATATTCATAATATATTTTTCCATCTAAGCTATACTCTAATTTTTCATAGTCCTTTGCAGTAATTAATACATTTGCTCTCTCCTTTGAAGGATACTGAACTATAACACTAACATTAGGCAAAGCACCCCTTTTTATATTCGTAATCCATTCACTACTTATCTGAGAAGTCTCTCCATCTTCAGTGATATATTTGGCATATACTGTTAAGTTTTTATCCACCATAAATGGTTCTTTATATTCTTTCCATGTATCATCAATGGACAGTTTATAATAAATGCTTCTAGCCTTTCTGTTTGTTGTTAAGCTAACCTTAACTCGCTCTACCAATTCAGTTTTGGGTTCCACATTAATATTAGGTCCACTAATAGAGTAAGCTGGAGTCTCTTGATAATTTGGTCCATATTCCTTTTTTTCTTCAGAACCATCTATTGGCCCCGATGGATTAGAGGGATTAGAAGGATCTGGATTCGTGAATATAGTCGTTGTTATATAAACAGAATCATAGTTTGTCTGTTTTCTAATATCGACAAGGTCATCACCATCATATATATTTTCTGTTTTAATGATACGAGCCTCTATTGAAGTATCATTACTTACTTCAAAGGATCCTGTATAATCTTTCCACTCTCCATAATTAATTCTATATTGTTTTTTATCAGCACCTTCTGAATAATAAATTCTTACTGAGGTAGTATTTCCCTTTATGACACTATATGAAGTTGGTTCTATATCAACAACCAACCTTCCATTAGGAGCTACAACAACATCTTCTCCATTTTCTAATGTGTATTTTATATATATGTTTTCTATATCAGATACCCTTATAGTAATAGGTCCTGTATAATCCCTCCATCCAGATTCTTGATCACTTCTAACCTCGTCCTCTTTTCCTAATCTCCATTTCCAATTAGTAGATCTTTCTGGATAATATAGATTCATAGTTATCCAACCAGACCAAATCTCCTCTTCCTTACTTTTAACAGTTACAGTGACTGCCTTCTCTTCTTTCACACTAATACCTGTATTACTTTTAGCTATACATATAATATTATGTTGTCCAATTGGAATAGTGCTAGTATCTTTATATTCCTTATTGGCTACTGTACACTTTACAACGCCCCCACTATTACCAAATTTATAACTAGTAGGTAGCTTATATTGATCTCCATATTCAAAACTTTTCGGAACTCCACTTAATGATAATTGCGGGATTTCTTTAATTTGGGTATTATTGTTATTCCCACCAGTATTATCTCCTCCGTTATTATTCCCACCAGTGTTATCTCCTCCGTTGTTATTTCCACCAGTGTTATCTCCTCCGTTATTATTCCCACCAGTGTTATCTCCCCCGTTATTATTCCCACCAGTGTTATCTCCTCCGTTGTTATTTCCACCAGTGTTATCTCCTCCGTTATTATTTCCACCAGTGTTATTATCTTCTTTTTCTTTTTCTTGTTCTTGATCCTGGCTAGCTTCTATGCTCTTTGTTCTAACTGGGAATGTAATCTCTTTTGCATTACCCAACTTGTCAATAATTTTTATTGTCACATAATATAAATGGTTTTCTGATAAATCTTTAAAGGTATAAGAGTTTTTATCGCTTTCTATAAAATCCTTCCCATCGATTTTATAGTAGTATTTATCAATTCCACTTCCTAAATCTTCTGCCTTTACTTTTACTTTTATTGTAGAAGTAGTGGCTTTAGATATCAAATCTAATATAATAGGTGCCTCATTATCTATTTTTATAATTGTTGGATCGGAAGGTTTACCTATTATTCCATCCTCATTGACACCTTTAAAATAAACATAGTGAATTCCGTTTTTTGATACCTCAATATTCTTAGTATAGGTTCTTTTCCAACGACAATTTCTTGTTGTTTTATCTTGATTAATACAATACAGATAGTATTTTATTCCTTTTCTTGCTTTTGCATCTTTTTCAATTTTAATTATTTTATCACTATGCCATTCCATTTCTCCTTTAGGATTTGTATCCATTACTTCTGGTTTACTAGGAACGTCAAAGATAAAGTCATAAACGTTAAGAATCTTAAACAAAAAAAGTAGTACAATTAAAAGTAGTAGGATTATTAATTTTTTTCTCTTTTGTTCTTTATCTTCTTTAGAATTTATATTCGTATTTTTTCTCTTAACAGTCATATTTCTCACCATCTGTCCCTATCTTACATATTAATAATATAATACCATATTCAGGTATTTGTTGCAATTACATATATGAAATAGTTGTTAAGTCTATGTCAAAATAAAAGCTTCTAAGATTATCAGGATTTGACATTCTTAAAAGCCTTTATAAAACTTATTTTTTTTGTTTTTCCCCTATTAAAATATCATAATACTCACGAACCTTTTTCTCCAACTCTTCCCTTAGTTCTATATTATCTTTTAGTAGAAGCTTCACATTTTCCTTTCCTTGTCCAAGCTTTTCTCCATTATATGCATACCAAGCACCAGTTTTATCAATCACACCTGCCTCTACACCTAAATCAATGATTTCTCCTTCGCGTGAGACTCCTTCACCATACATTATATCTACAACTGCTGTTTTAAATGGTGGAGCCACTTTATTTTTTACTACCTTTATTGTTGTCTTATTTCCAACCACTCCATCCCCAACTTTTAATTGCTCATTACGTCTAATATCTAATCGGATTGTGGAATAAAATTTCAATGCTCTTCCACCAGGCGTAGTTTCTGGATTTCCAAACATAATACCTACTTTTTCTCTTAATTGATTAATAAAAATTGCTGTAGTTTTTGTTTTATTAATTGTTCCAGAAAGTTTTCTTAAGGCTTGCGACATTAATCTAGCCTGTAAACCAACATGAGAGTCTCCCATCTCTCCATCAATTTCTGCCTGTGGTACTAATGCAGCCACAGAATCTATTACTACAATACTTACCGCTTCACTTCTAACAAGTGCTTCACAAATTTCTAGTGCTTGTTCTCCCGTATCTGGTTGTGATAGTAACAGTTCATTAATATTTACTCCAAGTTTTTGTGCATATACAGGATCTAAAGCATGCTCGGCATCAATAAATGCTGCTCTACCCCCTCTTTTTTGTTGTTCCGCAATTGCCTGTAAGGCAAAAGTAGTTTTACCACTTGACTCTGGTCCATAAATTTCTATAATTCTTCCTCTGGGATATCCTCCTACCCCTAATGCAACATCTAGTGATAAACATCCACTGGAACATACATCTACTTTGTTATGAGTATTTTCTCCCAACCTCATAATAGCACCTTTTCCAAATTGTTTTTCAATATCACTTAAGACTTGATCTAGGGCCTTATCTTTATTTACTTCTTTCACTGCTTTACTCATTTTTTCCTCCTTGCAAATAACTTACAATTTAATTGTATAATAACTTTTTAAAAAAAGCAAGATTTTTTTCGAACAATTGTTTTATGTTTTTCTTTTTTCTAATACAAAAAGAAAAATCCCCTTATAAAAAGGGAATTTTTAGGTTCTTTTTGTAATTATTTTATAATTTCCTCCCTGGGAAATATTATATTTTTATTCAACGCAAAGTATTCAATTGCGGAGATAATGGACATAATCGTAGCAAAATATAGTAAAAAATCAGAAACCCTAACATTAAAAGCCTCGAAAGGTAGATTGTAAAAAAATGTTAGTACAATTCCCACCATTAACGCTGCAGTTTTAATTTTACCACTTTTTATTGCCGCTACTACTTTACCATTGCCTGCTGCTTCCATCTTAATAGCATCTACAAAGATATCCCTTAAAACAATTACTACTGGAATTATCACTGAAATAAATCCTTGGGATGACAATATAATTAAGACTGAATTAACCAATATTTTATCCGCAATTGCATCCAGCATCTTCCCTGTATTAGTTACTTGATTGTTTTTTCTTGCCAAATATCCATCAATAAAATCTGTAATACTTGCTATAATAAAAAATAAACCCGCTACTATATATTTTACATTGACAATAATTCCTAAAATACTAACTTTTGACCAAGTAATTCCTATTGTATAAAAAGGAAAGATCAAAATTCCTATTACAAAGAAACTTAAAAAGATTCTTAAAACTGTTAACCTAGTAGGTAAATTCATATATTTCCTCCCCATAATTTTTCCACAACACCTCACGATGTTTTTCTTCTTTTGTTAATAATATTACAACAAAGTAAATAATAAAAGCAATTAGACCTATCATAATAGCCCCATATACTAAGGGCCTATAATTTATCTTTCCCTTATATTCTTTAGTATAAGGAGACCTAATTTTATTTTTTTCATTTTCCTCTTTTTCTTCCATTTTCTTTTTTGCCTCTAATATATCATCTAAGGATATTTTGGAGGTATGTTCAAATAAAAATTCATTAAATTCATCCGCAACATCATTTGGATCTAATCCCAAGTATTTTGAATAACTTTTAATATATTCTTTTAATTTATAGACATCTTTAAAAGCCCTAATATTTCCATTTTCAATATTATCTAATTGTGTTATAGAAAGGTTATTATCTTCTGCTGCTTCTTCAATACTTACACCATTACTAATTCTAGTTTCTTTTAAGTATTCCCCTAATTCTTTCACAATTATATCCACCTCTTTATATAAAAATAATTAATACTTTATAAGCCATGTTCTGTACCTAATATTAGGTGACAAACATTTATCTACTGATTACTCAGTCCTTGATTTAGTTGTTATTCCCTTATCAAGGCTCCCCTACCATAATTTGGGTTTCTCACTCGCGGGGTTTACCACGTTTCACTTTTTAGTTTCCTAAAATTCGTCACTGCGGCACTTTTCAGAGGGAGTCCTTATCCAAAGACTTAGGACTTTACCTCGCCGTTAGATTTCTCTACCTTAGGTTATTTTTTCCCTAAGCACGAACACTACGATCATCTCAGAATCGTGTGAGCATGGACTTTCCTCTATATCAATTATGATACAGCGTTTGTCAAAGTATTAATCATCCTTACCATATACCATTTTTTCTAATTTAGATAACCTACGTAATAAATCTAAATTCGTAACCTCAGGTATATCACTACTGCTATTTTTAGCAATTTCAGCATTCATTTTCATATTTCTGATTTCCTGTTTTAGACGCATAATCTCTCCGAGTAAATCCGCTTTTTCTTTTTCTAAGTCATTAATCATTGCATAAAACTGCTCATAGTCATTAATAATAATATCTAAATATTGATCAACCTCTTTTAATCTATAACCACGTGTATCTATTTTAAAGTCTTTTTCTAAAATATCTTGTGGAGAAAGTTCTATCTTATTTTGATACATCTTAATCACCAATCCCTTTACACTTATATTATGGCATTAATGATTATTTTTGTCAATTATATCATAGGTTGTTAATTTAAGTTTGAAGTGCAACATTTCATAATTGAAAAAGACATATGAATAATCTATAATATCTTTTCGCTAC
>CAJTUT010000033.1 GCA_910579455.1 uncultured Bacilli bacterium
AATACGTTTAATAAGAAGAAAGATATTTCAAGAAGATATGAAAAGGGGATTTCTACCAAGGGAGCAGGTAGAGGGAATGGATTATATTTTGCGAATAAACTAATTTCTAAGAATAAGTGGATAGATGAAAAACAAGATATTATAGATAATTTTTATATACAAAAGATATCTGTAATAAAAATGACACAGAATAAAAAAGGTGGAAAGGTAAACAAAAGGAAGAAATAAAGACACCATCTATAGTAAATAAATGAGGTGATTACTATAGATAGTGTCTTTTTAATCTTTAAATATCTTTTCTTATATAATGTAAAAGTTTAGGAATAGGACCTATATGATTTTTAGCTTCCATCATTAAAAATTTAGTCATAATTTTATTTTGTTCTAGTAAGTTTATATTCTCTGATTCAAAAGATACTATTTGATTTCTATTATTCCATATTACTTTAACAACAGGAAATAATTCTGAATCATTTGTAGATATTAAAGTAGGAAAACCTAAACCCATATTTTCAAAATATACTTGATAAATAAATGGTAATGAATTTAAGAAACTTTCTTGATAAGAACACTCATGTTCTGTTTCTAATATTAAGTCGGTTAATTGTAATGGATTGTTTGGCAAAACATCAATTGGTACATCTCCTAATGTAATATAATGAATACAAACTTCCATTAATGCTTTATCATATACAGTAGTTTGTTCCTCTTTATTTAATCGAAAATAATCAAAATAGGATATTGCATCTTCATTTTGTTGGGTTTTCACTATGCCTTTATTCACCTCTTTTTGAAATAATTGATAAAAGTAATTAAAGGGAATTTTATCGGTTGGTTCTTTAGTCATTCTCTCATTCCTTCCATAGTTTTTAACTTTTTCTATTTTATGCCTTATTTTATATTTTTTAATCGCAATGAATTAACTACTACCGTAAGACTACTAAGTATCATTGCAATACTGCCAAACATAGGTGTCATGGAAATGCCAAATTTTTCAAATAACCCCATTGCAATTTGAATCATACATAAATTATAGAAAAAAGCCCAAAACAAATTTTGTTTAATAAACCGATAGGACTTTTTACTAATTTTGATTAAGTCGATTATATTATCTATATTATTGTTCATTAAGATTACATCTGATGCATCCATTGCTATATCTGTGCCATCATTAATACTTACTTCAATAGTTGCATTAATAAGAGCTGGAGCATCATTAATTCCGTCCCCTATCATCATTACATTTCTTTTACGGTCTACTAAATTTCTAATGTACTCCGCTTTTTTTTGAGGAATCATACTGGCCATTACATTTTTTATTCCCAGTTCATCTGCAACCATATTAGCAGTTTCTAGATTGTCTCCTGTTAACATTACTACTTTTATATGATTGTCATTTAATCTTTGAATGCTATTCTTTATATCCTTGCGTACAACATCTCTAACACCGATTAGACCAATAATAATATCGTTTTCTATAAGATAGATAATGCTACAGCTGTGTTTCACTAAGTATGCATAGTCCTTTTTTAATATAGCATTTAGTTTTAATCCATTCAAAATTTTATCATTTCCTAAATAATATTCATTTCCATTTATATATCCAGTAATTCCTTTTCCATGTATAATCTTAACATTTTCAACCTCTAACCTTTTCTTGATAGAGAAAGCCGTACTTATAGGATGGGAAGAAAAATTCTCAATATTAGCTACAATATCTAATAATTCACTTTTTTTATACGAAGAATAATTATAAATTTTAAATATACCCAGCTTTCCGAAAGTTAAGGTTCCAGTTTTATCAAAGACTATGGTATCCACCTTTCTTGCATTTTCTAAAACCGAACTATTTCGTAAAAATAATCCCTTTTTAGCACATATTCCGTTACTTATTACTACTATTAATGGGACTGCTAATCCTAGTGAACAAGGGCATGCTACTACTAATACTGTTACCATATGGATTAATGAATTACGGAATGATATTCC
The DNA here is from genome assembly GCA_910579455.1 of uncultured Bacilli bacterium. Lineage (GTDB taxonomy): Bacteria > Bacillota_I > Bacilli_A > RF39 > UBA660 > UMGS995. The sequence continues at coordinate 1,990 of CAJTUT010000033.1, forward strand.
TATTAGAGCTTGGAATAGAAATGTTAAAAGGGAAAGCATGATAATAAACGGTACGAAATATCCACTTATTTTATCTGTTAGTGTTTGTATTTTACTTTTGGTATTGGTAGCCTCAACAACTAATCTTATAATATCTGATATTGTAGAATTTCTGCCTATTTTTTCGGCTTGATATTCAATATATCCATCATAACAGATGGAGCCAGCAATCACCTTGCTTCCCTTATTTTTTAATATAGGAATACTTTCTCCAGTAATAAAGCTTTCATCAACATAAGTTGATCCCTTACAAACTTTTCCATCTACAGCAATCTTATCTCCTGCCTTACAAATTAATGTATCCCCATGTTTCACCTCATCTATAGATACCTTTTTATGTTGATTCTGTGCTTTTAAAATAGCATTTTGTGGTGTGATTTGAACCAATTTTCGAATTGAATCTTTTGTTTTATCCTTACTAATAGATTCTATATATCTTCCTAACTGAATAAAGTAAATGACCATACAAGTTGATTCAAAGTATAAATCACCAAGGAATTGACTACTTCCCAAGATGATATTTACATAACCATAGATACTGTAGATAAAACTGAATGTAACACTAAATAAAACTAAAGTATCCATATTTGGAATTTTATGTACTAGATTCTTCATACCGCTGATTAAAATATCCAGGTAAACAATAGCGTAATTATAAAAAGAATGGTAGAAAAAATTTGCGGATAATCTCGATTAATATATGGAATATTTGGTAAATAAAATCTTTCGGACTGATATATATATATATATCATAAATATAATAAGAATACCAAATATAACTAGTTTTAGCTTATCTAACGGTTTTGTCTCACCATCATCTATACCTCTAAATTCTCCTAAACTTTCAAAACCAACGTTTCTTACAAATCGTTCAATATTCTTTATACTAATCCCTTCATATTCAATAGTAGCAACAGATAATACTAGGTTTACGGTTTCATTTTTTATGCCATTTTGTTTATTTAAATATTTTTCTAGTCCTGAGGAACATCCACTACAAGTCATCCCTCCAATGGATAACATGATTTTTTTCATATTTTCACACTCTTTTGAATTTATTTTACTTTTATAATTTTTAATGCATTTAATATTGCTAAAATAGAAACTCCTACATCTGCAAACACGGCCATCCACATACTTGCAAGTCCGAACGCGCTTAATATCAATACTCCAATTTTTACTGTAATAGCAAAAACAATATTTTGTTTTACAATTCTCATTGTTTTTTTTGAGATCCGAATAGAATTTGAAATTTTAGATAGTTCGTCTGTCATAATAACTACATCTGCTGCTTCTATAGCCGCTTCACTACCCAGACCTCCCATAGCAATTCCTATATCAGCTAATGCGAGCACAGGGGCATCATTAATTCCATCCCCAACAAATATAAGTTTACCATTTTTTGACTTTTGAATCATTAATTTTTCGACTAAATTTACTTTATCTGTAGGTAATAATTCTGCATAACATTCATCTAAATTAAGTTTTTTTGCAACAGAGGCACTAATACTTTTATGATCTCCTGTTAACATAATGATTTTTTTTATATTGCTATCCCTTAATAGATTTATTGCTTTATAAGAGTCGTCTTTTATTTTGTCTGAAATTAATATGGTTCCTGCAAATTTACCGTTTATTGCAACATATACAATTGTTCCTATTTCTTCACTCTTTTTAAATTTAATCTTATAATCATTCATTAATCGTTCATTTCCTACCAGTACTTCTTTTCCATCTACTTTGGCGAAAATACCTTTACCAGAAATCTCCTGTGTTTTAGTAACAAGACTGTTATTTATAGTTTTACCATAGGATTGTTTTAATGAAAGAGAAATTGGATGATTGGAGAAATTTTCAGCATAAGAGGCATATTTTAATAAATTATTATCAGAATATCCTATTGAATCTATTTTTTGTACTTTAAATACCCCTTCCGTTAAAGTTCCCGTCTTATCACATGCTACAATTTCAGTTTCCGCCAAAGCCTCCAGATAATTACTTCCTTTTATTAAAACCCCTATCTTGGAGGCAGCCCCTATTCCGCCGAAGAAAGATAGTGGTATAGAAATCACTAGTGCACATGGACAAGAGACAACCAAAAAGGATAAAGCCCTATATAACCAATCATAAAACATCGCATTTTTTATAATAAGGGGAGGGATAATTGCAAGTAATACTGCTACTATTACCACAATAGGTGTATATACTTTTGAAAATTTACTAATAAAGTTTTCAGACTTAGTCTTTCTGCTACTTGCGTTTTCAACTAAATCTAATATTTTACTAACAGTCGATTCTTGGAATTTTTTAGTTACCTTTATTTTTAAAATTCCATCATTATTAATACAACCGCTTAACACATCTGTATTTATGCGAACCTTCCTAGGTACAGATTCACCCGTTAAGGCTTGAGTATTAATCATACTTTCACCCTCTACGACAATCCCATCTAGAGGAATTTTTTCACCGGGTTTAACCATTATAATTTCACCGATATTCACTTCATCAGGGTCAACTCTCTCAATATAGTCCTTACGAAAAACATTTGCATAATCTGGCCTTACGTCCATAAGGCTTGCTACGGATTTTCTTGATTTATCTACTGCATAACTTTGAAATAGTTCCCCTATTTGATAAAAAAGCATTACAGCAACTGCCTCTGGAAATTCTCCAATCCAAAAAGCTCCAATTGTTGCAACAGTCATTAAAAAATTTTCATCAAATAACTTACCCTTAAAAATATTTCTTACTGCTTTTAGCACAATATCATACCCAACAATAATATAGGCTATTACATATAAGATTCTACGAATTATTTCTATATCAAATCTGATGATTAGAGCGATTAAAACTAATAGAAGAGAAATTATGATCTTAATAGATTGTACTTTTGCTTTTCTATTCATGGACCTAATACCCCTCGATTGTCACATCGGGTTCTGCCTTTTTTATTATTTTTTTAATATGCTTTAAGGCTGTCATCTCGTTTTCTTCTAAGCATTCAAAAGTTAATCTTTGTGTCAAAAAATTAATCCTAACATTCTCAATAATATCAATTTTTTGCAAAACTGACTCTAACTCATTTGCACAGTTTGCACAATCCAAATTATTAATTTTAAATTTATATGTTTTCATTATAACTCCTTTTTCATATTATTTTTTATCTTTATGATTAATATGTTCTAATCCAATTTCAAACAACTTAACGATATGGTCATCATCTAATGTATAATATACCTCTTTTCCACTTTTTCTACATCTAACAACTTCACTATTTCTTAATACTGCGAGTTGATGGGATGTAGAAGATTTTGTCATATTAAGTACGTTTGCCAAATCACAAACGCACATTTCTTTTTGATTCAAGGCAAATAATATTCTACATCTTGTAGTATCTCCTATTAGTTTATATAGTTCTGCCAATCTATCAAGTGTCTTCCTACTTGGCATACTTTGTAATACTTCATCAACAGCGTTTTGGTGTATTACATTACAATCACAAGAAAATTCATTTCTAGACATAAATTCCCTCCACTCTTATATTATGTCTTTTAGTTGAATTGTTTCTCAACTGTTTTAATTATAGTTGAATATATATTCATTTGTCAATGATAAAATAAAAAAAAAATTTAGATAAAACAAATGCTATTTAAATCTTTTTTCACAATCTGTCTTCAGTAGAACTTTCATTTACTTCCAGGGAAAGCCTATTATATGATAAAATATTGACCATTATTTCAGCTGACCTTTATTCACCATATTATCTTTCTAAAATAATGTAACTTGTTCATTACGTTTAATTTCTTTCATATTATATAGGATTTCGTATTTATTATATTCCTCTACAAATATCTTATATAATCTCTGATAATTAGGAACAACACAACTATATCTCTTCCCATAATATTTAAGATACTTTCCCGTTAATCCAATAAAGTGTTGATCTAATTTATCAAAGTCATAATCCATTTGGTTTTCTCTTAAGGTTACTCACATATAAGTATGAATGAATTTAACTCCATTTAAACTTGCGAGTTTTACCAATTCTTTTATATCTTCTTCTTTATCAGTAATAAATGGTAAAACAGGATTCATCATAACTCCTACAAATAAACCGTTATCAGATAATCTATTAATTATTTGTAATCTTTTAGATGATTCACATACATTTGGTTCTATTATTCTTGATAGTTTATCATTTGGTGTAGTTATAGTAAATTTTATAATAACATTATTTTTAGGGTTTATCTCTTTTAATATATCTATATCTCTTACAACCAAATCACTTTTTGTATCAATGGAAACACTATACCATTCATTATCATATCCTACCTTCGAAAGTATAGTTTTCGATTTTATAAATTTCATGTATTAACCGCCTTTCAAATATATTTATAGCAATAGATTCTCAGGCTATATACAAGTTATTATTCCATCTATTGATTTTATAATATAATAATCTGAATCGTTTTTTTATTTAAATAATATATTGTTTCTTGTGTTCTAAAACGCAGTTACTATTTATTTAGATTTTTTATAAGTACTTTCACAAGATTTACAGGTAATTTTCATCTCATATTTGGATAACTTTTTATCTAATATTGTAATCAAAGGCTCACTATCTTTTGGACAGCAAAATCTATTTTTTACAACAACCAATTCATCCTTACAATTCTTCCCTATTCTGCTATCCTCAAAATCTAATAGTATCCTACCGATGCTTTCACAGTTACATTTATACTCTAATTCTAACCTATCATAGGTTGAATAGCATAAATACCCTATATTTTCGTTACATTTGTTGCAATACATCCATCCACCATAATTTGTAGCTAATCTTGTATTTACTAATTCCTTGTTTTTTAATACTCTTGCCATATTTTAAATTCCTTTCACATTACTATTTATCTATTGACTTTATTATATCAAAAAAAGGGCATCTTTGATAGATATTCTAATTGATAAATTAAATATCTATGTTTTGTCAATACTAAATTTATATAAACATTATAATGTGACAAAAACTATGAAAATAAGCATTTTTTTAAATTTCCGTGTATTATAATGATATATATTTAATAATATCAAAATATGGAGATTATTTAGCAGTTTCAATCATCTTATCTTTTAACTCATTTATTGTTTTAATATTTTCCTGTAAAATACTTGCCATATCGGATAAATT
>CAJTUT010000034.1 GCA_910579455.1 uncultured Bacilli bacterium
TAATTAGCATTTTCATTCTATCATATCGCTTTTCTTTTTTTCACCTTTTGGGTGTCACATCATTGACAACTACACAATTTCTCTTGTTTACATATATTTCTGCATATTTTTCATCATTTGGTTAATCTGTTTTTGATTTGGTTTTCTTCCCATTTGCATCATTAAGCCTTTAATCATTTCTTCATTGATTGGTGGATTTTTCTTCATATATTTTTTCATTACTGTTCTAGCTACAAAAAAGCCAATAATGAAACCAGCAATTAATCCTAATAATATCATTAAAATATCATGAAGCATTTTATCATCTCCTTATTTGTATTGTACTAAAATTTATGTACTTATACAAGACTTTTTACCCTCGTCAATAAAAAAATATTCGAAATGTTCAAAATCACAAACAAATAAATTTAGATTTAATTCATTTAATATGGAAATAAAAGAGGTAGTATCATTATCCATTTCTAATCGAATATGAGTAACTTTAACTTCTAATCTGCTTACCTCGTTTTTATATAGATTATTGATATAATGAATATCCTTTTTCTTACTGTATGGCATTTGTTGATGAAGTTTAATAAATAAGGAATTGTCTATTTTTAGTTTATTAAGCGGTTGAATTAATTGTTGAAATAAAGATTTTCCATATACTAAATCCGATTTTTCTAATTGATATATTTTTTTTAATGTTTGATATAAAGTAAGAGTATGGTTTTGATATAGGTATTTGAGTTCTTCCTTTATATTAAAAATGTAAAAAACCCTCATTCTGATCACCAATATTAGTATATTAGAAGTAAGGGTTTTTTTTTGTCGAAATTTATTTGAGTAAATTCTCTATTTTTTCTTCTAAAGAGTCTATATCGAAACCAAATTCTTGATAAACTTCTTCTTTTGTGCCAGAATATCCAAACTCATCTAGTGTGATTAAATACTTATCATTGAATACTATTTTGTTCCATGGCATAGAAGATGCACACTCTAGTACAATTTTTTTAATTCCAATTGGAAGAATTTTTTCTTTATATTCGTCTTCTTTTTTTATAAAACGTTCCATCGATGGCATACTAACTACTCGAATATCAATTCCTTTAATACTGAGTCTATTAGCTACTTCCAAGGCTAGATGAACTTCTTCCCCTGTAGAGATTATGATTCCATCTAATTTACGTATAGAATCTCTAATGATATATGCTCCATTTTCAACCTCTGTTGTTTTGGTAGTATCTAGTATCTTTATATTTGTTTTAGAAAGACAAATAACAGAAGGACCTGAATTTTTCTTCATAACAATCTTATATGTACCTATTACTTCATTGGCATCGCAAGGTCTATATACCTCAATATTTGGCATAACTCTTAATTGTGCTAATTGTTCCACTGGTTGATGAGTTGGTCCATCTTCTCCAATACTAATTGAATCATGGGTAAATATATATATAATTGGTAGGTTTAAAATAGCAGCCATTCGAATTGCGGGTATTAAATAGTTACTAAAGGTTAAAAAGGTTGATCCATATACACGGTATCCACATAATGCTAGTCCGTTTAAAATTGCTCCCATAGCATGTTCTCTAACTCCAAAGAATATATTGCTACCTAAATAATTATGACTAGAATAATCTCCATCTTCTTTTATATAGGTTTTTGTAGCACCAAATAAATCAGCACTTCCTCCTAGCATATAGGGATTATCTTTCATAATAGAATTTAGTATTTTAGAAGAAGTATCTCGTGTAGATTCTATTTGATTATCTGGTTCTATATATTCCAAATCCTTAATTGGAAGAGCTTTTTCATCCCCCATCAAGAAAGCTAATTCTTTTTTTATGTCTTCATCTAATTTATTCAATTTTTCTTCAAATTCTGATTCTAGTTTAGCACACCTTTCATGAATAAAAAATTGGAAGTCTTCTATGGTATCATTTGATATATTATAAGTAATATCACGTAACTTTAATCTTTCTTTAATATTGGTTATATCCTCCCTGGCTAGGGGTCCACCATGTACCTTGTTTGTTCCTTCGTTCATAGAAAACTTACCTATTGTTGTTTTAATTTCTATTATGGTAGGTTTATCATTGCTTTTTTTTGCATCCTCAATTGCTTTTGATATTGCCTGATAATCTTCTCCGTCATTCACCTTAGTATAATTAAACCCTATTGCTTCAAATCTTAATTTTATATTTTCATCAAAGGATTGCTTTGTTTTTCCATCTAGTGTGATTTCATTAGAATCATATAATACAATTAGTTTATTTAATTTTAAGTTGCCCGCTAAGGAAAGAGCCTCATAACTCACTCCTTCCATTAAATCACCGTCTCCACATAAAACATAAGTATGAAAATCAATTAATTTTTTCTCATATTTATTATACTTCTCTCGTAATCGTGCCTCCGCCATAGCCATTCCAACAGCTGTAGCTATTCCTTGTCCTAAGGGACCTGTTGTCATATCTACTCCTGGTGTTATTTTATACTCTGGGTGTCCTGGAGTTTTAGAATGAATTTTTCTAAAATTTTTCAAGTCTTCCATTTCCAAATGAAAACCTGCCATATATAAGGTGGCATAAAGAAGAGCAGAACCATGCCCTGCGGACATAATAAAGCGATCTCTGTTGTAAAAGTTTGGATTATCTGGGGTGATTCTTAGGTGATGAGCATATAAACTATATAAGATCGGTGCAGCACCTAATACGATACCAGGATGCCCGCTATTTGCTTCACTAATCATATCAATTCCTAAGGCTCTTATTTGATTGATAATTTTACTTTCATTGATTGGATTTTCGTTATTTTTAATGAGTCTCATAGGGTTCCTCCTTATTCATATTATAACACAATTATTGATTTTTAGTTAACCATATGTATAAATTGCTCCATACTTGTATGCTTATAAATAGGATATCTAGGAATTTTATACTTATTATCGCTTCTAGATGACTTTCTATTTCCTCCTACAAATGATAATTTAAATCCTGCTTCCTTTACAACATTAATAGACTTTTCATCATAACTATAGAAAGGAAAACAAAAAGCTGTATTATGTCCTATTACAGAAATAGATTTTTGTAAATCGCTTAATAATTCGTCGTGACTGGCACAAATTACTTGAGCCCTACCGCAAGAACCTGTATTATGCATATCGTAAGTATGCGATTCAATATCTAAATTAGGAGAACTATAATTATTAATATCCCACCAGCCCGCAATTAAAAATAAAGTAGCATGCATTTTATATTCTTCTAAAATCGGAATTAATTTGTTTCCATTGTGTCTTCCTGTGCCAAAGGCTCCATCGTCTATAGTAATCAAAACGCTCTTATCAGGAAGTTCTATTTCTTGATACATCCATGACCTATACTCTTCTATGGTTAAAGTTTTATATTGATTATTTTTCAAATACTCCAATTGTTCTTTAAAGTTTTTAATATCTAGGCATATGTTTTCACCACAATAGTCTGTATTTGTATCATAGAAAAAGTGATAATTTAAAACTGGGATTTTTTGACCTCCTTTATTTGGAAAATTCGTTTTCATAACTACTGGAACGTATTCCCCTAAGGCCATCCTTTCAAAGTCTCCCAGTCTTGTATCTATTTTTATATTATATCTAGATAGATGATCTAATTTACTATCCCTAGTAGTTTTTCGATTATCATCTACAAAGTTTATTTTTTCATTAGAGTTTACAACATTTAAAATATTATGATATTTATTATTTATTGATAAAACCTCATTTGTCTCATTTGGAGTAGTTAACAAAATTGCTTTTGGTTTTAATCTAATATTTCCGTTTAGCCAATTTTTATATTCCTTTAAAGTAATTGTATAATAGCCATTTGTTTTTAGATAATTCATTTGCTCATCAAATTTTTGTATGTTAATACAATCCTCGCTATTACACTTATTTGCCAAAATATTATAATTAATAATACTAATATACTTAGATTCCTCTTCTGTTGAATTCTCATTTTCTTTTAATGTCTTCACGTCTTTTTTATTAATATGAAAAATCTTATTTAAATACTGTATATAAAAATCACCATCTATAAATTTGACTGGTACTTCAATAGATTTTTTTAGAACAATTACGACCTTATTTTCTAAATAAAGCTTCGTATTTGGTTTTGTTATAACATCTTTATTAAGAGAAATATAATGACTATGTTCCTCACCTGAGGGAATCATTTTTATTTTTTGAATATCTTTATAATGAATATAGTAATTTGTATCTTTTATTTTAAAGTACTCAAAGTCCTTTTCTTTTTCCTGTTCAATTTCAAAGGCAATTCCCTTGTTTATTTTTCCTACTTTTACCAATCCTTTTGCGTAAAGATTTGTATCTTTTTTAATTTTGATGTAGGGATGATATGCCTTTTTAATATTCAATATCAATTCTTCCCTTTCCTTTTCAATTTTAAATTCTTTATATTTTATCATGGAAAAAGAAATTACTAACAAAATAGCAACTAAAATTGTACTAATTATTATTATCTTTTTTCTCTTCGATAACTTCTTTTTTTCTTCCACTCTTTTTTTTAACTCCATATTCTCACCTAATAATATAATTCTATCACAAAACATGATTTATTCAATAACATGATAATGAAAATAATTAAAAGTTAGAACTATATAATTTGAGTTTGTATCAAGTTTTCCTATGCTACCACTTATAATACTTGGAGCAGTATTACAATAATTACATATAATCTCTAATCATTTTTTTAAAGATTCCTCCATATCAATTTCTTTTTTGATTACATTAATCATAGACTATAACCTTTCTATGATTTTTTCTTATAAAACGAAAAAAACAATCATTTTTGCTTGATTCTATATCTTAAAGTTCGAATAGTTCGAACAGATTCGTCAATGGTGCATTTACTGATTGGGTTTTGCACTCACCAGTAAAAAAATAAGCTCATTAATATTTGCTATATTTATTATATCGTTTATCTTGATTTAAAGCAATATCATTTGTTGCATAAATTGTAATTTAAACTATACCTTAAACTTTAATCTAGTATCCTTTTTAAAAGTTTTTCTTTTAGGGTTGCCCTCAACTCTAAATATATCATTATTCTTTATATCATAAATAACAGACCATACTGTATCAGCATCAGTTTTTCTATCATACTGACACATAAATCCAAAGTTCCCTGATAGTATATTTTTAATCAAACCAAAAGAATAGTTGTTTTTATATTTTATTAAAGTGTTATATGAAACTGAATATCTTTCTTCTGCTTTCCAATTATCTACTTCATAATTATTAAATTTTTTCATTCTAATAGAATTAAATTCATTAGCTGTTGTTACAAAATTTCCATCTTTAGTTGGTCGTATTATTTCTATTTCTTCACAATTACACTCAACAACTACAATGTTTCCTATTCTATCTACAATAGTTAAGGTCTGTTGTGATGCTATGGGAACACTTTTTAACAAAGAAATTGCTTCGTCAGTAGTTTTACATTTTTCAAATAAATATCTAACTAACATACCTGCATTAAAACCTGCTTTTATAATAGTAGGATAAATAAATGTTAACCCAACTGCTAAACCATATTCGTTAATTCCATCTTCCATTTCTATAAATACTGTTGTATTTCATTAAAAGCATAAACATTATCTAAATTATATAAACAATTCATATACAATTTTTCTAATGATACAAGAAAATCACTATTTCTTCCAAAAAGTATATTATTTTTATCCTTAACTGCTATACAAGTACAATGATTATTAAATTCAAAACAATACATACTTAATAAAAAAGTATAAAAATCTTCATAAGAACTATTTTGTCCCATTGCTAGACCCTTTATTTCTTCTAAAATCTCTGGGTAATATTTTTCATAAATAGGTAAACATTCTTTAGCAAATTGCTTTCTTTCATTTGGTATTTTAAAAGTGTGATTATTACTAATTATCTTTCCATTATTATATAAAAGCTTTCCCCAGTTAAAACCTGCTTCATAATGGCTTTTTTTAAATCTTCCATGATACATAATTTTTTTATCTTCCTCCTCATATTTTTTGAGTAAGATCTTGCTCTGTTTAAATGATAAGATAATAAAAAATTCAAGTCAATAGAATAAAAATTTTTAGTAGAACTTTTCAAAAATAATAAAAAAAGACTATCATTTTATTGATAATCTAATCGTTAAATTGTAATTATTTAATAATAACCTGTGTGAAAATTATTGCTTTTTAGATTTTTCTTCTTTTTTCTTTTTATTCCACCAAGTACCAACAAAGCAACTTCCTCCCATATATGCAAAAACTATAAAAATTATCCAAAATTCCATATTTTTCCTCCTAAAATTTTTGTTTATATTTTTTTCATTATAAATATTTCAATTATAAAAATAATAAGTGTTATTAAACTTGTCAAAATTGCTAACAAAATCTTTTGATAATTTCTTTTTCCAATTTCTTGTTGTACTTCTTCATAAGGTAATGATTTATTTTCCATAAAAGTAATAATTTCTTTATAAGTTTGAATGTCATTATTCTTTTTAAACTTCTCAATGATTGTTGCTGTTACAATTGTTATTACAAAAAACAATGCCCAAATAATAGCACCAATATATCCATCTATCTTAAATAACGGATATGCACTAAACATTAAAATTAACATTTCTGCTAGAAAAATATAACTCATTATATTAAACTTTTCTATTTTTTCTTTACTTACTATTCTTTTCATCTCCTCTATATCTCCTTTTATAAAATCATCTAGAGTTACATGAAAAATGTTAGATAACATAGTTAAACTTTTTATATCAGGATAACTTTTATTTGTCTCCCAATTAGATATCGTTTGTCTTGAAACAAATACTTTTAATGCTAATTCATCTTGTGAAATATTTTGCTTTTCTCTATGCTTTTTAATTCTTAATCCAACATTCATTTTGCACCTCCAATTACATTTTATAGGAAAAAAATATCTTTGTCTGTCAAAAGTCTTTGACATTAGGTTATTAGTAATGAATTATAGTAAATATTTTCTTAATTATAACAAAAAAAGAACAAACCATAAACATGATTTGCTCTAAAAATTGACTATCTAAGTTTTGTCAATACTAAATTTATAAAAATATTATACCACGACTAAAATCACGAAAATAGGCAT
>CAJTUT010000035.1 GCA_910579455.1 uncultured Bacilli bacterium
AAAGTTAGAAATGGCAAAAAGATTAGATATCAATGAAGTTGGTGTAGGATTAGAGTTAAATGTTTAAAAAAGTTGTTGAACGTCCTCCCTTAGGGCACCAAATTGATAGGAAACTCGGACAAATCAATTCCGAGAGTAATAAATGCTAACTAGAAATAGTTAGTTTTTTTGTTATGTAAAGGAGTTGATTAAAGTGTTAACAATAGAAACTAAAGAAACAAAGATAAGTGATGAATTAAAAAGAAAGATTGAAATGATAGGAAGATTTACAAATGCTACTCCACTTATTACAAATGGAAGTGTTGTAAATATTAAAGGAACAAACATTGCTTATGTAAAACCTCATACAGTAGTTCTTAAGGGAAAATTATATTTCTTCTTTGAGGAATGCGATGAGGTATTTATTGATAATTTATATCACAAAATCAAGATGAAAGATTTAGAAGAATTTATCAAATCTAATAATTAAATAATAATATCCCGAGTGTTATCCTATTTTATGTGTATTAAAAATAGAATTTAGTTTACTTTTTTGTTTACTATTTTGTGTACGATTTAGTTTATTGAAAAATGATCTGTCAAGATGATAATATGGTATCATAGCTTATATATAGGCTGATTAAAAACTTGATTTTTACTCTAATACTTAGTAAATATAAGGGAAAGTTAATTTTGAAGACGACAAAATAGTAGTTAAAAATACGAAAAAATCCCAACATTTTATCCTTATTGACTATAGGAAATCAAGTGTTATAATATGCTATGATAGGAGGAATTTATCAAAAAAACACACATTTAATATCGTTTTATTGGTTAACACAAGGGAAAAATCTCTTGTGTTTTTGTATGGAAAAGAAAGGAATGATGAATATGAATAATGAAAAATTAAGAGTGGCTATTTATATAAGAATTGGAAATTATGACAAACAAGAAAAAGAAAAACAAAAGAAAGAATTACAAGAATATTGTAAAAAAAATAATTATACCCCTGATAAATACTATATTGATAATGGTTATAGTGCTAATGATGAGAATAGACCTAGTTATAATCAATTGTTAGAAGAGATAAAACAAAATAGATATGACTTAATTTTAACAAAAGATTTTAGTAGAATTACTCGTTCGATAACTGATTTATATGATTTTGAGAACTTAATAAATAAAAAGAAATGTCAGTTAAAAACATTACAAAGTAATCAAGAAGTTTTACCTTTGTTAAACCCCTTTCAAGCAACATATTACAAACTACGTAAGTAATATCGTTGCTTTTTCTCAATAAAAAGGATATGTAAATTTCTATTTTTTTACATATCTTTTTCCTTGCATAAACTCGTCATCAAACATTTCTACGTAACTATCAATATATCTAATTTTATCCCCACATTTTTGTAATGTTTCTTTATTCAAGATAATATATGGAGGTTCCATGATATCTGCATAAATCGGTCTACCATTATAATGAACTAGGATTCCATAAAAATCATAAAGGCATGATGGAAGTATAAATTGTTCTAGTTGACTAAACTTAAAATTCCCATCATTTTCATCATAACCAAACATACGATAAAGATTTCCTTGTAAATCCACTATACTAGCACAATTTTCATTATTTTCTCTAACGCCTTTAGTATAGAATGATTCTGTATCTGGTCTTTTAATTAAATTCATATCATCTACCATAACAAATTCTTTTCTACGTGGGATAATAATTCCTTGTCCATACCTGTTAATTTCTTCATCATAAAATATAGGGATACATAAATCTAGTGGATACTTTGTACTATACTTTACAGTATCTATTCTTTTTTCATATGGAAGTAGATTTTCTTCTAGTATTACTGTTCTGTTTTCCGTATCACGATAATAAAGATGCTTAATATCTTCTTTTTGAGCAAGTATCATTTCTGTTTCTGTGTTTACTTTTTGATAAACATTCTTCAAATCGCTTATCGTACACATATTACTATTAATTTTTTCTCGTATTTTTTTTAATTCTTCTAATTGACTCATAAATAATTCCTCCATTACAAATTATTCTATTTTTAGAAGATTATGCGGATTATGCAGATTATATGAAAATAGGCTACACAAATCATTTGCTATAGTGTATAATTAATACAGTTAGTAGTTTATTACTACCTACTTTTTGGCAATAGAGTGGTTGTTGTACTTCCTCTCTTTTGGCACCATTGAGCAATCTATTCTAACTTTTGTTAGATTTAAACATATAGTATCAACTTCAAAAGAAGTTGATTTTTTGCATTTAAAGAAAGAAAGGATAGATTTAGATGATTAAATTAAAAACAAAAGAATTACATTTTGATGAAGAATTAAAAAAGAAGATAGAGTTTATTTGTTATTTTTGTAATATTACTCCAAAAATCATAAATGGTAGTATTCGTAAGATTGATAAGACAAATTTAAACTATATCGACCCTCATAGAATAATTATCAATAACATAATGTTTCTTGCTTTTAATTATTCTAATGAACTCTATATCAATAACTTAAGTAAAAAGATAAAAATATCAGAACTAGAAAACTACATAAAATCTATGAACTAATGCTTATTCCCTACAAATGGGTAGTAGACAAAATAAGAAAAATGTTGTATTATGTAATTGATTTACAAAGACTTATTTTGAGAAGTGAAAGTATTAGTTTGTAGTACCTTTACTTCTCTTTTTTTAAAATTAGAAAAGGGGAGATGATAATTGATGTATGATGATGTAAAAAAGATAGCAGGTCTGTATATTCGAGTGCCGTTGTAATACATAGGCAGACACGTTATCTTCTTTTTCTTCTAACTCTTGTTTCGTTATTGTAAAGCTATACTTACCGAAGTTTGTACCAATATCTAATTTTCCATTTGGTAGATTTTCATTGATTAACTCGCCAGTTTTTAGAATGAATTTAATCTTGTAAAAATCTTCTTTTCCATTTTCTAATTTTTCGCCAATGATTATTTTATCGACTAAACTATTAAAGACTTCTTCACTAAATTTTGTAAGACCTTTATATTGTTTTAGAGTATTAGTAATTTTATCAATTTGTTCTAATTTTTGTCTTCTAGTTATCTCTATATTTTCAGTATCTTTTAGTTGTTGTTCATACTCTTTAATTTTGTTAGTAATTTCTTGATTTTTCTGATTTAAGATGTCTTTTGAAATAGAACCATCAAGTTGTAAATCAATCAAATTAGATAACTTATTTTCAAGTTTAGAAATCTCTTCTTGTATCCTTTTATGATTAAGATTATCTTGTTTTTCATTGATGACTTTATTCACTTTCTTCATAAATGAATTGATATATTTCTCACTATCTTGAAATAGTTTGTTATAAGCAAGTACAAATATATCTTCTAGTTCTTCTTGTTTATAATGAATTAAATTAGAACAATCAATTTTATTTCTATGACTTCTACATATCCAGTAAGCAACTTCTTTTCCATTACTTCTGATTTTGTAGGAACGCCTAATAAATCGTTCACCACATATTCCACAAAGGATTTTGCTACTGAATGGGTACTTTCTGCTAAACTTATCTCTATTTCCATCTGGCTTAATGATTTTACTTCTAATAGTTAGTATTTCTTGGCATTTATCCCATAGTTCACGTGAAATAATAGGTTCGTGATGGTTAGAAGTAAAAAATTGTTCTTTCTCTCCGTAATTGACTTTCTTTTTATGAGTTAGTACATTTTCAGTATAATATTTTCCTGTTTTTAAATCTCCTACATATTTTTCATTTGTGATAATTCTTCTAACAGAAGCATGACACCATTTTAAATTAGATGGACTAGGTATTCCTAGATTATTCAAGTTAAGAGCAATTGTTCTAAAACCTACACCTTTTGAGTATTCTTCAAAAATATAAGTAACAATATCTTTCTTACTTTCATCAGGATAAATCAAATCTTTTTCTTTATCATATAAATATCCAAATGGAGCATACTTACCAACCAATTCTCCACGTTTCATTTTCATTCTAACCCCAGCTTTTACATTTTCTGATATTGACTCGCTTTCAGCTTGTGCAAAAGCACTATAAAGAGTTAAAAATAATTCATTAGATAAACCTAAAGTATGAATGTTTTCTTTTTCAAAATAAACATCTACATTATGTTCACGAAGTAATCTGACACAATTTAAAGTATCAACCGTATTACGAGCAAACCTTGATATTGATTTTGCCAATATCAAATCAATCTTACCATTTAAGGCATCACTCATCATTTGACTAAATTGTTCTCGTTTTTTAGTTTGAGTACCAGTTATACCATCATCAGCATAAATCCCTACAAATTCCCAATCAGGATTTTCTTCTATCACATTTTTATAATGAATGCGTTGTGAGTCATAACTTGTCTTTTGGTCTTCATTATCTGTTGAGACTCTACAATAAGCACAAGTACGAATAAGTTTGTATTTTACATTTCCTTTTAAACACATTGTTTTAGAAGTTGGTGCTATTACTTCAACTTTATTATTCATTTCTTCCTTTCCATAATTGTTGAATAATAGCATATTTCAAATGTTTTTTATTATGCAAAACTATATTTTGAATTGTTTAATGTGTTATATTTTGCATATTCGTTTTCAATTTTAATTTTAATTTTTTGATATTCGTTATTATCAATTAAATTATTATCTTTGATAAATTCTAGCATAGAAATTTCTACTACATATGATTTTAAATGTCCTAATTTTTTATCACTTCTTTCTCGCATAAATTATTACCCCCTTTAATTCTTAAACAATTCATATCATAGTTACGCACCAACTTTCCAAAAAATCTTAAAAAAATTATAACGCGCTTGTTTATTTTATACAGCCCTACAAACAAAAAAAGATAATTAAATCATAGCTATCAAAATCGTAAAAATATGAAAAATAATAGTCATACTTATGACCAAAGTTATGGCCATTAAAAACACATTTTTTCAAAAATAATCACAACAAAATAAAAGCAGGATAAACCTGTTTACAAAGAACTAGCCAGTGGCTAGTTTCCCCTTATTCCATAAGGTATTAGAGAAAACACAAGTGTTTACATTTGAAAGTTTTGTTATACAATCGTTAACTTTGTCTTTTTCTGAAATCCTTATAAATAAAGGCTTCCCAAAATGTGTTTAACAATCGTACACATTTTTTCAGTGTGATTTTTTTAAAATTACGGCCATAATTTTTAGAAAATTTAACGATTTTATGGTCATAAGTACGGCCATAGTTTTGAAGAAAAATACAGATGAAGATGTAGATATTTGAATATGAAAAAAGCACTACTCACAATACAAGTAGCACCATAGATACAATTTTTTCATATTCTACTATATTGTATCGCGCAGATTTTTATAGTCAATAAGGATAAAATGGCTGATATTTTGTTGGTAAAAATGTTGTTTTAAAATCTTGTGAACTATTGTATACATTATGAATCTTGCAATAAATACTTACATATTTATTAGCATATTAACAAATATATTTAATTTTTTTGTTGTTAAATTATATGAAAAATTTTGGATTTACGATATAATTATATTAACAAAAAAGGAGAGGTAAAATGAATTATTATGAAACTTTAAATGATGAAATTAAAGCATATTTTAAAATATTATGTCCTGAATTTCCTAGTTGGCTAAATGATTATATAAATACACCAGAAATGCAAAGAATAAGTAAAATAAGTATGAGTTGTGGAACAGATTATTCTAAATGCTTTAATGTCAAATACTGGTATTCAAACCTACATCATAGTGTTGGAGTTGCTTTAATCTTATGGCACTTTACTCATGATAAAAAACAAACTTTAGCGGGATTATTTCATGATATTGCTACACCTGTTTTTAAACATTGTATTGATTTTATGAATGGAGATTCAGAAACACAAGAGTCAACAGAAGAAAGAACAACTGATATTATTAAAAATTCAAAAGAAATAATGACCTTATTAAAAAGAGATGGAATAAAATTAGAAGAAGTCAATGATTATAAAATTTATCCTATTGCTGATAACGATACTCCAAAATTATCTGCTGATAGATTTGAATATACATTTTCTAGTGGTTTAACATTTTTTAGGGTTTGGGAATTAGATAAAATTAAAAAAGTATATGATAATGTAGTTATTACTAAAAATGAAGACAATATAGATGAATTAGCTTTTAAAGATAAAGAAGTTTGTGAAGAATATATAAATATCGTTTCCAAATTATGGCCAGAATGGGTTAGTGATAAAGATAGAACTGTAATGCAATTTTTAGCTGATATGTGTAAATCAATGAACATAGCAGGATATTTATCCATAAATGATTTATATGAACTATCAGAAGAAGATGTTATCAATAAGTTTACTAATTGTGAGGATGAATATATTAAAACTGCTTGGTTAGAATTCAGTAAAACTGACAAAGTATATTCAAGTAATCAAAAAGTAGAAGATAAATATTGTGTAAATGTTAAAGCTAAAACAAGGTACGTTATACCATTAGTAATAACAAAAGGAAAAGCAGATAGAATTGTTGATATTTCAACAAAAGCAAAAGAAAAAATTGATAAATATTTAGCAATTCCAAAAGGTGGCTATTATACTTATTTTCACTTTGAATTTGTTCCTTATAACATTAAAACTACTGTTTAAATTTCAGTAGTTTTTCTATTCAACAATTATTTTCAATTTGAAATATACTATTTTAAAGTCCCAAGGATAAAGTTACATCTAACTTATCAATATGGACTTTTTCTTGTTTTAACTGTGTACCAATAGTGATGTTGGTATTTATTTTATAATTAAAATTGATAATGTCTAGTGTTTTAAAATAATACGGTATATGTGTTCCGTAAGAGTTTCAACAGAAGATCAAGCCAGAGAGGGTTTTAGTTTACCAGAACAAGAAAAGCGTTTAAGGGCTATGTGTGAGTTCAAAGGTTATGAAGTATATAA
>CAJTUT010000036.1 GCA_910579455.1 uncultured Bacilli bacterium
TTATAAACTCAAAAAATATAAATAGAAAGAATCAATCAAATAGATTAATAATTTCTATAAGATTGATTATACGAGGAAGCAAATAATGAAAAAAAATACATTTACTATGGTAGATCAAGAAGGAAAAGAAATTGTCTATGATGTATTATTTACATTTGAAAGTGAAGAAACAAATAAGAATTATATTGTTTATACCGATCAAAGTAAAGACGCAAATGGAAACATCCAAGTTTATGCATCTATTTATGATCCGAATGATACAAACTCAAAATTAGAGGCAATTACTACAGAGAAAGAATGGAAAGTAATTGAAACCATTTTGGAGACACTTCAAGAAGAAATTAAAAAGAAACAGGAACAAACAAATAATGAGCAATAAGCTCTTTATTTTTTCTGGAGGGAAGTAGTTATGGTCAGACGAAAATTGAAAAAGAGGGTCAAAATATTACTAATAGTATTAGTAAGTATGGGGCTATTCTTAATAGGATCTTGTATTGTATATTTATTTCTAGCACAACCTGTGGAAAAAAAGTCTTCAGTAGAGGTTCAATTAACAATTAAAAGTGGAATGTCGCGAAAAGAAATAGCTAAAATTTTAAAGGAAAATCATCTGATTCGAAGTGAACTATTATTCAATTTCCTTTCGAGATTGGGACATAGAACCTTAAAGGCCGCTACTTATCAGCTTCAAAGAAGTATGTCGCTAGATGAAATCATTGACGTTTTAACAAATGGTAGTAAGTATGATCCTAATATCATTAGAATTACTTTTTTAGAAGGAGAAGGAATTAAAAAATATGCGTTAACGATTGCTAATCATACAGATCATACATACGAAGAAGTTATGCAGGTATTAGAAGATGAGGACTATATAAAAACTTTAATTTCCAAATATTGGTTTTTAACGGATGAAGTTTTAAATGAGGATATTTATTTGTCACTAGAGGGATATTTAACACCGAATACTTATGAGTTTAAAAATAGACAAGTAACCGTTCAAAAGATTATTGAAACTATGTTAAAGCAAACTTCTATGGAGTTAGAGGAGTATAAAAATGAGATTGGAAATTCCTATACTATTCATCAATACTTAACGTTAGCATCAGTCCTAGAATTAGAGGGTGTTAGAGAGGATGATCGTAAAATGATTGCTGGGGTTTTTAACAATCGTCTATCTAAGGGAATGAATATGGGTAGTGATGTTACTACATATTATGCATTACAAAAGGAAATGAAAAGAGATTTAACAACAAAGGAATTTCGAGTGGATAATCCTTATAATACTAGAGCTACTTCTATGAGGGGAAAGCTTCCTGTTGGGCCAATTTGTAATCCTTCAGTAACTTCTATAAGGGCAAGTTTTCACCCTAAAAATAATGATTATTTATTCTTTGTGGCTGATAAGAATGGGAAAATATATTATACGAAAACCGAAGCGGAACATTCTAAGAAAGTTAGTGAGATAAAAGAAGAGGGAAATTGGATATGGTAGGATTAGAGTATGAAATAATTAGAAGGATAAAAAAATATGCAGAAGACAATAATGTACCAATTATGCAAGATGCGGGTATGGATTTTTTAACTACTTTTTTGATTAAAAATAAGATAAGAAGTGTCTTAGAAATAGGAACAGCTATTGGATATTCTGCTATTATGATGGCACTTACTAATCCATATATTAAAATTACTTCAGTTGAAAGAGACGAAAAAAGGTACTTAGAAGCCTTAAGGAATATCAAAGAGCTACATCTAGACGATAGAATTACTCTTATTTTTAAGGACGCTTTGGATCTAAAGTTAGGAGAAAAATTTGATCTGATATTTTTAGATGCTGCGAAAGCCCAAAATATTAATTTTTTTCATTCTTTTTCTAGAAATCTTAATTCCAATGGGTTTATTATAACTGATAATTTAGAGTTTCATGGTCTAGTAGAAAAGGATGAAAAGGAAATTAAAAGTAGGAATGTGAGGGCTCTAGTAAGAAAGATTAAAGAGTATATTCACTTTTTGGAACAAAATGTTGAGTATGAAACTATCTTTTATAAGATAGGAGATGGTCTTTCTGTAAGTCAGTTGAAGAAGTAAAATGTTGTATATAAATAGTAAAAAACTTTCTAATCAAAGTTTTTTTTGATATACTGGTTCTAGAGAGTAATTAGGAGGGCTAATATGAGACATAGTTTCAGATTAGAAGATAATAAGAATAATAAAAAAACAAGGATGGATTATTCCCTAATTTTAATGGTGTTTTTTATTTTAATGGCAGTTGCGTGCCTTATTACCTATTTTGTAATGGCAAATCAATCATCTGGTCAGAAGATTAATAAGTTGGATACTTCTAAGGCTTATGTCTATACGGTTAAAAAGCTCGAAAATAAAAATAGCGAATCTGAAGAAACAGTATATGATAAGATTCCTTCCATTAATTTAAAAGGAAAAAAATATCAGCAACTTAATAATGAAATATTAAATCAGTATCATAGTCTCGTTAAAAATAATAATTATATTTACTATGGGTATCAGTTTAATCAGAGTGGAGATATTTTATCTTTAATGGTAACTTATACTTATTATCCAGAACAGGTAGTTTATCCTATTATTAATTTTGAAACTTATCATATTAATTTAAAGTCTGGAAAAATATTAACGGATCAAGAATTATTAGAAATGTATCATGTAAGTGAAGGACAAATACAAGTGTATTTGGAGGCAAAGTTTAAAAAGTATTATTCGGACCTTGTAAAGGGCGGATACTATACAAAAAAGCAGTGCGATTACGATTGTTTTTTAAAAAACAGAGGAATCTCTAAAGATTATTTGGAGGGTACTAGTTTTTATGTAGAGGATGGAAAATTAACTCTATTTAAGTATTATTATAGAGATTCTATTTATCATGAGATTGAATTCTTTAAAGATGATTCTTATCAATTTTTAATTAGAGAGTAGGGAAAGTTATGGATATATTTCAGATATTAGAAACTACGTGTTCAACGGATGTTAGTAGTTGCTGTAGTGATTATGGAATTGCTATGTTCTTATACACTATGAAAAAAGCACTTGATTTAATTCATCTAGTAGTTCCTTTTATATTACTAGTAATGGGTGCGATACAATTTATTAAAATGATGATTACCCCAGATGATAAAAAGAATAATAAAACATTACTTAATAAGTTTTTAGCAGCTATTTTTGTATTTTTTACACCTTTTGCAATTAATTTGATATTGGGAGTATTACCAGATGGCTTCGAAATTTCAGCTTGTTGGAAATCTGCTGATGGAATTGCAAATACTATGAAAAATGGACCAAAATATGAGGTTGTTAAAAAGGACAAAAGAAAAAAGGTAGTCAATATAGAAAAGTATAAGCTTATTAAGGATCCAGGGAATGATCTTAATCAACAGATAGATACAACAGCTACTGGTGGCAAAAAAATTGTAGACTATGCTTTACAATTTGTAGGAAACCCTTATGTTTTAGGAGGTAATTCTTTAACAAATGGATGTGATTGTTCTCATTTCGTATATTTAGTTTTAAAGGATGTGGGTGCTTATAATGGTAAATATACAACAGCAAGTAATTGGGTTAACTTAGGAGAAGAGGTAAAAGGTGGACTTAAGAATGCTCAAGCTGGGGATATTGTGGTTTATAAAGGTCATATTGGAATTTATGATGGATCTAATTATTTAATTGAGGCTAAGGGGAAAAAGTATGGAATTACCCATGATAGAAGACCTCAAGATTCTAAGAAGCAGTTGCTTGGAGTTAGAAGATTTGTTTAATTATTTATAAGGAAAGGTAGTCAGTATTGGCTACTTTTTTTGAGGAAAGCGAATGAGTTTTAGTGTTTCTATACAGTTAGAAATAATATGAATGTATATCGAGACTGTTACTATTTCATTGACAAAATGCTCAGGGGAGGGGGTATACTGTAAGCATAGAGTAAATAAGTATGGAGTGATAGCAGTGAAAAAAGAGGTAAAAAAGAGATTAAAGAAGAACTATAAACTAATAATAGTAATAGTAATAGGTATTATAATATCAGGAGTAGGAGTTTATGCGGTAACTACAATATCTAGTTCTAATGTTACTTATGATAATTCGAGATCAGGATTAACATCTACGAATTTGAACGGAGCAATAGATGAGTTGTGTGAAAAACCAAGCGATGCAAAGTAGTATCTGGTACAGGAACTGGAATTGGAGATCAAATTCAATGTGGTACAGAAGGTTTTTATGTAGTGGATTCGAGTGATTCTACTATATCTATGCTTTCTAAATATAATTTAAAAGTAGGGGGTAACTATCATTTGTATGACAATAGCACCATGCAGTACACCTCTATAGATCATCCCAGTGGAATTCAAAATGTAATTGTACTGGTAGTGCAGGATATTTTAATGGAAAAAACTATAATCAGGTAACCTGTGTTTCTTCAGCTAATTCTGATTATACAGCTTATTTGAATTATTTAAAGATGAGTTGTAAATTATCTAATTCTACTGAAATAGGTAATTTAACTTTGATGCACTTAGAGAAGTTAGGATGTTCTCTCAGAGATGGAGTTTATAATAAAGTAGGAGATTGCATGGCTTCCAATTATCCATGGGTGTATTCATCATCCTATGAAATTAAGATCTTTGATAATATTAAGTATGCTCTCTTGATATCTGGCGATATAGGTCCTCATACTTTTCCTTTACCATATGGAGTTAGACCAGTGGTTACTGTATTAAAATCGGATATTCAATTATAGTTAGGGAAGATATGATCGTTTATAAATTTAGGTAGTTAAAATGAGACTTTCCTTTTTTTTTCATTTGCTATATAATATTTCTGAGGTGTCTTTATGGAAGTAATAGTAAAGCCAACACGTGATTTGCTAGAGGATTATATCGGTCGTAACATTAATAATTTTTTATTACCACTTAAGAATTTTTCTGTAGAATCTATTAATTACTATAGTTTAGATGAAATCAAAGAAATAAGAAAGAAGTACCCTAATGCTCATCTTTTTATTAGTATGAATAAAAATATTTTAAATCACGAGATTCAAGATCTACAAAGGGTATTAAAAGAGTTAGAAATACTAAATATTAGAGGTATTTTCTATTATGATATGGCGTTTCTGAATTTAAAGAAAAAGATGGGATTAAAGATAGATTTGGTTTGGAATCAGACCTATATGGTTACTAATTATAAAACGTGTAATTATTATTATAATAGGGGCGTAAAATATGCTTTACTATCTAAAGAAATTACAAAAGATGAAATGATAGAAATTAAAAAAAATTCTCAAATTACTCCAATAGTAGAATTGATTTCGTATCCTGTTGTTGCCTATTCTAAAAGAAAATTAGTTGATCATTATTATCAAAATTGTTCTATAAAAAGGAAAGCTTTTTTAGATATTAGAGAACCTAAAACGAAACAGGAATATCATGTGATGGAGGATCAAAATGGGGTTAGTTTTGTAATGAAAAAATTGATGAATGGTTCTAGGATTTTAAGAGAGTTATTGGATTGCAATATGGACTATATTTTGTTAAAAGAGGATTTTATAGAGCATGATGTTTTTATTAACTGCCTTGAAAATATAAATTTTTATCTAAAAAATTTTCATAAAATGACTGGGATTGAGGATAAAAAGTGGTTATGTAGACAAAATGAATTATTAGGAAGAAATACTAATTTCTTCTATAGAAAAACGATTTATAAGGTGAAGTAGATGAATAAAATAGAATTACTTGCTCCAGCTGGAGATTTAGAACGTTTAAAGATTAATTTGTTATATGGTGCTGATGCGGTTTATATTGGTGGGTATAAGTACGGCTTACGTGCAAATGCTACTAATTTTTCATTGGAAGAAATAAGTAAGGGTTGTGAATTTGCCCATAAATTACAAAAAAAAGTATATTTAACTCTTAATATTGTCTTTCATAATGAAGATATGATGGATGTGGAATCTTA
>CAJTUT010000037.1 GCA_910579455.1 uncultured Bacilli bacterium
TTTGTTCAATTAACATTTTAAAGTATCTATCGCTTTTTGTATACTCTCATGGTGCCACATCAATTGTAACACTACAAGGAAATTACAATACAATAATAAAAACACTTGAAATCTAAAAGAATACTTGATATACTAGTAACGCAATCGAATTACTATGACTAATGATAGTCATGGCGGAAGGAGAGAAGAAGATGAAAAAAGGAATTCATGCAGGATATATGGATTGTACAGTAACCTGTGCATGTGGAGAAAGCTTTAAAACAAAATCTAATAAAGAGTCAATTTCTGTGGAAGTTTGTTCTAAATGTCATCCCTTTTATACAGGAACACAAAAAGGTACCACACGTAAAGGAAATGTGGACAAATTTTATAAGAAATATGGTATGACAGAAGATGAAAAAGCTTAAGAAAATTTAAATTATATTCAAAAGGACTGCAGAGAATATTGTTTTCTCTGCAGTTTTTAACTAATAGGTTAAATTTTATTTTTTCTATACGTTCGATTAAAATTTCCATTCCCTATCTTCTTTATATTTAGCGTTTATTTTAATTTATAATAAGATACTTTATATGATTTAGATAAAGCCTCTATTCATTAAGAATAATATTTTGACAATTTATGTTAATACTGATAATATAATTACAGGTGGTTCATATGGAAATATCTCGTCTGACAATAGATGTAGAAAAAAAGCTAAATAATCTCAGTGAGGAAGAAAGATATGGGATACTACAACTATATTATGCCAATAATCAGTCTGGATATTATTTTCCAAATGACTTAGTTGCTTTTTATCCTCAAATGAAAGAACAAAAAGCTAGTAAGGAAATTGTTTGTAATATATCAGAGACGATTATTTCAAAAGGATCTTGTTACATCAATTATAGACCTATTTTAGAAAACCTAAATACTCATGAGGTGTATGTACTAAAAAGAACAATAAAATGTTTGCCGTATTATAGCGATATTTTACCAGTAAATATTCGAGGGCTAGAACATCTAAATGATATGATTATAAATACAAGTATAGATAGCTGCGACTTAAACTTAGAATGTTTAAGACATTATGGAGAAATAAAACTTTTAAAATTAAAAAGAAAAGGGAGATCAAATTATGAAAATAGCAATCGCAAGTGATCATAGGGGAGTAAAATATAAAAAAGAGATTATCAATTATTTAGAAGAAAAAAATTATATGGTAATAGACTGTAGTAAAGAAAATACTCCTACAGATGATTATCCAGATTTTGCTTTTAAAGTTTGCAAAAAAGTAGTAGAAAAAGAGTCAGATATTGGAATTTTAGTTTGTAGAACAGGAATAGGGATGTCCATTGCTGCTAATAAAGTAAAAGGAGTTAGATGTGCTAAGATAAACTCTATAGAGGATGCCATATTAAGTAGAAATGATAATGGAGCTAATATAATGACCTTTAACTATACAGATAGTATGGCAGATATAAAAAAATATATTGATGCTTTTATAAATGCTGAGGTAATTAATGATGAACGCCATCAAAGAAGAGTTAACAAAATAATGGCATATGAGGAAAACCATTATCATGGGTAAGTTTTTACTATATATTTTATCTACCATTTTAGTAATTTGGTCTATGGATTCGGTAAATATCAATCAAATTTTTAAAAAAAATAAAATAATAGAAGCAATGATTTTTTATTTTCTTTTAGGAATTTCGCTAATCTATTTAGTGACTAATTTTTTCTTTGACTTATTTACATCTTTAAAAATTTTTTAAATTAAGTATAAAACCTTATTTTTTGTTCAAACTTTTAATGAGGTGAAAAAGATGAGAAGAAAAAGAAGATTAAAATCATATGTAATTAAAAGTCTATATGTAGTATTGTTTCTAACAATTGCAGTAGGTGGCTTCATGATTAGTAAAAGTATGAAGAAAATTCCCGCTGTAGAGGAAAACTATACCTATGTCTCTAGCATTATAACCGATCAAGATATTGCAGTAATTAATGAAACAACAAAGATGATAAAACCAGTAGTCAATGAAAAGATAACGATAGGGAAAAGTTTTTATGACTATAAGGCAGACAGTAAGCAACAAGAGAATTCGATTATCTACTATGACGGAAGTTATATTCAGAACTCAGGGATTGATTATGTATTAGAGGAAGTCTTTGATGTAGTATCAGTACTAGATGGAACTGTAACAGATGTAAGAGAAGATGAACTATTAGGAAAAGTTGTAGAAATCAAACATAATAATGGTTATGTTACTTCATATCAAAGTTTAAGTGAAGTATCAGTAAAAAAAGATGATACAGTCACTCAAGGACAAACAATTGGTAGAAGTGGTACAAATAAATTAGACAAGGATATGGGAAATCATTTGCACTTTGAACTTTATGCTAATGGTCAGGTGGCAGATCCTAATCTTTATATTGATAAAGAAATAAAAACAAAAGAGTAGCAACCAATAAAGTGCTATTTTTTTTCATAAATTTTATTCAATTCATTATACTTTATTAAAGGGAATGATAGAATGAAAGATTCAATAAAAAGAAGAGTATTAGAAGAAGCTAATATCATTATTCATACAAAAGTAACAATTAGGCAATTAACAAAGATTATAGGAGTAAGTAAAAGTACAATTCATAATGATATGAAAACTAGATTAAGATTAGTTGATAGAAATTTATATGACAAGGTTCAAAAGGTTTTTGAAGAACATATTAGAATAAGACATTACCTAGGTGGAATTGCAACGCAAAAAAAATACAAAAAAGTAATATAAAATTGAAAAAATATGGTAAAATATATAATGACTTATGAAAAGGACGTGATATAGTGTTATCAAAAGATATTGGAATTGACTTAGGAACTGCTAATGTACTTATTTATATAAAGGGTCAGGGAATTGTTTTAAATGAACCTAGTATAGTGGCAATTGATACTGAAACCAAAAGAGTCATTGCAGTTGGAAAAGAAGCAAATGATATGTTAGGCAGAACACCAGGTAAAGTAAAGGCAATTAGACCAATGAAAGACGGAGTCATTGCAGACTTTGAAATTACAGAAATTATGCTAAATACTTTTATAAAGAAAATTAAAGGAAAATCTTTTTTAACAAGACCGAAGATATTAATATGTTGTCCTTCTAATATTACCCCAGTAGAAAAAAATGCGATAAAAGAGGCAGCTGAGAGAACTGGGGCTAGAAGAGTTTATATAGAAGAGGAACCGAAAGTAGCAGCAATTGGAGCAGGTATGGATATTTCGAAGCCAACAGCAAATATGGTAATTGATATTGGGGGAGGAACTACAGATATTGCAATTCTCTCATTAAACGATATTGTAACAAGTACATCAATTAGAGTAGCAGGAAATGTATTCGATCAAGACATCATCAAGTATATTAGGGATAAATACAAATTATTAATAGGAGAGCGAACCGCAGAGGAAATTAAAATAAATTTTGCGAGTGTTTTTAAACCAGATAAAAAGAATACAAAGGAAGTAAAGGGAAGAAATTTAGTAACTGGACTTCCCTATACTATTACAATTAATGAAGAGGAAACAGAAGAAGCCTTACATGAAAGTGTTTATAGAATTGTAAAAGCGACTACTAACGTTTTAGAACAGACACCACCAGAGTTATCAGGAGATATTGTGAGTAGAGGAATCGTTCTAACTGGAGGAGGAGCCTTATTAAAGGGATTAACAGAATTATTAACAAAGGAACTAGAAGTACCTGTTTTAATAGCTGAGACTCCATTAACTTGTGTAGTAGAAGGAACAGGAGTTCTTTTGGAAAATACCAATCGATTAGAGGAAAACTGATTTGTCAGTTTTTTATTTTATATACTTTTTATAGAAGTTTTAATTTAAGAAATTTACTATTCCATGTTATACGTGGTATAATAATATTTGAAAAGAGGAAAATTATGAGAAGTGATATATTAAATGCCCTAAAAATAGTATTAGTAACATTTTTATTTACTGCTATGATTATACCAATTATGAAAAAGATTGCAGTACATATAGGGGCAGTGGATATTCCGAGAAAATCAGAGGGACATAGACACATTCATAAAAAGGTAACTCCTAAATTAGGAGCTTTAGGAATATATATTGGTTTTTTATTTGGATATATGCTATTTGGACAACAGAGTATTCAAATGAATTCCATTTTGATTAGTAGTTTTATTGTAATTTTAACCGGAATTATTGATGATGTAAAAGAAATTAGAGCACATCAAAAAATGCTAGGACAATTAATAGCATCTGCAGTAATTGTTTTTTATGGAGGAATTTTGCTGAACAATATTACAGCTTTTGGATTTTCAATTGATTTTGGTTTGTTTGCTTATCCATTAACAATGATTTTTATCGTCGCGTGTTGTAATATTATTAATTTGATCGATGGCTTAGATGGATTAAGTGGCGGAATTTGTAGTATTTTTTTCCTTACAATAGGAATTATAGGTTTTTATCAGGCTAGAAGCGGAAGCTTAGTTATGATTTTAACATTTATTATGTTAGGATCAACGCTCGGTTTTTTATTACATAATTTTTATCCAGCTAAGATCTTTGCAGGAGATTGTGCAACTTTTATGGGATTCATTATATCCATTATAACTCTATTAGAGTTTAAAGGTCCTGCCTTAACCTCATTTTTTGTACCACTTTTAATATTAGGAATTCCTATTTTGGATACGACTTTTGCTATTATTAGAAGAATGCTAAATAAAAAACCTATATTTTCAGCAGATAAACAGCATTTGCATCATCAATTATTAGGAATGAATTTTTCTCAAAGAACAACAGTTTTAATTATATATGGAATGAATATTTTATTTGCAATCGCGTCAATTTTATACACAATAAAGGACCCTTTACTAGGTCAGATTCTTTATATTATAATATTTATTATTGTATTATGGTTTGTTCTTCATACAAGTATTATTACGGATAAGACAAAGAAAAAAAATAAGAAAAAGGAACCGAAAAAATAAGGTTGCTTTTTTGTTATAAAAAAAGAGGTAAATGGAAAAATGTGGTAA
>CAJTUT010000038.1 GCA_910579455.1 uncultured Bacilli bacterium
AATTAGCATTTTCATTCTATCATATCGCTTTTCTTTTTTTCACCTTTTGGGTGTCACATCATTGACAACTACACATTCTTAATGGATAAAATCTAAAAATTTTCCATCCTTTAATATTATATTTTGAAATTATATTATAAATATTTTCTAAATCACCTAAATTATATTTATTAGCAACGATATCTATCTTATTATTAAATTTTTCTAATAAACTAATTACTTTCAATAAACCTGTTTCTTTTAATCTCTTTAGAGACAGTAGTTCTGTCAGTGTTTATTGCATTGGCGATAGAGATAAAATTTTGATTTAGCCCAATTAAACGCCCAATAATATTTCTTTGTTCTTTCATAGTTAATATAATCCTTTCTCAAGGAGTATATTATATCACTTACCTACATTTTTAAAAAATAATATATACTGACATTATCACAAAATGATTACTCCTCAGCAAATTATATTTGACAATAGTGTGCAAGTGTGTTAAAATATAGACTAAATTTATTAAAGAGAGGTGTGTTTTAAAATGAAAAATTTAAAAGTAAATGATATCTTTAAAAAAATAATCAAAAAGACAAGATTAGTACTACTTACAACATCTATAGTCGTAGGATTAGCAGGATGTACTAATGAGGAGTTATCTGATAAATCCACTACATCTAATAAGGTAGAAATATCACATAATGAAGAACCTACTCTTGATTTATCGTATCCAGATAGTATTGGAGATGCTTACTATATGGAGTTCTACGATTCGGAGAATGGTGGAAAAGATAAAAAAGAAAAACAAAGAGGATATGTTAGAGAAGTAACAAAAAATGAAAAGAAATATCTAGTTGATTCTTCTGATTATAATAAGGTTTTAATTAGTGATTATATTGAAATCGGTGAACCATATATGTTAGAATACTATAATCGAAAGGACAAATCTGATAGTCCTAGCTATGTTATTGATGTAAGAAAAGAAGATCATGTAGAGGTTGTTGATGCCAAAAACTTTGGTGTATTATTCTCTAACTTAGACTATATTGATGTCAAAAGTCAGCATGTACTTGATTATGCAGAATATATGTATTATTATGATTCAAAGAATGGCGGAAAAGACAATGATGGCTATGGAAATGGTTATGTCTATGAAGTAACATCTACTGATGAGAAAAAGCATTTACTAGATGCTAGTAGTTTACAGATTTTATTGTATGGATATGATAAAAGATACGATGAAGAATATATGGAATATTATGATTCAGAGAACGGTGGAAAAGACAATGATAGTAAAAAGGAATCTGGATATGGAAATGGTAAAGTTTTTGAGGTAGAAAGTGATGGCATGAAATCATTAATAGATGCTAGTCATATAAGAATATTATTATCAAATTATGATGAAATGAGTGATGCATTCTCTGTCGATGGATATGAGGAAATTGATACTGATAACCGTGGTGCAGGCTATGTTCAAGAAATAGTTAAATACGGCAAACATTATTTAGTAGATGCCAATGACTGGGAATTTATTTTATTAGAAGAAGGTTATCATTGTAATGGAAAAATAGGCTATTTTGATTCTGATCGGGTAATGCATGATGTTAGCGGAAGTGAATTAAAGGGTAAAAAATCAAAAGTATTAACTAAAGATTAGTTTACTCACTAAAAATTTAATGTAATTGCTGATAAGCAATTACTATAGAACAAAAAAACTAACAAGTAGTTGGTTTTTTTCAGTGTGTAGACAAAGTTGTATACTCTAAACAATAGCCCTTGCTAGATGCATAACTTCTTCGTTCACTTGATCTAATATCTCTAATTCTTTCAAAGGAATAGCCCTACTTAAACCATTAATGTAAACATCTTCACACTCATTAAAAAAAAAGATAAGTAATTCCTTTTCTTTCAAGACTGTGTGGCTCTACACAAGCAATATTAGTATTGGGTAAACTAATAATACTACCCTTTTCTAGCTTTGCTTTAATATTATTAAATTTAAGTAAGTTATCGATTTTCCTTTTTAAAACCTCATCAACTTCTAGTTTTTCTTTTACTATCTGCATAATTAATCAAACTCCTTTCAAAACAAACAAAAAAGGTTAATTTTGAAGGTCGAATTAGTTCGACTAATTTCCCTATGGTGCGAATAACGTAGATATCTACAACTTTTTTCACACCCTTAATGATTGATACAAATATCAATCAATTTATTAAAGTATATCACAGTTTTTGTAAATTGCAATAAGATTATAACAACTTTATACTATTACATAAAAATTATATATTCAATTCATATTTTATCTCATCTAATAATTGATTAAATATTATTTGTCTATTTTCAGATGTATCAATACATTTTATATTATATATTTTACAATCACTTATGATTTTCTTTTCTATATCTTTATAAAAGTTAAAGTGATTTAATAATTCCTCATCTGACCTTCTAGTAGTCCATTCTTCTTTTGAATCAAATTTCCTACAATTTTCTAGAATCTGTTTAGGAGATAATTTTTCAGTTACAAAATAATAAACAATCATATCTTTTAAATCAAAATATTTAGATAAATCTTCGGGCAAGATAGAATCCCCATTTATAATAAAACCTAGTTCTTTTCCATTTTTATTAATATTCTTTTGTATAAGCAAATTCAAAAATTCAGGCAGTCTATTTTTTTTAAAATTATCATGAATAAATCCAATTGGAACATTGGGTACAGTTCTTTGTAATGCAGAAATAATTGTGTCAACTTCTATAATTTGATAATTATTAAATTCTTTTTGTATCATTTTTGAAAAAGTAGTCTTACCAGTTCTACATATCCCAAGTATCATTATATTTTTCATAGTTGCTCTCCTTTACTCATTTTTACTGCTTGTTTTAACAATTCTTCTAATGAATTTATTGGATCTTTATTATATTCTAAATTATATAACCAATCCAAATAGTGTGTTCTATAAGCACTGTCTGGTCTACCATATATGCATTTTTTACTTTTTAGCCAATATCCAAATTCCACATTTGTAGTTAATCCTAACATTGATGGAAATTTTCTTGGTACCCAAAATAATATTACATTTGAATTAATATAACAATCTCTTTCCCAAGACACTTGTTCATTTTTTGTTTTAAATACTGGTATTTTATCTTTTAGTTCAGGAACATATACAATCCCATCATAACCAATATTTTGTAATATATCTAAAGCTTCTTTCCTCCAACTAGTTACTTTATTATTTCTAGGCGTTGGTCCACATAATGATATTGCTTTGTTACTTTTTTCAATTTTATCACCATAATATTTTACTTTCATATATACCTCACTTCATAATTTTTGAAAATAAGTCATCATATATTTTATTACTATTAAGCCTTTGAACAAATTTTATTTTATGTCTAAATTTTGTTAATTTAAATGATGTATCCTCTTTTATTCTAGGACAACTTATTTCCATTGTTTCAAACCATTCTTTATTGATCATATATGCTACAGTACTAATATCCCATATAACTCTTCTTATTTTTTCAGTACCATAATCATCTGTAAATATATCACAAAAATAATTACACAATTCGTTAGCATTTCTTATTCTACTTTCTAATTCATATTTTGAAATCATTAGTCCATAGCTTACTGGATCAGTAAGGATTATAGTTATTTTTACTTTATTATCCAATACATATCTAACTGTTTCAACGTCTTGTCTAAAATTAAAATCATTATTTTTCATAAATAAAAAATTAGTACCTAGCCAAATTACTTATATTTTGTTTATTATTGATGGTTCTTTTTTTATTGCTAATGCAATATTAGTTATACATCCTATACTTAAAATATATATTTTATCATTCTTTTTGGCTATTTGTATTATCTTATTAACAGCATCATTTGTTTGGTTTGAATCGTTTGTAAAATATTCTGTAGCTCCTTTAAATATTATCTCATCATTTTCTTCATTGCACATTTTAAATATTTTCTTGGCTACTTCATAACTTTTATCAATTGATGTTTTGGTATTATATTTACCCTTTGTAAATGGTGCAATTGTAACTGCTTCTAAATTTAGTACATCTTTTGATTTTAATATATATATATGCTAAAGCAATTTGGTCATCTATTTCATTATATAAATCTGTATCTAATATTATATTTTTCATAACTATTTCCTTTCTTTTATTAATTTATCAGGATTATACCATATATTTTATAAAAAACATAAGAAGATAATAAAATTTTAATACCTTCTTAAAAATAACTTATTATTTAGGATTAATACTATTAAATAAATATAATGCAACTTGATTTTGTTCTTCTTGTTGTCCTAAACTAAATCCTTCACGAGCTTGGTCGAGTGTACTTACTCGAATGTAAAGCCCTGCAATTTTCTTTTCTTTGTTCATCTTTCATCTCTCCTTTTTCTTATTTTTTAGAGAGATTAAAAGTACAAAAAGACCATACTTTTAACCACAAGTATTGTACTTCCTTTTTGCGCGCCTAGTTTTAAAACAATTAATTTGTTTTAATATGAACTTCTAAATCCTTTAATTTAATACTTTTAGAATAATCATTTACAAATAAAGTATCACTTTCATTGAATATTAAATAATTATTCTTTTTAATTGTTATAATATGTGGACTTACATAAGCAATATTAGTTCCCTTAATATTAATGATACTTCCTTTTGTAATAATAGGTTAACACAAGCAAATCTATATATCATTTCAATCCTTTTTAAGACTTCCTTATCAAACTCTAATTCCTTAACTTCCTTCATAACTCTTCACTTCCATTCTAAAATAACAAAAAAAACTATACGGTACTTCTAGTTAATATTTATTACTCTCGAATTAAAAGTTCGAGTTTCCTATCAATCTGGTGCGAGCGACGTAGATATTTACAACTTTTTTGCATAATTGATATATG
>CAJTUT010000039.1 GCA_910579455.1 uncultured Bacilli bacterium
TGTCAAAAGTTTTCTCGGCATAAACTACCTTTATAGACTATTCATTTTGTTGCACTTGACTTTTTAATTTATAAATTATTTGGTGGGGATATTGATTCGATGAAAAGAGAAATGTCAGATCAAGCACTTTTTGATATTGCATCTATGACTAAGTTTTATACAGAAGTCATTGCATATAATTTAATGAAAGAGGGAGTCTTTGGATATGACGATAAAGTCCAAGACTTAGATCCTAGATTTGAAAATGTAGAGGGACTGACTATAGGAGATGTATTAAGTTTTGCAGTTTCTTTTCAAACAGATGGTAGAATAGAAGAAAACAAAAAAATTGATGAGGCTTTAGCTTGTCTTTATACTATGAAAGTAACTCAAGTAGGAGAGTATAATTACAATGATATGGGAATGATGCTTGTAAAAGAAGTTATGGAATCAGTAACAGGTAAATCCTATCAAGACTTAATGGATGAATATATTATCGATAAATTAGGTTTGACAGATACCCATTTAATTATTCCTAAGAAGAAAATAGAACTGTTAACTGGTAGTGCGAATGCTAAATTAGAAAAAGTAAATGATCCTAAGGCATTAGCAGTTGGAGGATATAGTGGGCATGCAGGAGTTTTTGCATCTAGTGATGATTTAATAAAACTAGGGCAGGGAGTAATAGATAATACAATATTAGATGAAAGAGGACTAAAGGATGCCTCTACTCCAGGAATTAAAGCAAACAGAGGAATTATGGGTAATACCTATACTTCTCATCCAAAAGGAATTGATATGAGCTATGTGGATAAGTTATCTTTAAAATCTAATTTTGCAATTCAGGGAAGTACAAGAACACAAATAAATATAGGGCCTGATAGTATCAGTACAATTTTATTAAATTCAGCTTGTATGGACATAGAACAGGCAAAGGAAGAAGAGGCTAAAATCAATGAACAAAGAAGACTTAGAGGGCAAGTACCACTTTCTTTAGTAAAACATTTTTCATTCAATCACAATGGTTTAGTAGAATATGATTTAATTGATGTAAGGCAAATGGTACCAAGTGCTAAAACAGTAGAACCTTTAACTACACAAAACGCGAAATTAACATTGAAATTAGGACTTTTGAATGAAGTCATAAAAGAATACGATAAAAATTATGATAGAGAAATTTATATTAGAAAAAGTTTATGATAAATGTGCCCAGGGGGATGATTTATTTTTATAAGGAGGTTTTATTTAATGGATAAGGTTGTAAAATTTACTATATCAGTAATTCAAAATGGTTATACTGATACTAGGTATGTTCCAGAATATGAGGTTTTGGGTTATAGAAATGTAGAGGAAAATGAATTAAAACAATTTGGAGAAGGCCCTTGTATTGAGCCTATATATGGTGCGCGTATAGGTTATCATAAGGAGCCGGAGTATCATTTTAGTAAAGTAGTTGGTCAATATGAACAGATTCCTTTAATGCTTGATGATATGTCCTTTTCAGTAGTCAATACAAGTAATCAACTTGAATTATATAAACAAGACATGCGAGTAAGTAGTCTAATTTCTCAAATGGGTCAATTCTGTTCAATAGAGAAAATATATAAATTTATTCAAGCTAATCGAATATCTAATTCTCCTTCATATAGGCTTAATTATGGATATCAATATACTGATCACGATGGAAAAATAATAAGTAGAGAAGATTTTGAAACTCAAGAAGAAAGAGATCAATCTGCATTAAAAGAAACAGGTTATAACTTTAGTATGTTAGATTGGAGTGATAAAATTGAGTCTAATACTGTTGAAAACAGCACTTCAACAAGAAAAAATAGAAGATAATTAAAAATTACTATACAAGTTTATAGTAATTTTTACTTAGCATTAATAATATAAATCGTGATACTTAAAACAGTAGCAAATAAGCTTAAAAGTACATAAGGATTTAAATACTTGGTGCTTTTTTCGTTTAGTTTAGATGTTTCATCATATAGAAATAGGCAAGAAATAAAAGTTCCAATACAAGAAATAAATCCTAAAAATGTGTTTTCTAGCGTAAAAAATAAGAATGTAAAGGATTGATTGAATAGATAATTGATTAGGAGTGTTTTTTTGTAAGATTTAGGTATTTTTTTCCATGTATACTTGCTAATCACTTGATAAATGCTGAATGCTATGAAAATATAGGTAATTGTCCAGGCAATTCCATAGAATACATTAGGAGGTGTAAAAAAGGGAAGTATTAAAGAATTATAAAATTCACTGTTAAAGGGAACAAGTGAAGATAAAAACCATGGTATTAAGCATAGAATATAAAGAATAATTTTTTTAAAAATAATAATCACCTCTTTCCATATTGTATGTTTTAGTATATAATATTATTAGTGTTTTTAGGAGGAACGATTCATGAATCAAGGCTTAAGTATAGAACTAGATGATAAGAATGTAATTGTAATGAAATTACTTCATTATTTTATTACGGAGAAGAACTATAACCCGATAATCTTACAGGGGGCTGAAAATGAAATTTGGTTAGAAAATATGGATGCAGAGTATGAGATCGTTCGAATTGTTTCTAATTATATCCATAATAATGAACAGTTTGATTTTGATATTTTCAAAACAAAGAGAATCGTAAAGAAAATTAAAAAGAAGACATTCACTTTTAATATTAACACATTAAGTATTTTTTTGGATCTTGGTGAGAATGTTTCTGTGGAATCTGCTAAGAATCTAGATTGTATTAAGGTGAATAATGAAAAAGATTTAACGAAAAGTAGTATTATAAAGATGAATTATCCAGACTTATCTAAAAAGTTAAAATATAGTGAGGAAGGAATTCAATTATTTATGAAGATTACAAATGATATCAACAAGCATAATAAAACAGATGCAGAGAAGGTAGATGAGGTATTTAAGATGAAATACCCATTAATTACTTATATTTTGATTGCAATGAATGTGATTATTTATCTTTGTTGTGTTTTGTTTGGCAGTTATGATCATGTGTTGGATCAGTTTTGTATTTTTGCTCCACTGATTCGTTCTGGTCAGTATTATCGATTATTAACAGGAGCCTTTTTACATGCCAATATTTTACATTTAGGTTTTAATTGTTATGCTTTATATGTAATTGGAACTCAGTTAGAGAGTTACCTAGGAAGAATAAAGTATCTGATTATTTATCTATTTAGTGCTATAACAGGAGCCTTATTTTCAATGCTGTTTGGAGGAAATTCTGCCTCTATTGGTGCAAGTGGTGCGATTTTTGGACTTATGGGTTCTATTGTTTATTTCGGATATCATTATCGAGTGTTTTTGGGAAATGTTGTAAAAAGTCAAATTATTCCTTTGATTTTGGTCAATTTATTGATTGGTTTTATGTCTAATGGAATCGATAATGCCGCTCATATTGGAGGGTTAATTGGAGGAATGTTAATTACGATGGCTTTGGGAGTTAAGTATAAGAGCACCAATGTTGAAAAGATGAATGGTTGGATTTTAACTTTTATTTTCTTAATATTTTCTATTTATATGGCATTTGTATATGCTGCTTAATATTATTTGCCAATATCAAAAATTAATGATAAGATATAAGTAATAATGCTAAAGAGGTGGTATTATGAAGGATCAAAAAACAGCACTATTTGAAGTAGTAGATACAGAGGTGTTAGAAACTAGGCAGGTATTAGCTGAGGTTTATGATATTTTAAAAGAAAGAGGATATAATCCTAATAATCAGTTGGTAGGATATTTAATTAGTGGTGATCCTGGATATATTTCTAGTTATAAAGATGCCAGGAGTAAAATTCAGACAATTGATAGAACTAAGATTATGGAAGTTTTATTAGAAAACTTTCAGAGGAAGAAAAAATGAAATATTTAGGTCTTGATTTGGGATCTAGAACCCTAGGAATTGCAATTTCGGATTCTACTGGGGTTATTGCTACATCGTATCAAGTAATCAGGCATCAGGAGGAGTATGACCGGTTGGTTAATGAAGTGTGTGATCTTGTGGAAAATAAAAAAATAGGTGCTATTGTCCTAGGATTTCCAAAAAATATGAACAATACAATAGGACCTAAAGGGAAACTTAGTATTGAGTTTCAAAAAAAGTTAAAAAACCAATTAGAAATCCCTATTTATTTACAGGATGAGAGATTGACAACAAAAGAGGCCTGTAATATATTGATTCAGGGGAATACTTCTAGGAAGAAACGAAAAAAGGTGATTGATTCTTTGGCCGCTACGATTATACTTCAATCATTTTTAGATAAGAAAGGCTAACTATTAAAAGTCAATAGTTTTCTTTCAAAAATTAAAATTGGAAAAGAACCC
>CAJTUT010000040.1 GCA_910579455.1 uncultured Bacilli bacterium
AGGAAGCTTCTGCAATTGCATCGCTTCCCAATTAATATTTTTTTCGACTTATTTAGGTGTCACATCATTGACAACTAAACATTTATTAAAAACGCATCTTGATTTCCTTATTTATTTTGATATAATGAATAAGGAGATGATAAGAATGGAAGTGACTTTAGGAGTTTCTAATAGACATGTTCACTTGAATTTAGAAGACTTTGAAGCATTATTTGGAAAGAATCAGGAACTAGAGGTAAAGAAAGAATTAGTTCAACCAGAGCAATTCGCTTCAAATAATACAGTCGTTGTGAAGACTGAAAAAAGCGAGCTGAAAAATGTTAGAGTTTTAGGTCCAATTAGAAATTATACTCAAGTAGAAGTATCAAAAACGGATGCTTATAAATTAGGAATTAATCCCCCTGTTAGAGATTCAGGCGATTTAGAAGGAGCAGAGGAAGTAGAAATTGTAGGACCAAATGGTTCTATCAAAAGAAAAAGTGCCATTATTGCAACAAGGCATCTTCATATAACTGATGAAATGATAAAAGAGTATGGTTTGGATGGGATAGAAGAAGTTAGTGTAGAAAAAAAAGGAGAAAAAGGTGTTATATTTAAAAATGTAAAATTAAAAGTTCAAGAAAAGTCAGTTCTAGAACTTCATTTAGATACAGATGATGCGAATGGTTCACTTTTAAAAACAGGGGATATCCTAACAGTAATTAAGTAGCAGTACTATTTTTTAACTTTTCATCAAAGACTAAATCAGTGTCTGTAGGCTCAGTACCTTTAATAAAGTACATGAGCTTTTTTTTGGGATCATCCTCAGTAGCAGGTCTTCCGGAGATTGGATTTACTAATACAGTAGAGACATTTTCAGGAATCTCATACCAAGAATCTTCCTTTTCCTTTAAATATCCTTCCATAGAATTTAACCAAATATTTTGAGAATATTTGTATTCATTAGACTTTAAAGTGGTATTATCATCATATCCTACCCAAACAGCAGTTAATAGATTAGGATTATATCCGATATTCCAATTATCGGTATCAGTAGTCCCACTTTTTAAGGCATATTTATGAGTCATCCTAGGAGCAATTCCAAGAGCTGTTGGATAATTATAATCTACATAATCTTTATCATAAGTACCAGTAAGCATGTTATTTAGAATAAAGCATAAACTTTTATTTAAAACGATCTTTTTCTTTTCTTTATATTCATATAAAATATTTCCATCTTTATCTTCTACCCGTTTTATTAAATGAGGGATAACTCTATATCCAAGATTAGCAAAAGTAGAATATCCTCCAGCCATTTCAAGCAAGCCAATTTCATTTGTGCCTAGAGCTAGAGAGGGGATCCTTTCAAGTTTTGATTTGATTCCTACTTTTTTTGCAGTGTTAATAAGAGCATCTTCCCCTAAAAATAAATGGGTTTTAATTGCGTAAATATTCTCAGAATAAGCAATTGCTGTAGCCATAGAAATTGGTTTATTTCCATAAGTATCATTATTATTTTTGGGAGTATAAGTTTGGTTATTTTCAAAATTGAATGTTGTTTTTTCGCTCGTAAAGGAAGTAGAAGATGTAAATCCATTTTCTAAAGCTGTATAGTAAAGATAAGGTTTCATGGTGGAACCAACCTGTCTTTTGGCATCAATTGCCCTATTATAGGATGATTCATTATAATTTTTACCACCTGTAAGAGCGAAAATAGCTCCGTTATTTGGATTCATCATAACGGCTGCTACTTGGGCTTTAGAAGAATCTGGAATAGAGTCTTTGATTGATTTTTCTAAAGTAGATTGAGCTTCTAAATCCAGTGTAGTATAAACCTTTAAACCATTAGCCTCAATTAAAGACCTAGGAATGCCTTCAATGTTTTCTAATTCCTTCATAACTGCGTCATGATAATACATCACTGTAGATAAATTTTCAATACTTTTTTCGCCTACAATATTTAAAGTTTCATTATAAGCAGCTACTTTTTCTTCCTCAGTTATAATTTTGTTTTCAACTAAAGAATTTAAGACCAGTTCTTGTCTTTTTTTTGCAGTCTCAAAATCAACCAGAGGGGAGTAATTAGAAGGCGACTTGGGAATTCCTATAATCATAGACGCTTCTGCTAATGTTAAATCTTTTGCACTTTTATTAAAATAAAAGTTAGATGCATTTTCAATTCCATACATACCATGACCATAATTAATTGTGTTTAAGTATCCCTCTAAAATTTCATCTTTGGTATAATCATTTTCAATTCGAATGGTATACCACATTTCATCCCATTTTCTTTTCCATGTCTTATCAAAGTCTAAGAATAAGTTTTTTGCATATTGTTGGGTAATAGTAGACGCTCCCTGTTTTGTTTTCCCACTAGTAATATTAATCATACTAGCTTTTGCAATCCTTAAGTAATCAAACCCATTATGCTCATAAAAATGCTTATCTTCTGTGTAAATAGTGGCCTCCTTTGCATATTTTGAAATATTTTTTAAGGATACCCATTCCTTGGTTTCATTTCCTTGGAAGTATAATTTTTTTTTGTTATCATATAATAATATATTATTAGCATCACTGATTTTTAAAGTAGGAGTTGATTTTAAGTAAAGAAATAAAATACCTTTAAATAGAAAATAGAAGACGGTAATAATTAGTAAAACTTTTCCAGTTTTCTTAAGAAATTTCATAAAATCTCCTCCTTCTAAAGTTAGTATGAAAATTTTAAAATAAAAATATGTATGAAAACTTAAAAATTGATTTATCTAAAGAAAGACTGTGCCATTTAAAAGTGAAAATAGCTACCAAACTGAAAGAAAAGTAATTGATTAAAATTCAAATCCATTTTCCAGTTATATAGAAGTTAGAATGAATTTCATTAAGTGTTTTTTTTGATGAATTTATAAATTAAAAAGTCAAGTGCAACAAAATGAATAGTCTATAAAGGTAGTTTATGCCGAGAAAACTTTTGACA
>CAJTUT010000041.1 GCA_910579455.1 uncultured Bacilli bacterium
TGATATTTAAAATAGAAACATTATGGTTATTATCACTACTAATTTTTATTTCATCAATGTATTTGTTTATGATATATTGTTTTTGTTCTTGGCTCAATTGATTCCATAAGTTATGTTCTTTTACATACTCTGATTTCATTTTTAGTTTTTCTATTTCTTTTACATTGAAAAATAATAGGGCATCTTGTTTATGGTTATTACTTTGTTTTAATTCTTTTAAATGTACAATTTTTAGTTCTATATTTTTGATTTCTTTTTCTAAATAATGAAGCTCTTTTTCAAAAACTTTGGCAGCAATATCTCCATCCATAAATTCTTTTTTTATTCTTGTTACCTTATCATTTAGTTCAACTTTCATTTTTTCGTATTTAGTAATTTCTAGTTCAATATCTCTACACATTGATGGCTTAAATGAATTATCAACGATAAGGAAAAAGTCTAACATATCATTTAAAAATTTCATAAGTTCTTTCTCAATTTTCTTCTCACTTATTCTTTTCTTACAACAATTACATTTGTAATAAATATGTTTATCTCCTGTACCACTTGTACTAGATTCTCCACCCATGATTTTATGACATTTAGGGCAAAGTATCTTTTGCATAAAAATATAAGTTCTTTTTCTCTTAAAATTTTTGAGATTCTTTTCTTTTCGTTTTTGTACGCAATCAAAGGTTGTTTTATCTATAATAGTTGGTACAACATTTTCAAATATTTGAGCATTTTTCTTATCTCTTTTACCATGTTCAATATTTCCTATATAGATTTTATTGGATAGAATTTTATCAACTGTAGTAGTTGCCCAATGTCTGTTTAAAACATTTTCTTCATTAAATTTCTCACATATATAACATACTGATGAACCCTCTAAATACATATTGAAAATTCTTTTGACTACTTCGGCTTCTATTTCATCAATCGCTAACTTTTTACTTTTGTCTTTCTTTGTATAACCAAGAGCAGGCTTTCCAGAAATATGACCTTTTTTAGCTGCTCCTATAAGTCCAAACTTCGTTCTCTCACTAGTTCTCTCTATTTCAAGTTGA
This sequence comes from uncultured Bacilli bacterium, assembly GCA_910579455.1. Classification (GTDB taxonomy): domain Bacteria; phylum Bacillota_I; class Bacilli_A; order RF39; family UBA660; genus UMGS995. The sequence goes on from CAJTUT010000041.1 coordinate 1,047, forward strand.
GCAAGTATCGTAAGCATTCTAATAAAGAATTTTCCATTGGCATTTCCTGTATTGATTTCTTCTGCGACACTTTCTAAATCACAATGATATTCTTCTAAAAGAGTACAAATCGTTTCTAAATCTTTGATAGAACGAGTAAGTCTATCTAATTTATAGACAATGATTTTATTAATTCTACCATCTTTCATATCTTGTATCATTTCTTGAAACCTTGGTCGATTTGTATTTTTGGCTGATACTCCTTCTTCACGATACACTTTATATATTTTATAACCTTTAAATTCACATAATTTTCGTAGTCTATCTTCTTGTTCATCTAAACTATGTCCAAATCTACTTTGATCTTCCGTTGAAACTCTAGGATATAGACCACAAATGATTTCGTTTTCTTCTTTCAATTTATCACTTTCCTTCCTTTTTATTTTTTAAAACGAAAAAACACAAGAGAGAGATTTCCCTTGTGTAAACTAAAAATATAATGTTAGTTATTAAGTTCATATATGATAGATTTTTCATCTATCATACCAAGTTTAGCACTACCACAACGCAAAGTCTAGGCAAAAAAGTGGCAAATTTCGTGCAAGATTGTTGCAAAAAGTATGCAAAAAAGTTGCAAATCCCTATATCAATACATTTTATTCATTGTATTTAATATACTGATATATTTGGTTATAGATATAATAGCATTATCACTAGGAATATATATTTTATCTTCATCATTATAAAGTAGAGCAATTAAAGTATGATGCTTATTATTAACTATAATCTTATATGGCTCTTGTACACTTAAATTCGTTTTATCAAATTTAATCAAATGTCCATCTATAAATTCAACTTCTAAGTTTCCCATACTAACTTTCATTTTTAGTTTTTTCTTAATTTCACAAGGAAATTCTAATGTTTCTATGGTCGTTTTCATAAAAATTCATCAACTCCTTTAACAACAATGAAAAAAGCCCATAATATCAAATACTATGAACTTTATATATGTAAAATCGCTTAAAGTGCGACTTTTAACCTCAATGGTGCGAGTAACAGGAGTTGAACCTGCACGTCTAAGACACTAGATCCTAAGTCTAGCGCGTCTGCCAATTCCGCCATACTCGCAAATAATAAAATGGTGGACCCTATTGGACTCGAACCAATGACCGTTCGGTTATGAGCCGAATGCTCTAACCAACTGAGCTAAGGGTCCATTGCTTTTTAATGATACCACATATTTTAAAATAGTGCAATAAAAAATAGAGAAAATTCTCTATTTTCCTAGCATATTTAATAAATTAATTTTAAACATATCGCGTTCTGGATCTGTTTTAGAAATCATAACACCTTTATAAGTAGAAAGTTCAGCTCTATGCCCTTCATCTAAAATCCCTTCTGGAGTAATATTCGTTAATAATATTACTTTTTTATCGAGATATACAGTATAATGTAATCTTATTTCTCCATGAACTTTAGTAAATAATTTATCTGTAGGTAGTTTCAATTCATAAGAAGTAGTATTATTTTTACTATCTTTGCTTACTTCTTCTCCTAAAAAGTTCCCTTTACGAAGCTCAGGATAAAAACTAAATGTTAATTTCTTATAGGCTAACATATTATACTTTCTTAAAGATCTTTCCTTTTTTCTAAAGTCATTTTCCTCTAAATACTCAAATATATAAGAATGATTCATATATATTCAACCCCCTATACTAAAATAGTCTTCTGAAGATCCCCTATATCTTCAAAGTACACACATTATAGCACAAATTATAAAATTTGTCAAATTTTCTTACTCTTGTTAATTTAAGTTTGAAGTGCAACATTTCATAATTGAAAAAGACATATGAATAATCTATAATATCTTTTCGCTAC
>CAJTUT010000042.1 GCA_910579455.1 uncultured Bacilli bacterium
CTTTTTAGGTCTTGCCATAGTAATCACCGCCGTTTCTTTTATTATACCGCAAAACGGCAACAATTACCAGAAATATTTATGTAAATATCAATATGTCAGTACACTAGGTTTTTTAGGTGTTAGCCTTTGATTATTATTTACATTAGGATGATAATGAGGCCCCTGACCTGAATTATTTGGATGATGTATTGGCTCTTTTCCTTTTCCCGCCCTCTTTGCTGCTTGATAAGCTTCTTTTTTAGAATTACATTTTTGCCTACGAGCAGGGGGATTCTTTGATCTTTTTTTACCCTTTTCCTCCTTATTTGCTTCTTTCTGAGCCCTCAGTAGAATTTTCTGAAGTTCAGCAGAATATCTATGCAAAGTCATTGCCCTCGTTCTCAGTTCATATACATATACTTTCTGCGAACCTATTACAGTCGTTCCCTTTTTATAAATTCTAATTTGAGAATAAGAAATATCTTTAACCCAAGGATACTTATCTTCACTAATTCTACCTTCTTCTTGACTATAGTCCAATATTCCATCGTAAAGGGTTACGTTACATTAGTCATTCGTCAGATGAGCATAAGGGAACCAAACCTCTCTAGATTTTTGCATTTTTATATTTCCCTTTCTACTCAACTTTTTCCCAAAAAAATAAACTGGTCCCCAAAAAATCAAATGTTTTTATCTCTAACCCAAAATATTCCTCCAAAATCATCCCATTCATCATTACCATCATATACTTCTATTAATTTAACTTGATTACTCCTAAAACCAAATCCATTTTCAACATTTGCATGCCTATACTCCCGAAAAATCATTTTTACTTTGTTTTGTTAATTTATATTTTGGATTTTCTAATTTTCCCTTACCAACCGGTAAATCGTATCCAATATAATCTTCACATATAGTAACGTATTCTGATCTATTGAATTGACAGACAAATACATCAATCATTGGGAGATGAATTTTTCTACTATTTTGCCAATTTTATTCGTGAAATAGAAGATCCCAGCCGTTGAATGTTTATATTTAATTATACGAAACCTTCAAACATTGTATTTATAACTAATTTCTTCCTATCTTCTCGTATTTGCCATTATCAATTCCATATAGTATATTATCCAATATATAGATACCTCCATAATATACAGTTTTTGTCAAATGTTTCTGTTTTCCTGTGTTAATATCAACCTGCCAAATCCCATTTTTCTCAGCATCTTTTACAACATAAGGTCCCGCAATATTAGATTTTGTATTGTCGCAAACCGTCCCCTGAACATATAAAAAATCTCCCTTCGCCTGAATATCTAAAATTCTAAAATACAATTGTTGTTCTTGAAAACTAAAATTAAAACTTATACTCCATTTATTTGTATTTATATTATATGAAGTTATATACTTTCTCCCATTTCCCTCGAAAATTAAATTATTACCTAAGACTAGTATCATATCTCCTGCCACAAATTCTCTTTTTTGATCGAACTCATCAAAGGAAAAAATTTCATTACAATTTGCGGATTTAATATCGTATTGATAGATGTATCTTTTTCCTCCAACAATACGAGAAAAAAATACAAACTCACCACTAAAAACATAATCCGATACTCCCTCAATCAATTGTTCCTTATTCAAATTCTCTAGATTACGACACTCCACATTCCAGACATTATAATCACTTTTACTATTATTCCATTTTGCATAATAAACTTTTCCCCTTAATATTTTAAAATCACCTATTTCTCCTCCCCACAACTTTTTCTTTTTTCTTTTATTATAATTATATTGATAAAAGCCATCTTCTTCATAATATAAATTTCCATCTAAAATTTGATAAGGAATACATCCATTTTTTTCCTCTGTTGTGTTTAACATTTTATTTTGAGAATCTTCTAACAAGATATGCAATACTTCATAATCGTTTGGCATAATAAAAAAGTGATAAAAATTAATTCCTACTATTACTAAAAATAGTATAAAAATAAGCAGTATTCCTTTTTTTATTTTTCCCACAATATATCTCCTTATAATTATTTTTTTAATGGCATTATTCTAGGGTATGACATAATAAAATCTTCAACTATCTCAAATGCGTCATCATCAGAGCAACCATCGTTACCACTAATAAGACTAGAATTACAGGCAGTTTCACCTTTGTTCTTGCTGCAATCAAATATGGATATATTAAAAAGCGACGCGAGCATAAAAAACAATTAGGTTATAATACAAAACAGATCGCTAGTATAGGCAGGAAATGGAAAATGCCACTTCATCGTAATGGGAAAAAGGATTTGAAAAGTGAACAGGGATATCCTAAATTTCGACATTATTACCCACGTGATAAAAGCTCTCATTCTGCCTATATAGTGTGATTAAAGGTAAGCGATTTATAACAAGGTGCCTAGAAAAGTAATTCCATTGCTGGTAAGATATTAACCATGAATATTCAGGCTCTACATTCTGCCTGTACTGTTTTCG
>CAJTUT010000043.1 GCA_910579455.1 uncultured Bacilli bacterium
AGCTTCTGCAATTGCATCGCTTCCCAATTAATATTTTTTTCGACTTATTTAGGTGTCACATCATTGACAACTACACAGAATTACTATTAATTGTTTCAATTAGATCTTTTTTGATTCGTTCTTCTCTACTTTCCTTACTTAATAAGTACTCCTTTGAATCCTTCTTTGCTTGAAGTAAAATCTTGTAATCACTTCTTAAATTAGCAATTTTAAACTCCATATCTCCACTTTGTTTAGTCCCAAATAAATCCCCATGACCTCTTAATTTGAAATCTTCCTCACTAATAATGAAACCATCATCTACTTCCTTCATAATCTCTAATCGCTTGGTATCAGTACTACTAATCAAAATACACTGGGATTTCGCACTCCCGCGTCCTACGCGCCCACGTAATTGATGAAGCGTAGAAAGACCAAAACGATTAGCATCAAATATGACCATTGTAGTAGCATTTGGAACATCAACGCCTACTTCAATAACTGTTGTAGATATTAAAATTTGAATTTTTCCCTGAGCAAACTCCTGCATAATCAAATCCTTTGCTCCACCAATCATTTTTCCATGAATAATATCGATTTTATATTTCTTTCCAAAGGCTAACGTCATTTGGTCTTTTAGTTTACAAACAGTTGCTAAATCTGAATTTTCACTTTCCTCAATTAAGGGTGCAATAACATAAACTTGATGACCCTCTTTTAACTGCTCAAACATCATTTGTAACACATCTTTAATCTCATCATTATGCTTAACATAAGTTGTAATTGGTTGTCGTCCCTTTGGTCTTTCCTTAATAATAGACATGTCCATATCTCCATATATTGTCAATGCATAGGTTCTAGGAATAGGAGTTGCACTCATATATAAAATATCGGGTTTTAAACCTTTATTTTGTAAATTGGTTCTTTGGTTTACACCAAAACGATGTTGCTCATCTGTGATCACCAGACCTAAATTTTGATATTCTACTTCTTCCTGTATCAAAGCATGGGTACCAATTACAATATGGATATTTCCATTTTTCAAATTCCCATAAATCTCCAATTTTTCCTTTTTAGGAGTAGACCCCGTTAAAAGAGCAACCTCAATCTCTGAATCTGCTAGAAAATCCTTTAAATTATTATAATGTTGTACTGCCAAAATTTCAGTAGGTGCCATCAAGGCACTTTGATATCCACTTAAATAGTTTGCAACCATGGCAACAAAAGAAACAATTGTTTTTCCACTCCCAACGTCTCCTTGCAAAAGACGATTCATTCTATTTTTACTTTCTAAGTCACCAATAATCTCATCAATTGCTTGCAACTGATCATGAGTAAGTTCAAATGGAATATTCTTAATAAATTGGTCTAACTTTTCTTTATCAATTACTCGGTTAAGTCCCTGATTATGTTTTTTATTCTCTAACTTCAAATAATTGATTTTCAACATAAAAGCAAACAATTCTTCGTATTTCAACCTTACTTTTACCTCTTTTAATTTCTCTTCTGTGGATGGATTATGGATAATATTTAGAGCCGTTTTCTTATTTAAAAAATGATACTTTTCAATATAAGTGGTTGGAATATAATCTGGAATTTCTTTTCCATACATTAAAATCGCCATATTAATATAAGTAGCTAAATTCTTATTAGTAAGTCCATTTGTACAATGATAAACAGGTTCTATTTTTACTTTATTAGATAATGTCTCCAGCTTAATTTCTGATGCTGTTATGATATTTTTCTTCTTATCAAACTTTCCAATTACTGTAATACCAATCCCTACTTCTAACTTACTTTTTAAAAATGCCCTATTAAATATAGAAACTCCTACAACCCCAGAGGAAGTAACTAATCTAAAATTCATTTTATTAAGTCCTGCTTTAAAACGCATTAAAATAGGAACACTTTCAATTTTTCCATCGATTACAATATGTTCACCATCTTCTGTCTTACTTAAGTCACCACGTTCTAAAACATCATAGCGAAAAGGATAATGAGTAACCAAATCTTCTACTGTTTGAATATTTATTTTGTGAAGTAAAGAAATTGCCCTGGGACCTATTCCTTTAATATCTTTTAATTCAGTCACTACTACCACTTCCTTCTTGCATATTATATCATATTTTCATTTTTTTTCAAAGAAAAAAGCAAGAATTTTCAAATCAATTTGTAGTGTTACAATTGATGTGGCACCATGAGAGTATACAAAAAGCGATAGATACTTTAAAATGTTAATTGAACAAA
>CAJTUT010000044.1 GCA_910579455.1 uncultured Bacilli bacterium
AAATAAAAGATTGAAATTTCAAAATCAAGATATGGTTAATAAAATAATCAAAATATTAGGTATGAATGAAGAAAAAGTAAAAGTTCCAGAATATATAAAATTTTTAAATACTAATCCAAATGAAAAAATAAAACAATATATGAAAGAAAACAATTTAAATATAAGGCAATTTGCTAAAATAGTAAAAGTAAATGAAAACACAGTAGCTAGTTGGATAAATAAAGGAACTCAAATTTCAATACAAACATTTAATAAATTAAAAAAAATGGAAAAGAAACTAGAAATTAAAAAACAAAAAAACAAAGGAAATGAAATAGAACCTTAATAAAGAATGTATCTAATATATGAATTTTTTAAGATCTATATATGTTCTAGTTTAAAATGTTGGTTCGCACATAGGGGTACTTACCAGATGAGGCAATTTCTGGTACATTAGACTATAAAAGAAATGACTTTATGAAAATGATACAGGACGCTTTAGATGATAAATTTGATATGATAATGACAAAGTCAATATCAAGATTTGCAAGAAATACAGTAGACACACTAAAATATGTAAGAATGTTAAAAGAGCATAATGTAGCTGTATTTTTTGAAGAAGAAGGAATAAATACATTAGAAATGTCAGGAGAATTACTATTAACAATATTAAGTTCAGTAGCACAACAAGAAAGCGAAAATACATCTACACACGTAAAATTAGGACTAAAAATGAAAAAGGAACGAGGAGAACTAATTGGCTTTGGTGGTTGTTTAGGTTATACTTATAATCCAGAAGATAACACTTTAACTATAAATGAACAAGAGGCAGAAATTGTTAGACTAATTTATGAAAAATATTTAGAGGGATTTGGAGCAGAAAGTATATCAAGACAATTAACTAAACTGGGAATAAAAACACCAAAGGGAAAAGCTGTATGGTGCGAAACAACAGTAAGAAAAATACTAAAAAATGAAAAATACAAAGGAGATGTACTACAAGGAAAAACATTTACAATAGACCCAATTAGTCATAAAAGATTATCTAATATGGGAGAGGAAGATAAGTATTATATTTCTAATCATCACGAGGCAATAATAGACGAAGAAACATTTGAAAAAGTACAACAAATAATGAAAGAAAGAAACGGAGGCAGGTCAGCAAGTAGGAAAGTTGGAAATGTAGGAAGAAAATACCCAATGAGTAATAGAATTAGATGTGGATTTTGTGGAAGTACCTTTACAAGAAGAAGTCTATATACAACAGCAAATCCAAAACCTGCTTGGCTATGTCAAACAGCAAGTAAACTAGGAAAAGAGTTTTGTAATAAATGTAAAATAATGAGAGCAGATGTATTAGAAAAGTCATTTGTAGACGCATATAAACTACTATGTAATGATAACAAATTATTAGTAGACAATTTCCTAAATAATATATCAAGTCTAATGAAAAGCAATTCTCCAAAAGATAATATAAAGAAACTAGAAACACAAAAAGAAGAATTAAAAAATAAATGCAATAAGTTATTAGACTATATGCTAGATGGTACAATTACAAAAGATATTTATACAGAAAAGAAAGATGAGTGTTTATTAAAAATAAAAGAAGTAGACACTAAAATAATGGAAATTCAAGCAAATATGGAAGATGACGACAGCATAGAAAGAGGCATAAAGAAATTAAAAAAAGTTTTTGACACTAACGCTATTATGGAAGAATTTGATATAGATGTCTTTGACACACTTGTTGACTATATTATTGTTGGAGGGTATAATGAAAGTGGCAGAGCAGACCCATATATGTTAAGATTTATTGTAAAAACTCATTCAAATATGTTTAAGAAAGAAAAAGATGTTTCAAAAGAGCATATAGTGGAACGAAACAAATTAACACAAGATTATAGAAATATAGTGTTATTAGATTTTATAGACCAACAAAATTTTATAGCTTACGATAGAGATAAAGACGGAAATTTTAAGAAAAAAGTAATAAAAAAGGTTAGAGTTAGGGTAGAATGTGATATGAGTAATGAAAATTAGTAACCTTACAACAACACTTACTCCATATTAAGACTACCTTACACTCAGACCCACACCACACACGTGGAATGTTGCTCGGTGCTACAACTAAAGTAAGACAGGTAATACTTGAT
>CAJTUT010000045.1 GCA_910579455.1 uncultured Bacilli bacterium
TGGAAGCAATAAAAGGGATTTAGTGGAGATCATCAAAAAATTATGTGAGATGAAAGGGATACAGCTTATTGAAGGGAAAGTATGTGTGGATCATATTCATATGTACGTGGCAATACCGCCCAAGATGAGCGTATCAGAAGTCATGTCATATCTGAAAGGGAAGAGTGCCCTGATGTTTTATGACAGACATCCGGAGATGCGGACAAAATGGGGAGACCGACATTTATGGGCGAGAGGATATTATGTGGCGACAGTCGGGAATGTAAATGAGGAGACGATTCGAAATTATATCCGGGAACAAGAAGAAAATGATAAGTTAGGGGAAGCCACAAAGTAAAAGAGCCTCCACCGGAGGCAACCAGTACTAATGGTGATAGCGAACCCGCCTCTGGCGGAACCAGTAATAGACCCCGGAGGGGTTACAATTAAACCCCCATTTGAAATGGGGGTTGCTAACTTTGACAGAAGCAGAATAAAAGGGGAGTACGAGAAAACTTAATAAATGCTGTTGATGCTGCGGCAGAAAAACCGAAAGATTATAGAGAATGAGTATTAATAATGCGGATTTAGGGAGCATATTGTTCTAATGTGCTCCCTAAATATTAGTTATACGGTTCATGATACTAAAGGCAGTAATCTAAAGTTAAAAAAGACATGTTTGATTTTTTTGTATAAATTACGTATAATTATTGATTATTAGATGTTTTTCAAAATAGTGAAGTTGATTAAAAAATATATAGTGTAGACACGCAGAAAGGAATAAATAATGCAGTATATTTTAACATGTGATAATTGTGAATGCCGATGTATTGAGATGGTCGAACAAAACAGCGAGTTAATGGCAAAAGGTATTGGGGAAATATATGTTGGAACTGTTGTCTTAGAATTGAGTAACAACACCAATGATGACAAAATATCATTAAAGGGCACAGAGGATATATGTACGAAATCCACGAAAAAAGTGTTTTTTTTGAGTAGTGATGAAGAAGTATGTCATTTTGACTTTAATGAGAGTGCGCAGAAAAATGGAGAAAAAGTAATAAAGATGCAGGTGCAATCAGATTCATCAGCAACTCATTATATATTTATTTGCTACAATGTATCTACGAATAAGGGGACAGCATATCTTTTACCAAATTTTGAGGAATTAAAACGTTGGGCGAGGGAATTAGATATTTGTACATATGATGTGCTGGATTCCGTAGGGAAATTTATATCCGTTAGCTATTTTGAAAAATAGTTATATACAAATATGTATTATTTCTAAAGCACTATTTATTATTATGCGTCTCAACTCCTTTTTTGCTTTTTTGTACATATTTCAATTGCCCGATTAAAAGAGTTGATGAAACAAGTGCATATACAAGTGCTTCCAAAAATAAATACCTATGATTGCCTAATACTAAAAATGCAATTGATATGATAAAGCCTAATGCTAAAGTAATATTGGTTTTTGTTTTAAATCGGATATTTTCCTCCGAGTTGACCTCTCTGTTTGGGTGGTTGATAGGTCCTGTTATTATAATTATAAAAACAGATATGGCATATAGAAAATATGAAAATATTGGTCCTATCGTAAAGTGTTTTACAATTAATAATGTGAGTGTCAGAGTTGTACATGACAGCAGAAAACACGACAAGTAACGATCCATATGAAGACCGCCATTGTAAGAACGCAAGGGAATAAAAAAAAGGAAGAAAAAAATACATTCTATCTTCATGTCAAGAACGACTGCAATGATAATACTGCATAATATGCTTAAAGAAAGCTCTAAAAAAATTTGAAAACCATATAAATATATTTCATAATTACTCTTGTTAATTAACTCTTTTTTTAATATATAGTCTGTCAATTTCCGAGATAAAGATTCCATTAAAATCACCCTCACATCAGATTTTCTAAATTTATCACTTATAAAAACTCTAAGTATTTTCCCCATAGCACCCATACATCACCACTGCCGCACGGAAAACACCGTCCTTGTATTCCACTTCCAGCTGCCCACAGTACGGCTCTACC
>CAJTUT010000046.1 GCA_910579455.1 uncultured Bacilli bacterium
TGTTGTTGCCTCTGGTGTTGTTGTTGCCTCTGGTGTTGCTGTTGCTTCTGGTGTTGTTGTTGCTTCCAGTGTTGGTACTATCTTTTTTTGTTTTGACTTTGAACTTTCCTTAGAATTTTTATTGTTATTCGTTTCTTGTGTGACTTTTATATTTATTCGACTTTGACTATTATCTTTCTTCTTTTTCCTAAAACAACTCATATTCATGTCATACTCTTTATGATCCGAAATATCCCTTTTTGAATCCTTCACTTCATATATCTCTTCTTTTTCTAATGTATCCATTGCAGCATCTTCGAAAAATTCAAACGTTCTGTTGTCCTTAACATCTCCAGATTGTAATGTTTTCATATCTTGACTTAATGTATTCCTTACCCTTTTAAAACAAAAATCATTAAATAGGCTTAATTCTTCTTTGCTAAAAACATATTTTTTATCTAAATTTCTACACATTTTATTCATTGCATTAACCATTGGAAGAACAGATAATTTATATGATTTAAAATTACTATTATCTTTAGTCATATCAAAATTAAAGTCTTTTCTTAACTTTGTATAAAACTCTTTAGCGATTGCTTCTTTTTTTGTTTCACTATTTTGATTATTAAATTGGATAATTAAAGCCTCATAGTTCATATAAAACTGTTTACCCTTATCGCTCTGAATTAAATTTTGTTTATTTAGTGGAGTAGTCTGTACTATATGTGCTTGTATTTCTTGGTTGACTCCTTCTTTATAGGCATTAAATAAAATATTTTTATCAAATTCATACACATCAAATATTTTCTTTAATCCATCCTTAGAATATTTATTATATACCAATTGTTGTGATACTACTTCATCCCATCTTAAAGCAAGTCTAGTGTCTGTCTTAGATTCAATATGCTTATTTGCATAGTCCTTATTGTATTTATATAAATACTCCCATGTTTTTATTAAAAACATCTTTTTCTCTGTATAAATATTTGAGTTATTAATCAAAGAAACTATATTACCTCTACTTTTAATATTTTCACTGCTTTCCTTTTTTGGAGCTTTACTATTATCATTAGATGGAGAAATTATTCTTTTTACAAATGAGGTTACTAATCCAGCAATTACTAATGCAACTGAAACTGCCACAGCCGTTATAATAGCAGATATTCTTCCAAATAGTTTTTTCGATTTTTTCTTTTCCTCTTTTTCCTCATCAGGCATAGTTTCTGATCCCAGTTTGCTTTTATAATAGTTAGCTAGATTAGCTAAAAACCTATTGTATTGCTCATCTGTTTCATATATATATCGATCTCTTGGTTTATTTACTTGCGTTCCAGGAATCTTTTCATCTTTATAGTATTTACCAAAATGCTTTTCATAGTAGTTCTCTAAATACTCTTCATAACTATTACAAATTCCCTCTTGTTCTACATCATATCGATTCTTTGGCCTTAAAATTGTAGTACCAGGAATAAAAGATGAACTTACTTTATCAAAATCCACTTCTTCCTGTTTCTTATTTTGCTCAGAAATGTATTTTTTGTACTCTTCTTGATCAACATAAATTGTAGATCCTTGATCATCAACTATTGGATAAGCATCTATTATTTCCGCATTATTTTGTTCTTTCTTCATTTTATTATACCTCCCCTGCAAACGTTACTTTATTATAATATAAAACTATGAAATATGCAAAAACATTAGTGATTAATAATCTGTTTAGGCACTCATTAATACTACAAATACTTGTTTGTTTATAATACAACATATTCTAACTTTTCGCAAGAGGTTATCTTATAGTTGTAATCGTTTTGTGTAGTGTTACAATTGATGTGGCACCATGAGAGTATACAAAAAGCGATAGATACTTTAAAATGTTAATTGAACAA
>CAJTUT010000047.1 GCA_910579455.1 uncultured Bacilli bacterium
TTCTTTTGATTTTAATATAATTATTACCTTTTATTTTCATGATATTCATCGCATGATTTGATAAAATGATTAAATAGATTTTGCATATTTAAATCATTTTCCATTATTTCAGGATGCCATTTTAGGCCTAAACAGAATTTTTTATTTTTTAATTCTACTGCTTCGACAAATCCATTTGAGTCATGTGCAACAATATCAAAGTGATTAACATCACTATCTTTTATCATTACATTATGAATGCTATTAACACCAACTGTTTTATTATTTCCAAGTAGTTTATATAATTTTGATGTTTCATCAATTACTATATCATGTCTATAAATTCTATCATATATATTATGCGATTCATCCTTTTCTTTTTGAACAGTATCTCCTTGTGAAAATAAAATATTATTAAGTCCACAGCAAGTTCCTAATAAGGGAATATCATTTTCTATAGCATATTTAGCAACATATATTTCATGATTTCCCGTTTGCCAGCCACCTTGTAATATAAAACCATCACATAAATTTAGAATCTTATGAAAGTTTTCTTTTTCATGTTGTGTCATAGCCTCATTATAATCAACATTTGTTGGTAATATTCCTATTGCTACAGCTCCATTTTTAATGATTATTTTTCTAAAATCATCAGTTATTTTTTGTTTAGTCCATAGTGATCTACTATCATTTGTTGGTTTCCCTACAATTCCTATTATTGTCATTTTCCAAATCCCACTTTCTAATTAGTATATATAACAAAATTATAGCATTAATAATCAAAAATAGAAATTAATATTAGAAATAATTTTCATGATTAAAAAGTACAATCGTTTTTAGTATAGTGGATTAACACTAAAACTTATTATATAATATTTAAAGGTGATGTTATGACAAAATTAAGAGAAATTAATATTACAATAAATAATAGTAAGATGTTTAGTCAAAAAGAATCATTTAATAAACGATGGAATATAATTGATACAAAAGAACATAGAGAACAACTAAAAAATCGATGTTTATTAACTTTAGAGAACGAACTTAATAAAGCTAATTTTAATGACTCATATACAATCCTTGCAAAAAGAACCTATATTAACACTTTTTGCATGAACATATCAATATCATTAGGAATTTATGGAAAAACTACATATTCTTCAAAATTTACAGATACCGATTTATATAAATATATTAATTGTTTAAATATGAATAATTTAACTGATTACAATACTTTACTTTTTTTCTTGGAATTGTGTTTAAATTATAACTTTGAAGGTAAAATTTCAAATAGTAATTTAGCAAAAAAAATTGCAGAAATATTTAAAGTATCTAATACGAAAGTACGAATTATAAAAGATGAATCATACAAAATTTATCCGACTGATATTGAGTTGTTCGATGAAAAATTAATAGTAGATGTATTAAATTGGTTAGATAATTATCCAAAAACAAAAGAGCATTTTTCTAATGCATTAAGAATGCAGAGAATAGATAATAGACTTAGAATTATTGTTGATGAATTAAGATTAAGCTTAGAATTTATGTTTAAACAATTATTTGATAATGATAAGTCTTTAGAAAATCAAAAATCTAATCTAGGTAAATATTTTAAAGATAATTGTATTTCGTCAGAAATAAGTAATATGTACACTAAACTATTTATTTTATATACCGATTATAATAATCATAATGCTAAACACAATGATATGATAAAGGAAATAGAGATAGACTACTTAATATATTTAACAGGGACCTTTATAAGATTTATTCTATTAATTGAACAAAATAAAATTAGTATATAATAAAAATTTAAATAG
>CAJTUT010000048.1 GCA_910579455.1 uncultured Bacilli bacterium
CTTTTTTAGTTTTCAATTATTCAAATGACATTTATATTACTAACTTAACTAAAAAGATTAAATTATCAGAGTTAGAAGATTATTTAAAAAATATATAATTGTAAATATTTGACATTTCTTAAAATTGTAGTATAATATAATCAATGAAAAAATTATATTGACTCTGCAAGAGTTATATATATGAGTACTTTGAAAAGATTATATTATATTGCATTATATTCTATTTTACGATAAATGGATTTAAGAGATGTCAAGGGTACTCGTGTACTTTGATGTCTCTTTTTTGTTAGATTGGAGGTTTAAGAATTGAACGAAGAAAAGAAAAAATGTGGATTATATTTAAGAGTTTCAACAGAAGATCAGGCACGTGAGGGATTTAGTCTTCCAGAACAAAAGGAAAGATTAGAAACTTTTTGTAAGTTTAAGGGTTATGAGATAATAGACTATTACGAAGATGCTGGAATAAGTGCTAAAACTGGTAATTATAGACCAGAGTTTGAAAGATTAAAAAGTGATATTAAAGCTAAAAAGATAAATACTATTGTTGCTCTAAAACTAGATAGAATAACTAGAAGTATATTTGACTGGGAAAAACTGATAACCTTTTTAGACGAAAATAATGCTTATATTGATTGTGCTAATGATGAAATAAATACTACAAATGCGAATGGCAAAATGATTTCAAGGCTTTTAATGAGTGTAAGTCAAAATGAAATTGAAAGAACTAGCGAAAGAACAAAAATAGGTCTAGCAGGTGCAATAAAAAATGGACATATTCCCCATGTTGCACCACTAGGCTATAAAAGAGAAGATAAAAAATTGGTAGTTGATTATTCTACTAAAGATATTGTAATTAGAATATTTGATTTATATTATAACGGTTATTCTTATCAAAAAATAAGCAATCTATTAAATGAAGAAAAAGTATTAGAAAAAGATAACTGGCGAGATTCAACGATTATGGGTATTTTAGAAAATGAAATATATAAGGGTGATTTTGTTCATGGCAAGAAAACTAAACATCCTATTTACTATGAAGATGTAGTCGAACCTATTATCTCAAAAGAAATGTGGGCGGATTGTCAAGTGCAGAAAAAGAAAAACTCTAGGAGTTATCAAAGAACATTGACATATTTATACTTACAAAAATTGAAGTGTCCTAAATGTAATAGGATTTTAGGTGGAAAAGCAACTACAAAGAAAAATGGCAATGCTTATTTTTACTATTATTGTAATGACTGCAAAATTGAGTTTAAAGAAAAAGTTATAAATGACTACTTTAATCATTCATTAGTGAATTAGTAGAATATGACTCTGTTGTAAATCAATTCTTCTTGCCTATGATAAAGCAAAAATTTGATGAGCCTAAAGAACAACT
>CAJTUT010000049.1 GCA_910579455.1 uncultured Bacilli bacterium
GTCAATGATGTGACACCCAAAAGGTGAAAAAAAGAAAAGCGATATGATAGAATGAAAATGCTAATTATTTATGATATTGTTTTTTAATTTGTTCTCTCATTTGTAGTGGAGATAGCCAGCCTAAAACTTGCATGGGAATATTATTACTTCTTTTTAAATAGGATTTCATTTGTTTTTTCAAATCATCATAAGAATAGAAAGATAAGAAATTGTAAAATCTATTTTGATCATTTCTATGGCTTCTTTCTACCTTACCATTATGTCTAGGTGTTCTAGGCCTAATGAGTTGATGAGTAATATTTAATTGATTTAATAATATATCTAAAGGATGTATCCTATCAGTCTTAGAAATATGAGTAAACTCTGCTCCATTATCAGTTTGGATAATCTGGGGTTGGTAATCAAAATAGACGATGGCTCTTTTCACAAAATCAATAGTAGAATAAGAAGATTGTTCCTGATAAGGATAAATAAATCTTTCACGAGAAGCCTCATCAATCATAGTATATTGATAAAACTTTTGACTATCACTACCAGAATAACAACATTTAGGAACATATTTCACATCCATTTGCCATTTTATACCAATATTGGAAGGAGTATCATACTTTTTGGGAGTATATTTTTCTTTCTTTTCTTTATTCACATACATACCCATTTTACGAAGAACTCTAAAAAGAGAAGAAGCATTTCTAGAATAACCTTTTTCAGTTCTTAATTTACCATACAGTTCACACATGGAAATATGAGGATTTCTTCTTAAATAATCTTTAATCCATTTTAATTCTTGTTCTGTATGGGCATTAGGATGAGGAGAAAGAGGACGATGAGATTTATCAATAAGAGACTCTTTAGTACCATCAAATTTTTTATTCCATCTTAGAAGGGAGCGCTTAGAGATTTTATATCTTCTACAAATGAAGGCTATAGAGTAACCTTGTCTATATAATTTAACAGAATAAAATTTAGTGTTTAAATCATGTGGTAAATATCTTTGAGAATGTGATATACTAGTCATAGCGATTAGATCCTTTCTTTATAAATGTGTTTGTTCAATTAACATTTTAAAGTATCTATCGCTTTTTGTATACTCTCATGGTGCCACATCAATTGTAACACTACA
>CAJTUT010000050.1 GCA_910579455.1 uncultured Bacilli bacterium
GTATCTACAAGAAGTATGGTAAACTAGTGTTGAGGTGAAACTATGCTTAATGAAAATATTAAATATATCGTTTTTGATATAGGAGGTGTATTTTTAAAACCTACTACAGGACATTGGTTTATAACCCCTTATATTAATGACCTTTTAAAAAATAAAATAGATATGGAAGAATTTAAACTTTCCTTAAAAAATAATTATGAACTTGTTAATGAAATAAGTCTACAAACAGAGGAAGAAGAATATTCTATGTTTTATAATTATTATAAAAAATCATTAGAAGATATAAATTATAGTAAAATGTCTGATGAGCTTCTTTCAAAAATGAGTAAAAGTATAACCTATGATAATAACAGATATACATTTTATAGTGATGTAAAAGATGCTTTAGAAACCTTATCTAAAAAATATAGACTAGTAATATTATCAGATAATTTTCCTTCAATAAAAAGAATATTAAAAGACATTGACATAGATAAATATTTTAAGCCAATGATAATTTCTACATTTTACGGCTATCGAAAAAAAGATAAAATACTTTTTGAAATCTTAAAAAATGATATCCAATATAAAGAAGGAACAGCAATTTTTATTGATGATAGTGAAAAGAATTTAGATATTGCCAAAGAATACAAATTAATTCCAATAAGAATGGATCGTAATAAAAATTCAAATTCTAAATATCCAATAATCAATAATTTAACTGATATAAAATAATAATCTTAGTCAAGAACAAACCGATTTTCATTTTTGAAACAATTTTTGAACAGTGAAAAAAGCAGTTAAAAAAATGAAAATCGGGGCTTCGCCCAATAAGGTTATCTTTTTATAATGTATGAGTACTATTTATAATCTATATAAGAATAAATATCTTTCTATAGTAAAAAAAGGGGCTTTTCTTTCTTATAACAAATTAAGTCTTTTATAAAAGAATAGTTACTTACAATTAAAAAGAGCCGATAAGGGGTGTGGGGAAAATCGG
>CAJTUT010000051.1 GCA_910579455.1 uncultured Bacilli bacterium
AGTTTGTATAATTTTAGGTTTATATCCAAAATAAATAATAGATCTTTTAATAAAATCAACAGTAGAATAAGAAGATTGTTCTTTATAAGGATAAATAAATCTTTCTCGAGTTGCTTCATCGATGACTGTATATTGATAAAATTTTTCTTTATCAGTACCAGAGTAACATTGTTTAGGAACATATTTAACATCAAGTTGCCATTTTATGCCAATATCAGTAGGAGTATCATAGGGTTTAGGAACATACTTTTTATGTTTTTCTTTATTAACATAGAACCCGATTTTTCTAAGGAATCTAAATAAAGAGGCAGCATGTCTAGAATACCCATAATCAACTCTTAATTTCCCATATAATTCTGACATAGAAATATGAGGATTTCTTCTAATAAGATTTTTGATCCATTTAATTTCAGTATCAGTGTGAGCATTGGGGTGTTTAGAGATAGGTCTATGAGATTTATCGATTAAAGAATCTTTAGAACCATCAAATTTACGATTCCATCGCATAAGAGAAGATTTAGAAATTTTATATCTTCTACAAACGAAAGAAATAGGATACCCCTTTCTATATAAGTTAACTGAATAGAATTTTGTATTCAAATCATGTGGAATATAACGTTGAGTATGTGATATACTAGTCATAAGCAATAAGTCCTTTCGTATAATTTTCTGTTTAATTAATATTTTATACGACTTATTGCTTTTTTTCTATATTAGTGGTGTCACATCAATTGTAACGCTACA
>CAJTUT010000052.1 GCA_910579455.1 uncultured Bacilli bacterium
GATTTCCATATGTAGAATCATCATTCTGTGTTCCTCCATAATTATTTGATTTATATAAATAGTTATACATCCATATGGGACAGGTTTTATTACTTTCTGTACAACCTAACTTTGCTGCTTCATGAGCCGTTATCATTCTTGCTTTTCCTATTCTTTCTGGTAAGGTATATTGATTGCCTTCACATATTAATCTAGTACCACCATCGTAACATCGTGTAGCAGCATTTCCATTAAAATCTGTACTTCCCATCGTATATGTCTGATTATTGACATTACTCCACCCTTTTGTTGCTTTCTCTAAGGCTGGTAATACCGTTAATGGTCCTTTACTATTATCATCATCATCTTTATACCATTCTGTATTATTTATTGTATTTTTTTGTGATTGCATTGTAAGCGTTGAGCCATTATCATACATTACATGGAAGGTTACTATATCTGTATCATTTACTTTGTATTTTATAATATCTCCTGCTTTACAACTTCCACTTGTTTTACTTTTATAGCATGTACTTTTCTTACATGTCTCCTCTTCTCCTGTGATACATTTTGTTGAACTTGCTGTACTATAAGTATAAGCTGATACAAAATTTCCTTGTTTTCTAATATCTGATTTTTCATA
>CAJTUT010000053.1 GCA_910579455.1 uncultured Bacilli bacterium
CCTAAATAGGTAATATGTTCACTAATTTGAACTGGTTTTTTAGATAAATTTAATCGACAAACTTTCGATAGTTCTTCCTTAGATAAAGGACTTCCAATATATAAGCCAGTTGAATCTTCTTTATAATCAAAACATTCTGGATGAGCAATTAACTCAATAGTTCTTTTTCCTTCAAAAAAATATCTTAAACCACCGGTATGATCATCATGACCATGCGATATAACTAATTTGTTAACATCATTCAAATTAATATTCATTTTCTTTGCATTTTCTATAATAACAGCTGAGTATCCTGTGTCAAATAATATTTTTTCATTGCCATCTTCAATATAATAACTTACTCCTGGTTCTGCTAAATAATACATATCAATGAATGTATTATTATCTTCTAGTACTTTTAATTTCATAAATAATCCCTCTTATATAGTATATTGTTTCTGACAATATACAAGTGTGTTTATTAAATTGTCATAATTTAGTATAAAATTCTTGCTACTAAAACTAATGTTTGTTATAATCATTTTAGGAACATTTTAATAAGTTGGGTGGAGCCAAACTTCATAAAGAAGGG
>CAJTUT010000054.1 GCA_910579455.1 uncultured Bacilli bacterium
TCAAAAACGATATATTTAATATTTTCATTAAGCATAGTTTCACCTCAACACTAGTTTACCATACTTCTTGTAGATACTCACCCTATATTTCGAGAATGTTTCTTCTTTTTCTCAAGCTTTTGCTTCAGTTTTTCTTCTTCTAATTGTTTTCTTTCCCTAAATGAATTTTGACATTGTTCTACTAACTGTTTTGGTGGAATGTATTCTGTTTCATTTCTTAACATTCCATAAATGATATTACAAGTTCTTCTCATAATACAGATAAGTGCTTGATGTTTGGTTTTTCCCTCATTGATTTTCTTTTGATAATATTCTTTAAAAATTGGGTTTGTTGGGGTATTTCCAGTTCGTCCTGCACAAATGCTCCTACAGGCTAACCTATAAAACATACTGTTTAACTCACGATTTCCAAACTCATTTTTTAACTGTTTTTCTGTTCCACCACTACTTTTTTCAATAGGGGCAATTCCTGCATACTTCGCTAGTTTTCCACTATCTTTAAAACGATTAATATTTCCAATTTCCGATAGTAGACAAGCACCTGTTATTTTTTCT
>CAJTUT010000055.1 GCA_910579455.1 uncultured Bacilli bacterium
TTTTCCTTCTGGTACATTGTCTAGGTTATTTTCTTCCATATTATCTGGGTTATTGTTTTCATTTGTTTCGTTATCCTCATTGTTTTCAACAGTTTCATCATTGTTTTCAACTGGTAGGTTTTCTTTCCAATGTTGTACTATATATGGTATGTCTGTTTTTCTGTCATAGTAATAATTTACTTCTAAACTTCCATCTGCTAGTATTTCTACTTGCTCTGCATTTGGACTTATAAATCCTATGTATTCTTTTACTTCTGGTGTTATACTTGCTCCTGTCATTCCTGTTTTGTTTTCTGTATTTACTAGTACATAGTTTCCGTCTTCTGATATTTCATTATTTTCTTCTCTTGGCTCTGTTATGTCTATTTCTGCTAAATTTATTATTTCTATTTCTTCAAATGGTGTTTCTTCTTGATTATTACTGTTGCCTCTTATTGCTGCTTCTACTGTTTGTTGCCAGTGTTTTACTGTATATGGTGTGTCTAAGTTTCTTGTGTAATAATAGTTTATTACTTGACTTCC